>NZ_PJRN01000029.1 GCF_002930105.1 Billgrantia saliphila | reverse complement strand
GGGGCGATCCAGCACCTGGCCGGCATGAAGGACTCCAAGGTGATCGTGGCGATCAACAAGGACGAGGAGGCGCCGATCTTCCAGGTGGCGGATTACGGCCTCGTCGGTGACCTGTTCCAGATCCTGCCGGAGCTGGAGAGCAAGCTGTAAGCCTGAACTCATGCCTTGAAAGCCGGCTCGATGGAGCCGGCTTTCGGCGTACTGACACTCGCTATGGGCCGTTCATTAGACTTGGCTATATCGAAATTTCAATTTCGCTATTAGCGTCAAGCGCCAGCTTTTGCCATGCTAGATGGTTGAAGTCGTGGACGAACGTCCCTGAACTCAATCGCCTTCATGGAGGAGCGAATATGCCGCATACACTGCCCGAGCTTCCTTACGCCTATGACGCGCTCGAGCCACACATCGACGCAATGACCATGGAAATCCATCATTCGCGTCACCACAAGACCTACGTCGACAAGCTCAATGCCGCCCTGGAGGGCACCGGACTGGAAGACGTGCCGGTAGACGAGCTGATGGCCAGCATCGATCGGGTGCCTGAAGCGAAGCGGCAGGAGGTCATCAACAACGGTGGCGGCCACTCGAACCACTCCAAGTTCTGGCAGATGATGTCACCGAACGGTGGCGGTCAGCCCCAGGGCAGGGTGGCCCAGGCCATCGACAGCGAGCTGGGCGGCTTCGATGCCTTCAAGGAGGCTTTCACCAAGGCGGCCCTGGGCCGCTTCGGTAGCGGCTGGGCTTGGTTGAGCGTGACGCCCGAGAAGAAACTGGTGGTGGAAAACACACTGAACCAGGACAGCCCGCACATGCATGGCAATACCCCGGTGCTGGGTCTGGACGTGTGGGAGCACGCCTATTATCTGAAGTACCAGAACAAGCGTCCCGACTACGTAAGCGCCTTCTTCAACGTGGTCAACTGGGACGACGTGGAGCGCCGCTACCAGGAAGCGACTTCCTGATGGCGTAGCGAAAAGCAACCCAACGGGACCAGTCGAACGCCGCAGCCCATGGCTGCGGCGTTTGCTTTGGCAGGTCAGCGATGACACAGACATATGAGCAGGATCAAGCAAATGCTAACGATTGTATTTTAATTAGTTAATGATAAGTATTACCATGTGTCTCGTGCCGCTTCGCTGGCTACCACGGCTTCTCCAACCCGTTAGAGACACAGCATGTCACGCTCATCCATCGCCCTCACTGCCCATCCGCTCACCCATGCCGTTCGTGGCGCCCTTGGCCTCGCGGTGTCTGGTGCCCTTGTCGTCACCCCCTTGCTCGCCACCGCCCAGGAGGAAGCCGAGCAAATGGACACCGTGGTCGTCATCGGCACGGCACTCAAGGTCGACACGCCGGCGCTGGAAACCCCACGCTCCATGTCGCTGATCGATGAGGAGGAGTTGGAGAATCGCGCGGTCACCAAGTTCGACGAAGCCTTGCGTTATCGTAGCGGTGTGCTTTCGGCGCCCTTTGGCCGCGATACCAAGGCCGACTGGTTCTACTTGCGCGGTTTCAATGGCGAAGACTCCACCTACCAGGACGGGCTTCGCCTGTTCCGTGAGGGAGGCTATTTCTGGTGGCAGACCGAACCCTTCGGGCTTGAGCGCATCGATGTTCTCAAGGGACCGGCCTCGATTCTCTACGGTGAGGCGCCTCCGGGCGGAGTGGTCAATGCCATCAGCAAGCGACCCACCGAGGAGGCCCAAGGTCAGCTTGAGCTGCAGGGCGGCAACAAGGGGCACCGTCAGTTGGGCATCGACAGTTCAGGGCCGGTGGGCGAGCGCGACGATGTGCGCTACCGCATGGTAGGGCTGTTTCGCGAAGGCGATGGCGAACTCGACGGCACCGACAACCAGCGTGTCTACCTGGCCCCCAGCCTTTCACTTGACCTGAGCGATGCCACCAAGATCACCTTCCTTGGTAGTTACATGCGTGACCATGGTACGCCGACCAACGGTTTCTTCCTGCCCTACGGTACGGTAGAAGACACGCCGTTCGGCCGCGTACCGCGAGACACGAACCTGGGGGAGCCGGATTACGATCGGCGGGAGCTGACACAACTGTCGCTCGGCTACGAGTTGGAGCACGAGGTCAGCGATACGTGGGAGTTCCAGCAGAACCTGCGCTATAGCGAACTCGACCTGCTGCTGCGTGGCGTTTACGCCTCATATATGATCGATGGCAGGACAGCCGGACGCGGCCTGTCCTATCGTGACGGGAGTTACGATGCCTTTACCGTGGACAATCGCCTGGTGGGTAACTGGTATACCGAGAGCACGGAGAATACGTTGTTGCTTGGCGTCGATTATCAGAAACTCGATGTGGATTATCGGAGCGGTGAAAACAGTGCAGTCATCGGCCCTATCGATCTCTTCAACCCGCAATATGGCAATTACACACCGGCCTCTTTAGATACTCAGCATAACGAGGGCAAGGAGCAGATCGGCCTTTACGCGCAGAACCAGCTGCGCCTATATGACCGCTGGATACTGCTGGCGGGGCTTCGGCACGATAGCGTCGATGTGACCAATCGCGCCGAAGGGCGCCCCGATCAGGGGTTCGACGACTCGCAGCTTTCGCTCACCGGCGGGATCATGTATTTGGGCGATCACGGTATCTCGCCCTATCTGAGCTACAGCGAATCTTTCAGCCCCCAGGTCGGCAGCGACCCGGATGGCAATGCCTATGTTCCCAGTGAAGGCGAGCAATGGGAGCTTGGGGTCAAGTTCGCGCCGAATTGGCTGGATGGTTATCTGAATGCTGCGCTGTTCGATCTCAAAGAGAGCAATACTCTCTACACCAGCGGCCAGGCCAGCAACAGACAGGGCGGGGAGCGCCACTCGCGGGGCTTCGAGCTGGAGGGCGTCGGCTTCCTGACCGAACAGTTGCAACTGACCGCGGCTTACACCTACACGGATACCCGAGTCGATATCAGTCCGGAAGCAACGAATCTCCGAGCCGGCCTGATCCCGCGTCACCAAGCCTCGCTCTGGCTCGATTACGGCTTCGACGCTGGTACCCTGGCAGGGCTGAGCGTCGGCGGAGGGGTGCGCTATGTGGGCGATAGCGTCGACTCACCGCAGTACAGCGATACGCAAGTTCCTTCCTACACGCTCTACGATGCCAAAGTGAGCTATGACATCAATGAGAGCTGGACGGCTCAGCTCAACGTGAACAATCTCACCGACGAAGAGTACGTAAGCGGTTGCGAGTATTGGTGCTACTACGGCGAGTCACGCAGCGTAATCGGCAGCCTCAGCTACCGCTGGTAGTTCCATCATGCAAGACGCACAGCGCCCGGCCAGTTGGCCGGGCGCTGTGCGTTTGGGCGGCCGGAATGACTAGAGCCGCCGCAGCCCCCACATGAAGTAGGCGCCGCCGATCAGCGAGGCGACCAGCCCGGCGGGAATCTCGTTAGGGAATAGCCACTGCCGGCCCAGCCAGTCGGCGATCACCATCAGCAGGGCACCGATAATGGCCGCTCCGAGTAGATGCCAGCGAGCCCGATGAAAGCCCGCCAGCCGCGCCATGTGTGGGGCCAGCAGGCCGGCGAAGGAGAGCGGGCCGACCACCAGCGTGGCTGCGGCGGTGAGTAACGCGACCAGCCCCAGCAGCGCCAGCCGGGCGCGCTCGACGCGGATTCCCAGCGCCGAGGCTGTGGCTTGACCCAAGGGAAGGATGTCGAGCCAGCGCACGAAGGGGCGCGCGGCCAGAGCAAGCAGCAGCGCCGCGACGGACACGGCAATGGCGGTGGGGAGATCCGCATAGTAGGTGGAGCCCGAGAGCCAGGCCACTACCTGCTGGCCGCGTGGGTCACCGCCGGCCAGTACGATGGCGCGCACGGCGTCGAACAGGGAGGTAAATGCAACGCCGGTTAGCAACAGCCGCTCGGGAAGGAAGCCGCCACGCCGATTGATGATTATCAGCAGCGCCATGGTGACAAGCGCGCCGAGCGTGCCGATGCCGACCAGAGCGAGGTTGCTCGGCGCCGGTAGCAGGAAGATCCCCGCCATCAGGGCAATGGCGCAACCGCCGCTGATGCCCAGCAGCTCAGGGCTGGCCATGGGGTTGGCAGTGAGGCGCTGAAGCAAGGTGCCTGCCACGGCGAGCATCACGCCGCTGGCCGCTGCCGCCAGCACGCGCGGCGTCCTCCATTCGAGCACCTGCCAGTCCAGACTGATCGACCAGCCTCTCTCGACCTGACCGAATGCAAGGGCGACGAGCGCGGCCAGTAGCAGTGCCAAGCCGAGCCAGAGGATCAGCCTGCCCGGAGCGGGATGGCGGTGAACGAAGGCGGAAACGACGCGAGGTGGTCCGCTGCTGAGGCGCAGGCGGGGAATCAGCCAGAGCAGCAGCGGGGCGCCGAGCGCAGCGGTCATGGCGCCGGTCGGGATCAGGGTCGGCAGCGCTTGACTGTACTGCTGTAGCAGCAGATCGGTTCCCGCCAGCAACAGCGCGCCGAGAAGCGTCGACCAGACGAGGCGAGCACCAAGGCTGCGTGCGCCGGCCAGACGCACGATGTTGGGGGCCGCCAGGCCGATGAAGCCGATCACGCCGACGACACTCACCACGCAGCCGCTGACGAATACGGCAAGCCCCAGGCCGGCCAGGCGCAGATGCTTGAGTGAGACGCCGAGGCTGCGGGCGCTGGCGTCGTCCAACTCGAGCAGAGCCAGGGGACGCAGCAGCAACCAGGCTGCCAGGCCGCTGATAAGCAGTCGCGGTGCGAGGAAGGCGACGTCGTGCCAGCCGTTCTGAGCCAGCGAGCCGGCCCCCCAGATCAGCAGTCCCTTGAGCTCCTCCTGGTGGAAGAGCAGCAGCACCATGGAGAGTGCGCCGACGTAGAGATTGACCACCAGACCCGCCAGCACCACCACTACCGGTGCCAGAGCTCGGCGCCAGGCCAGGGCGAAGACCAGCCCCATGGCGCCGCCGCCGCCGGCCAGGGCCACCCACTCGCGTCCGATAGCGAGCAGCGCCGGGGTGAACAACGTGGTGGCAAGCAGCGCCAGGTTGGCGCCGTTGGTCACGCCCAGCGTGGTGGGAGCCGCCAGCGGGTTGCGCAGCACCTGTTGCATCAGCACGCCGGCAAGCGCCAATCCGCCGCCGGCCAGCAGCGAGATTGTCAGGCGTGGCCACCAGCTGTAGTGCAGCATCAAGGCGTCGGGAGTGAGCGGTTCGACGCTGATCAGGGCGCGAAGTCCTTGGTCGAGACCCGACGCCGATAGCTGTATCAGGATGGCCAACGTGACGAGCAGTGCGAGCGGAAGGCAGGCCGCCAGTGGCCCGAAGCGATTCCAAAGCCTCGTCGTCATGCGGCCCCTCCTGTCAGAGCGGTGACGATCAGCTCGGCGAAGCGTTGCGCCGAGGGCAGGGCGCCGAAGCTCCACACCGGTGGCAGGGCGACCCAGCTGCCATCACGTACGCTGGGCTGGTATTGCCATAGCCCGCTGTCGGCGAGTTGCTCCTCGACGCCGATCGGAAAAGGCTCTACCACCACCAGCCGCGCATCGATCGACACCAGGCGTTCCAGCGGAACCAGCGAGAAGCCCCAGGCGTTGGTGTTGCCCTGCCAGGCATTCTCCACCCCGAGACGTTCCAGCACCGCCTGGAACAGGCCGTTGCCACCGAAGACGCGCACATGTCGAGCGTCCATGAACTGCACGACGAGGAGAGGGGAGGGAGTGGCGGGCAGGCGCTGGCGCAGGGTCTCGAGACGCGCCTCGGTATCCGCAATCAGCCGCTCGGCGGCCTCGGGCCGATTCGCCAACTCACCGAGTCGGCGGGTCAGTTCGAGCATCTCCTGCCAGTTGTCGCGCCCAGGCGTATAGAGCGTGAGCAAATCCACCGGGGCGATGCGCTGAAGACGCGGCGCGAGATTGGCGAACATCGGCGAGATAAGAATGCGATCCGGGGCGAGGGATGCCAATCGCTCGAGATTGGGCTGGGAACGCAGGCCCAGGTCGATCACGGTATCGGGCAACGGGGGGGCCTGTACCCAGGTGTGATAATCATCGACCTGAGCGACCGCGCGGGGTGGGGCATCGAGTGCGACTAGCGTCTCGGCCAGGGTCCAGTCGAGGGTGACGAGGCCACCCTCGGCAGCCGCGGGGACGGTGACCAGCCACAGCCAGTAGAGCAGACCGGTGAGCCGCCGCGATGGGCGCAGACGTGAAGGCATGAGCGATTCCCGATGATTCAGACGACGACGGCGAGCGGACACGGCTCGGTAGGGTGAGGCACTACCTGCATCGGGATGCCGTAGATCGCCTCGAGCGTGGCGTCGGTCATCAGCTCGCCCGGCGTGCCGTCGGCGAGCACCCGGCCGCCGTGCAGGGCGACCAGTCGGTCGCAGTAGCGCGCCGCCATGTTGATGTCGTGCAGCACAATCACCACGCCGAGCCCGAGTTCGCGGCTGAGCCGGCGGATCAGGGCGAGCACCTCGACCTGATGGGCAACGTCGAGTGCCGCCAAGGGTTCGTCGAGAAGTAGGAGGCGACTGCCCTGAGCCAGCAGCATGGCCAGCCAGACCCGCTGACGCTCGCCGCCCGAGAGAGTGTCGACGAGACGGTCGGCGAAGCGCTCGGTATGGGTCATGGCGAAGGCGCATTCGACGGCTTCACGGTCCTTATGGCCGTGTCGCCCAATCAGGCCCCGCCAGGGGTAACGTCCAAAGCCCACCAGCTCGCGACCGGTAAGGCTCTCGGTGGGAGGGAGTTGTTGCGGCAGATAGGCCACGCGTCTGGCGAACTCGCGCTGACCCCAGGTTTCCACGGGGCGGCCGTCGAGCCGCAGCTCGCCATGGCTTGCCGCTTGCTGGCGGGCCAGCAGCTTGAGCAGGGTGGACTTGCCGGACCCGTTGTGACCGATGAGACCGTGCACGCGCCCCTCGTCGAAGGTGAGATCGGAGGGGGCGAGCAGCGTCCGGCCGTCAATATCGAAGCCGACGCGGCTTAACTCGAACATGAACTGTCTCCGGCGGTCTGGAGCGGGATCGCTACCATAAAGCGAACGATAAGAGTTATCAATGCGAAGTCGAAACCGCCTCGACGACGGCGACGTGCTTGGCTAGCCAGACCCGGCTTGTCGTGGGCGGACCCGCGACGATATCGGCGCAGGTGTCGTGGCGCTGCAACGAGTCCTGCTCGCAGCTCACCTCGAGGCGTCCCGAACGGCTATTCGTATGCCAGTCGACACATAACCGACTCTGATCGACCGAGCCGTCGCCGTCCGGCTCCGCGACCGATACCTCGGCCGCGATCCCGCGCGCCGCCAGCCATTTCAGCGCGGCAACCTGAGCGCACTGCTGCAGTGGGCTGAGTCGGGAGTCGCCGCGATAGCAAGGCAGGTAGGGCCGGTTCGCCATCTCGCATTCGAGCAAGGGTCTGGCGTCCTCGGCGACGATGCGGCCGTACTTGCGCAGGGCGGGAAAGACCACTGCGCTGGCTGCCAGCCGGCAGCCGCCGAGGTGAGTGCTCTCCCACACCTCGACGGGTAGACGGCCGGCATCGACCCTCTCGGCCAAGGCCTTGTAGGTGGCATAGCCGAACTTTGCACAACACTTGTCCTTCCTGCCGTGGGTGCAGCACAGCAGCACCGGGCCCACGGGAGGGGCGATTTCCCAATGGGCGAGAGGCTTGTCTTCCTGCAGCGCGGCCAGGAAGAGCGGCAGTTCGCTGCGCGGGATCTCGAAGCGACGATTCTCGGGCATCAAGTAGGCGCGGTGGCGACATTCGTCCCAGTCGCGGCGATGGATCAGATTCACCCGCCGGCCCGAGCCGGCGATGGCTTCGAGTCGTTCGGTCACTTCGGCGGCCATGTCGCTGGCCCGGCGCAGGCTGCGGCACCATTTGGCGCGGGGCCAACTGAGCAGCAGGTTGTGCTCGGCATGGGCGGCGCTGCCCGCCAAGGGATCGCCCAGTGCGGCGCTCTCGCGGGCGCAGAAGCGCTGGACTGCGCTCATGCCAATACCTCCTGCGGCTGCGCGGCCGCCATGCCGATGCCGCCCAGCGCGGGGATGCAGATCGGCCGACCGGTGTTCGGGGCGCGCATCACCTCGGCATCGAGGTCAAAAACCCGTTTCAGGTTGGTCGCGGTGAACACCGCTTCGGGCGAACCGCATTGCTCGATGCGGCCGTTGCGCATCATCACCAGCACATCCGCATAGGCGGCCGCCAGGTTGAGATCGTGCAGCACCACCAGCAGCGTGCGGCCGCGGTCATGAGCCAGTCTCACCAGTAGTTCCAGCAAGTCGACCTGCACCTTGAGATCGAGGTAGGTGGTCGGCTCGTCGAGCAGGATCAGGTCGGTCTGCTGGGCCAGTACCATGGCAATCCAGCAGCGTTGGCGTTGCCCGCCTGAGAGCGCGTCGACGGGACGCTCGGCGAATTCGGCGACACGGGCGGTGGTCATGGCCTCTCGCACCGCCTGCTCGTCCTGCGTCGACCATTGCCGCCATAGGCGCTGGTGGGGAAAACGCCCCATGCCGACCAGCTCGCGCACCGTGAGCCCTTCGGGAGCCGTGGGGCTCTGGGGCAGGATGCCCAGGCGGTGGGCGACCTCGCGAGTGCGGTAGCGATGGATGTCGTGACCGTCGAGCAGCACGCGGCCCTGCTGTGGCGTCAGCGTGCGAGCGAGCGTCTTGAGCAGCGTCGACTTGCCGCTGCCGTTGGGGCCCAGCAGGGCCGTGACCCGACCCTCAGCGACACGAAAATCCACCCCGTCGATGACCCGCCGACCTTCGTAGCCGGCAGTCAGGCCTTCTCCCTGAAGGCGGGAGGCGTGGCATTGCGGAGGAGAGAGCATAAGCGCTGCCGAGTCGTCGTAAGGATGTGCACAGTATAAGAGCTTCCCATTTGCGATGCGATATTTACATACGATTACTAATGCTTATGAGAATTGTTTGCATATGAGATTCGGCTGTGGCAGCCTCGTCGATGTCATCAGGCTCCGATCGCGTTAGGGGAGCCATCGATTACAGGGATGGGTGCCATGTCGTCCAGGGAGAAAGCTGTTCCGGTGTTGATCACCGTGCTGCTGGGGACCTTTACCGTCAGTCTCAATAACAGCGCCTTGAATCTGGCGATTCCCGAGCTGATGCGTGTCTTCGATGCCGGTGCAGCGCGCGCCAGCTGGGTCATGACGCTTTTCCTGGTCGCCATGGGCATGACCATGCCGCTGACCGGATTCCTCGCCGAGCGCTGGGGCGCTCATCGCCTCTACCTGTTTGGTCTTTGGCTGTTTCTCGTCGCTTCCCTGCTCGGCGCCCTGGCCGGCACGCTGACATGGGTACTGACCGCGCGAGGTCTGCAGGGCGTTGCCGCGGGCCTGATGATTCCTCTTTCTCTGCCTCTGATCTTTGCTGCTTGGCCCCTCGATCGGCGCGGTCGGGTGACCGGCGTCTGGGGTTTCGCCGTGATGATCGCGCCGGCCTTGGGCCCCAGCCTCGGCGGGCTGCTGCTGGAAGTGAGTCGCTGGCAAGCCCTGTTTCTGATGAACCTGCCCGTCGCCGTCCTGGGCTTGCTGAGCGGCCACTGCTATCTCGAGGCGCAGCGGCGTGATCTTGCGCGCCGCTTCGACCTGCCCGGTTTCCTGTTGGTGACGCTGGGAGTGGGGGCCGTGCTGATCGCTCTGGCCGGTATCACCTCGCCAGCTGACCTGCATCAGATGATGCGCTGGGGCCCGCTGCTCGCCGGGGGGCTTCTGCTGACGGCTTTCGTGAACGTCGAGCGACACACGCCGCATCCGCTGCTGGATCTCGACCTGTTCGCCGTCCGGCCCTTCCGTGTAAGCGTGCTACTCGCCTGCGCCCAGGCCGTGGTCACTTTCGGCTGCCTGTTGTTGATTCCGATCTGGATGCAGCACGTCCTGGGATACGACCCGTTGACCACCGGCCTGATCTTCCTGCCCACCGCCCTGGTCGCCGCCATCTGCTCGCCGTGGGCCGGCCGCCTGCTGGATCGCGGCAAGGCGCGCTATGTCGTGGTCTTCGGCATGGCAGTAACGGCGGCTGCACTGCTGGGCCTCGCCGCGCTGGGACGAGAGGCCCCGCTGTGGTTGATCGGCGCGCTGATGGCGGCGCGTGGGATCGGACTGGGCTTCGGCTATCTACCGGTCACCACGGTGGGGCTCAACGCCTTGTCGGATCGCTATATCGCTCAGGCCTCGGCCATGAACAATCTGTGCCGTCGCCTGGCATCTTCGCTGGGCGTCGTGCTCCTCGCCCTGCATCACGACTTGAGCCGAACGCGGCACCTGGCACAAGGCGCCGAGGTCGGTGCGGCCGGCATGGCGGCGCTGGGCGAGGCTTTCCTGGCCCTGGCCGTCCTGGTTCTCGTGGCGACGCCCCTGGCGTTGTCGCTTCCCTCCAACCGCCGTGAGGTAACGCCAGCCCATGACACACATCGAGCTACCCAGACTTCCCCAAAGTGACGCGGAGGCGCGTCCTGTCATGCTGCCGAGTCCGCACGCGACCTGTCCCTCCTACGCCAGCCACTTGTTGGCCAAGGAGGCCAGTCTTCGCGCTCTGCTCAACAGCTACCTGCGTGAGACGGGATGCAGCGACCCGCGCCGATCCGACACCGGCCTCGCCGCCTCGCTGCTCGACGCAGGCGAGCCCTTTTGCCTGACCCTGCCTCAGGGCGAGCTGATCGGCACGCTGCGCTATTTCTCGCTGTCGGGTCAGCATCGCTATGGCTCGGCCTTCTATCTGCGCGACGAGCAGGGCAGGGTGGTGCCGCTGGACATGCAGGACATCATCCAGCGGCTGCTCGAGGCGCTGGGATCGCCCACGGCCGACAATACCCATGAGCTGCGGCTCTGGGACATGCGCGACAAGATCAATAACAGCTTCACTCGGATGGCCGCTCACCTCGACGACTTCCACCGGCGCCATGCCGAGGCGCCGCTCTCGGCGCCGGACTTCATCGGCGCCGAACAGTCGCTCTACCTCGGGCACCCCTTCCATCCGTTTCCCAAATGCTCCCAGGGGGCCGAGCGGCGCGCCTTCGACGACTTCAGCCCGGAGCGTGGCGCCTGTTTCCGCCTGCGCTACGTGGCCGTGCATCGCACCCTGATGGAGGAGGCCTGGCTCGGCACCCCCGATACCGGTCTGGCCGATACGGTGCTGGCCGCGGCTCGTCAGCGGCTCGGCAATCTTCGTGCCGACTACGCCATCCTGCCCATGCATCCCTGGCAGGCAGGCTATCTGCTGACCCAGGCGGACATACGTCCGCTGCTGAAGGAGGAGCTGCTCGTCGATCTCGGTATCCTGGGGCCTCTGGCCTATCCCACCTCCTCGGTACGCTCGGTCTGGATCCCCGAAACCGGCCATGGCTACAAGCTGCCGCTCCAGGTGCGGATCACCAATCTCATTCGCGAGAACACACTCGAGCAGGCGCGCCGCACCCTCGATGCGGCACGTGTCATCCAACACCTGCGTGACGACCTGGAAAGCGATGCGTTCCGGGTCGTGATGGAGACCGGCTATCGCACGTTGAGCCGCGCACACCCGGCGCTGGCCGCCCATCGCATCCCCGCGTTCACGACCCTGTACCGGCCGATGCCGACCGAAGCGCGTCACGCCTGTGTGCTGGCGTCGCTACTGGAGCCGTATCCCGGCGAGACCGAGCCCAAGCTGATCGCGGCGATTCGTCAGGGGGCCGATGGCGAGGTGGATCTGTACCGGTGGTTCGAGGCTTACCTGGAGATATCCCTGGTGCCGATCCTGGGCATCCTGGCCCGCACCGGCGTCAGCTTCGAGGCGCACCTGCAGAACGTCCTGCTCGGCCTGGAGAATGGTTGGCCGCGCACCTTGTTCGTCCGCGACCTGGAGGGGGTGAGCCTGGATCGCGACTGGGTCACGGCCGCGCCCTGGTGGCCTGCCCTGGGCATCGCCAAGGGGAGTCCGCTGCTTTATTCGCCGGAGGTGGCCTGGCGCCGCACCCAGTACTACTTCTGCGTCAATCAGCTCGGCGGCGTCGTGCACGCCCTGGCCAGCCACCTCGGCGTCGCAGAGGACGGCTTCTGGCGTCGGGTGGGAGCTTGTCTACAGGGTTTGCGTGGTGCCGGCAATGCCCGCCTGGCGGCTTTTGCCGAGGAATTACTGCAGGCCGATCATTGGCCGGCCAAGGCCAATCTCCTCAGTTGTTTCCGACAGCGCGGCGACACCCCGCTGTTCATCGACGTCGTCAACCCCATCAAGCGAGCCGGATGAGAAACATGGAAGCGATCCTTCAGCCACCCATTGCGGGCATCGACTACGGGCAGCTGCCCGCATCGCCGGACTATGCCAGAGCGGAGCAGCGCGTGCTGCGCCAGTTGATTCAGGGACTGATCTTCGAGGCAGTGTTACCGGTTGTCGAGGAGACGGCGGCCGGGCCGGAGGGGTGGCATTCGCTGGCCCTCATGGGGCGCGATGCCGACGGGAGCGAGGTGCGCTATGTCGCCCTGGGCAAGCGCAAGGCGAGCTTCGGCCGGGTATGCCTGGCGCTGCGGCCCGTACAGCGTCAGGCAGCGGACGGCAGCCGACGCGATGCGACCCTGGCGTGTTTTCTCGGCGAGGTGCTGGCCGAGGTGGTGCCTTCACAGCGCCTGCCGGACTTCATGAACGAGCTGCAGCAGACCCTGCTCAAGGATGCGCAGTCGCGGGCAATGAGCGGCATGCCGACCGCGCCGGACCTGAATTGGGACCACGACGCCTGGGAAGGGTGGCTGCAGGAGGGCCACCCCTATCATCCCAGCTACAAGTCGCGCCTGGGTTTCTCGCTGGAGGACAACGCCCGCTACGGCCCGGAGTTCCGGCAGGCCATACGTCCGATCTGGCTGGCCGTGGCTCGCACCGACTGCCGGTTGTCGATCTCCGCCTCGGTCGCACTCGGTACCTTTCTGCGCGAGGAGCTGGGTGAAGCGGCCCTGGCGCGCTTTCGTCAACAGCTCGTGACGGCGGGATGTCGGGCCCAGGACTATGCCTTCCTGCCCGTTCACCCCTGGCAGTGGTCCCGTGTCATCCTGCCGACCTTTCAGGCCGAACTGGCCTCGGGCAGGCTCGTTTGCCTGGGCCAGGCCGACGATGACTATCGTGCCCAGCAGTCGATCCGCACCCTGGCCAACGCCAGCCGGCCCCAGCGGTCGAGCCTCAAGCTGGCGTTGAGCATCACCAACACCTCCACCAGCCGAATCCTGGCCGCCCACACCGTAGAGAACAGCGCGCGCATCAGCGATTGGCTCCACGACCTGGTGGCGCGGGACGTCACGGCTCGGCGATGCGGCGTGATCATTCTGCGTGAAGTGCTGGGAGTGGCCTATGACGTCTCGCGTCTCGCCGCTCCGCGGCGAGCGCTGGCCTACGGCACCCTGGGGGCAGTGTGGCGGGAAAGCCTGCATCGTTACCTGCAGCCGGGCGAGCGCGCGCTGTCCTTCAACGGCTTGACCCAGTTGGCCGGCTCGGGTGCGCCGATGCTCGACGGCTGGGTGCGTCGTTATGGCGTGGAGCCCTGGACCCAGCGACTGCTGGAGGTCACGGTGACGCCGCTGATTCACATGCTCTACGCTCACGGCATCGGCCTGGAATCCCACGGTCAGAATATCCTCCTCGTCCATCGCGACGGCTGGCCGGAGCGCATCGCACTCAAGGACTTTCACGATGGGGTGCGCTACAGCTTGCCATTGCTGGCCGAGCCCGGGCGCGCGCCCGATCTGGTACCGGAGCCGGCCAGCCACGCCGCGGTCAACCGCAACTCCTACATCCAGACCGACGCCGCCGACGAAGTGCGCGACTTCACCTACGACGCCTTCGTGTTCATCTGCCTGACCGAACTCTGCCTCTGCCTGGAACAGCATTACGGCTTGCCGGAGGCGACTTTCTGGGCGATGGCCGCCGAGACCGTCCATGCCTACCAGGCGGCGCATCCGGGCCTGAAGGAACGCTTCGCGTTGTTCGATCTATTCACCGAGACCGTAAGCATCGAGGAGTTGACACGGCGGCGCTTGTTCGGCGACGGAGAGAAGCGCTTTGCTCAGCGCGACAACCCTCTCCATCCCTTTCGGACCGCCGGGGAGTGACCATGCTGACACCCAACCGCCTGAAGCAGAAACTGGACCGAGGCGAGCCGGTCATCGGCTTGTTCGCCTCCATTCCCGCGGCCGTTACCGTCGAGATGATCGGCCAGGCGGGCTTCGATTTCGTGATACTCGACACCGAGCACAGCCTGGTGAACCCCGAGACGGTCGAGCACATGCTGCGTGCCGCGGAGCTCTCCGGGCTCACCGCGCTGGTGCGGGTGGCGCGGCCCGATCCGGCCAGCGTGATTCCGTTGCTCGATGGCGGGGCGCGGGGCATCGTGCTGGCCAACGTCGAGGAGCCCGCCGCGGTGGAAGCGCTGAACGACTGCCTGCGCTTCCATCCGTTGGGGCGGCGCAGCATGAATGGCGGTCGTCCGGCACGCTTCGGGGCCGAGGACCTGAGCGCCTATCTGGAGCGTGCCAACGAGGCGCTCATGCTGGTGCCGATGATCGAGAGTCGCCAAGGGGTCGAGAACCTGGAGGCCATCCTGCGCGTGCCGGGGGTGGACATGGTGCTTGAGGGCGCGGCGGACCTGTCGCAGTCGCTGGGCTTGCCGTGGCAGACCGAGGCGCCCGCCGTGACCGCAGCGCTGGATCGTATCCACGAGGCCTGCCGCCGAGCGGAGGTGCCGTTCTGTGCGATTCCGCGTAGCGAGGCGCGCCGCGACTATTGGCGCGAGCGGGGCGTGTGCGCCTTCGTGCTGGGCGACGAGCGTGGCACGGCCTTCCGCGCCCTGCAGGCCAAGCTGGCTCCCTATCGGGAGGGTACCCCATGACGATCATGGCGACGCTTTCCGCTCCGGCCCCGTGGTGTCCACCCTCGGCATCTATCGCTCGGTGCCTGGCGACGCTGGACGAACCCGGCTCTGACGGCAGGCGCGAGCCGGTCTGCGCCTTTCTCTACGACCTCGAGGCGCTGCGCAGTCATGTCGGCGCCATGGTGGAAGGGCTGCCGGAGCGGTGTCGGCTCTACTACGCCGTCAAGGCCAATCCCGATCGGCGCCTGATCGAGGCGCTCGTTCCCCTGGTCGCCGGCTTCGAAGCCGCCTCGATCGGTGAGATACGGTGCATTCGCGAGGTGAGCGATACCGCCCCGATTCTCTTTGGCGGCCCGGGAAAGAAGGATGCCGAGCTCGAGGAGGCCCTCGATCTGGGCGTGGAGCGTATTCACGTGGAGAGTCTGCACGAGCTGCGCCGGCTGCAGCTGATCGCCGAGCGCCGCGGCTTGGTGGTACCGATTCTGCTGCGGGTAAACCTGCACGATGCGCTTCCCGAGGCCACCGTCACCATGGCGGGGCGGGCTACCCAGTTCGGCATCGACGAGCCCCAGGTGGAGGAGGCGATCCAGGAGGCACGGCGCAGCCCGGTACTGCGCCTCGATGGCTTCCATATGCATTCGATCTCCAACAACCTCGATGCCCGCCTGCATGCGCAACTGGTGGCGACCTACCTGGCACGCGTGCGGGACTGGGCGGAGCGCTTCGACCTGAAAATCCGCTGCGTCGATGCCGGCGGTGGCTTCGGCGTTTCCTATGACGAGCGGCCTGATTTCGACTGGACCGCCTTCCTCGACGAGCTGGGCCCGGTGCTGGACGCCGAACCGTTGCCCGGAGCGGCGTTGATCTTCGAGCCTGGGCGCTACATCGTCGCCTTCTGCGGTTACTACGCGGCGGAGGTGATCGACCTCAAGCGCAGCCACGGGCGCGACTTCGCCGTTCTGCGAGGCGGTACCCACCACTTCCGCCTGCCCGCTTCCTGGCACCACGATCACCCCTTCGAGGTGATTCCCCGCCATGTCTGGCCCTATCCCTTCGCGCGCCCGACCCTGGCGAAAGGACGAGTGACCCTGGTGGGGGAGCTCTGCACGCCCAAGGACGTCCTCGCCACGGACATACCGGTCGAGCGACTGAGAGTGGGTGATGTCGTGCTGTTCCATCGAGCCGGCGCCTACGGCTGGACCATCTCGCATCACGATTTCCTGGGCCATGCCCACCCCCGACATCTCTTCATTGGCCGTCGCCGCGGCGACGAGGAGCGCGCAACATGACGTTATTCGCCCAAACCCCGGCGGTCGAAACGACCGCCGACGCCGCCGGATGCCTCGCCGAGGCGCGCGTGATGGGTGATCTCATCGACACCCTGCTGGCCGAGGGTTTTCTCGACGACCAGCCCATCGACTGGCCGGCACCGCCAACGATTCCCATGGAGCTGGGCTGGCCGCGGGGATCCGACTGCTTGCGCTGGTGGGTCGACCGTCGGCAAGGGCAAGCGCTACTCATTCCGCTAGGCGCCGCCATTTTGCCGCCGCGTCGCCACGTCGCCGGCATCGGCGTCTTCGCGGCTCGCTATGGTACCGATGGCACTGTCACCGAATGGCGGCGTCTGAAGCCCGACGAGTTGCTGGTGTATGTCGAGGCGAACTGCCTGGACGCCGAACAGCGCCTTCAGCCGGGGGTGGCCAACGTGCGCCGGCTGCTGGCCACCAGCCTGTGGCAAATGCGCCAGTCGATCGCCGAGATGGCACCGCTGGATACCCCCCTGGCGATGCCGACGGCAGCGGGCTTCCACGTCCTGGAACGGCGTGCCGCCTTGCGTGATCGTCCCTTCCATCCTCTGGCCAAGGCCAAGGAGGGGCTCGACGAGGACGGTCATCGGCGCTATGCGGCGGAGTTCGATCGACCCATCCGCCTGCGCTGGCTCGCCATGCGACGGGAGTGTCTCGCCTGCGGCAGCGGGGATGACGAGACCCTGGAGCCGACCCAGCTAGTGCTGAATGATGCGCAGCGCGGCGAACTCGAGGCGGAAATGGCGAGGCGCGGGCTATCCAGTGCGGACTACCTGGCCTTGCCGGTGCATCCCTGGCAGCTAGAGCATGGTCTGCCCCGGCATCTTGGCGAAATGCTGGAAGCGAAGGAGGGGGTGGTGCTGCAGACGGCGGCAGGGGATTTTCGGGCCACCTCGTCGCTGCGTTCGCTGGCACCTCTGATCGAGAGTCGCTTTCATCTGAAGTTGCCAATGGCAGTGTTCTCGCTGGGAGCGGCGCGTTATCTACCAGCGGTGAAACTGATCAACGGCGAGAGCGGACAGACACTGCTCGAACAGGCAAGAGCGAAGGACCCGGTGCTGCAGGCTCGGCTGCATCTGTGCGACGAGCGGCGCTGGTGGTCCTACCTGCCGTCGGGCAGTGGGCTGTTCGACGATCCCCCGCGCCACCTGGGGGCAATGGTGCGGGAATACCCCGCTGTGCTGGTCGATGACCCGGCGGTGCGCCTGATCCCCATGGCCGCACTGGGCGTTTCGCTGGCGCAGTTGGGGCGGCCCGAGGGGCATCCCTTCGACGAGTGGCGTCAGTATCGCGGGCTGGGAGCGGGGTCGACGGCCACCATCGGTCTGTTCGGCGAACTGTGCGAGACCTTCTTCGACATCGTTCTGAGACTCTATCGCCTGGGAGTGATGCCGGAAATCCATGGCCAGAATGCGGTGCTGGTGTGGCGTGCGGGACGTATCGAGGGCCTGCTGCTGCGCGATCACGATTCGGTGCGCCTCCATCGGCCCTGGCTCGATCGCCATGGGATCGACGACCCGGCCTACCGGATTCGCCCCGGCTACTCGAACAGCCTCTACAACGACACCCCGCGCGACCTGTTGTTCTATCTCCAGACGCTGGGCATTCAAGTCAATCTGCTGGCGATCATCGAAGCTCTGGTGCGGCATTGCGCCATCGAGGAGGCACTGCTGTGGCTCGAGATGCGGGACCGGCTGGAAGCGCGGATCGCCGCTCTGGCGTTCGATGACGAGGAGCGACGAACCCTGCATGAGGTGTTATTCGCCTCGCCGCGCTGGCCCCTGAAGAGCGTGCTGCGGCCGCTGTTCGAGCAGCAGGGTGTGCCCGGCAGCATGCCCTCGGGAAAATCCAGCCTGCCGAATCCGTTCCATGCCAAGGCGCTGGCCGGACGCAGCACGGCCAGGGCGTGCGTTGTCGACGACGAACCTGTATAAAGAGCGCCGTATCCTGCAGCAGAGAATGATTCTCATGGGCCTTTCGCTGTCCTGCCGTCGCTTCATCGTCCTGGCGTTGCCGGTGGTCTGCAGCCTATGGCTGCCGGCGAACGCCGGCGCGACGCGCAGCGTCGAGCATGCCCTGGGCGAGGCGCGTCTCGAAGGCTCGCCCGAGCGCATCGTGACGCTCTATCAGGGCGCTACGGATAGCGCCTTGGCGCTCGGCCTCGCCCCGGTGGGTGTGATCGAGTCCTGGCTGGAGCGGCCCATGTACCGTTACCTGCGCAACAGCCTGCCGCCCGGGGTGCGCTACTTGGGCCTGGAGACTCAGCCCGACCTGGAGGCGGTGGCGGGGCTCGCGCCCGACCTGATCGTCGGGGTCCGCTATCGCCACGCCGGCGTCTACCCGCTGTTGTCGCGCATCGCCCCGACGGTGATTGCCGATACCGCCCACGACTTCGAGGCCATGCTCGGGTTGATGGGCGAAGCGACGGGGCGCGAGCGACAGGCCGAGGCGCTGCTCGGGGCCTGGCGGGAGCGGGTCCAAGACTTCCGCTGCCGCGTGTCGGCCCGGCTGGGCGACGCTTGGCCCCAGAGCGTATCGGTGGTCAGCTTTCGAGGCGATCACGTGCGCCTCTACTACGATGGGTTCGCCCGGCGCATCCTCGATCAGCTCGGCTTCCGCCGACCCGAGGGCCAGGAAGGGGCCGGGTGGGGCGTCAAGCTGGTCAGCCGCGAGAGCCTGCCGGCCATGGAGGCCGATGCCATTTTCGTCTTCATGCGTGACGACCCGGCGGTGGCCGAACTCCATCGAGAATGGACGGCGCACCCGCTATGGCAAAGCCTCGGGGCGGTTGAGCGGGGACAGGTTTATCAGGTCGATCCTGTAGTCTGGAGCATGGGGGCCGGGATCCTGGCGGCCAACCGTCTGCTCGACGAACTCTACGTACACTACGGGTTGCAGGACTCGAGCGATAGGCGGGATACAGACAGCGCAGATCCCCCAAGTGGCCAGGATTCGAACAACCAGGAACGTGATTCACGGGTCGCGGAGCGACAAGGCGACGAGCGTCTACACGGAGAGGGCGAGACGTGCTGACGAGCCCTGCCGCCAAGCTTATGGGCCTGCTACTGACGGCGGCCCTGGCGCTCGCCACCGGCCTGGCCAGCCTGGCGCTGGGTGCGACCGAGATTGCGCCGGCCGTGCTGCTGAAAGCGTTTCTCGCGCCCGACCCGAGTTCGACGCAGCATCTGATTGTGTGGACCGAGCGCCTGCCCCGAGCGGCAATCGCCGCGCTGGTGGGTGCTAGCCTGGCGGTGGCCGGCGCCCTGATGCAGACCCTGACCCGCAACGCCCTGGCGGCACCGAGCATTCTCGGCATCAATGCCGGGGCCATGTGCTTCGTGGTGCTGGGCAGCACGCTCTTCGCCATACGCTCACCGCTGGGTCTGGCCTGGGTGGCCTTCTTGGGCGCCCTGGTGGCCGCTCTGCTGGTTGCGCTACTGGGGCGCGAGCGGGGTGGGGGCATCTCGCCGGTGCGCGTGGTGCTGGCCGGTGTGGCGGTCACGGCGCTGTTCGTCTCGCTGGCCCAGGGACTCCTGATCATCGATCAGGAGCGCTTCGAGAGCCTGTTGCTGTGGCTGGCGGGCTCCGTTGCGGGGCGCGAACTCGAGATGATGACACCGTTGCTGCCTTTCTTCCTGTTCGCCGCCGGCGTTTGCCTGTTTCTTGTGCGACAGCTCAACCTGCTGGTGCTGGACGAGGAGGTGGTCAGAGGGCTGGGACAACGCACCGGCCGGGTCAAGTTGCTGGCCGGGGCGGCAGTCATCGTACTGGCCGGTGGCGCCGTGGCGCTAGCCGGCATGATCGGCTTCGTGGGGCTGATCGTGCCGCATATGGTACGAGCCCTGTTCGGCCGCGACCATCGCTGGGTACTGCCGGGATGCGCACTGTTGGGGGCGGGCCTGTTGCTCGGCGCCGACACGCTGGCGCGCTTCGTGATACCGCCTCAGGAGGTGCCGGTAGGCGTGATGACGGCGCTGCTCGGCACCCCCTTCTTCCTTCATCTCGCTCGTCGCCGGAGCCTGGCGCCATGAGTCGCTCTATGGTCTTGCGAGCCGTCGACGGGCGGCTATCGCTTCGCCTCGATCGTCGCACCCTGACGGTGACGCTACTGCTGGCGCTGGCACTCGTTATCAGCGCCCTGGTATCCCTGGGCCTTGGCAGCCAGGCCACGCCGCCCTCGGCGGTGCTGGAGGCGCTGCTGTTCCCCGAGCGCAGCGATATCGCCCTGATCGTGCACGAGATTCGCCTGCCACGAATCATGCTGGCGATCCTGGTGGGGGCTTGCCTGGGCGTGGCCGGCTTGCTGTTGCAGGGGCTGGTGCGCAATCCCCTGGCCTCGCCGGACGTGATCGGGATCACCGGCGGGGCTTCCCTGGCGGCGGTCGCCTTCCTGGCGCTGGGCGGAACGGCACTTGGCGAGGCCTGGTTGCCGCTGGCGGCGCTGGGCGGCGCGCTGCTGGTGGCGCTGGGCATCATTGCCCTGGCCGGGCGCGGCGTGACGCCGGCCAGGCTGGTGCTGGTTGGCATCGGTCTGGCTGCTGCCCTGGGAGCCGCCGCCACTCTGATCCTGGTGCTCAGCCCCGATACCACGGCGATGCAGGCCTACATGTGGCTGACCGGCAGCCTTTATGCCGCTCAATGGCGCGAAGTGGCCGCGCTGGCTCCCTGGGCGGTGCTGGGGTTGCCCCTGGCGCTGGGGCTGGCGCGTCACCTGGACGTGCTGGCGCTGGGCGACGACCTGGCCACAGGACTCGGCAGTGCCGTACGCGGCACTCGTCTATCGTTGCTGCTGCTCGCCGTGGCCCTGTCCGGCGCGGCAGTGGCATTCGCCGGTGGGTTGAGCTTCCTCGGCCTGATCGCACCTCACATCGCGCGACGACTGGTGACGCGTGGCCATACCGGCCTGGTGCCGGCGAGTGCCTTGGTCGGCGCGCTGATTCTGCTGCATGCCGACCTGCTCGGTCGCCTCGCGTTCCTGCCCCGCGATCTGCCGGCGGGCATCTTCGTTGCCGGTATCGGGGCGCCGTTCTTCGTCTACCTGCTCTATCGTTGGCGTGCCTGACCGGCGCTGGAGCGACGCAAGGAGATCCGACATGTTCGATATTCGTCCCCGAGTCGAGGGGGCTTCGCCCGACTTGCTTGCTCGCTACCGGGAGGTGGCGACTTCCACCCTGGGACATCTCACCGACTTCGGAGCGATCGCCGGCTTGGTTCCCGTGCGACGTCCAGCGCGACTGCTGGGCAATGCGCTGACGGTGCGCATTCCGCACCTCGACGGCAGCGCAATTCGTCGCGCATTGGAACTGGCCGAGCCGGGAGACGTGCTGGTGATCGACGTGACCGGCGACGAGCGGCGCGCCTGCTGGGGCGAGCTTCGAACCTATGCGGCGCTGCGCAAGGGGCTGGCAGGGGTGGTGACTTCGGGCTGTGTGACCGACACGGCCGAGCTCGCCCGCTTGCCGCTGCCGGTCTACTCCCGGGGCGCTAGCCCATTGACTACCCGCGCACTGGACCTCGAGGGCGAAGTCAACGTGCCGGTCGCCATCGATGACGTGGCGATCCTCCCGGGTGACTTGATGATTGGCGATGACGACGGCCTCTTCGCGCTCACCCCGGCACGTGCCGAGGCGCTGCTGGCACCCGCGCTCGACAAGCAGGCCGGCGAGGCGGCGCGGCGCCGGGAGCTTCAGGCCGCGTATCCCGAGTGGTGGCGCTGAGGAGGGCGAGCAACGAAAAAGACGGCGCACAAGGCGCCGCCAAACAGTAAGCCAGGCCCCGTCGGGGCAGGCGTTTAGAACTCGAGCCTATAACCGAGAGTGAAGGTACGACCGCGGCCGGCGAAGTACTGATCGTCGCCGTCGCGAGCAGTCTGGGAATAGTAGGTGATGTACTGCTCATCCAACATGTTATCGATACCCAGGCTCATCTGGCCGACAGGGAGTCGATAGGCCACGGCGGCATCGACCAGACTATAGCCATCGAACTCACCGAGATTATCTGGTTGGTCATCGAAGCTGGAATCGAAGTAGTGACTGACCTGGACAAAGCTGCTCAGTTCATTGGTCCAACTGGCATTCCAGCCCAATGTTGCACGCTCCGGTGCGATATTGATGCCTCCCATTTCACTCTCAACCGTGCCATCGCCATCACGGTCGGTTTTGCCCTCGCTCCAGGCGTAAGCCAAGTGAAGGCCATGCGCATCGTTGAGAGCCAGCTTGCTGCTCAACTCGACACCTCGGATTTCGCTTTTTTCACGATTACTGACAAAGGTGCCGCCTTCCTCAGACAGGCGTTCGCCCAGCTCAGCATCTGATTCGTAGTAGCTCAGTTCGACGCTGAGTCGATCCCAATTCAGTCGAGTGCCGACCTCGCGGTTATCCGTGACTATCGGCTCAAGCTCGAAAAGAGTGTCGACATCGCTTGGCGCATTGACGCCGCGTAGCACGCGGCCGACGTCAGGCAGGCCGAAACCTTCGGAGTAATTGGCGAATACCTGAGCCCAATCGGTAAATTCATAAACAAAGCCAAAATTGTAGAGGCTTTCATCGAAGCTGGGTTTGCCACCTTCGACGGTGACACCGTTAGCCGAAGCAATGGTTTGATAAGTGTCAATATCTAGCTCAGCATACTCATGACGTATCCCCGAGTGCAGGGTCAGGGCATCGGTTACGTCGAAGCTTCCCTGTACGAAGACAGCGGCATTGCGGAATTGTGTTTCCGGAACCCATTCGCGGTCGGTCTGTGTCAGCAACTGCTGAGTGTCATCCTGCAACAGATCGAGGCCAGTAGTGATAGTAAGTCGATCGTCGAACAAGCCGTCACGGCTTAGGGTCAACTTGGCACCCAGCTTATCGGATTCATTGCGCGACTGGTCGATCAAAGTACCAGGAGGCGCAATGGCCGGATCCTGAAAGGTCGGAATGATGCTGGCGCCACCATACTGCCCCTCGAAGCGCTGCCGATAGACCTTGGCATCGAGCTCGTTGCCGTACCAGTCGGCATGTGTGTAGGACAAGCTAGCGGTAGTGGATTCATTATAAGCGGGGTCGCCCGGTGGGTTACCGCGTCGTGCCGAAGTGGTAATGCCACGGCTCCGGTTGCCCTCCACTGGGACGTAGTCACCATGGTTTTCCAAGTTGAAGTGATTGAGAGCGAACTCAATATTCTGATTGTCGTCGAGCCAATACCCCAATCGAGCAAAGAGGTTATACGCTGTTGAATCCTGAACTTCGCCTTGGGTGTTGTCGATACCGATGCGACGACCATCTGCGTCGCGAAACACTCCGCGTTCCTGTCGTGTCACGGCGGCGAGGTAATCCCAGCGATCCCTTTGGCCATCGATTTGGTAGCGTAGCTTATTGCCTAGCCCTGCAGAATCGAAGCTATCACCTGTAGTCAGGCTTGCCGCAGCGATCTGATTGATTTCGCCCGGCTCGGCCCGACGGGTTACGAAGTTGATGATCCCGCCTGTGGCTCCCAGGCCATGCTCTGCGCTGGCGCCATGTAGTACCTCAATTCGCTCGACCATGTCCAAGTCAATGGTGTAGCTATCCCTCGCCCCCGGTCGCACTGGGGTCGACTGGGGAATGCCATCGATCAGATAAAGTGGGGCACGTCCTCGAAAGGTCTCACCGGAGTTGGTCATTTTCTGACGGCTGGCGGAATATCCCGGGATCAGGTTGCCGAGGATCTGGCCGCGGTCGCTGGTGATGGCCAGCTGCTGCTCGATCTGCTCGCGGCTAATGACGGTGACCTTCTGTGGCGTCTCGCCGGCGACACTGCGGTTGCGGGTGGCGCTGACCACCAGCGGGGAGAGATCCGTGGCCGTTTCGTCCGCGGTGGACTGGGCGTGGACCAGGCTCGGTAGGGTGGAGCCGAGCAGCGCCGGCATCAGCCAGGCGATGCGCGTCTTCGTGGGGTGGGTCATGCTGCGATTCCCTTGCTAGGTGTGGAGTGTCGGGCCTCGACGCGGGGCGAGGCTTTTATTGAATGAAGCCCAATGATAATTCTTATTATTTGCAACATCAATAAGACGCATCGGCCCGACACGTCGACTTCCAGCTGACCGCTCAATAGCGAACGCCCGGCGTTACCGGGCGCTCGCTTCGTTTGTTTCGCGTGCTGTCAGAAGGCATAGCTCAGGGTGGCGCTGACGCTGCGCTCGGCGCCGAAGTAGCAGAACTCCAGCGAATTGCACGAGGCGACGTACTCTTCGTCGGTGAGGTTGGAGACGTTGAGCCGGGCGCTCATGCCATCGAAACCGGCTCGGCTCAGGTCATAGTCCAGGGTGGCATCGATCAGCGTGTATTCGGGCACCTTGGCGGTGTTGGCGCGATCGGCGTAGATATCGGCGTAGTGGCGGATCCCGAGACCGGCATCCAAGCCATCCAGCCTTCCGCCGTCGAAGGCGTAGTGTCCCCAGAGGCTGGCCTGGTGGCGGGGGGCATAGATGGCATGGTTCCCCTCGTTACCGTCATCGCTGCGCTTGTAGGTAATGTCGGTGTAGCTGTAGCCCGCCTGAAGCCGTAACCGATCGGTGAGCTGAGCATTGGCTTCCAGTTCCAGCCCCTGCGACTCGATCTCGCCTACGGCACGGTAGGGATCGGTGGGCTGTTCCTTGGTTGCTACGTTCTCCTGATTGATCCTGAAAAGTGAAATGCTGTAGCGATCCTGGGTGCCGAGTGGCTGATACTTCAGCCCGGTTTCGATCTGCCTGCCTTCCATGGGCGCCAGGAGATCGCCATTGGCGTCGACGAAACTGGTCGGCGTGAAGGCGGTGGAGTAGCTCACGTAAGGGGCGAGGCCGCTGGCAAACAGATAGAGCAGACCGGCGCGGCCGCTGAACTGGGTGTCGTCGAGTTCGCTGCTGGCATCGGTAGTCAGATCGGTATTGGAAATGTCGACCCAGTCATGACGCCCCCCCAGCGTCAGGCGCCAGTCGCCCAGGCCCATCTGGTCCTGAAGATAGATGCCGGTCTGCCTGAGCGCGTGATCCTGCGGTGAGCCCGGAGCGATGGCGATGGGCTCGGCACCGTACTGGGGATCGAAGGCATCGATACTGGGAAATGCGCCTGAGGGCCATGCCACGCGATTGTCACGCCGCTGGTAGTCGGCCCCGACCAGCAGCGTATGGTCGATGAAACCACCTCTCAGATGGGCTTCGAGCTGGTTGTCCAATGTCCAGGCCTCCAGCGACTCGTCGGCGCCCGAATAGTATCGGGCCAGTTCGCTGTCGCTACCTGGCGCCCAGCCATACGCATAGACCTGATTGAGCTCGACGTCCGAATTCAGGTAGTTGAGGCGCTGGCGTCCGGTCCAGGCATCAGCGAAGCGGTGCTCCAGCTCGTAGCCCAGCATGCGCTGGGTGCGCTCGTACTTGTCGTATTCATCTTCGCCCTCGAAGAAGTCGTTTGCGATGCGTTGGCCATTGCGATCGATAACGGTGCCTTCGTAAGGCAAGCCTGCGTGGTAGCCGCCTTCGGGATCCTTCTGCAGATAGGCCTTGAGCGTCAGGCTGGTCGCATCCGTCATGTCCCAGGTCAGCGAGGGGGCAATGGCATAGCGCTCTTCCTCGACGGGACCGAACTGGGTGTCGGCGGCCCGGGCCAGGCCCAGCAGACGGTAAGCGACGCGTTGGCTCGCACCGAGAGGACCTGTCAGGTCGAAGGCGGCACTGCGCTGGCTGTTATTGCCTGCCGTGAAGCGCAGCTCTCCCGCCTGCTGAAACTGCGGTCGCTTGCTACTGAGCGCGACGACCCCGCCGGGCGAGGCTTGGCCATAGAGTACCGAAGCCGGTCCGCGGACCACCTCGATGCTGTCGAGGAACCAAGGGTCGACGCTCATCGAGCTGTGTGAATTGGTATCGCCCATCAATTTCAGGCCATCAAGAAAGGTATTGCTCAGACTACCGTCGGAGAAACCGCGCAGTACCAGGTAATCGAAGCGATTCGAAGCGCCGATCTGGTTGGTGAAGACTCCCGGGGTATAGTCCATGGCCCGCTGGACGCTGCGAGCGCCACGCATTTCCCACTCATCGTCTTCGATGACCGAGAAGGATTGAGGCGTCTCGTTGAACGGCGTCTCGGTCTTGGTGGCGGCCTGACCGGTAATGGTCAGCGTGTCCAGCTCATCGGCAGGCATGTTCTGAGCTGATTCGGCCTGAGCGGTGAGCACAGTGAAGACGGACACGAGCGAGACGGCCAGTGTCAGCGGGTTCGGTGTCGGCATGACGGTTCCTCTGCGGAGGCGTTTCAAAAGAATGAGAATTATTGTCTTTTGAGGCCGGCTCATGGTGTGCGCGACGCTCAGACGCCTGTGCGCGACGCTCATTCGCAGTGGCGCAGGGAACTCGGGGAATAACCGAAGCGACGGCGAAAGGCGGTGGCCAGGTTGCTGGCGTGGTGATAGCCGGCGAGGTGGGCGGCTTGCTCGACGCTCGAGCCCTGCAGCAGCGCTTCACGCGCAACATCGAGGCGCCGATCGCGCAGATAGTCGAAGACGCTGCAACCGAACGCGGCCTGAAACTTGCGTCGCAGGGTGGCCGGACTCATGGCTGCTTGCTCGGCCAGGGCCGTGAGGCTGTGAGGCTGGGCGGGATGCTCATGCAACTGCCGACGGA
>NZ_PJRN01000028.1 GCF_002930105.1 Billgrantia saliphila | reverse complement strand
GCAACCGCTACGACCAGGGCGGCCAGAACCAGCAGTGGCGCGACCAGGACCGCAACCGTTACGACCAGGGCGGCCAGAACCAGCAGTGGCAGGACCGGGACCGCAACCGCTATGACCAGGGCGGCCAGAACCAGCAGTGGCGCGACCAGGACCGCAACCGCTATGACCAGGGCGGCCAGAACCAGCAGTGGCGCGACCAGGACCGCAACCGCTACGACCAGGGCGGCCAGAACCAGCAGTGGCAGGATCAGGACCGCAACCGTTACGACCAGGGCGGCCAGAACCAGCAGTGGCAGGACCAGGACCGCAACCGCTATGACCAGGGCGGCCAGAACCAGCAGTGGCGCGACCAGGACCGCAACCGCTACGACCAGGGCGGCCAGAACCAGCAATGGCGCGACCAGGACCGCAATCGCTACGACCAGGGCGGCAATTAAGCTCACCAACAACGTCAGCCGTACATCGCCGGCGATGTTGTGATTCGTAAATAGCGCACAACCGAGTTCATTGGAGGAACCATGTTTAAACGGATGCTAATTGCCACTGCGGTATCAACCGCGCTGGCCTCAACCATCGCAATGGCACAGCCGCAGGAGAGCCGTGACGGCTACGGTTACGATAACCAGCCCCGTAGCGGTCAGCAGTGGGACGGCATGGACGGTCAGCAGAGAGGCGGGGACTACGATTACGACAGGCAGAGAAATCAGGGCGGCCCGTCATGGGACGATAGGGAGCGCCAACAGTACCGGAGCGAGAATCAAAGGAACCCGCAGCAGAACCAGCCATGGGACGATCGGACCCGCGATTCCTATAGGGACGACAGCTACGGTTACGATCGCAATCAGGGAAACCAGCGGGATGATCGCAACCGTCAGCAGTATCAGGATGATCGCTACGACAATGGCGGCCAGAGAAACCAAATGGACAGTTCCAGCCGCGGCTCCGACCCCCACAGCCAGCAGGGCGGCCAGCAAGCCCATCATCTCTTCATGCAGGGCTATATGGAAGGTAGGATGGAGGGTTTGCAGGAAGGCGCCATCCGAGGTTATCGCCAAGGCTTCGTAGAAGGACTCCAGGAGGGCCAGAGCGATAGCGATAGCCAAAGCCAGGGGCAGAACCAGGGCCAGAGCACCTCATCGATGCGTGACTCGCAGGGCTCCATGAACCGAAGCGGTAGCGGCTCAGGCAACCAGGGCAGCTCGCCGGAACGTGACTCCCTCAGCACTTCCGATACCGAGGACTCCACTCCTTCCGAGGAACCGACCACCACGCCGGATCTGGGGGAGGATGACGAGACGGATTCGGAATCTAACTGACCGCCCTGAAGCAGCCAGAAGGGGCGGCCTCGCTCCTTCTGGCCACCCGCCCGGTTTTTCGTCGACGACACAAAATCCATGCCTCGTAATCCATACGCCAGATTGGCGTAATGGCCGTGATATGGTTCATTTGATACCAACGTGAAGCTCAGTCCCGTTTCAGCTACAATAAGCAGACTAACGATTGGCGGGCGTCTCTCCTCCCTGCACAGGCCACGATCATCGAGCCTGACAGTGGAGGGGACGCCCGCCGGTCGTTGAATCGCCCTTCTCCAGGAGAACCGATGTGCTGAGGCTGAAGTCCCCTGCCACGGTGGTCACGCTGGCGGCGCTGACCGCGCTCGGCCCGCTGGCCACCGACATGTACCTGCCGGCGATGCCGGCGATGGCCGAGGCGCTCGATACCGGCCCCGACCAGGTACAGCTGACGCTCAGCCTCTACATGGCCGGCTTTGCCTTGGCGCAGCTGTTCTGCGGCCCGATCTCGGATCGCTTCGGCCGCAAGCCGATCATGGTCGCCGGCTTCGGCCTGTTCCTGCTGGCGAGCCTGCTGTGTGCCTTCGCGCCCAGCATCGAATGGCTGCTGGCGGGTCGCTTCCTGCAGGCGCTGGGCGGCGCCGCCGGCCCGGTGCTGGGGCGTGCCGCCGTGCGCGATATCTACGGCCCCATCGAAGCCGGGCGTATGCTCTCCTACATGGCCAGCGTCACAGCGCTGGCACCGGCGCTGGCGCCCATCGTCGGCGCGGGGCTGCTCCTCTTCTTCGGCTGGGAATCGATCTTCCTGCTGCTGACGCTATACGCCGCGGCGATGCTGCTGGTCCTCGCCTTTCTCATGCCGGAGCCGCTGGCACGGGAGAATCGCCAGTCGGTCCATCCCGCCACCATTCTGCGCAATTACCGCATGCTGCTGGGGCAGCGCGCCTTCCTGGGCTATACGCTGGTCAATGCCAGCGGCTTCGCCGGCCTGTTCGCGTTTCTCTCCGGCTCCTCCTTCGTGCTCATCGAGTTCATGGGCATGACCCCCTTCGGCTACGGGATCGGCTTCACGCTAATCGTGGCCGGCTTCTTCAGCGGTACCCTGATCAGTGGGCGTTACAGCCACCGCCTGGGCCGTGATCGCCTGTTGCTGCTGGCCACGTCGCTGTGCGCGCTGGCCGGTACCATCATGGCGGGTCTGGCGGCAGCGGGTGTGTTCACTCCCTGGGCGGTCATCGGTCCCCACATCCTGTTCCTGTTCGGCTTCGGGATCGTGATGCCGCAAAGCATGTCCGGGGCGCTGGCACCCAACCCACAGTGTGCCGGCTCGGCCTCCTCGCTGTTCGGCTTTCTGCAGATGACCATCGCCGCCCTTGGCGGAGCGCTGGTCGGACGGCTTCACGACGGCACCTCGCTGACCATGGCCATTTCCATCGGTCTGGGCGGCATACTCTCCCTGGTGGCATACCTGTTGCTGGTACGACCGGCCAGCCAGGCAGCCGCGACAAGCCAGGTCCGATCGTAGCGATGGACGATACGACGGCTTCCCGCCCAGTCATCTTCCTGCTGGCGTTGGCGGGCTTCGCCAGCATGGCCTCGATGCGCGTCACCGATGCCATGCTGCCAGCACTGTCAGAGGCCTTCAGCCGGCCGGTAGCCGACGCGGCGCAGAACATCACGCTGTTCGCCATCGCCTACGGCGTGATGCAACTCGCCTATGGCCCGCTGGGCGACCGCCACGGCACCCTGCGGGTGATTGGCCTGGCCACCCTGGCCTGCGCCGTGGGTGCCTTGGGCTCGGCGCTGGCCGGCTCCTTGTCCGCCTTGCTGCTGTTTCGCACCCTGAACGGCGCCACGGCGGCGGCCATCATCCCACTCTCCATGGCCTGGGTCGGCGACAACGTGCCCTACACGCGGCGTCAGGTGACGCTTGCCCATATGCTCTCCGGTGCGGTGATGGGGCTGATCGCCGGTCAGGTCGCTGGCGGCTTTCTGGCCGATACGCTCGGCTGGCAGGCGGCGTTCGGGCTGCTCACGCTGCTGTTTCTCGTCGCGGGCAGCCTGTTGCTGGCAGCCCTGCGCCGCCGGCCGGAACTATCACCCATCAAGGGTGAGCGGGGACGCGTGGCCTACGTCTCGCGGATCCGCGAGGTGCTGCGGATCGAACGCGCCCGGCGCATCCTGGCGCTGGTGTTTCTCGAGGGCATCGCCGCTTTCGGTGCGCTGGCCTTCGCCGCCAGCCACCTGTACGAACGGCTCGGGGTGTCGCTGACCCAGGCCGGCCTGATGATCGCGTTGTTCGGGGTCGGCGGGCTGATATTCGCCGCCCTGGCGCGCCCGCTGGTCGGCCGGCTGGGCGAGCCGGGCCTGGCCGCAGGCGGCGGCGTGCTGATGGGGTTCGGCTTCTGCCTGCTGGCACTGGCCACTCAAGCGCTGGCGGCCACCGCCGGCGCCTTCTGCGCCGGTCTCGGCTTCTACATGATGCACAGCACCCTGCAGATCAACGCCACCCAGATGGCACCCACCATGCGCGGCACCGCCATGGCGGTGTTCGCCGGTTGTCTGTTCCTCGGCCAGTCGGTGGGTGTCAGCCTCGGTGGGCTGATGCTGCGGCAGGTAGGGAGCCTTTGGCTGCTGGCCGGCGCCGGGGGCTGGTTGCTGGCGCTGGGGATCGCCTTTTCCTGGCTGCTGCGCCAATGGCACGTCGAGCAGCCCGACGCCGTGCCGTCATAGCCCTCCGTTAATCAGATCGTCCCGGAAGCCGGCGACCCAGCGCATGGCCTCTTCCAGTTCGCCTGCATGAAAGACCCGCGCCTCGACCTGGGGAAACAGCTTGTCGGCCAGTTTGGTCGTCGTCTCGATCCAGCGCTTGTCGCCAATCACCGCGGCGCGCTTGAAGCGGTGATACTCGCCCAGCTTGCTCATGCCGTAGGCCAGGTCGCGCTGCAGCGCCTTCGCCGTCATGTGCTCGAACTGGGTCAGGTCAGCCAGCACACCGATATGCTCGTTATGCTCAAGCTTTGCCTCGATCGCCGGGATCATCACGTCGTAGTCCTCGCCGCGCAGCGTTCCGGATATGCGGAACGCTGCCACGTACTCGGGGGCCGGCAGTATCTCGATCATCGTCTCTCCTCCATGGCTGCCCGGTTTCTCGACTTCTCCTTACGGCAGCATGGACCGGCGCGGGTTCCCGTGCACGCCCGGGCGTCATCGCCAGAACGGCTTGCTCGCCTCGCGCCGGGCCGTGGAGCGGTCGAGCCCGATGTCGTTGAGCAGGCGTTCGTCGAGTTCCAGCAGGCGACGTCGGGAATGACTGCGCTGGCGCAGATGCTGAAACCTGCCGCGTAACCGCATCCAAGCAAGAAAAAACATGGCCGTCTCCTGTCGCAGGGGGTACCGGAACAGGCTACGGCGAATCTTTTTATCGATACAGATTCAATATTTGAGTATTTTATAGGTACAGAATGGCGCTGCGGGGTCGCTGTACCGGGCACGTCTACCTGAACTGTACCGCCATCCCGAATAAGAAGGAAGAACTGTCATGAAACGTTACGACCAGGTGGCCCAGGCCCTGACCCAGCGCATCGAGCAGGGTCAGTATCGCGTGGGCGACCGACTCCCTTCGGTACGTGCCCTGTGCCGCGAGCTTGGCGTCAGCGTATCGACGGCGCAGGAAGCCTATCGCCGCCTGGAGGAGTCCGGGCTGGCGGAGGCGCGTCCGCGTTCGGGCTATTATGTGCTGCCCGTCGCCCGCCCCGAGACGCTGCCCCGGGTCACGCGTCCGGCCCAGCGCCCGCTCGAGGTGTCGCAGTGGGACCAGGTGCTGGAGCTGGTAGCGCCCTCCCCCGAGGAGAGCGGCCGGCTGATGCTGGGCCGCGGCGTGCCCGATCTCGACGCCCCCAGCCTGCGCCCGCTGAAGCGCGAGCTCGCCACCCTGCACCGCCGGGTCGGCGCCCACGGGCTGAACTACGACAGCCTGCAGGGCAGCCTGGCGCTGCGGCGTCAGGTCGCTCGGCTGGCAACCGCCTCGGGCTGCCTGCTGCATCCCGACGACGTCCTCATCACCACCGGCTGCCAGGAGGCGCTGTCGCTCGCCCTGCGCACCCTGACCGAGCCCGGCGACGTGGTGGCGGTGGACTCGCCGAGCTTCTACGGCACCATGCAGATCCTCAAGGCGAACCGGCTCAAGGCGCTGGAGATCCCCACCGACCCGCGCACCGGCATCAGCCTGGAGGCGCTGGAACTGGCGCTGGAACAGTGGCCGATCAAGGCCATTCAGCTCACACCGACGTGCAACAACCCCCTCGGCTACACCATGCCCGAGGCGCGCAAACGTGAACTGGTGGCCCTGGCCCAGCGCTTCGACGTGGCGATCATCGAGGACGATATCTATGGTGACCTGGCCTTCGCCGCGCCACGCCCACGCAGCATCAAGAGCTTCGATGACGAGGGCCGGGTACTGCTGTGCAGCTCCTTTTCCAAGACGCTGATGCCGGGGCTTCGGGTCGGCTGGATGGCGCCGGGGCGGCATCGCGACCAGGTGCTGCACATGAAGTACGTCTCCACCGGCGCCTCGGCGACCCTGCCGCAGTTGGCGGTGGCCGAGTTCGTTCAGCATGGCCATTACGAACGTCACCTGCGCGAGATGATTCGGCAATACCGCCGGCACCGGGACATCATGCTGGGCTGGGTCGAACGTTATTTTCCGGCCGGCGCCGGAGTGAGCTATCCGCAGGGGGGTTTCCTGCTGTGGCTGGAGCTGCCGGGAGTGGACTGCGTGCGACTCAAGGATCGCCTGGCGGAAGAAGGGCTGCATATTGCCCCGGGCTCGCTGTTCTCGGCGTCGGGCAAGTATCGGCACTGCCTGCGGCTCAATTATGCCGCCGCCATGACGCCGATCATCGAGGCGGCGCTAGAGCGCGTGGGCACCATTGCGGCCACCATGCAGCGCGAAGCGCATGGCGAGTCGGTCGGCCGGGCCGTCCCCGGTGACGCTCCCGTCAGGCGGATCACGCCGTGACCGGCTCCGGAGCGCGCCCCTCCAGCGCCGGCAGCAGGTAGCGCTGCCACAGTGTCTGCTCGTGCTCGGCGCGGAAGAAGCCGAAGTGGCCGATGCGGGTCAGCCCCGCTTCCTCCGGCCGAATGCGCAGCCGGGTGCACGGGGCATTGGCATAGAAGCCGTGCAGCGACTCGGTGTTGCGCGCGGACATGAAGTCGTCGTCGGTGAAGGAAAGCGATACCACGGGCGTGCGAACCGCAGCGAAACGCTCGCGCACGCCGGGCTCCGCCCCCACCGCATACTCCGGATTCAGGCACCAGCGCCGCCACTGGCGTATGACACCTTTGGGCAGGTCGCCCACCATATTGAGACGCCGGCCGGGAAAATAACCCAGCAGGGGCGTGAGCAGCGGCGCGGCGCCATACCACAACAGCCACACCCGTCGCTTCAGCGCCGGGGCGTTCTCGCGCCAGTAGCCGCTGCCGGCGGCCACGGTGACGATACGCTCGAGACGCTCATGGCCGGGCACCAGCGGCGGTATCTGGCCACCCAGGCTGTGGCCGAGCCAGTGCAGCGGCACTTCGGGCGCGCGATACGTCAGTTCCTCGATCATCGCCGCGGCATCGTATTGCGCCCAGTCGAGAATGGTGGTCTCGAAGCCCCGCAGCCTTGGCGGGCGCGACAGTCCCATGCCGCGATAATCGAAGGTGGCCACGGCCATGTCCCGAGCCGCCAGCCAGCGGGCCAGCGGATCGTAGAAACGCTGCGGCACGCCCATGGCCGGCGCGATCAGCACCGCCGCCTTGGGCGCCGTTGGCGGTGAATGGAAGCGCGCGACGATGGTCTGGCCGTCTGCGGTCAGAACTTGCCGCTCCTCGATTGTCGGATCCACGATCTCCCCTCCTGAGCAGGCTGCCAGCGAGGCCGTACGGCCCCCTCGAACCATGGTAAGGTGTGGAGTCGACTCCACAGTCAAGGGGTTTTTCATGCTGATCGGGGAACTGGAGAAGGCCAGCGGGCTCGGTCGCGACACCATTCGCTTTTACGAGAAGCGCGGCCTGATCACGCCTCCGCTGCGGCGCGCCAACGGTTATCGCGAGTACACCGAGCGAACCCTGGCCGAGCTGCGCTTCGTACGCCGCGCCCGCGAGTTGGAATTCACCCTCGACGAGATCCGCGAGGCGATCCCGCGCATGTGGGAGCCCTTGCCGCTGTGCGGCGAGCTGCAGGCCCGCCTACTGCACAAGCGCGAGGCGTTTCGCGCCCAGATCCGCGATGCCGAGGCCAAGATCGACATGATCGATGACCTACTGTCGCGCCGGGGCGCCGCCTCCGCCTGACGCCGCCGGGTCATACGGAGACTTCCGCGACGCCTCGCCGTGCCTCCTCGATGGCCGCCATCACCCGGTCGACATTCTCCACACGATGAGAAAGCGCCAGCGCCAGTTGGGCCAGGAACAGGCGCTCCTGTGCTTCGGGTAGTGCGTCCAGGGTCTCGGCCAGGCGTTCGTATACCCGCTCCAGGTCGGCGAAGGGCAGTGTCGCATCGGTCATCTCATTCTCCTCCCAAGGCAGTCGTGAGGGCGGCGTCGAGGTCGCCGGAAGCGAGGCGTTTCCAGCGCGCCACCACATGGCGGTCGGGACGCACCAGGTAGGCGCTGCCCGGCGCAGCGCCGTAAGCGGTGAACAGGCTGCCGTCTGCGTCCGCCAGCGCGCCGATATCGTCCGGCTTGCGGGCCACGCGCAGCAGGTCGATGGCGTGGCCGCCAGCCTCGAGCATGGCCAGGCGGTCGGCCAGTTCGGCGTCGAGACGGCCATCCGTGCTGAAGTGCAGCAGCGTGAAGCCGCTGGCCAGATGATCGAGCAGGTAGTCGTCCTCGCCCAGTCGGCGGTTGATCAGCGGCGCGCCGGGCATCGGCCCGGCGCCGAAGCCGCCGTCATCGGCCTGGGTCAGCGGGCTCTCGGCGTAGGTGTAGGGCGTGACCTGGCGCGGGTTGGCGAAGCCGCTGGCGTAATCGTTGTGCAGCGCCAGCGTCAGGGCGGCGTCGCGCATCAGCCGGTAGCCGCGGCTCGGCGGGGTCATGAAGCGTGTGCTCTTGCCGGCATTGGCGAAGACGTCGAGCGTTGCGCCGCGCCGCTCGGGGCTGTAGCTGTCGAGCAGCCGCTCGGGCGCCCGGCCCTGGAGCACCCAGGCCAGCTTCCAGCCGGCGTTGGCGGCGTCGGCGAAGCCGTTGTTGAGACCGCGCACGCCGAAGATCGGTACCAGGTGGGCGCTGTCGCCGATGAACAGCACCCGGCCATGGCGATAGTCGTCCAGCGCCAGGGTATGGGCCTTGTAGAGGCTCCACCACTCCAGTTCCCAAGCATCGCTTTCGCCCAGTACGTCGCGCACGATCAGATCGACCCTGGCGCGAATGTTGTGCTCCTCTACCGCCGCTTCCGGGTCCTCGTCGGGACCAAGCTGGTAGTCGATGCGCCAGATGTCGTCGGGCTGTCGGTGTACCAGGAGGGTGGTGTCGGGCAGGGCGCGGGAGTGGAAGAAGGCGCGCCGCTCGGTGGGGAAGTCGGAGCGCAGGCGAATGTCGGCGATCACGTAGCGCCCCTCGTAGGCCTCGCCGTGCAGGGCGAGCCCCAGCGCCTTGCGCACCACACTGCGGGCGCCGTCGGCGGCCAGCAGGTAGTCGCATTCGAGGCGATACTCGCCCTCCGGCGTGGCCACGTCGAGGGTTACGCCGCTTGCGTCGTGACGCACGCCGGTCACCGCGCTCTGCCAGCGCAGCTCGACAGGCTCGCTCGCATCGGCCTTGTCGATCAGGAACCGTTCGATGTACTGCTGCTGCAGGTTGACCATCGGCAGGAAGCGCTCCTGCTCGGAGTGCGGCATCTCGAAGCGAAAGATCTCGCGGTCGCGAAAGTAGGTGCGACCCCGGGTCCAGCCCAGGCCCTTCTCCACGAAGGGGGCAACGACATCGAGCTGCTGCAGGATCTCGAGGCTATGGCGGGAGATGCAGATTGCCCGCGAGCCGTCGTTGACGGTGGCCTTGTCGTCGAGCACTACGCTCTCGATGCCGTGGCGCGCCAGCTCCAGCGCCGCGGTGACCCCCACCGGGCCGGCGCCGACGATGGCCACGCGGTGGCGCACTGCCCGGCCCTCGAGTTCGGCGGGACGCACGAAGGGAAAGTGAGGATAATCGAAGTAGAGCGAATCGGTCTCGGCGCGTCCGGCGGGTCGCATGGGCGGCTCCTGTCAGAATTGTCTCGTCCCAAGACTACTCCGTTAGGCGAGTCACGGTGTCCCGCAAAAGCCGGGACAAACAGAACCGAAAACCGAGCGAACGACAGGACAACAACATGGTGACGCATCCCGACCTCACGCAAGCGACCGACTGGCCGGCCCTGCTACCGGCCATGGCGGAGTGCGTGGCACGCCTGGGCGAGGCGGGTTTCGACGAGGCACTGCTGGCTCTGCTGCGCGGGGCGGTGGGCATCGAGCAGTGCATGGTTTTCGCCTTCGATGGCCGTGACGAGGTCGACTGCCTACTGGCCGCCAACGAGCGTGCGCCGCGGGTGGCCGGCCGCCTGGCCGAACTCTATACCGGCGGCCTGTTCCGCCAGGATCCCAACTACCAGCGTCTGCGCCGACGGCTGGACGCAGGCAGCGATCTCGGCGACGCCGAGGTCACCCCGATGCAGGCCGAGGCGATGCCGGAGGCCTACCGCAGCCACCTGTTCGCCTTTCCCGATCTGGTCGACAAGGTATCGCTGACCCTGCCCGGCCGGGAGAGCGTCTACTACCTGAACCTCTACCGCGGCAGCGAGCCTGGCCCCTTCACCCATGGCGATCTGGCCTGCCTCGATGCCCTGGCCCCGCTGTTGGCGAGCCTGATCCGCCGCCACTACGGCCAGGCCAGGCCCGACTCACCCCAGCGCCCCAGCGCCGAGGAAGCCGCCATTCTCGCCCCGCTGTCGGAGCGCGAGCGCCAGCTCTGCCTCTACCTGCTGCGCGGCCATACCCTCAAGACCGCCGCGGTCGAACTCGATATCGCCCTCTCCACCGCCGAGACTTACCGCAAGCGCGCCTACGCCAAGCTCGGCGTGCCCTCCAAGGCGCGGCTGGTGGCGCTGTGTCGGCGGCAATGAACGACCTACCAGGAGGGGCGCCCCAGCATGGCCAGCCTCAACTCAACACCCGCAGGCATTGTCCCGTGCAGTAAAGTGTGCCCCCTTCATAGCCTGAAAGTTAATGCTAATACCCAAGCAAGAATAAAGCACCCCACCCGCCATGCTGCAGGGCGCTTAGAGAGTGTCAAGAACAGCTCAAACTAAGCGGGCCGAAGTTCCCACTGCGGCACCCGCAGCAGCCCCTAAATCCTCCGTTGTGGCAACGGCTTCATTCTGTTCTTTCCAAAGCGCACGCTCGGCATCAGTCGCCTTGGGAGAGAAAATGCCAAGCTGTGAATAAAGAATGCCGATAAAGGGCGATATCCAGCAAGCGAAAGCAAGTGGGATATACAGCAGGTTCTCAACATTACCCTCTGCTATGCCCAGGCCCAGCACACTGATAACAAAGGCCCCACCAGCATTCCATGGCACCAGGGGAGACATCAACGTACCCCCTTCTTCAATAGCGCGAGAAAGGTTCAGAGTTGAATAGCCAAGGCCGCGATAGGTAGGGGCGTACATACGACCAGGCAAAGCAATAGAGAGATAGGGGTCGCCTGCGACCAGGTTGGTGGCGAAAGACGTCAGCATGGCAGAAGTCTGAACTCCTTTGAAACTCTTCACCTTGGACATGATCGCCTGAATAATAGTCTCCAGGCAACGTGTCTTCTCCAGCGCACCGCCAAATCCCAGGGCAATAAGAATCAAAGAGATAGTCCACATCATAGACTGAATGCCACCGCGGTTGAGCAGGCTATCCATCGCCTCGACACCGGTTTCGATGCTATAACCGTAGTTAGCATAGGTCACCACTTCATGCAGGCCGACACCTTGAACCATCATCGCCGTCGCCCCACCCGCAAGCACGCCGGCAAAAAGAGAGGGGATCGGCGGCATGCGCTTAACAGCTAGAATGATGACCAGCAATGCTGGCAGTAACAACCAGGGGGAAATGGTAAAGTTATCGTTCAGCGCCGTGGTTATGGAACGGATTCGCTCAAAGGATGCTGTCTGGTCATCGATCATGCTGAAGCCGGCAACCAGGTAGATCGCCAGTGCAATCAGCATCGCGGGAATGGTCGTTGGCAACAAGTTCTTGATGTGCGAAAAAATATCGGTACCGGTAACTGCTGGTGCAAGATTGGTCGTATCTGAAAGCGGCGACACCTTATCACCGAAGAAGGCTCCAGAAACCACAGCCCCTGCCGTCCAGTACATGGGGATATCGAAACCGGCACCGATGCCCATCAATGCAAGACCGACGGTCCCAACAGTCCCCCAGGAGGTGCCCAAGGAAACCGAGACTACCGAACAGAGAATCATGGCAGCAGCGAGGAAGAACGCTGGGGATAGCAGGGTCAGCCCGTAGTAAATCAGGCTCGGCACCGTCCCACTAGCGATCCATACCCCAACAATCATCCCTACGCATATCAGTACGGACACTGATGGCAGTGACACATGAATGACGTGAAAGACACCTTCCTCGATCCGCTTCCATTTAAAGCCAAGCTTTACACCCACTAGAGAGGTAATGGCCAGACCTACAGCCAATGGAATGTGCGGAGTAAAATCACCGAAATAAAAGATTTGTACACCAATAGCCGCCAGCGTTAACAGCACGGGTGTAAGCGCCAGCGCAAGGCTTGGCTTTTGAAGCTCTATGGATGCTTTGTTTTCTCTCATTTTGTTACCCTTCTTACCTGGCTGTTATGTTTATTCAACGCCTTTTTATTTAAAAAATTCAAGATGTTAACGCCCCCTGATCTTGAATCTCTCGGGAAGATCTTCGGTAGAAGAGAAAGCTTGATTTCTCAGATCAGCACGCGAAGACATTGCCCCGCATGGTAAAGAGTAAATCCTCCTTCATAGACAGAACTCCAAAGCGGTTTCGCCTGAATAGGCTTGGAAGACCGAATCGGCAGCGGTAGCTGGGAGTCATCATTTTGGGTCAGGTATCGAGCAAAACCCTTGCCAACTACCGTACCCGTGGTGATGCCGCGTCCATTATAGCCGGTAGCAGCCAGGATGCCGGGGGCAGGCTCGAAAAGCCGTAACGTATGGTCTGGTGTAAAGGCAATTTTACCCGTCCAATTACACTCCCAATCCACCTTTCCTAATTGGGGGAAGTAATGTTGTTGAATGCGATCAGCCCAGCAACGCAGGTAGGCAACTGGCCGTCCATCACCACGCCCAAGACTGCCCAAAATCAGGCGGCCTTCTGCATCACGGCGCATACTGCTAAGCACCATGCGCGTATCCCAGGCGCCTTGCCGCTCAGGCAAGATGTCACCGGCAAGCTCGTCAGGCAGCGGCGCCGAGGCCACCTGGAAGAAGCAACCGGGAAAGAAGTGGAGGCGAACCTGGTTCCAGTCTTCCTCTGAGTAGGCATTGGTAGCGAGTACTACCTGTGGAGCCACTACGCTGCCTTGTGGCGTGGTAACACGCCAAGCGTCGCCCTCACGCGCAATACCCAGCGCAGGACTCCGCGTAAAGAGGCTTGCCCCCGCAGCGACTACCGCCCTGGCAATACCTCGCGTATAGGCTGTCGGGTTGAGAGTCCCAGCCCGTCGATCCAGCAGTGCTCGACGAATCTGCCTTGTCCCTACCTTCCGCCAGCATGCCTCATCTTCCAGCAATTCCACTGGCGCCCCGCGCTGTTGGAATTGCTCGGCACGACGAGAGAGTTCTTGCTCACCCTTGGCATTATGGGCAAGATGCAGAGTGCCGGCGCGAGTCGCCTGACACTCAATACCATGGCGCTCGATCAGTGCGAACACTTCACTTGGGGCCTCACTCAGGATAGCGTTGGCACGCTCACCATCCCGCTCCCCGAGTGCTTTACAAATATCGTCCGGCGGAATCCATAACCCTGCGTTGACGAGGCCGACATTCAGCCCCGAGCCGCCGCTGGGGATCTCTCCTGCCTCAATCAGGGCTACCGACGTTCCCGCTTCTGCAAGGTGCAGCGCTGTGCTAAGCCCTGTAATGCCAGCGCCTATCACTGTTACATCGGCAGACTGGCGTCCTTCGAGGGCTGGCAGCTCCAGACATGACTCCGGCGACGTAACGTGCCACAGACACTGCGCTTTCATTACCCCCTCCTCAAACGGCGCGCCTGCTCGGCGCGCCGTTGCTGTCAATCAAATTGAATACCTTGTGCGAGAGGTAGCTCGCGGGAGTAGTTGACGGTATTGGTCTGACGACGCATGTAGCTCTTCCACACGTCCGAGCCGGATTCGCGACCGCCGCCGGTGTCCTTCTCGCCGCCGAAGGCACCGCCGATCTCGGCACCGCTGGGCCCGATATTGACGTTGGCGATACCGCAATCGCTGCCCTGATCGGAGACGAAGGCCTCGGCTTCACGCACGTCCGTGGTGAAGACGCAGGAGGAAAGCCCCTGGGGGACATCGTTGTTCATCGCCAGCGCTTCGCCGAAATCGCGATAGCTCATGACGTACAGGATCGGGGCGAACGTCTCGTACTTGACCAGCTCGTCCTGGCGTTCGACCTCGACGATGGCCGGGGACACGTAGTAGCCGTTGGGATAGGCGTCGGCCAACTGACGCTCACCGCCAAAGACCGTCGCGCCCTGCTGACGCGCGCGCTCAAGCGCGGACTGCATCTGCTCGTAGGCCTGGGCGTCGATCAGCGGACCGACCAGATGGCCCTCCATGGGATCGCCGATGCGGATGGCCGCGTAGGCCTTCTTGAGCCGCTCGAGCACTTCCCCGCGAATGGATTCGTGGACGATCAGCCGACGCAGCGTGGTGCAGCGCTGCCCCGCGGTACCGGCAGCGGAGAAGAGGATGGCGCGCACGGCCATGTCCAGGTCGGCGCTGGGCGCCAGGACCATGGCGTTGTTGCCGCCGAGCTCGAGGATGCTGCGCCCGAAGCGAGCGGCCACGCGCGGCGCGACCTCGCGGCCCATGCGGGTGCTGCCGGTGGCGCTGATGAGCGGGACGCGGGGATCGTCCACCAACCGCTCGCCCGCTTCCCGGTCACCGATGATCACCTGGCTGAGATCCCGTGGAGCCTCGTCGCCGAACTCCTGCATGGCGCGTTCCAGCAGGGCCTGGCAGGCCAGTGCGCAGAGCGGGGTCTTTTCGGAGGGCTTCCATAGCAGGCTGTTGCCGCACACCAGCGCCAGTGCGGCATTCCACGCCCAGGGCGCCACGGGGAAATTGAACGCGGTGATCAGGCCGACCGGGCCCAGCGGATGCCAGCTCTCACGCATGTGATGACCGGGGCGCTCGGAGGCGATGGTCAGCCCGTAGAGTTGACGCGACTGCCCCACGGCCAAGTCGCAGATGTCGATCATCTCCTGCACTTCGCCCAGTCCCTCCTGAAGGATCTTGCCGCACTCCAGGGTGACCAAGGTGCCTAGATCCTGCTTGTGACGGCGCAGCTGCTCGCCGAACAGGCGAACCAGCTCACCGCGGCGCGGCGCGGGAACACGGCTCCACTGCTTGAAGGCCTGCTGGGCGCGGTCGATGCGCGCGATCACCGCTTCGGCGCCCTCGAGGGCCACGCGCCCGATCTCGGCGCCATCGGTGGGCGAGGTGACGACATAATCGCCCTGCCGGTACTGGGCTTCGGACACGCCGAGTCGCTGCATCACGGTATCGATCATGCTTCCTCCTGCTGCTTCTTGTCGGTATGAAAACAACTGGCAGTATTGCCGCCGCGGTTGACCCGCCTCAAACGACGTTTTATACGGAGATCATTCCTTTTTTTCTGATTGGAGGCTGAGATGAGCCGTCGCCACCTGCCGACCCTCACCGCCATGCAGTGCTTCGAGGCGTCGGCCCGCCACCTCAGCTTCACCCGTGCCGCCGATGAGCTGAGCCTGACGCAAAGCGCCGTCAGCAAGCAGGTCGCCCAGCTCGAGTCGAGTCTGGAGCACCCGCTCTTCCGCCGCGTGCGCAAACGACTGCAGGTCACGCCCGAGGGGTCGCTCTACCTGACCGAAGTGCGCAAGATTCTCGCGCAAGTCGAGATGTCGACACGCTACATGCAGTCTTACGGCGGCCAGAGCGAGGTGCTCAACGTCACCACACTGCCGACCTTCGGCGCCCGCTGGCTGATTCCGCGGCTCAACGGCTTTCGCTTTCGCCACCCCAATGTCTACCTGAACATCAGTAACCGGGTGGAGCCGTTCGATCTCGAAGAGGATCGCGTCGACGTCGCCTTCTTCTTTGGCCACGGCGCCTGGCCGAAGGCGGAGTGCATCAAGCTGCTCGACGAGGAGATGGTGCCGGTCTGCGCGCCCGGGGCGGTGCCGGAGGGGGGCATCGTCGACCCCCTGGCCCTGACGCGCCTGGTACTGCTGCAGAGCGCGACCCGCCCGGAGGCCTGGCACGACTGGTTTGCCGCCCAGGGCGCCTACACCGAGCATAGCTATCACGGCCCGCGATTCGATACGTTCTACATGTCGCTCCAGGCCGCCCGGGCAGGCTGCGGCGTGGCACTGGTACCGCACTTCCTGGCCGAGGAGGAGCTTCACGCGGGTCAGTTGATCATTCCGTGGGCTTTCTCCCTGACCAGCCGCGATGCTTACTACCTAGCCTATTCCGAACACAAGGGCGAGGTGAGCAAGGTCAAGGGCTTCATCGAATGGATCCTAGAACGTCTCGACACACCGACCGGCATCGAGGGAAGCGGAGAGCGCACCGACACGTAACGCCGATTGCCGCTGCTTGCCGGAATTTTTGGAATGGTTGGCTCGCTTTTTTTCGTTTGAAGGGCTTTTGCCGGCTCTGTTCAGATGCTCCTCATTCAAGCATCGGACAGGAATGCGACATGGACCTTTCATACGTGAGTGGCTCGCTGGGAATCATTCACCCCATCTGCATCGAACGCGGCCGCAATGCCGAAGTCTGGGATGACCGGGGCAGGCACTACGTCGATTTCATTGGCGGCATCGGCGTGCTCAACCTGGGGCACGGCCACCCAAGCGTGATCGAGGCCGTCAAGGGGCAGGTCGAGACGCTGATGCATTCCGCCTTCAATGCCGTGCCGCATCGCGGCTATCTGGAAGTGGCCAAGGCGCTGAACGCCTTCGTACCGGTCTCGTATCCGCTTGCCTGCATGCTGACCAACAGCGGGGCCGAGGCCACCGAAAACGCCCTCAAAGTGGCACGTGCCGCGACCGGTCGACAGGCAGTCATCGCTTTCGACGACGGGTTTCACGGACGCACGCTCGCCGCGCTTAACCTCAACGGCAAGGTGAAGCCCTACAAGAACCGCCTGGGCGCTCTCCCGGGGCCGGTGCATCACGTCCCCTTTCCGAGCCGTGACAGCGACATCGATGCCGACCAGGCCATGGCGGCCCTGGAGCGTCTGTTCGAGGTCGATACCCCCGCCGACGAAGTGGCCTGCATCATCGTCGAGCCCGTTCAGGGCGAAGGCGGCTTCCGCCTGCTCTGTGCCGACTTCGCCGCGCGTCTCCGGACCCTGTGTGATCGACATGGCATCGTACTGATCTTCGATGAGATACAATCCGGCTTCGGTCGTACCGGTCGCCGTTTCGCCTTTTCGCATCTCGGGGTCGAACCCGACCTGCTGCTGCTGGGAAAGAGCATGGCGGCCGGCCTGCCGCTGGCGGCGGTCGCCGGCAGGGCGGAGCTCATGAATGCCGTGCCCAAGGGCGGCCTGGGCGGCACCTACTCGGGCAACGCGGTGGCTTGCGCCGCGGCGCGGGTGGTCATGAACATAATGCGCGAGGACACGTTGCGCCACTGGGCCGGTCGCCAGGAAGCACTGCTGCTCGAAACCCACCGTCGCTGGCGGGATTCGGGGCGTTTTCCGATGCTGGGCGAAATGACCGGCATCGGCGCCATGCGCGGCATTCTCTTCGAAGACACCGCCAGTGCCAGCGGCGGCGAGCATCTGGCCGCCCTGTTGCGTTCCGGGCGGGAGGCTGGCGTGCTGCTGATGCCCAGCGGTCGCCGGCGCAACGTGCTGCGCCTGTTGCCGCCGCTGACGGTGGAATTCGAAGTCCTGAAAGAAGGATTGGATCGGCTCGAACGGGCCCTCGGCACGCTGCGCCCCTGATCGCGATCGTCCCACTAACACACGCTCCACCACACATCGACAGCCCCCCAAGGAGGCATGATTCATGAATCGCCAGACGTTCGTTTCGCCGGACGAGATACGCGATCGTTTTTCCAAGGCCATGTCGGCGATGTACCAGGCCGAGGTACCGCAGTACGAAACCCTGCTCGAACTGGTCGAGCAGGTGAATCGGGAAACTCTCGAGCGCGATCCGGCGCTCGCCGGGCGACTCACCGTCCACGGCGAGCTGGATCGTCTCGGCGTCGAACGGCATGGCGCCATCCGTGTCGGTAGCGACGAGGAGCTGGCCATGCTGCGCCGTCTCTTCGCCGTGATGGGCATGCACCCGGTGGGGTACTACGACCTCTCCGAGGCCGGAGTGCCGGTTCACTCCACGGCCTTTCGCCCCGTCGATGACGCGTCCCTGGCCCGCAATCCTTTTCGGGTCTTCACCTCGCTGCTGCGGCTGGAGCTGATCGAGAACGACACGCTGCGTGAGCGGGCCGCCGAGATACTCGCCGCACGCGATATCTTCACCGATGGCGCACGCGAGCTGATCGCCACGCACGAATCGCAGGGCGGCCTCACCGCCGACCAGGCCGAGCGATTCGTGAACGAGGCGCTGGAGACCTTCCGCTGGCATCGCGATGCCACGGTGGATCTGGAAACCTACGAGGCGCTGCATGCCGAGCACCGCCTGATTGCCGACGTCGTCTGCTTCCGCGGGCCCCACATCAATCACCTGACGCCGCGCACGCTGGACATCGACGAGGTGCAGCGGCGCATGCCACAGGCGGGGATGGATCCCAAGGAGGTCATCGAAGGGCCGCCGCGCCGTCGCTGTCCGATTCTCCTGCGCCAGACCAGCTTCAAGGCGCTGGAGGAGTCGATCCTGTTCGCCGGCGAACGCCAGGGAACCCACACCGCACGCTTCGGCGAAATCGAGCAGCGCGGGGTGGCGCTGACCCCGGCGGGTCGCAAGCTCTACGACCAGCTGCTCAAGGAATCGCGCCGTCGCACCGCCGGGTTGGACAATGCCGAGCATCAACGCGTATTGGCCGAGGTGTTCCGTGACTTTCCCGACGACGAAGCCGAGCTGCGCCTTCGCGGTCTGGCGTTCTTCGAGTACGCGCTGACCGACGCCGGTCGCACGGCCGGCAGGGTCGTCGAGCGCGACATCGAAGCCCTCTTCGAGCGCGGTCTGATCGAGGCCCGGCCGATCACCTACGAGGACTTCCTTCCGGTGAGCGCGGCGGGAATCTTCCAGTCGAACCTCGGCGGCGATCGGAACGAAGCCTATGCCGGCAACGCCAACCGCGACGCCTTCGAAGCGGCGCTGGGCGCCAGCGTGATCGACGAGCTGGCCCTGTATGCCAAGCGCGAGCAGGCATCCCTGACAGCGGTACTCGTCGCCTTGGAGCGCTGAGGCCAGGGCGAAGAAAGGGCGAATTTCGATGCGCTGTCGATTCCCTCCGCTCCCGCTCGACTGAACCAGGAGACAAGCGACAAAGCGGTGTCCCCAATCGACGGAGCTGAAATAATGAAACTGTACGGAACGCCCCCGACCCGCGCCCTGCGCGTCATCTGGTTACTCAACGAACTGGGCCTGGAGTACGAGATGTGCCCGGTGGATCTCCTGCAAGGCGAGAACCTGGAGCGGGACTTCCTCGCCCTCAACCCCGCCGCCAAGGTTCCCGTGCTGGTCGACGGAAGTCTCGTGATGACCGAATCGGCCGCGATCCAGCTTTACCTGGCCGACAAATGTCCCGAGGCGGGACTCATTCCCGAGGCGGTGGAAGATAGAGCCCAGATGTATCGCTGGATTTTCTTTCTGGTGACCGAAATCGAGCAACCTTTGTGGCGCATCGCGCGCCACACCTTCATCTATCCCGAAGAGAAGCGATTGCCTCAGGATGTAGACCTGGCGCGGCAGGAGTGCGTGACGATGCTGGCCGTGCTCGAGCGGCACATGAAAGATCGCGAGTTCGTGGTTGGCGACCGGCTCAGCGTGGCCGACTTCAATGCGGCGTATACTCTGGATTGGGCAAACGAAGCGGAGATGCTCGACGGCGCACCGAGGTTGAGAGAGTACCTGAAAGCGATGTACTCCCGCTCCACGGCACCGCCCACCATCGCCGAGGCGTTCGCGGCGATGGAAAGCTAAGCCGCCTGAAGTCGATACGCGGTTCAGCATCGCGCTGGTACACCGACGCTGTCGGCGCTGGCCGCATGGGCCGGCGCCACAAGACCGCAACCCTCAAGCCGCACGCAAGCGAGAAACCCCGGCCAAGGTCGGGGGTTCGAGGGTGCTGACAACGACTGGGCCCGTCGTGGCGATGCTAGACGCTGCGTTTCGCCTCAACAGGCAAGCTGCTCACGCTCCAGCGCTTCCGCATTGGGGCAGAAGCCGCGGCACTCGTCGACCTCCGCGCCGTGACGCAAGGCACGCCAGCAGTGCCCCGCCACCGGACACGCATTGCAGGTACCGCGCAGGCGTGAAGCCAGGCCCGGCTCGGCCACTCTGACCTCATCCAGACCGAAACGCTGACGCATGGCCGGCAACAGCGTCTCGGCCGGCACGAAGGCGCGGTAGCCGCCGTGGTCAAGATGCTGTGCCAGCTCGCGCTCGAAAGCGGATTCCAGCGGTGTCTCGAGGTCCTGAAGAATCTCGCTGTAGACTTGGGGTGCTTCCGTCTCGATCTCGCGTACCAGCCGCCGTGTGGAGGCACGGTAGCTACCCTCACAGAGACGGCTCCACCATGTGCGCTTGGCCTGTGTCATGACGTCCTCTCCCTACGGTGCGTTTCCGACAGTATCGGCTCTCCGTTAGTGGCGGACATTGATTCGGATCAAATTAGTTTCAATTGAAACCAAACAACCGGCTTGGCCAGACGCAAGCGAGCGCAGCCAGGGGCTGCGCTCGCCGATCCTCGGATGAAGAAAATTACGCTTCGGGGTCGATCACCTCGTCGGCAGAGAGTCCCTCTTCTCCCTCGGCCGCGTCGAGCTGATCGAAGAAGTAGGCGTGGGCGGCCTCGCCGTCGATCCCCTTGGCATCCGCCGCTTCCACCCAGGCACCCGGCAACTCGGCTGCCATCTGCTGGAAGCGTTCCACTTCCTCGGCGGGCAGGTCGATGAAGGTGTTGCCCTGCTCTTCGGCGAATTCGATGCCGCGCACGTCGACCACGTCCATCATGTAGCCGAACAGGCGCGAAAGCTTCTCGCCGGAGACTTCCTCGATGGCCGTACGATCCTCCTCGGAGAGCGAGGCCCAGGTGTCGGGGTTGATTACCAGCGAGAAGCTGCCGCGATAGAACCCGCCCGGCATCTGTACGGTATAGGGCAGCACCTCGGCGAGGCGGAAGCTCTTGAGGCCTTCCAGCGTGAGCATGGCCCCGTCGATGACGCCCTGCGTCGCGGCCTCGTAGGTGCTGGCCGGCGGCAGCGCCACGCCGGTAAGCGCCAGCGCCTGGGAGATATCGGACATCACCCCGCCGCCAATGCGCACGCGCTTGCCGTCGAGGTCGTCGAGGTCGTCGATCGATTCGTCGAGGAACAGCGACCCGGGGCCGTGCACGCCCACGCCGATCACCTCGACGCCGCGATGCTCGCCGGCCTCGGCGAAGTACTCGTTGTGGGTGCGCCAGTAGGCCACCGAGGCGGCTTCCGAAGAGAAGTCCTCGAAGGTGGGCAGCTCAGGCAGTTTGGTCAGCTCGAAGCGTCCCGGCATCAGGCCGTGGAACAGCCAGGTGACGTCGGCCACCCCATCGGCGATCAACTCCATCTGGGCGTTGGGCGGCCCCATGTCGTGAACCACGTTGACGGTGACGCGCCCTTCGGTCGCCTCCTCGACCCACTTGCCCCAAGTCGGCCAGACGATGGTATTGACGCCGTGATTGGGGCCCGCCCAGGTGCTCACCGTCAGTTCGGTGGCGGTGGCGCCCTGGAAGGCGCCCAGCGAGAGTGCGGTCAGCGTGGTCAGTGTCGCGAGCTTGCGCATTTTCATTGTCGTTCCTCGTGAGTCCCGGTTGTCAGGGTTGCGTACTTTTATTGTTGCCATGGTGAAAGGTGAGCGAGCGCAGCCATTTTTTTAGAGGGCCAGAACCAGCTTCCTGCCCTTGGCTCTCGAACAGCAGCTCATCAGACGATCCTGTTCGGCGCGCTCGGCGGCGGTGAGCACCTTGTCGCGATGATCGATCTCGCCCTCGACCACCTCGACCTGGCAGGAGCCGCAAAGGCCCTCCTCGCAGTCGCTGGGGACGTCGACGCCCGCGGCGCGCAGCGCCTGCAGCAGAGTACGATCCGGCGCCACTTCGACGACCAGCTCGGAGTCGGCGAGCTCGACCTCGAAGGCGTGCTCCTTCGCCGGGTCCAGCAGCGCACCCTCGGCGGTGAAGTGCTCCACATTCAGGCTGCCCTCCGGCCAGTGGGCGGTGCCGGCTTCCAACGCCGCAAGCAGACGCTCGGGGCCGCAGGCGTAGAGCAGCGCGCCTTCGCGGGGCTCGGCGAGCAGCGCGGCCAGGTCGAGCCGTCGGCCCTCGTCCTTGGGATAGAGCCGCAGCGCTTCGCCGTGCCCGCGCTCGAGCCGCTCGACGAAAGCCATGCTGGCCCGGGAGCGACCGGCGTAGTGCAGCTCGTAGGACTTGCCCAGCCGCTTGAGGTGGTCGGCCATGGCGATGATCGGTGTGATGCCGATACCGCCGGCAATCAGCACGTAGTGCTCGGCCGACTCATTGAGACGAAAGTGGTTCTTGGGCCCGCGCAGGCGCAGCGGCATGCCCGGCACCAGGTGCTCGTGGATGTAAGCCGAGCCGCCTCGCCCCCGGGTCTCGCGCAGCACGGCGACCTGCAGCCAGTAAGGGTCGTCCGTCTCGCCGCACAGCGAGTATTTGCGCGCGTACTCTCCCACGACCAGCTCGACGTGGGAGCCGGGGCTCCAGTCCGGCACGCGGCGTCCATGCGGATCCTCCAGGGCGATGAGCAGTACGCCCTCGGCAGCCGCCTGCACCTTGGCGACGACCATTTCCCGGGCGATGTCCTGGCGCGACGGCGCGCCCATCGGGAAGTCGCGCTGAGCGGTGCGCACCGCCGGGTCGCGCCGCTCGGGGTTGCGTGACGGGTCCCAGCGTACCCATACCGCCTCGGGGCCGCGGAACGAGGTGTTGGGCAGGAAGGTGAACTCCTGCTCCTCGAGCTCCAGGTGCGGCAGGCGCCGGGTGAACTCCTCGAGGAAGATGCGCATCTCCATGCGGCCGAGGTTCTTGCCCATGCACTGGTGGCTGCCGTAGCCGAAGGTGAGATGGTCGACGGCATTGTCACGATAGATATCGAGTTCGTCGGGGTTCTCGAAGTGGGCCGGGTCATGGTTGGCCGAGGCCGTAACCATCAGGATCTTGCCGCCTTCAGGAATGGTCACGCCGCCTACCTCCACCTCGCGCGTGGCTATGCGCCGCCAGGCCACCACCGAACCGGAGTGGCGCAGGCACTCTTCGGCCGCGGCGGGGATCAGCTCGGGGTTGGCGCACAGCTCGGCCCATACCGCGGGGCGCGAAAGCAGCTGGCGAAAAGCGTTGGCGGTGGCCAGCGCCGTGGTCTCGTGGGCGGCGACGATGATCGCCATCATCATCGAGTGCAGGTAGTTGTCGGTGACCACGTCCGGCTTCTGCCGGTTCTTCTCGATCATGTCGTACATCCAGCCGTGCCCACGCGGCTGATCCTGCATCTTCTTCAGTACCTGGCCGGAATACTGCCAGAACCTGCCCACACCCTCGGCCACCTCGACCTGCTGCTCGGGCGAGGGCCGTCCCCAGGTGTTGAGGGTATGCGCCACCGAGAAGCGGCGCAGCTGCTCCATGTCCTCCTCGGGGACGCCGAGGAAATGCAGCGCCACGGTGAGCGGCACCTCCCAGAACATCTCGGCGACCAGGTCGGCCCGGCCACGGTCGATGATAGCGTCGAGTTTCTCGCGTACCAGCTTGCGCACCATCGGCGCGTGGGCCTCGAGCGCCTCGGGGGTGAAGGCGTCGAGCAGTTCGCGGCGTCGCGCCATGTGGGCCGGTTCGTCCTCGTTCACCAGGGTACGGTTCATGCCGTAGTCGTAGCGCTCGAGCACCGCCCGGGCCTCGTCGCTCGGCGGAGTGATCTTTTCCAGCGCAATGGCCGGCGAGAAGGTGTGATTGTCGCGGAAGATCGCCTTGATGTCGTCGTAGCGACTCACGACCCAGTAGCCGAGCTTCGGGCTGTAGAACACCGGCTCCTGCTCGCGCGACCAGCGCAGCGCCTCGGCGGGGTCGAGCTGATAGGGACGATCGAAAGGGTCGAAGGCCGCGGCCTCGTTCGACACCGGGCAGCCCGTGGGCGAACTCGGTGTTCGCTCGGCGGTGTGAAAGGGGCAGCCGCCGGCCTGGGTCCGGTGGGATACGGTTGTCATGGGGGCCTCCCTCGGCGCCGTCGTCTTGCGCGTTACGCGCCGGTTGACGGACGTGCGCTTTATGCTTTTACTTTTATCGCACAGTCTTTGTCGTTTAATGAAACGTACTGCCGAACATAGGCGGATTGTCACGGGACGTCAATCCCCACCCGCCTGCGCTACCATGCACGGGCCACCGCCACCGATCCGAGGTAAGACGCCACGATGTCCACCACTCTACAGACCCTCGACCGCGGCTTGCGCGCGCTCGAGCTCGTCGCCGAACACGCCGAGGGCATCACCATTGCCGAGCTCGCCGAACGGCTCGACGTGCATCGCGCCATCGCCTACCGCATCGTCACCACCCTGGAACACCACGGCCTGATCACGCGTACCTCCGATGGGCCCGTGCGCCTGGGCGCCGGCATTTCGCTGCTCGCCTCGCGCTTTGAGCCGCAACTGCGGGCGGTGGCCCAGCCGCTGCTGCAGTCCTTGGCCAAGGCGACCCGAGCCACCGCCTTCGTCTCGGTGGCCCAGGGCGAGGAGTGCGTGGTGATCCTGGTGGCCGAACCCGACGAGGGGCTGCTGCGCGTGGGCTACCGGGTGGGCAGCCGTCATCCCCTGACCCAGGGAGCGGCCGGTATCGCGATCCTGGCCGGCCGGCCGCCGCGCGAGGACGATAGCGAGGAGGTACGACAGGCCCGTGCCGACGGATACAGCCTGACCCGCGGCCAGCTACAGCGCGGCGCGGTGGGCGTGGCCAGCCCCATCGCCACCCCGCCGTTGCGCGCCGGAGTGGAAGCCTGCGTGGGCGTGGTGGCAATGGATGATCTCGATAGCGAGCGGGCGATTCGCGAAGTGAAGGCTTATGCACAGCGGCTGGCCGAGCTGATCGGGCGCTGAGGGGCCGCGCTTCAACGTGCCCGTGAAGCAACGGGCCGGGAGCGTTACACTACGGGCCACCCTTCGCTGCCATCTTCGAGGCCTTCGATGAGTCCCCACCTGCTCTCCGTCGATTCTTTGTCCCGCGAACGCGTCGATCACCTGATGCGCGTCGCCGCCCGCATGGAGCCCATCGCCCAACGCCGCCAGGTGACCCGGGTGCTGGAGGGGGCCGTGCTCGGCAACCTGTTCTTCGAGGCCAGCACGCGGACCCGCGTCAGCTTCCATGCCGCCTTCTGCCGCCTGGGCGGCAGCGTGTGCGACACCACCGGCTTCACCTTCTCCTCCATGGCCAAGGGCGAATCGCTCTACGACACCAGCCGGGTGATGAGCGGCTACTGCGACGCCATCGTCATGCGCCATCCCGATCAGGGCTCGGTGGCGGAGTTCGCCGCCGCCACTCACGTGCCGGTGATCAACGGCGGCGACGGCCCCGGCGAGCACCCCAGCCAGGCGCTGCTCGACTTCTATACCATCGACAAGGAGTTCAGCCGGCTGGGCAAGAAGCTCGCCGGGGCTCACGTGCTGCTCACCGGCGATCTCAAGTACGGGCGTACCGTGCACTCGCTGATCAAGTTGCTATCGCTCTACGACCCCATGCGCATCACCCTGGTGGCGCCGCCGGGGCTGGAGATGCCGAGTCATCTGATCGATCTGGTCACCTCCCGTGGTCACCGTGTCGAGGAGCGCGCCAGCCTTGCCGACGACTATTCGGACGTGGACGTGGTCTACACCACCCGCATCCAGAAGGAGCGCTTCACCGCCGAGATGAGTGAAGGCTTCAGCCTATCGCGGGACTTCACCGTCGACCGTGCCTTCATGGACAAGCGCTGCGGCCGCAACACCATCGTCATGCACCCGCTGCCGCGCGACAGCCGCCCGGACGCCAACGACCTCGACGTCGATCTCAACGGCGACCCGCGCCTGGCGATCTTCCGCCAGACCGACAACGGCATCCCGGTGCGCATGGCGATCTTCGCCACGCTGCTCCAGGTGGAGGGTCTGATCGAGAAGGACCTGCGTCCGGTGCGCTGGTTCGTGCCCGAGCGGGTCGGGGTGGACGATCCCTCCTTGTAACGATGCAGCCAACGCTGGGCATCGCTATGCTGATGACGAACGAAGGCTGATGACGAACGGAGAGTATGCGAAGCTGTCTGGGGTGGCCGCTGGCCGCCGTCCCATGACGACACGGCTCGAACGAGCCGACTAACTCGAATCACAAGCTCGAATAACAACGGCGTTGCCACCCATGGCAACCGGAGAAAGGAGATGTGACGCATGACCCTGGAACGAGCGTACATACTGCTGGCGGTGTTCTACAGCGTCCTGGTAGCGATCGGCGTCATTGCCCTGCTGGTGGGCGGTGGCCCGCTGTGGGGAGTGGTATTGGTGGGGCTGGGTGCCCTGGTCGCTGCCGGCCTGTGGGGCCAGACACTGGGCAAGCCAATGATGAACCCGCGCATGTGGCGTCCGCTGGCGGGTATTCTGGTGGCAGCTTGCCTAGTGCAGCTGTTCGCCGTGTTCGCACTGCATCCCCCCGGTGTCGAGCTGACCTGGCTGCTGACCGGCGCCATCTTCTCCGTGCTGCCGGCCATCATGCTGTTCCAGTACGGCAAACGCGACCAGGAGGTGTGGGCCACGCCCGAGGAGCGCGAAGGCGGCAAGATGCTCGACGAGCTGCTGGAGAGACAGCGCGAGCTGGTACTGGAGAAGCAGGAGGCCGACCGCCAGGCCACGGTCAAGCTGACCAAGGCGGGCAGCACCTACCGCGCCAGCGTGGTGCGCGGCCGCGGCTCCCACGTGGAGCGCTTCGAGGAGAGCTTCGCCTGCCCCGCCACCCTGGCCTTCTTCGTCATCAAGTACACCTGCATCTCGGTAAACGATATTGCTGCGCAGTATGCTGAGGACCGTGTGCTGACCACTTGAGAGTAATGGCCATCTGAGGCTGGCCGCGGGCCTGCCGTCATCGCGACGGCAGGCCCTCATTGCGCGCGAACCAGCTCTCCAGGATCAGCACCGCCGCGATGCCGTCGACGCCATCGTCGCGATAGCTCTTGCGCGGGTTGCGTAGCAGTCCCGACTCGCGGGCGATGTCCTTGGCCTCGCGGGTGGAACCACGCTCGTCGACCATTTCGCAGGGCTTGCCGTAGCGGCCATAGAGGCGTTTGCCGAATTTGCGCGCCCGCGTACTCATCTCCGATTCGGTGCCGTCCATGTTGAGCGGCAGCCCCACCACGAACAGGTCCGGCTGCCACTCCTCTACCAGCCGCGTGACGACGTTCCAGTCGGGGATACCGTCGCGGGCCGGCAGCGGCTCGAGCTGGCGAGCGCTGGCGAGCAGCTCGTTGCCCACCGCCACGCCGATGCGCCGGGTGCCGAAGTCGAAGGCCAGGATCAAGCGCTGGCCGCTCATCGCGCCTCCTCGATCCACCTCGCGATCCGATGACGCGGCGGACGAAGGCCAGATAGGGCGGGCAACGCGGTAAGACCGAGTGCAGGCCGTTGCAGCGCGAACGTCACGAGTGGCCCGCTTCCCGCGACATCAGGTTAAGGTCCACGCCGAGGATACCCGCCGCGGCGCCGAGGCGCTGCTCGGGCGGCACCTTGAACAGGATGTCGCCGTCCGCCTCGACGGTGAGCCAGGCGTTATCCTTGAGTTCCTGCTCGAGCTGGCCCGCCTCCCAGCCGGCACAGCCGAGGCATACCAGAAACTCCTGGGGGCCACGCCCGGCCGCCAGCGCCAGCAGGATGTCCATCGAAGTGGTCAGGGCGATGTCGTCTTCCACCTGGATGCTCGAATCCCAGGGCTCGCTCGAGCCCCGGTGCAGAATGAAGCCGCGGTCCTTGTGGGTCGGGCCGCCGTAGTAGACCGGCGCATTGCGATGCGGGCTGTCGTCGCCCTCGAGCTCGAGCTGCTCGAACAGCGCGTCCAGGGTGATCTCCAGCGGACGGTTGACGATGACGCCCATGGTGCCGTTCTCGTCGTGGTCGCAGAGGTAGCTGAGGCTACCGGCGAAGTTGGGATCTTCCAGGTGCGGCATCGCCAGCAGAAAGTGGTGTCTCAAGCCTAGGTTTTGCACGGATTCCATGGGACTCCCGGGCGGCAGTGGCTTAACGCACGCCGAAATGATTGCCTTGTCCGAATCGCCAGACGCGGTTGATGGAGAGGCTGTCCAGCTCTCCCATGGCGCTGTCGAAGGGCCGGTAGGGCCCCGCGCCGTGTACGGTGTCGAGCGCCGCCTGGTCGAGTTCGCTATGTCCTGAGGATTGTACCACCTCTGCCTGGCGGAGCTGACCATCGCGCCCGATCACCACCCGAATGCGCAGCTCGCCGTGCAGGTGGCTCGGTGCCGGGTGCACGCGGTTGCCGTAGTCCTCGACGCGCCGGGTCCAGTCGTCGATATAGCGCGCCTCCGCCGCGCGCTGGGCGGCGGGACGGGGTTCGCCGTCGGCCGGGCCCGCCAGGCCGGGGTCGATTCCCTGCTCACGCACGCTGCGGGTGGCCTGGGCCAGCAGATCGCGCCCCGATGCCGACTCCTGCGCCTGGGGCGCACTCTCGCGCGGCTCGACCGGCGGCGGCACCTCACTGTCCTGCTCGGCCTCGGCGGGTGCCTCCTCGACAGGCTCGGGCTCGGTAGCGGGGCGTTCGGCCGGCTCGGCCTCGGCGGGAGCGGCCGGGTCCACGGCGCTCTCCGGCGCCTCGAGCACCGGCAGCTCGTCCAGCGGCGCCGCCCGCTGCTCGGCGGGTGCCTCCTCGGCCTGCTCGCCGGCCGCCTGCTGATCCGCCTCGGCAATGGCTTCGGCATCTTCCGGTGCCTCGGCCGAGCGGGTTACCAGCACCACGTCCAGGCTCGAACGCTCGGCCGGCGCCGGGGAAAACTGCCAACCCGCCATCACGCCAATCAGCGCCAGGTGCAGCAGCAGCGCGGCCGAAAGTGCCAGCCAGCGGCGATAGGGCCGCGTGACCGGGGCGTAGTGGATGGAGTCGCTGATCGAGGCCACCATGAAACCGCCGTCATCCTCCTCTCGGGATCGTCGCCGTCAGGCGCGCTGGGCCAGCCGACGCACGATGGCCTCCATCAGCAGGCCGGCGATGTCGGTGCCGCGCTGGTCGTCGATCTCGCGCACGCAGGTGGGGCTGGTCACGTTGATCTCGGTGATGTAGTCGCCGATCACGTCGAGCCCGACGAACAGCAGCCCCTTCTCGCGGATCATCGGCTGCACCTGCTCGACCAGCCAATGGTCGCGCGCGGTCAATTCGCGGCTGGTACCGGTGCCGCCGGCGGCCAGGTTGCCGCGGGTCTCGCCTGCCATGGGCACCCGTGCCAGGCCGTAGGGCACCGGCTCGCCATCCACCAATAGGATGCGGGTGTCGCCATCCTTGATCTCGGGAATGTAGCGCTGGGCCATGATCTGGCGCCGGCCATGCTCGGTCAGCATTTCGATGATCGCCCCCAGGTTCCGCCCCTCGGGCTGCACGTGGAAGATCCCGCTGCCGCCCATGCCGTCCAGCGGCTTGAAGATGACGTCGCGATGCTCAGCGTGGAATTCTCGCAGCACCGCGTCGCTGCAGGAGACCAGCGTCGGCGTGCAGCACTGTGGGAACTGCTGGGCAAAGAGCTTCTCGTTGCACTCGAGCAGTGCCCGGGTGGGATTGACCACCAGCACGCCCTCGCGTTCGGCGAAGCCCAGCAGGTGCACGGCGTTGAGGAAGTGCGCGTCGACCGGTGGGTCCTTGCGCATCAGGACCACGTCGAGATCGGCCAGCGGCCGCACCTCGGGCGCGCCCAAGGCGTACCAGTCGTCGGGATTGCGAAACGCGGTCAGGTCGCGCATGCGAGCGTGGGCGCGACCGTCGCGCAGGAACAGATCCTCCTGCTCCATGTAGTGCAACGACCAGCCACGCTCCTGGGCCGCCCACAGCATGGCCAGGGTGGTGTCCTTCTTGTAGGTGAGGCGGGAGATGGCGTCCATCACCACACCCACCCGCAGGGGTCGTTCGCTCGTCTGTTGGCTCATCGGCACCGTTTCCATAGTGGCACGGGGAAATGAGCGCAGTATGACGCAGGGTTCGAGGCAACACCAAGGCAGCGTTCAAGGCGCTCGCCTGAGCGCCGAGCGGCCGGGCCTAGGCCAGGTCGGACGTGGCGCCGGGGACCAGGCGGATGCCATGCGCCTCGATGACGATCAGCCGGCGCTTGTAGAGCCGCCCGATCGCCTGCTTGAAGGCGTTCTTGCTCACCCCCAGCCGCGTCTTGATTGCGCTGGCTTCGCTGCTGTCGGAGAGTGGCAGGAAGCCACCGCTCTCGCGCAGCGCTTTGAGCACCTGCTCGCCCACCACATCGAGGCGTGCCGGCCCCGGCGGCAGCAGCGAGAGGTCGAGCCGGCCATCTTCACGCACACGTTTCACGTAGCCCTTCGCCCGCTGGCCGCGGCGCAGCGGCCGTGTCACGTCGTCGCGATAGAGCAGGCCCCAGAAGCGATGATTCACCACCGCCTTGTAGCCGAGGTCGGTGGCGTCGGCGACGACCAGCTCCACCTCCTCGCCCGGCGCCAGCCCCGTCGCCTCGTCCTGGATGAAGCGATCGAGCTTCTGCGAGGCTACCGGCCGCCCCTGCTGGTCCTCGTAGAGGCGCACCAGCACCCGCTTGCCGGGGGTGGGCCTGAAGCGCTGCTCGCCGAAGGGCAGCAGCACGTCGCGGGGATGGCCCCAGTCGAGAAAGGCGCCGGTCTCGTTGACCGTGACCACTTCGAGGTAAGCCACCTCGCCCACCTGGGCCTTGGGTGCGCTCGGCCGTCGCTCGCGCTGACGATCCGATGGGGGCCGGGAGGGATTCGGGCGGCCCTGGCGACGGTCGTGAGGGGAAGAGGCCATGAACAGCTCCGCAGGTGTGTGGGAGCCATTATGGCAAAAAGGAAATGAAAAAGGCGGCCCGAAGGCCGCCAAAGGTTTCAGGGAGACATTGCGACAGAGGGAAGCGCTCCTACGCCTCGCGCTTGCCGTCGACCAGGCGCGACACGCCCCAGGGGTTGCCGTCCCTGAGCGGCTCGGGTAGGAGCCCCTGCGGCAGCGCCTGGTAGCACACCGGGCGCAGGAAGCGGAAGATCGCCGCGCTGCCTACCGAGGTGGTGCGGCT
>NZ_PJRN01000027.1 GCF_002930105.1 Billgrantia saliphila | reverse complement strand
CCCGGCCAACTGGTCGGGGTTTCGCCGTTTTAGGGCCTCCAGGGAGCATCGCGGAGCGCCGCCCGTCGAAGGCCGGCCAACGGCCCCGGCCCTTCCTCCAAGAAAGCCCCGTGTTCGAACGAACGCGGGGCTTTCTTGTTATTCCCGCAAAGGAAATTACCGTTATCGCGACTGCGCCTTGTTGCGTTTACACAGACGTACAGCTTCCTACAGGATCCAGTGGTACCAAGTACGGCTTCACGAGTAATGTAATGGTATCGAAGAGCTGTCCTCGGAGTGGAGCGAATGAGATCGATGAAACGCTTGGTCGTCGCTTGGGCGCTAGCTGTGTTTGGCGTGGGAGTGATAATGGGATGTGACAATACGGGACCCGGCGACAAGACAGAGCGCAATATCGACAACGCCATGAAGGATGTGGAGGAGCGCTTGGAAGAGGTGAGCGAGGAGATCGAGGAGGACGCGGAAGAGAATTGAGCTCCTGCTGCACTCACGATCGCCATACGAGGCCCACCTTACTTCCACCTTCAGTTTTTCCCCGAGCCGCCGATAGCGGTATTGACCGTTCGGTCAAATAGAGCGTATCCCCCTGACGATACGCCGCAGCCAAGGGGAAGAACATGAACAAACTCACCATAGCCCAGAGACTGATGCTCTGTGTCAGCCTCTGCATGCTATTGATTGCCGGCGGTGCAACAGCCGTGCAGTATCGCCTGTTCGGTGACTTGGTCACCGAGCGCGTCACGGCGGTGGAGCTACCCGCCACGCTGGAGAGCATTCGCAACGACATCGAGGCGACGCTGATCGGACCGATAACCACGGCACAGAATCTGGCGAACAATCCCTATCTGCAAGAATGGATGGAGGCAGGGGAGTCCCGGCAGGGCGCCGAGCGGGCAATCGCCTATTTCCAAGACATGCAACAGCGCACCGGTGCCAGCATCGTCTTTTATGTGTCGGCGCGAAGTGGCAAGTACTACACCCAGGATGGCATCGAGCGCACACTCAGCCGCGAGCGAGACCAGTGGTTCTACAATCTGGTCGACGAGAGCGGCGGGGACGCCTATCAGCTGAACGTGGATGACGAAGGCGGTCAGGTCCAGGTTTTCATCAACCATGTCGTCGAGGCAGGCGGAGAGCGGGTAGGCGTTGCCGGGGTGGGGTATTCGTTGGACGCCATGGCCGAGACGATTCGCAACTATCGCCTAGGCCAGAGCGGCAGCGTATTCCTGGCCAATCGGGACGGCACCATCAGCATTCATCCGGAAGGAGCAGAAAGAGTCGGTGAGCCGATCGACGCCCTGCCGGGATGGGATACGATTTCTACCACCTTGCTGAATGCACAGGGCTACCGGTACGGGGTGGCGGAGGATGCACAGGGAGCCGAGCAACTGGTGGCCGCCATCGATGTGCCGGGGACCGAGTGGGTGGCCTTCGCCCAGATTCCTCGCAGTGAGCTGTTCGCCGATCTCAACCGGGCCGTCCTGCTGGTTGTTCTGGCCGTGGCTGTGATACTGCTGGCAAGCTTGGCGATAATCGCCGTGCTTCTGCGCACCTTGTTCCGACCGATACGGCGTACTGCCCATGCCATGCGGGAAATCGCCGAAGGAGAAGGCGATCTGACGCTTCGCTTGCCGGTCGAAGGGAAGGACGAGAGCACCGAGCTGGCCATCCAATTCAATGCCTTTGCCGACAAGATGCACGACGTGCTGTCCCTCGTCAGGGTCAGTAGCGATGCGGTCCGGCTGGCTGCTCAGGAGATAGCCGGCGGCGGTCACGACATGTCTCGGCGTACCGACCAGGCGGCATCCAGTCTGCAGCAGACTTCTGCCTCCATGGAGGAAATCAACAGTACGGTGGCGAATACCTCGGCCTCGTCACGCGAGGCGAATGCACTTTCTCAATCGGCCGCCGACTTGGCGCAGCGCACCGGAGAGAAAGTCGGGCATGTCGTGACGACCATGGACGAGATACAGAGTGCGTCCACACGAGTAGCCGATATCGTCAAGGTGATGGACGATATTGCCTTCCAGACCAACCTGTTGGCCTTGAATGCCTCGGTCGAAGCGGCTCGGGCCGGAGAGAGTGGAAGAGGCTTTGCCGTCGTGGCAGGGGAAGTGCGGCAACTGGCCACCCGCAGTGCGTCGGCTTCGCGTGATATTCGCCAGTTGATCGAGGCTTCCGGAGAGAAGGTTCAAGGTGGCACCCGACTGGTAAAGGAAACCGGCAATGCGATGCAGGAACTCATGGAAGGAGTGAATCGCGTGGCCGTGATGCTCGGAGAGATCAGCCATGCCGCAGGCGAGCAGAGCGATGGCATCGGACAGGTCAATCTCGCCGTGGCGGAGCTGGATCGTATGACACAGCAGAACGCCGCTTTGGCTGAAGAGTCGACCACAGCGGCCGAACAGCTGCGCGATCAGGCCGATCGGCTGGCTGACATGGTGGGGCGTTTCAAGCTGCGCGAAGAGGCATTACCGGAGCGCGGGATGGCCTTGTCGGGGTACGAGGTGTCACGAGTCGAGGCGAAGAGCGAACCGGCCTGACGCAGCCAGCGGGCCAGCCGATACCGGCTGGCCCGAGGCCTGACGCTATTCTCCTAGCCGGCAGCGTTCTGCTCGATCCCTTGCAAGTACCAGGGGGATCCATCGCGCACTTGGCGAATCAGGTGCCAAGTCTCGTTGAACTCGGTCTGCTCGCCGTTCTCTTCGAGTAGGCCATGGAAGATCACTGTGGCTTCCGCCTGAGCGTCGATCTCACGTACGTCGCCGAGCTCGGCGAACAGGCGAAGGATCTCCGTGCGGTTGTTGGCCGGCTGACGGCTGCGCTCGTCACGCAGTAGATTGTAAAACTCCGGAGTGACGTACTCCTGTAGACCGGAGAAATCGTTGTTGTCCCAGGAGCGCTGGAGCGTCATGAAGTGTTCCTTGGCGTCGCGCAGGAACCGCTCGCGATCGAACCAGGCCGGCAGGCTGCCAAAGGCGCTCTGATCGAAGGCGCCAGCGGAAGACGGCTGGAAGCTCCGGAGCTGCGAGGCCTCTTCCCTATGGACCGGTTGGGGGCCGCTCGCCATGGCGGGACGACGTCTTGCCAGCAGACGAAGCAGCAGAAAGCCGAGTCCGGCGATCAGCAGGATGTCCATCAGGCGCAGCTCGTCGAAGGCGCCACCGAAGAACAGGGCAGCCAGCAGGCCGCCGGCGAGCAGGCCACCGAACATTCCAGGCATGCGCGCTCCCGTCGCCTTGTTCGTCTGCGCCTGGCGTGCCGGCGCGGCCTGGTTGGGAGCGGCCGCCGGCCGGTCGGCGGAACGGGAAAAGCTCCCCACGTTGCCGCCGCCACCCAGGCGGCGAGCTTCGGCGTCATTCACGGCCAGGCCGAAGCCCAGCACACCGACGAGGAGCATGACGAAGAGTTGGCGCATCGCGAGTCTCTCAGAGGAATTGGGAGGGGATTCAGACAGCCCATTCTAGCGGCTATGCTGGCGAAAGGTGAGACAACAAGGGAGAGAAAGCGTGCGCCTGAAAAGTGAAACAAGCCTGCTGTTGATCATCGATCTCCAGGCGGGACTGCTACCGGTAATCGATGGCGGCCCGCAGGCCGTTGACGAGGCCGTCTGGCTGGGTGGAGTCGCCGATGCCCTGAGCATTCCCGTCTGGCTCACCGAGCAGTATCCCGAAGGCTTGGGCGGTAGCGAGCCGCGGCTGCTCGAGGCACTGCCCAGCCACCGGCTGTGGCGTAAGGTACATTTCAATGCCCATGCCGAGCCCGACTTTGCCAATGCCCTGGCTGGCAGCGGCAAGCGCCAGGTCGTGCTGTGCGGCAGCGAAGCGCACATTTGTGTCATGCAGACCGGCCTGGGGCTGCTGGAGGCAGGCTACGAGGTATATTGGCTGAGCGACGCGTCGGTCAGTCGGCGCGCGGAGGAGGCTCGGCTCGCCCGCGAGCGCATGGTGCGCGCGGGGGCGACGGCGGTGTCGGCCGACATGGTGGCCTACGAGTGGCTCGACCGTTGTGATGACGTGCGATTCCGCCAGATCCACAAGCGCTTTCTCAAGCCGCGTTCGGCGCTCCCGGTGCGCTTTTTCTGAACGGGGCTCTGTTCGAAAGGGCAGGAGCGGAGGCGATTTTGGACAGAGCCTAAGCTTGGCCTTCGCGGCGCGTGAATACCAGGGTATCACCCTCCGACATGGCTGGAGCGAAAGCGTAGCCGGCCACATCGAAATCCTTCAGCCCTTCGGGGTCATCCAGGCGCTGGCGGATCGTCCAGGCGGCCATCAATCCGCGAGCCTTCTTGGCGTAGAAGCTGATGATCTTGAACTGGCCGTTCTTCTCGTCCTTGAACACCGGGGTGATGATGCGCGCCTGGAGCCGCTTGGCGTCGATAGCCTTGAAGTACTCATTGGACGCGAGGTTCACCAGCACCTTGGAGCCGCTGTCGGCGACGGCGCGGTCGAGTGCCGCGGTCAGGGTATCCTGCCAATAGGCGTAGAGGTCCTTGCCGGTGGAATTGGGCAATCGGGTGCCCATCTCCAGGCGGTAGGGCTGGATCAGGTCGAGCGGCCTCAGCAGGCCGTAGAGACCGGAGAGGATGCGCAGGTGCTGCTGGGCGAAAGCGTTGTCCTCATCGCTGAAGGTGTCTGCCTCGAGGCCGACATAGACGTCGCCCTGAAAAGCCTGTGCCGCTGGCTTGGCATTGTCCCGCGTGAACGGCGTGCGCCATTCGGCGAAGCGTGCCGCGTTGAGGCCGGCCAGTTTGTCACTGATGCCCATGAGTTCGCTGAGCCGCTGCGGGGAGTAATCTTGCAGGATCTCGATCAGCTCGCGGCTGCGCTCGAGGAAATCGGGCTGCGAATGAATGGCAGTCGTGGCGGGGGTCTCGAAATCCAACGTCTTCGCGGGCGAGATCACGCTCAGCATGGAACACTCCTGTACCTGGATCGGCCTGGCGGGAAGGGCTCGAGTATATCAGGCGCGAGGCGGCGTCGGGGCTATGGCGGCGATAGCCCCGGGCGATGGCGGTGCCGATCAGGGACAGGGGTTGGGAATGCGGCGATGCACCGACTCGATGGCGTCGAGTACGCTCTGATCGAGCTTGAGCGACTCGCTGGCCAGGTTGGCTTCCAACTGCTCCATCGTTGTGGCGCCGATAATGTTGCTGGTCAGGAAGCTGCGCGAATTGACGAAAGCGAGTGCCATCTGCGCCGGGTCAAGATCGTGTTCACGCGCGATCTCCACGTAGGCTCGGGTGGCCTGCTCCGCCAGATCGGAGGTATAGCGCTGGAAGCGTTCATACAGGGTCAGGCGTGCCTTGGGGGGCCGTGCACCATCCAGGTATTTGCCGGATAGCACGCCGAAGCCCAGCGGAGAGTAGGCCAACAGGCCGACATTCTCGCGGTGGGCAATCTCGGCCAGGCCGACCTCGAAGGTGCGGTTGAGCAAGTTGTAGGGATTCTGGATGGAGGCGACACGTGGCAGACCCAGCCGTTCAGCCAGTTGCAGCGCCTTCATCACGCCCCAGGGGGTCTCGTTGGACAGCCCGATGGCGCGTACCTTGCCGGCATTCACCAGCTCCTTTAGCGCGCCGAGGGTTTCCTCCAGTGGGATCGCCTCTTCCTCTTCGTCGTGCTCGTAACCCAGTTTGCCGAAGTAATTTGTGTGGCGCTCGGGCCAGTGCAATTGATAGAGGTCGACGTAATCGGTCTTGAGCCGGCCGAGGCTGGCGTCGATGGCCTGGTGGATCTGCTGACGATCCAGCCGGGGGCCGCCACGGATATGCTCGAGGCCAGGTCCGGTGACCTTGGTCGCGACAATGACGTCGTCGCGGCTATCGCGGCGCTTGAGCCAGCTTCCGACATAGCTTTCGGTACGGCCCTGGGTCTCGGCACGCGGGGGAACTGGGTACATCTCGGCGGCGTCGATGAAGTTGATGCCGAAGGCCACAGCGCGGTCGAGCTGCTCATGGGCTTCGGCTTCGCTGTTCTGTTCGCCGAAGGTCATGGTGCCGAGGCACAAGCGGCTGACCTCGATGCCGGTGTTGCCAAGCGGTCGCGTCTGCATCATCGCTCCTGTGGATGCCTGTCAGGTAGTAGGGAGAGGTCCGCTGTGTCGATCGTTCAGCGTATCCAGAGCCATGCTAGCCGAGCCCTACCAAGGCAGCAAATCGCAGGGGGTTGAGTCGGTCCCGAGGCGGGCGTATGCTGGCGACCCTCGAACGGCCCCGGCGGAGTCCGACGGAGCTCACGTTTGGCCATGACGCAAACACAGGGCAGTGTAATACGTCATGCGGATGCAAGTTGAACGCAAGGTTGTTTGCCCATGTCGCAGGCATCATCATTGTTCACCAGGATCGAATACCGTCTTGCCGAACAATTGTTCCATACGCGTTGGTTGCCGCGCTCGCCGCGTACCCAACGGCTGACCATGCATCTTTTCCAGCGCTGCGCCGACGCGGGACACCCGGCGGCACTGTCGCTCTATGGCCACATGCTCTTTCATCGTGGAGTCAGCCCTCAGGACAAGGCGCGCGGTGCGCGCTACGTACTGGAGGCCGCCCAGGCCGGCAATCTCAAGGCGCAATACCAGGCCGGCCTGATCCATGAGCACGGCTGTACCCAGTATCCTCGTCGCGATGAGCGCGCCGTGACCTGGTACGCCCGCGCCGGCGAAGCCGGCCATCCGTTGGCTGCAGCGCGAATGGCCAAGGCCTACCGTCATGGCGAGCTGGGGCTGCCGGTGGATGTCGCCCAGGCCGGCCATTGGCAGGCGCTTGCCGATCGGCACAGCGGGTTCGCCGGCGAGACACTGGACACGAACGGCGTCCAGACCCGACACTGAATGCCTGCTCCCGCCGCGCGAACGTCTGCGGCACTCATCGAGGACCCGCCCATTCGTGACGCTGCCGACACTGCTGGATATCGAAGCGTCCGGATTCGGGCGCGGTAGCTACCCCATCGAGATCGGCCTGGCGCGGGCTGACGGCAGCTGCTGCGCTTTCCTCGTGCAACCGCTCGAAGAGTGGACCCACTGGGACCCGAAGGCCGAACTGCTGCACGGCATCTCCCGTGCGCGACTCAAGCGCGAGGGGCTGCCCGTGGCCCACGTGGCGCGTTGGATCAACGACGAGCTGAGCGAGGTCGGCGTGGCCTACAGCGATAGCTGGGGCTACGACAATACCTGGCTGTCATTGCTGTTCCACCACGCCGGCATGCTGCCGGCCTTTCGCCTCGAGGCATTGCGCATACTGCTCGACGAACGTCAGCTGTGCATCTGGCACAAGACTCGCGAGGTGCTGGTCAAGGAGCTCGGCATCCATCGTCACCGTGCCGGCGAGGATGCCAGGCTGCTTCAGCTCACTTATCAGCGCACCCGCCAGTTGGCCGGCTGCGGCTGATTCATCGCTACCGGGGCGCGCCGCAACCCTCGCCGCTGACCGCAAGCAATACCTTGCCGATATTGGCGTCCTGCTTCACGTGGGCATGGGCAGCTTCGGCCTGGTCGATCGGCCAGGTGCGGTCGACAAGTGGGCGGATCTCGCCACTGGCCAGGCGCGGCCACACATGGGTCAGCAGGGCATCGAGAATGGCCCCCTTGGCCGCAGGTGGCTTGGCGCGCAGAGTCGATCCGATCAACCGCTGTCGCTTCATCAGCATGCGGCCCATGTCGAGTTCGGCTCTGCGTCCCCCCATCAGACCGATCAGGACCAGGCGACCGTCGGTATTGAGCACGCGTTGATTGTCAGCGAGATAGGTACCGCCCACCGGATCGAGAATCAGATCGGCGCCGCCCCAGGTCTTGACCGCCTCGACGAAGCTGCCCTGGTGCCGGTTGAAGCCGCCATCGGCGCCCAGCGAGCGGCAGGCGGCGAGCTTGGCATCGCTGCCGGCCGTGACGAAACACGGGTGAGCCAGGGCGCGGCAGAGCTGAATCGCGGCCGTGCCGACACCGCTGGCACCGGCGTGCAGCAGTACGCGCTCGCCGGGAGCCAACTGACCCTCCATGAACAGGTTGAGCCAGGCGGTGGCGAACACCTCGGGGAGTGCGGCCGCTTCGCGCAGGCCGAATCCCTCGGGCAACGGCAGTACCTGGCGCGCATCCACTACTACTTCCTCGGCGTAGCCGCCGCCGGCCAGCAGGGCGCATACCTTGTCGCCGAGTCGCAAGCGTTCGACGTCGGCGCCCACCTCGACCACCGTGCCGCTGACTTCGAGTCCGAGAATCTCGCTGGCCCCAGGCGGTGCGGGGTAGTGTCCCGCTCGTTGCATCAGGTCGGCGCGGTTAACGCCGGCCCAGGCCACGCGCAGCCGCACTTCGCCGGCGGCCGGCCCCTCGGGAGCGGGACATTCGCGCCAGACCAGGCGCTCCTGTTCGACGACGATGGCATGCATGACGGTCTCCTTGTGTCAGCGCGTTCAGGTTGCGGCGAGTCGTGCCTCCAAGGCATCCAGCAGTGCGGCGGGCTCCTCGGCGTCGATCAGGCAGGTGCGGGTGCGGGCATTGAGGAAGCCGTGCTCCACGGTGCTGTCGAGGAAAGCGAGCAGAGGCGAGTAGAAACCGACGGTATCGAGCACCCCGATGGGCTTGTCATGGAGCCCCAGGTATTGCCAGGTCCAGGCCTCGAACAGCTCTTCCAGGGTGCCGATGCCGCCGGGCAGGGCGATGAAGGCATCGGCGTGAGCGGCCATGCTGGCCTTGCGCTCGTGCATGTTGTTTACGCGAATCAACGTCGGCAGGCCTTCGTGGGCCTGCTCGCGTTCCACCAGATGATCGGGCATCACCCCGATCACTTCGCCGCCTCCGGCCAGCACGGCATTGGCCAGCTCGCCCATCAGACCGATACGGGCTCCACCATAGACCAGGCCGTGACCACGAGCGGCTAGTTCACGTCCGAGGGCTCGGGTGGCTTGCAGAAAAGCGGGGTCCCGTCCTTCGCGGGAACCCAGATAAACACAGAATCTCGACATGCGCGTCTCCTTGGCAAGTCCTTATCCTAGCCGGCAGGGAGAGGCTTCGAAAGCGTCGTCGCGTGCATTCAGGGGAGCACGTCGGCCACGCCGAATTCGGCGTCGAGCCACTGACCGACGATATTGTGGCCGCAAAGATGATGGGCATATTGCGTGTGCAGACAGCGGACCTGGTCCCAGTTGGCGATGCCGCCGATACCGCGTTCCCGCATGATGCCGGCATAACCGAGCCGCTCGACCTCGCTGCGCTGGGCGTCGCTCATGCAGCGCCAGCGTGACTCCACGTAATCGCGGTGGCTGGCGCGGTAGGCGGCGAGGAAGTCTGGGTCCTCCTGCAGGCGCGTCTCGAGCTGCTTGATGACGCCTTGCGCCTCGATGCGGGAGATGTCGATCTTCAGGCGTTCGGAGCAGAGCCAATAGAGAGTGGGGAAGGGTTTGCCGTCGACGATGGGCGCCATGCGCAGCACCAGCGGAGTGCCCGCACCGTCGACGGCGGCCACCGCCTCGATGCCGCGCGGCGCTCGTCCCAACTGCTCGGCAATGATGGCCAACTGGCGGGTGTTGGGCATCTCATCGGTCTGAATCACCATCGTCGGAGTCTCGCACGAACTTGTTGGAGCGACCCACGGCGCGAAAGAAGGTGCGGTTGAGCTGCTCGGGCGTGGGTACGTAGCCCCGCCACTGGCGTTCGCAGTACTCGTTGGCCCGCGCCATCAGCGCGTCGTAGAGGCGATTGAACGGCGCATCATAGTCGTAGGGGTCTGCTCCGAACAAGCGGATATGCGGATAGTCCGCGAACCGCTCCATGAAGTAGCGCTCCAGGTCGGCTTCCACGGCCCGATGCTGCGCGACGTTGTCGGGATCGAGCCAGAGGTTGTAGCGGATGGCCATGTTCGACTCCCTGAAAGCGGTGAATGGCCCGTTATCGCCGGGTCATGACACTTTGACCACAGGCGTCCGTGATCGGCTCATGCCGGTCTCACGCGCGCGCCAGCGGGGCCAGACGCGCCGTGCACAAGCGAATCAGGTCGGCGGGAGCCAGGCGTATCTCAAGGCCGCGCCGCCCGCCGCTGACATGCAAGCGTTCGAGCGTCTCGGCACTGGCGTCGAGGAAGGTTGGCAGGCGTTTCTTCTGGCCCAGCGGACTGATGCCGCCAAGCACGTAACCGGTGGCGCGCTCGGCATCGGTCGCTTCGGCCATGTTTGCGCGACGCGCCCCGGCGGCCTTGGCCAGCGCCTTGAGGTCGAGCTGGGCGGTGACGGGCACGATGCCGACCACGAGGCGACCGTCATCGAGGCGGGCGATCAGCGTCTTGAACACGGTCTTCGGGGGAAGTGCCAGGGCGCGCGCCGCTTCCTCGCCGTAAGCCGGGGCCCGGGGATCGTGCGGGTACTCGAGCAGTTCGAAGTCGGCGCCGTCGTGCTCGAGCATCTTGACCGCCGGCGTCATGCGCCGGCCGGCTCCGGCACCGGCTGCAGGTGGGCCTCGAGGGCCTCGCGCAGTTCACCTTCGATGGGTACGGCGCGTTTCGTATGGTGGTCGAAGTGCACCATCACGGTATGGCCCAGGTTGGTCATCTCGCCCTTCTGCCACGCCTCCTGGGTCACGGTGAAGGAGCTGTTGCCCAGCCGTGAGACATAGGTACGGATCTCGATGTCGCTGCCGTAATGGAGCTCGGCGCGGTAATCGACTTCCATGCGCGCCATGATCAGGCGCCACTTGCGTGGGTCCAGGTCCGGCGTGAACAGGCGGAACAGGTCGTTGCGAGCCAGTTCGAACCAGGCGGGCAGCCGGGTGTTGTTGACGTGGCCGAGGGCGTCGGTGTCGTAGAAGGCAGGTTCGAGGGTGCGCACGAACATGGCAATTTCCTTGTGGTTCTGGTCTCGGAGCAGCGCGGGTGATGTCGTTGGCAGGCTGACAGCATTGCCCCGAGCAAACGCTAGGTCAAGTGCCGGCCGCCCGTCTTGCGCCCTGCCACGTCTGCAACCGCATCCAGGCCAGCAGCCACAGGGTCGCGACGGCAAAGCCCGCCAGGGTGCCCCACAGCAGGCCCAGGGTGGCGTAGGTGAGCGAGACGCACAGCGTGTAGCAAAGCAGTGCGCCGAGCCCGGCGGGATAGTGCTTGATCACTGTGGCCGCCGGCGCCGCGCCATGGGTCAGATGCAGAATCACCAGCAGCGGATACATGGAGATGGGGAATGCCGCCAGCATGCCGGCCCACGCGGGGGGCAGGACATGGGCCAGGCCGGTGATCAGGAACACGATGGCGGTGGCAAGGCCGGCGCGCAGCGCCAGCGCCGGCCAAGGCGGGCCGCCGGTTCGCACCTTGGCGCGAGTTTCGGGGAGGTGTCGATAAAGCCAGGTGAAGACGAAGATGGCGGCCAGTGTCACCAGGGTACCGCTGACGCGATCGAACGCGAAACGCGTCAGCGCAAGGCTGGCCAGCCACCAGGCGACCAGACCGCCAGCCGTGCCGGCCAGCACGCCGGCGAGGCCGTCGCGGCGGCCGCATATCAGGTAGCCACCGCCCAGCGCCATGGTGGCGGTGAAGCCCGCCAGGCTGAAGACGGCGCTCTCGGCGGCGAACGGTGGCGAGATTTCCAGGCCGATGAAGAACAGGGCGATGGCGGTGCCCAGCGGATAGCCGGCGAGCAGGCCGGCTACGCGGGTACTGACCCGCTCGGCGATCACCGACAGGCCGAGCACGATACCGATCGATACCAGCAGCTTGGCCAGCTGCCAGCTCAGCGGAACATCCATGAGGCTTCCTTGTAGTGGACGCGGTACGGCTAGATGAGGCGCAGACCCTGTCGGTCCGCCCAGGCGGCGCCTACCGCATGGGTCAGCCTCTCCTGCAGGTGGACCGGCAGGGCGTCCCGGGCGGACTCGACAGAGTCGAAGTCGCGGTTGCGCAGCCAGCAGTAGGCCCAGGCGCAAGCCTCGTCGTCACTCTGCGGCAGCGGGCGGGCCGGCATCTGCACCAGCAGGAAGGTGGCGGTGCGTGCCGCCCACAGCGGCACCTCGTCTCCCGCGTCGGGTTGGCTCCAGTCGTCGAGCTGCGCTCCGCTGGGTGTCGTTTCGGGCTCGCCCAGCTTCGCCACGCGGGCGGTCTCGGCCAGAATCAGGGCCAGGCGACCCGCATCGGCCTGGCCGAGCCGGCGCCACTGGTCGATGAGTGCCGGCATGCCGCGGCGTACCTTGGCATAGAAGCCGCTTTGCGGCATGGTTTCGCTCATATCGACTTTTCCCGAGGACAGAACATGAAGTTCGATTTTGCCACGCCCGTCGCGCGTCGCCACCCCGAGAAGGGCGATTGGCCGTCGCAGAAGTGGCACCGCTATGATGCCGACATTCTACCGCTATGGGTGGCCGACATGGATTTTCGCTCGCCGCCCGCCCTCATCGAGGCGATGCAGGCGAGGGTCGAACACGGCGTCTTCGGCTATGGGCGGATACCCGACAGTCTGAAGCATACCCTGTGCGCATGGAGCGAGCGCGAGTACGCCTGGGCGCTCGAACCCGAGTGGCAGCTGTGGTTGCCCGGCGTGGTCCCGGCGCTGCACCTGGCCAGCCTGGCGCTGACCGAGCCGGGTGAAGGCGTGCTGACGGTCACGCCCATCTATCCGCCTTTCCTGAAGGTGGCCGAGCGTACCGGGCGCTTGCCCCAGCAGGCGCAGCTGGCCGAGCCGGCGGACCCCGGCGAGCCCTGGCGGCTCGATCTGGCGGCGCTGGAAGCGGCGATCACGCCCGAGACGCGGCTACTGCTGTGGTGTCATCCGCACAACCCCACCGGTCGCGTGTGGCGTCACGAGGAACTGGCCGGCCTGGCGGCGCTGATCGAGCGGCATGACCTGCTGGTGGTGTCCGACGAGCTTCACTGCGACCTGCTGCTCGACGATGGCGCCGTGCACCGTCCCCTGGCGGCAGCTTTCCCCTCGCTCGCGGCGCGTACCGTTACCTTGTGGGCACCGTCGAAGACCTTCAATATCGCCGGCCTCTCCGCGGCCTGTGCCGTCATTTCCGACCCCGAGCTGCGCCAGCGCTTCGCCGACCGCTTGAGTGGTCTGATGCCCGACGTCAACGTGCTGGGTCTGGTCGCGGCCGAGGTCGCCTATGCACAGGGCAACCCGTGGCGCCTCGAACTGCTCGAGGTGCTGCGCGGCCACCGACGCACGTTGATCGAGCGTGTCGCCGCCTGGCCCGGGGTCGCCTTCGCTCCGCCCGAGTCGACCTACCTGGCCTGGTTCGACCTGCGCCGTGCCGAGGGGCTGGCGGGGCGAGGCGGCTCGCCCCAGCAAGTGCTGCTGGAAGAGGCGGGCGTGGCGCTTTCCGACGGCGCCGATTTCGGCTGGCCGGGCTTCGTGCGGCTCAACTTCGGCACCACCGCGGCCCAGCTGGACGAGGCGCTGACGCGCCTCGACGATGTGCTGAAGGGATGAAGCGGCCCGACTGGGCCGTCATTGAAGGGTTCAGTAGAGCAACGTGAACAGCTTGCGGCGATAGGTGACGGTCAGCGGATGGTCGGCACCGAGGGCATCGAAGACACGCAGTAGCGTCTTGCGCGCCGCGTCGTCACCGTAGCCACGGTCCTTGCGCATCACGTCGAGCAGCCCTTCCAGCCCGACCTCGTAGTGGCCGTCGGCAACCTGGCGCAGGGCACGCTTGTACTGCGCCTCGCTGTCGTCACGTCCTTCCAGGGTTGCCAGTTCGTCGTCGTTCGGTGCTTCCTTGCGAAACTCGATGCTGGCGCGCACGCCACGAGCCGGGGCGGCGTCCCGCTCCTCGGGCGGAAGGTTGTCGAGCAGGTCGAGTGCCTCCTGGCTGCGATCCTCGGCGACCAGCGCTCGCGCCAGCTCGATCCGGTAGGGCGCGTGATCGGGGCTCTGTTGCAAGAGCTCTTCGTAGATCGTCCGTGCGGTGGCCGCGTCGCCTTGGGCGAGAGCTTCGGCGGCCTGCTCCTCGGGGGTCGCCGGGGCATCCTCGGGGGCCGGGAAGTAGCGGGCGAGCCACTCGCGGATCTCCTTTTCGGGCAGTGCACCCTGGAAGTGGTCAACCAGGCCTCCCTGGCTGACCAGCTTGACATCGGGTACCGAACGTACGCCCAACTGGGCGGCGATCTCCTGGTTCTCCTCGATGTTGAGCTTGGCGAGGATGAAGGCGCCACGGTACTCCCGGGTCAGTTTCTCGAGGATCGGCATCAGCGCCTTGCACGGTTGGCACCAGGGTGCCCAACAGTCGAGCAGCACCGGTACCTGCATGGAAAACTCCAGCAGCTGCTGGATGTTGTTGCGGTCGACATCGATGATCAACTGCTCATCCGGCGGCGCATCCTGCGCCTGGGTGGCGCTCGGCTCGGGGGGTGTCAGCGGGGTGCCGCTGCGGGGGTCGACGATGGACATGGGCAAGGCCTTAACGTAAGGGTGGATTTGTTCGAAAGATGCGGGTGGCGGCGTCGGGATTCAAGGGGCGCGCGCGGCGTTCGCCGGTCGCCCGCGTTGGCGGCAGCGTTGTGGCAGGCGCGGCATCGGCCGCAGGGCTATGATAGGCTCGTGTGCGTCCGGACGCGCCAGGGCCGGACATCCAGACATGAGGAACCGTGGGATGGCGACATACCGACTGAACGGCGACAGCGATCTGATAGACAACCCTTCGCCCCGCTGTGCCTGCATGCTGGTGCTGGACACGTCCGCCTCGATGTTCGGCCCGCCGATCCGTGAGCTGAACGCCGGTGTCCAGTCCTTCATCTCGGCGATCAATGAGGACGACATGGCCGCCTGCTCCGTCGAGCTCGGCGTGATCACGGCGGGGGGCAAGGTGACCGAGCAGCTGCCCTTCACCACGGCCATGCATATCTCCCAGTGCCGGCAGTTCCCCGCGGCCGGTCTGACCCCGCTGGGGGAAGCCATGACGTTGGCGCTGGACCGCCTGGAGGAACGCACCGCGGCCTATCGCAAGGCGGGCGTGGCCTATTACCAGCCCTGGCTGGTGGTAATCAGCGATGGTGTGCCGACCGATCAGTGGCAGGCCGCTTCCGCCCGTTCGCGGGCGCTGGCGCAGCAGCGCAAGCTGGTGGTGATGCCGGTGGGCGTCGAAGAAGCCGATCTCGAGGCGCTCAGCGCCTTCTCCACTCGCCCGGCCAAGCGTCTCGATGGGCTGAAATTCCGTGAATTCTTTCTGTGGCTCTCGGCCAGCATGAGCCGGGTCTCTGCCTCGACGTCGACCACCGATCAGGTCAAACTGCCGCCCACGGACAGCTGGGACAGCATCTGAACGTATGCGCAACCCGACGCCGACGGCCATGATGGAACATGGCGCGATTTTCCCTGTGAGCGTGGCGTGGCCTCGGCCAGCGGTGCGTAGGAGGAGCGCATGGTAGCTCGGGGGCGGGTGGTAACGGACTCGCTGGGCAAGGCGCGCCGGCTCGGCAAGCGCCTCGAGCGCGGTGGCGAAGGGGAGATCTTTGCTCTGCTCGATCGTCCCGACGTGATCGTCAAATGGTACTACCCCGACGTTCTGAACAAGCGTGGGGAAGAGCTCCATCGCAAGGTCGAGGCGATGCGTGGCCTGCACGATGCGCACATGACCCGCGATGTCTGCTGGCCGCTGATCCGGGTCTTCGATGAACACCATCGCTGGATCGGCTTTGCCATGTATCGCGCGCGTGGGGTGAAGATGGGGTTTCTCGCCCATGCGCTGCTCTATCAGCGCTACTTTCCCGGCCTCGACCGGCAACAGATCGTCGGGTACCTGATCCGCTTCGTCGAGATCGTTCAGCAGCTGCACGAGGCTGGCGTCTGCATCGGCGACTACAACCTCAACAATATCTTCTGCATGCCGGGCAGCGATCAGGTGACTCTCATCGACTGCGACAGCTACCAGCTGAGGATGGGTGGCACCTTCTATCCCTGCCCCGTCGGCAGCCCCGACATGACGCCCAAGGAACACCAGGGCGTGGCGTTCCGCCATACGCTGCGCAACCCGCGCAGCGAGGCCTTTTCGCTCGCCATCGTGCTGTTCAAGTGCCTGATGCTCGGCCGTCACCCCTATGACATCGTCGGTGGCGACGATCCGGTGCGCAATCTGCGACGCGGCAAATTCGCCTACGGCCGCGGGCAGCGCGACGTGCCGCAGGGCGTATGGTACGAACTGTGGGGCGTGCTGCCTGAGACCATTCGCGACATGTTCGTGACGACCTTCACCGCCGGGGCGGGTGTCCCGAGTCGACGGGCGACCCTGGCGCAGTGGCACACGGCGCTGAGTGACTACCGCGAGGCAATGAAGGCCGGCGAATGCGCCGTGCAGCTATCCATGCCGAGCCGACCTCGGCGCAGGAAGGCGGTCCATGCCCGTTAATCCCGGCAATGTCGAGCGCCACGAGCGGCGGCCGGAATGGCAGGCGCTGGCAGTGGCCGTCGCGGGTCTGGCTCATCTGGAAGGCGCTCCGCCGCTGCCCTGCCAGGATGCCGCCGACGCCGCCTCGAGCCCGCGCCCGATGCTGGCGGTAGCCGACGGTGCCGGCAGCTCGCCGGCTTCGGAGCTGGGGGCCCGAGCGATCGTCTCCGCCATGCTGCGACTGGTCGATACCCTGGAAACACAGCTGGCCTGGCTGCTCGATGCCGACGCTGAGCCGGATCCCGACACACGACGCGAATTCGTCGCGCTGCTGGTGCGTCATGCCCAGGGCACGCTCGAGGACCGCGCGACCGAGCAGCGCCGGCCGGTGCGAGACCTGCGCTGCACGTTGCTGCTCGCCGTTGCGGGTCGTTCACGGCTGCTATGGCTCAAGGTCGGCGATGGCGAGATCGTGCTGGAGCGGGCCGTCAAGACGGGCGACGGCGAGCCCGGCCTGGTGCCGGAGCTGACCGCGCTGGGTGAGCGGGGCAAGGGGGAGTTCGCCAACCAGACGTGTTTCGTCGACGAGCGGCTGGCCTTCGAGCAGGTACAGCACGGCTGCGAGCCGGTCGCGACCCTGACAGGCATCGCCGCCATGAGTGATGGCGCGGCGGAAAAAACGGTCTCACACGATGGCGAGCGGGTGTCTGGACAGCTCAGCCATTGGTTCGACGACCTGCGCCGAGAGCGGCTGCGCCAGCGCGACCTGGTGCGCTGCTTCTACAGTGACACTTTCTGCCGTGGTACCAGCGGCGATGACCGTGGCATCGCCCTGTTGGCCAGGGACCTGGATAGACTGTGAGCCGGCGGTGAAGTCGCCATCGCTTGAGACTCGCCGGGTTGGACTGCGCCAGGTGGGTAATCGGAAAGCCAAGGTGAGAGCCTTGGCTTTCGAGTTTCGGCTGAGTCCGGTTTTATAAAGAGTCCGGTTCCCTCGCAAGAGGACTGCGTTCCGTAGGCTATGCTTTTCTGCATGGCGGCCACGGGCCGTCTCCCTGTCGCAATGCCCAGTACGGCTTGCTGTCGGTGATGCGAGGATGAGAGGCGCGACACCACGCTTCGAATGGAAAGCCAGGGTTGGAGAAAAACATGCAGAAGCCGCAGTACAGGCCGGATATCGATGGCCTGAGGGCGATAGCCGTCATCCTGGTGGTTGCCTACCATGCCGGAGTGCCGGGATTCGGTTTCGGATTCATAGGCGTAGATGTTTTCTTCGTCATATCGGGCTACTTGATTACGAGCCTGCTACTAAGGGAGTTGGAGAGTTCGGGCAGCATAAGCCTCCTCTCCTTTTACGGTCGCCGCGTTCGGCGACTGATGCCGGCAATGGCCGTCGTGATAACGTCCTCGCTTGTACTTGGCTATATCTTTCTCACTCCTATCGGGCAACAGCAGAGTCTGGCGGAATCCGCTATCGCTTCCATCGCGTTCTTCGCCAATTACTATTTCATCGCGACGACAGGAGGGTACTTCGACGGTCCCACCGATCAGGTTCCGCTGCTGCATATGTGGTCTCTGTCCGTGGAGGAGCAGTTCTACGCCCTCTGGCCCGTCCTGCTCATCGCCAGTGTGGCCATGGCCAGGCGCTACGAGAAAAGAACATGGGCGGTCATTGCAACACTTGCCGCGTTAGGAATCGGTGTCTCTTTCTTCTATGGGGTATGGCTTACCCACGCCAACCCGAACGCGGCCTATTTCTCCGTCCTGTCCCGTGGCTGGCAGTTATTGGCAGGCTCCCTGCTGGCTTGCCTCGTCGGCCATGGGCTGCTTCCACGAACCTCGAAGGCGGCCATGTCTGTGTTGGCCGCAGGCGGAGCGGCGTTACTGCTGGGGGCGGCGCTTGTCATCGAAGGCTCCCACGCCTACCCCGGTTGGGTGGGCGTGCTACCCGTTCTTTCGGCACTGGCATTAATCGTGGCCGGATTCGGCAGTTCAAGTGGCCCCGTTTCACGGTTGCTCTCAACGAAGCCCTTCGTCTTCGTGGGGAAGATATCGTACCCCTGGTATCTCTGGCACTGGCCACTGCTGGCGATGGCACGCACCTATCATCTGGGCGAAGCAGACCTGGTGCGCGATGTTGGCCTGGCTTCTCTCTCGTTTGGTCTGGCATACCTGACGTATCAACTGGTGGAGAAGCCCTCGGTAGGTTTTTTCGCAAAGCGATCCGTATCCCATAAACAGCTCGTCAAGCTGGGCGGTTTGACCTCTATTCTGCTCGCTTTCGCCGCGTTTGGACTGATGAGTCATGCCAACCAACAAAAGAGCATGGGGTTTTATCGTCAACTCGAAAGCGCTGCCGAGGATGTGCCCGATCTTCGAGCTAAATGCCATTTGAGCACCCCTTACAAAGGACTCCCGGACGAGTCCGACTGCGTGAACAGGCCTGACAGGGAGTCTCCGGATCTGTTGCTATGGGGAGACTCCCATGCAGACCACTACTCACCGATGCTGGACGAACTTTCGAGAGATTTGCAATTCACATTCCTTCAAAGAACCTTTAGCACATGTCCGCCATTGATGGGTTATTCCCACGGCCATACTCAGGGACATCCCCAGGAGAACGACCGTAACTGCGAGCTGTTCAAGGATGAAATGGAGAGGGAGCTTTCCAGGTTGGCGGAAAGGGGGCTGGCAGGAGTCGTGCTGAGTGCCAGTTGGCTGGGACGGACCAGCAGCGAGACCCACCTGTCACTGGCGGAAGAGGGGCTCAGGAATACGGTCGATACCTTGCTTGGGTACGGTCTGCGCGTGATTGTTATGGCGCCCACTCCCGTTTTCAGCGTACCCATGACGGACTGTCTGGCCAGGCGGACGGTGGAGTCGTGCAGTAGCTTCCAGCGACGGCTGGAAAAGAGAAGGGAAGCCATTCTTGCCGTCATGCACGAGATAGCCGAGGAGGAACCGAGCGTCAGAGTCGTCGACTTTTACGAGCGGTTATGCCCGGGTGGGAAATGCAACTCTATCTTGGGAGATACGGTGGTATATCGGGACAAGCACCATCTCACGACTCGGGCCGCCAGGGAACTTTCTCCTTATGCGCGCGACGATATCGAGTGGCTGCTGTAGGAGGTGAAAGCGGGTGTGGTAAGCATGGTCTGCGAGCCGCGGTGCCCAGCCAGATAACAAAAAACCGAGGCTTTAGGCCTCGGTCTTCATGTTTGGTAGCGGGGGCCGCCGACCTTGAAACGAAGAGCGAACCGACGGGCGTCGGTTCAGTGCCCAGGCAGCTAACAAAAAACCGAGGCTTTATGGCCTCGGTCTTCATGTTTGGTAGCGGGGGCCGCCGACCTTGAAACGAAGAGCGAACCGACAGGCGTCGGTTCAGTGCCCAGGCAGCTAACAAAAAACCGAGGCTTTATGGCCTCGGTCTTCATGTTTGGTAGCGGGGGCCGGATTTGAACCGACGACCTTCGGGTTATGAGCCCGACGAGCTACCAGACTGCTCCACCCCGCATCAACGTGCTGCGTATTCTACGCTTTTTCTGCGCTGTGTCAAGGGCGTGCGCTTTGTCCGTGCAAGCACACCGCTTGTGTCCATAATGACTCATGAGGGGAGCTTGAAGGCGTGTCCTTCAGGCAGCATCCTGTTACGGCTGGCCTGCCGCGTTAGGTCAAGCAATGCGAAAACAAGTGTCATGATCAGGGAGGTGGAATATGACTCAAACAGCACCCGTAGCATGGGTCACCGGCGGAACCGGCGGCATCGGTTCGGCGATCTGTCGCGCACTTGCGTCAGCGGGCTACCACGTGGTGGCGGGCTATCACAATCCGGAAAAGGCCAAGACCTGGCTCGAGGCCCAGAAGGCCGACGGATTCGACAATATCTCCCTGTCGGGTGTCGACCTGACCGATTACCAGGCGTGCGAGGCCGGCGTCAAGGAAATCGAGGCGGCTCATGGGCCGATCAGCGTGCTGGTCAACTGTGCAGGGATTACCCGCGACGGCACGATGAAGAAGATGACGCCCGAGCAATGGCACGAAGTCATCGACACCAATCTCAATAGCGTATTCAACACTTGTCGCAGCGTCATCGAAGGCATGCTCGAGCAGAAGTATGGACGCGTCATCAACATTTCCTCGATCAACGGACGCAAGGGCCAGTTCGGACAGGTCAACTACTCGGCGGCCAAGGCCGGCATGCATGGCCTGACCATGGCGCTGGCTCAGGAGACCGCGACCAAGGGCATTACCGTCAACACCGTCTCGCCGGGATATATCGCGACCGACATGATCATGAAGATTCCCGAGAACGTGCGCGAGGCCATCCGCGAGACGATTCCGGTGAAGCGCTACGGGACGCCGGAAGAGATCGCCCGGCTGGTGGTGTTTCTGGCCGACAGGGAATCGGGTTTCATCACGGGCGCCAATATCGACATCAACGGCGGCCAGTTCATGGGCTGATCCACCCGCGATCCGCGACGGGGAGGCCTATCGGGCCTCCCATTTCGTTCTGCATGTGCGCCTCACGGCGGTGGCAGTTCCGTCAGTTGCGTGAGCAGTGCATCGAGTTCACCGACTTCGCGTTCCCATTGTTGCGGCGATACCGGGCCGGTGGCCAGCAGGTCGCGAAGCACGTCTCGCACTTCTTCCTCCCGGCTCATTTCTCGTCCCAGCCCCTCATTGAGTCGCTCGACCTGGATCGCCAGACGCAGCGGCTCGTCATGCTGACTGATGCGTCCCAGGGCGAGTAGCGAAAGGTGCACCCGCAGGCGGGCCAGCTGCTCGGCGATTTCAGCGGGAGGGGGTGGAGCGAGGCGCACCGCGTTACGACGTTCATGTGCCTCGTAAAGCGCGTCGGACAGCTCGACTCCGGCAGGCGGCGATACGACTTCGGCCTCGCCGTGCTCACGCAGTCGAGCGTCCGCAGCCAGATGGGCATCGAGTAACGGTCGGCAGGCCTGCCAGCGATGTATCTCCTCGGCCACGGCCAGGCGTGCCAGGCGTTCGCGCCGGCTGCGTACGATGCCGCTCCAGCGTCGCCGCATGCCTTCGGTTCGCCTGCCCGGGGGCAAAGGTTCCAGCGTGGCTGCCTCTTCGAGGGCGCGTTCGAGAAAGTCGGCATCTCCCGCTCTGGCGGGTTGCCAGGCGTCGAGCCGGTCGATCAGGGCCTGCATCTGTTCGAGACGCTCGCGGGCACGCTGGGCGCGGTCGTCCCGCTGGGCTTCGCGCATGGCGAAGATCCGGTCGCAGGTACCGCGAAATTCGCGCCACAGTGCCTGCTCTTCACCGCGCGGCGCGCGGCCTAGCTCGCGCCAGCGCTGCTGCAGGGCCTTGGCCTGCTCGGCTCGGGCATCAGGCGTCATCTGTCGTTCCAGCAGAGCCTGTGCTTCGTCGATCAACTGGCGCTTGGCGTCGGCCACCTCGCGGGCGCGCTGTTCGATCAGGCTTTGCAGCGCGAAGCGGATGTGGCCGAAGCGGCGCCCGATGGCCTGGGCCTGGTCGCGCGGCACGGGCGAGTGGCGGCGCCACTCCTCACGGGCCTGATCGCGGATTTGCCGTAGCGCGTCCGGGTCGGCATCGGCGGCCGGCGACTCCAGCAATGCCTCGAGTTGTTCGCACAGGGCAATACGCGCTTCGAAATTCTGATGCCTCTCGTGGGTCTGACGTTCGCGCCAGGGTGCCAGGCGTTCGTGGATGCGGTCGGAGGCGCCCCGGAAGCGCTCGGAGAGTTCTGGGCTGGCGGCGGCGTCGCCCAGTCCCTTCCAGTCACGGACGAGTTGGCGATGCCGTCGGTCCAGCTCGGCATCGGTGAGGCGCGTGTCGTCGGCGAGCTGCTCGATGGCCAGGCACAATTGTTCGCGCTTGGGACCGGCGACGAAACCGCGCCAGTCGCGTAGCTCCGCGAGGCGGGCGCCGAGTCGCTTGAGCCTGGCTTGATAGGGACGAAGCGTTTCATCGGGCAGCGCGTCGGCACGATGCTTGAGGCTCTGATGGAGCCGGCTGGCGCCCTTGAATGCACCGCGGTCGAGCAGTGTTTCGAACTGCGTGAGATCCTGATCGAAGCGCGCCAGGCGCGCTTCGAGGTTGCCCTCCTCGGTGAGGCGCTGTCCGCTCAGCATCTGCTGCGCGCGGGCGAGCAGCGGAGTGGGCGGCAGGGTGCCGGGCCAATGGCAGGTCTCAAGGGCCTCGGTAAGGCGCTCGGCATCCTTCTCCTTGAGCGCCTGTTCGATCTCGGCGGCCTGCGCTTCCAATCGTTCCCAGGCGTCGAGAACGCGGTCGTAGTCCGCGAGTACGGCATCGTAGCGCTGGCGTAACGTCTCGTCCGTCACGTGGAGGTCGGAAAGCGCCTGCCAGCGATTGGCCAGCAGCAGCTTCTGCGAACGCAGGCTGGCGATATCCTGGCCGGTCAGCCTTTCGCCTCGAGGCAGGCTGGCGAGGCTCTCTTCGAGCGCCTCCAGCAGCGACTCGCGCGCTTCGGTGGCCAGCTCACGGCGACGCTCGGCCTCGGCCAAGGCATGCTCGTGCGCCTCGTGGTCGGAGATCGCCTTGCGGCAGCGCTGAGAGGCATCCTGAAAGCGCCGCTCCTGTTCCGGATCCGGCAGATCCGTGAGCGATTCCCATTCGCGAACCAGGTGGCGAAAGCGTCCTGCATAGAGCGGCTCCCAAGGGGCCCGGGCGTGCGCTTCCAGTTTATTCAGCAATGCCTCGCGCTGCTCCCGGGCCGCGGCCAGCGACGCCGCGTCGGCGCGCAACCGATTCAGGCGCTCACGCGCCTGGCGCATGACCTGGCGGTCTCGACGAGCCCGCTGGGTCAGACGCTGTAGTCCCGGCTCGCTGGTCACGCGAGCGGCCGCCGCGTGACGCACGGCGGCAATACCGTTATCGCACGCCTGAGCGATGAGATCCTCCTCCCGGGTGAGGCGCGCTACGGCCGTCAGGCGCAATTGCTGGTTGTCGCCCTCCAGCGCCACGTCAGAGAGCAGCTCGGGGTCGTCAAGCCCTTCTACGATGCGCAGACGCCTGGCCAGCTCTAGGTGGGCGACCTGGCCACTGAGCAGCGCGACCAGACGCCTTCGTAGCTCGGGGGACTCCGGCTCCCGCTCCAGCAGGGCGAGCAGCGCTTCGGGGGAATCGACCCTGTCCAGTGCCGCCTGGCGGACCTGCGCTTCCTCGTCGAGACACAGAGACTCCAGTGCCTGGCGCTGCTCGGGGCGCGTGGGGTCGAGCCGGTCGATGGCCCGCAGGCGAACCTGGGCATCGGGATGCTGCCAGCGAGGGGCGAAAAGGCGGCGGAGAAATCCGGGCATGAGACATCCTGAGTAAAGAGGCGTAGCGAGGGCTGCGCGGTCCTTTTTGTTGCTTTCGTCTTGTTGCTTCGAGCTTTGCCGTAGGGCATCGTCTTTCGTCTAACGCCTTATCTAAGCATGCGACGTGTCGGTGGAAAAGTCCGCTCCGTTGAGGGAGAGGGCAACGTCTGGGCTATGGTCATCGAGGCGTGGCTGGCCGTATCATCAGTTGCAGGGGGGAGGGGAGTCGCTTAGCTTTAGTCCCACGACCCGACAACACCCGAGTGGAGTCCGGCAATGAGCCTTAATGTGGACAGGGCAGGCATGGCATTTACCTTCAAAGGAGGCATGCTGCCGATGACGGTCATGGAATTGGCCAGCGCTGACCCGGAGCAGATCCGTGAACAGCTATCGGGCAAGCTTAGCCAATCACCCGCTTTCTTCCAGCACACTCCCGTGGTGCTCAGCGTCGAGAAGCTCGACGAACCGCATCTGGCGCTGGAGCGGATCTGTGCCGTGTGCCGAACCCATAAGCTGCTGCCGGTAGCCGTGCGCGGCGGCTCCGACCCCGTCAAGCAGTCGGCCTGGGCCTTGGGGCTGGGATGGTTCCCCCCTTCCGACGGTGCGCGTAGCCGGGCTCTCGAGGAAGTGCCGCCGATCGAGCCCGTGCGCGAGGCCGAGCCGGCAGCGGCCACACCGACGGCCAGCGGTGGGCGCATCTATCGGGGCACGGTGCGCTCCGGGCAGCAGATCAGCGCACCCGAAGGCGACCTCGTGGTGGTGGGGGCCGTGAACGCCGGCGCCGAAGTTCTGGCCGCAGGCAGCATCCACGTCTACGGTGCCCTGCGCGGTCGCGCCTTGGCCGGCATCCATGGCGATACCCTGGCCGGCATCTTCTGTCGTGAATTGCGCGCCGAGCTGCTCTCGGTGGCGGGAACCTACAAGCGCATGGAAGATATCGATCCGCATTTGCTGGGCTCGTCGGTGCAGGTGACGCTCAGCGACGCTCAACTGGGCATCACGGCCCTGGACTAGCCGTTGCCGGCGAGCGCTTGGTTTTCAGCGACATTGCTTTCACCGTTACCAAAGGAACGCACAACTTGGCCAAGATCATCGTAGTGACCTCAGGCAAGGGTGGGGTCGGCAAGACTACCAGCGCAGCGGCCATCGCCACCGGGCTGGCGCTGCGAGGCAACAAGACGGTCGTCATCGATTTCGACGTGGGACTGCGTAACCTCGATCTGATCATGGGCTGCGAGCGCCGTGTGGTCTACGACCTGGTCAATGTGATCCAGGGCGAGGCGGGTCTCAACCAGGCGTTGATCCGCGACAAGCGGGTCGACAATCTGCACATCCTGCCGGCGTCACAGACCCGCGACAAGGATGCCCTCACCGCGGAAGGCGTGGAGAAGATCCTCGATACCCTGGGCAAGGATTTCGACTACATCCTGTGCGATTCGCCCGCCGGCATCGAGCGCGGCGCGCAGCTGGCCATGTACTTCGCCGACGAAGCGGTCGTGGTCACCAACCCCGAGGTGTCGTCGGTGCGCGACTCCGACCGCATTCTGGGCCTGCTGGCGTCGAAGACGCGCCGAGCCGAGCGCGGCGAGGATCCGATCAAGGAGCACCTGCTGATCACGCGTTACAACCCCGCCCGTGTCACCGAGGGCGACATGCTCAACCTGGATGACATCCGCGAGATCCTGGCCATCGATCTGATTGGTCTGATCCCCGAATCCGAGGCGGTGCTGCGGGCCTCGAACCAGGGCGTACCGGTCACTCATGACGACAGCAGCGACGCGGGTCAGGCCTATATGGATACCGTATCGCGCCTGCTCGGCGAAGATGTGCCGCTGCGCTTCCATGAAATGCAGAAGAAGAGCTTGCTTAGCCGCATGTTCGGGGGAGGTCGCCGGTGAAGTTACTGGAATTCCTCAAGCGCGAACGCAAGAAATCCGCCTCGGTCGCCAAGGAGCGGCTGCAGATCATCGTTGCGCATCAGCGTAGCCAGCGTGGCCAGCCCGACTACATGCCGATGCTGGAGAAGGAGCTGCTGGAGGTGATTCGCCGCTACGTACAGGTGGACGACGATGCCATCAACATCAGCCTGGACAGCGAGGACAACTGTTCGGTGCTGGAGCTCAACGTCACCCTGCCACGCAGCTGAGTCGTTCGTGGGGCTGTGCTAGGCTGTGCCATCCAGCGACGCAGAGTCAGGAGACACCGCGCCCATGGCAAAGCCCGATGCCGCCCCGATGACGTTCCTGTGGCACGACTACGAAACCTTCGGCGCCGATCCCCGTCGCGATCGTCCCTCGCAGTTCGCCGCGATTCGCACCGATGTCGAATTCAATGAGATCGGAGAGCCGGTCGAGCTATTCTGCAAGCCGGCCGACGACTATCTGCCGCACCCCCAGGCCTGTCTGATCACTGGCATCACGCCGCAGCAGGCACGCCGCCGAGGGCTGCCAGAAACCGAGTTCGCCGGTCGCATTCACGCTTTGATGAGCGAGCCCGGTACCTGTGCGCTGGGCTACAACACGCTGCGCTTCGACGACGAGGTCAGCCGCTGCCTGTTCTATCGCAACCTGCTCGACCCCTATTCCCGCGAATGGCAGAACGGCAATTCGCGCTGGGACCTGATCGATGCGGTGCGTGCCTTCCACGCCCTGAGGCCGACCGGCATCGAGTGGCCGCGCCGCGAGGACGGCTCGCCCAGCTTCCGCCTCGAGCATCTCACCGCCGCCAACGGCATCGCCCACGAGGGCGCACACGATGCGGTGGCCGACGTGCGTGCTACGATCGCTCTGGCGCGGCTTCTGAGAGAGCGCAATCCCCGTCTTTTCGATCACCTGCTTGCGCTTCGCAGCAAGCGGGAGGTGGCGCGACGACTCGATCTGAGCGGACGCAAGCCTGTGTTGCACATATCGCGTCGCTACCCGGCCAGTCGCGGCTGCAGCGCGCTGGTGATGCCGCTGGCCGCGCACCCCTCTAACCCCAACGGGGTGATCGTCTACGATCTCTCGGTGGATCCCGAACCGCTGCTCGCGCTGGACGCCGAGCAGATTCGACAGCGCGTCTTCGTCAGTAGCGACGACCTGGCCGAAGGCGAGGCACGCATTCCGCTCAAGGTGATTCATCTCAATCGCAGCCCGGTGATCCTGCCCGTTGCCGCGCTCAAGGATGCGGAAGGACCGCGGCAGGGGGAGTACGGCGAAATCGTCGAGCGCCTGGGGCTGGATCTGGCCGCCTGTCGGTCGCACTGGAAACGGCTGGCGACGAGCCCCGAGGCGGTGCGCAAGGCCGGCGAGGTTTTTTCCCAGCCGCCTCCCGAGGGGCCTCAGGATCCCGACCTGATGCTCTACGGCGGTGGTTTCTTCTCGCCCGCCGATCGTCAGCAGATGCAGCGGGTGCGCGAGACCTCCCCCTGGGACCTGGTGGACGCGCGTTTCGCCTTCCAGGATCCGCGCCTGGAGGAGATGCTGTTCCGCTATCGAGCGCGCAACTTTCCCGACACCCTCAGCAGCGAGGAACAGGGTCGCTGGGAAGCCTATCGTTGGGAACGCCTGAACGATGCGGCAGTGGCCGGCTTCACACTCAAGGATTTCGCCCGTGAGATCGAGCGGCTCAACCAAGTGGCCCTGAACGATCGCGAACGACAAATCCTCGAGGAATTGGTGATGCACGTGGAGGCGATGATGCCTGCTCAGGCCTTCGGCTAAGCGTCAAGGCTCCTTCCTGCCGTGCTTCGGTGACGAGCCGCTTTCACTGCACCGGTAACGTACGCTCTCGTTCACGAGCAACTCCGGAAGATTGAAACACAGCGCCCGGCCAATGGCCGGGCGCTGTGTGTCAGGGCCGTCTGCCGCTATCAGTCGTCGGCTTCGGGTAACGGCTCCAACTGCCGGGTCAGGGCGACGACGTCGCTGGGCTCGTCGCCTGGGTCGTAGGCGATGGTGACGGTATTTTCCTTCCCGCGCAGCTCGGGCCAGGTGCGTTGCAGGTCGTCGACGGTGACCGCCAGGACGCGTTCGGCCAGACGCTCGCGGCGGTCGAAATCGGTATCGCCGTACGACAGGGCGCGCCATAGCCGATTGGTCAGGCCCGAGAGGCTGGTATCTCGCTCGAGAAGACCGTCGCGAACTGCCTGGCGATAGGGCGCTAGTTCGTCGTCGTCCAGCGCCTCGATGCGACGCCCGAAGTCGTCGAGGAAGGCGTCGATATGGGCCTGGATCTCCTCGCTCTCGATGTCCGGTGACTGGACCAGCAGGCTCAGGCCCGGTGCGTCGAGCAGGGGCGAGTAGCCGGCGCTGACCACGTAGCCTAGCTGCTGCTCGGTGCGCAGGCGCTGATAGAAGGGGGTGTCGATCAGCTGGCCGAGCACGGCGAGGCGAGCCTGTGACTCGAGCGAACGGTCCTCGCCCTGCAGATAGCGCAGCACTAGTGACTCTTCGCGGGAGGTCACCGGATGCAGCGTAGGCAAGGCCTCGTCGATGCGCAGCGGAGTCAGGTCGGGTATCGCCTCCTCCGGCAGAGTGGGCTCAAGACGCTCGGCGACCTGGCGACCTTCACGTTCGGCCAGCTCGGCATCCAGATTGCCGATCGCCAGTGCCTGCAGGCGCAGCTCGCCGAGGAAATCGTCACGGAAGTCCCGCAGGTCGTCCACTGCTAGCTCACGGCTGGCTTCCAGCAGGCTCAGGGTGGGCCACTGGGGGCGTAGCAGCGCCTCGGCCAGGGTGCGGTGGCCCTGACGATACAGGGGCGCCTGGGGGGCGTTGCGCCACTCGCGCTGCAGGCGATAGCGCACGCGCTCGAAGCTGTCCTTGCCGATTTCACCGCCCATGAGCTGCTCGAAGGTACGGGTCATGACGCGGTCCTGGCGGTCGCGCCAGCCAGAGAATGCCAGCGTGATGCCGCGGGCGTGGGCGTAGGCTTCGATATCGTGCCCGGCCAGGCGCGCCGCATAGAACTCCTCGTTGAGGCTATCCTCGAGCCAGCCGGCCAGTAGCTGGGCGAGGGCCGCGTGGTGCGGGTCACGGCTGGCATCGGGGTGTTGCAGACTGAAGCGCCACTCCACCTTGGGTGTGTTGAAGCGCGACTCGGCCATGTGCCACAGCGTGAAACCCCGTTCCTCGATCCGTTGCCCGGGACGTTCATCCTGTACGTCGAGCAGTGTCAGGTCGGCAGCGATGAACGGGTTGGGCTCGGGCAAGGCGAGCCCCGCCAGCGGCTGGGTGCCTGCGGTCCCCGGCTCGGTCTCGCGCCAGGGGGCGTTGAACCAGGGCGAGGTGTGCTCGCCCTCGACCTCCGGGCCGCTGTAGACGCGCAGCAGCGTCTCGGGGCGTAGCGCATCCAGATAGCCCTCGACCAGCTCCTGATCGAACCCATCCATGCGGTAGGCGGCGTACTGCACGTCCTCCACGGGGAAGCGTGCCAGGTTCATGGCCAGGCGCATGGCGCTCTGCAGTGACGAGCCGTGCTGCTGGAAGCGAAATTCCTGCTCGGCCAGGCGGGCCTGCTCGTCGTAGCGCCAGGCTTCCAGTCCCGATTCGCGAATCTGATCGATGGCGGCGAACAGCGTGGCCTGGATCTCATCGATACGCTCGGCGCCGGCCGGCGTCAGGCTGACGCTGACAGTGAGCAGGGCGTGCCGCTCATCACCGCGGTCCATGCCGGCCGAGAGGCCGTCGGCCAGTCCGGCTTCGCGCAGTACCGCAAGCAGGCTCCCTTCACCTTCGTGCCCGAGCAGGTGGGCCAGGTAATCGGCCGGCTTGTGCCGATAATGCTGGATGGGGTCGGGCACGGGGAACATGAAGCGGACATGGCGGCTGTCGCGCGTCGACTGGACTTCGACGTAGCGGGGCAGGTTCTCTTCGCGGACCAGCGGCTCCTCGATCGTGGGACGCTCCAGGCCGCGATCGGCGATCCCGGCGAAGCGTTCGGTGACCATCGCCTCGAGCTCGTCGAGCGGCTGCGGTGCGACCAGCGCCAGGTGCATGACGTTGGCATCGTAGTAGCGCTCGTAAAAATCGATCACCCGCTCGCGTAGCGAGGCTTCGCCGCCGGTGGGGTCGAGAGTCTCGCGGCTACCGACCGAGAAATTGGTGAGGGAGTTGTCGGGGTTGAGCAGCTGGTTGAGCACGTCGATTTCACGCCGAGCATCGTCGCGGATCCGGGCCATGTATTCGGAGTGCACGATATTGCGCTCACTTTCCAGCCGCTCGGGATTGAACAGCGGCGTGAGGAAGAACTGGCTGAAGCGATCCAGGGCGCCGGGCAGCGCCTCGGGCTCGATGTCGAAGAAGTAGTTGGTGTCCTGCGGGGCAGTAAAGGCGTTGTGACTGCCACCGTGACGGCGTAGGTAACTCTGGTAGGCATCCGCTTCGGGATAGGGCTCGGTGCCGAGAAACAGCATGTGCTCAAGAAAGTGTGCCAGGCCCGGCAGGTCGTCCGGGTCCTGGGCACTGCCTACGCCGACGTTCATGGAGGCGGCCGCCTGATCGGCTTCGGGATCGCTGACCAGCAGAGCGGTGAGACCGTTTTCGAGGATCAGCACTCGATAGTCGCGGCTGTCGTGAGGGCTGACTCGAGGACTCACGACCTCGTCGACCGCCTCTTCGGGTGATGCCGTGACGTCGGCTTGGCTCGTCTCGGCAGGGCCGGCCAATAAGCCGGTCAGCAGCAGGAGCGCAAGCCAGGTCGGCGCATGCCGACGTTCGGGACGGGGCCAGGTCGGGGTGGGGGACGGCATCATCTCTCCTGTTCGTTCCAGCGCAACATGGGCCCTGTCGGGTGTGCGCAGGCGGGATCCTGATTGGCGGGATCGTTCACCCTTCTAGATACCGGAAAAGCGCCCAACAGTTCCCGCGAAGCGGGATGCAACAGACTTTGGGCGGCTTCCAGTGAGGTCCGTGGATCGAGCCAGCGCATGGCATCCTCGGCGGCGATCAGCGCGGGCAGTCTATCGCTGAGCGAGGCTAGCGGCTCCTGGGTGGCCACGGTGATCAGCGCCATCGAGTCGGTGTGCTCGGTCGGGCTCGTATGATAGCGACACCAAAGGCCGGCGAGCAGCATCGGGCTGCGATCGACGCGGGTGATCAGGAACGGCTGCTTGAAGCGTAGCTGCGCCCGCCATACGTAGACGCCGCCCACCGGCACCAGGCAGCGCCGGGCGGCGAAGGCGTCGCGGAACATGGGGCGTGTCTCGAGCGATTCGGCCCGGGCGCAGTGTGGCGCATGATCCAGCACGCCGAGCCAGTCTGGCGTCAGCCCCCAGAATGCGCGACCCAGGCATACGTCGCTCTCCACCAGGCGGATGTGGGAGAGCGGCCGTCGTGGCGACAGGTTGGGGGCGGTCAGCAGGGGAGCCTCTTGGCGCAGGTCCGGCAGCAGTCGAGCCGTATCGAGCGACGGAATGTACAAGCGACCGGCCATGGGGCCTCCGAATGTCGGGATGGCGTCAGGGTAGCCAAGTCGGAGGGGACTGAAAAGGCTTGTCGTGGTAGGGTCGAAAACAGTGTTCGATGTAGGCTATGCTAAATGAACGGGCGAGTAGTCGCCCGTGATGCTCAACGTTCTGCGAGGAACCCGATGGCTCGTCCCCGACAGCATGCGCCCGAAGCGCTCCATGCCCAAGTCATGGCCGCATGCGATGACTGGCTGCAGGGTAATCCCGTGCATGCGCTCTCGCTACGTGCCCTGGCGCGTGAGGTGGGCTGCGCCCCGAGTACCCTGCTCAAGCTCTATGGCAGCTTCGGTAACCTGCTCCAGCACGTGAACATCGAGACCCTGGCCCGGCTGCGCATGGTCATCGAACCGTTGACCCAGGGCAGCGCGCCGGAGCATCAGATGCGCGCCCTGGCGCTGGCCTACTGGCAGTTCGCCCAGCGCGAGCCGTATCGCTGGCAGCTGCTGTTCGACTACCCGCTGGCGCAGGAAGGCGAACTCGACCAGCGTCAGTCCGACATGATCGAGGCGCTGTTTCTGCGCGTCGAGAACGGCCTCAAGGAGTACCAGCCGGCGCTCGGCGACCTCGAGGCCAGGCGTCTCGGGCGCACCCTGTGGGGCAGCGTGCATGGCCTGGTGCAAC
>NZ_PJRN01000026.1 GCF_002930105.1 Billgrantia saliphila | reverse complement strand
GCTCGGCCTGGTAGGTCTGCATCTCCTGGGCCGCGTCGCGCACGACCTGCTGCAGGTCCTCGGGCATGCTCTCGAGCTGGCTGCGGCCGATCACCACGTAGATCCAGCTACGCACGTGGCCGGTGAGGTTCACGTAGTCCTGCACCTCGTTGAAGCTGGCGCTCTCGATCAGGCTGAGCGGGTTCTCCTGGGCCTCGATGGTGTTCTGCTGCAGGGCGGTGAATACCTCGCTGAAGGCCATCGGCGTGGGTCGCGCACCCAGCGCTTCCCAGGTGTCGACGAACAGCGGCACGTTGGGCACGCGCAGGCGAAGGCCATCGAGATCGTCGGGGTGGCGGATCGGCCGGTTCGAAGTCAGCTCGCGCGGACCGCGCTCGAACCAGGCCAGCGGCACCAGGTTGGCACGCTCGGTGATCTGGGCCTCGATCTGCTCGCCGATCTCGCTTTCCACCGCCTGGCGCAGATGCTCGGAATCGCGGAAGGCATAAGGCACCGCCATCATCGCCGCCTTGGGCGCCCAGTTCTGCAGGCTCTCCCCGGTGATCGTCATGTCGGCGGTACCGAGCTGGATGCTGTTGATCACGTCCATCTCGTTGCCGAGCTGCTCGTTGGGATAGAGCTGCACCTCGATGCGCCCGTCCGAGTTCTCCTCGACCAGTTCCTTGAAGCGCTCGGCGGCCTGGTGCCAAATGTTCTGCTCGTTGGCCAGATGGCCGAATTTCAGCGTGACGTCGGCGGCCAGGGTGGTCTGGCTTGCGATCAGGGCGACCCCGAGGACGGCGCTGGTGACGAATCGTTTGATCATGGCGTAACTCCTGTTTTTGCCATACTGGCTGTTGTTGCTGTTATGAGCATCGCGTCATCGCGATGCGGCTGTCGCGTCATGCTGGCTCAGGCACCGATGTCGATGAGCACCTTGCGAGCCCTTTCGGGATGATGATCGAGCATATCGATGGCCCCGGGCATCTCGTCGAAAGGCAGGCGATGGCTCACCAGCGCCAGCGGATCGAGACGCCCGGAAGCCATGCGCTCGAGCACGTCCGGAAACTTGCGGTTGTTGAGCCGCGAACCGACCAGGGTCAGCTCCTTCTTGATCACCTCCAGTTGCACCAGATCACTGGGAGTGGGGTTGAAACCGAGCAGGCCGATGCGCCCCGCCGGCGAAGCGATACGCAGCATCTGCGGCAGCAGGGCCGGTACGCAGGCGGTATCGGCGATCAGCGGAATGCCCTCGCCTGCCGTCAGTTCGCGCACCGCGCCCTCGACGTCTTCCTTGCCGTGCCAGGTGCGCGTGGCGCCGAGTTCGCGGGCCGTGGCCAGGCGCTCGTCGATCAGGTCGATCACCGTGATGTCCCCGACGCCCAGGGCGCGCGCCATCTGCACGATGGTCAGGCCGATCACGCCGGCACCGTAGACCAGCAGGCGGTCGCCGCGCAGCGGCTGCATCCGTTCCAGCACGTTGGCGGCGATGGAATAGGGCTCCACCAGCGCACCCGCTTCCAGCCCCAGCCCATCGGGCAAGCGGTGGACGTTGGTCGCCGGCACGTTGACCCACTCCTCGAAGCCGCCATCGCGATGCACGCCGATCACCTGCAGCGCGCTGCACACGTTGGGTCGACCGATGCGGCACGGATAGCACTCACCGCAGTTGACCACCGGGTCGATGCACACCCGGGCACCGAGCTCGATGCCCTCGACGCCCTCGCCGAGCGCCTCGACCGTGCCGGCGAATTCATGGCCGGTGATGCGCGGAAAGCGCACGAAGGCGTTGTCGCCGTGGATGATGTGCATGTCGGAACCGCAGATACCGGCGAAGGCCACCTTAACCAGCACCTCGCCAGCAGCGGCGCGGGGCGCCTCGACATCGGCGATGGCGTAGTTCAGCGGCGCGTTTACCTGAAAGGCTTTCATCGTGCGGTCTCCTTACCAGTGCCAGAGGGTGCCGTCTTCCAGCCGGTTGACCGGCAGGCTGGCGCGCTTGTAGGGGTATTGCCGGGCCAGCTCCTCGTCGATGTCGACGCCGTGCCCCGGCGCCTCGCCGACCAGGAAGTGGCCGTCCTCGAAGCGGTAGTCGTGGGGGAATACGGCGTCGGTCTCCGCCGTGTGGGGCATGTGCTCCTGTATGCCGAAGTTGGGCACCCAGGTGTCGAAGTGGATCGCCGCGCCCAGGCACACCGGCGACAGATCCGTCGGCCCATGGAAGCCCGTGCGCACGTGATAGAGCCCGGCCAGGTCGGCGATGCGGCGCACGTGGGTGATGCCGCCGCCATGCGTCAGCGGGGTACGGATGTAATCGATCCACTGGTTCTCGAGCAGCTCGCGATAGTCGTGGATCGAGTTGAACACCTCCCCCACCGCCAGCGGCGTGGTGGTGTGCTGGCGGATCAGGCGAAAGCTCTCCTGGTTCTCGGCCGGCACGCAGTCCTCGAGCCAGAACAGGTGATAGGGCTCGACCGCCTTGCCCAGGCGCGCCGCCTCGATGGGCGTCAGCCGGTGATGCACATCGTGCAGCACGTGCAGCTCGTCGCCGAAGCGTTCGCGCACCGCGGCGAACAGCTTGGGCACGTGGTTGAGGTACTTCTCCGTGCTCCAGACATGCTCGGCAGGCAGCTCGGCGTCCGCCGGCTCGTAGCGCTCCCCCTCGCGCTTGGCGACACCGTAGATGGTGGCGATGCCGGGCACGCCGGCCTGCACGCGCACGGCGCGATAGCCCAGCTTGACGTGCTTCTCCACCTCCGCCAGGCAGCCCTCGATGTCCTTGCCGGTGCAGTGAGCGTAGGTCATCACCCGCTCGCGGCTCTTGCCCCCGAGGAGCTGGTAGAGCGGCATGCCCGCCGCCTTGGCCTTGATGTCCCACAGCGCCATGTCCACGGCCGACACGGCGGACATGGTCACCGGCCCCCGGCGCCAGTAGGCGCCACGGTAGAGATAGTGCCAGATATCCTCGATGCGGCTGGCGTCACGCCCGATCAAGGCGGGAATCACGTGCTCCTCGAGGTAGGCCACCACGGCCATTTCGCGGCCATTCAGGGTGGCGTCGCCGATGCCGTAGGTGCCCGATTCGGTGACGATCTTGAGGGTAACGAAATTGCGCCCCGGCGAGGTGACGATCACATAGGCGTTGCTGATTTTCATGAAGGTTCCGTCGCTATAAAAGAGTTTGGGCTCGGCTCATCGCTCGAAGAGATAGCGCTGCACGTTGTCGTAGCACACCGCCCGCACCAGCTCGCCGATGCGGCCGGGGTCGTTCGGCAGTTCGCCGCGCTGCATCTGGCTGCCGAGCATCTGGCAGAAAATGCGGCGAAAGTAGTCGTGGCGGGAGAACGACAGCAGGCTGCGCGAGTCGGTGAGCATGCCGACGAAATGGCGCAGCAGGCCGAAGTTCATCTGCGTGACGAGCTGGCGCTCGATGCCGTCGCGCTGGTCGTTGAACCACCAGGCGGCGCCGAACTGCAGCTTGCCGGGGATGCCGTCGCTCGAAAACGAGCCGACCAGGCTCGCCAGCATCTCGTTGTCGCGGGGGTTGAGGTTGTAGACCACGGTGCGCGGCAGTGCCCGGTCGCGATCGAGCGCATCGAGAATCGCTGCCAGCGGCTCGGCGTAGGTCACGTCGCCGATGGCGTCGAAGCCGCTGTTGGCGCCGATCTCGGCCAGGCCGCGCTGGCTCAAGCTGCGCAGCGCACCGAGATGCAGCTGCATCACCCAGCCACGGCGGGCGTACTCGCGCCCCAGCCACAGCAGCACCGCGGTGGTGAAAGCGGCGTTCTCGTCGCCGCTGAGCGTTTTGCCACGGCGGCGGCGGTCGAGCAGTCGGTCGAGCTCGGCCGCGCTCGGCGGCGCGACGAATACCGGCCTCTCCAGGCTGTGGTCGGAGAGACAGCAGCCGTGGGCGGCGAAGTGCTCGAGACGCTGGTACAGGGCCGCGAGCAGGTCGTCGTAGCCTCGGATCGCCACGCCACTGGCCGCTTCCAGCGCGCCGAGGTAGTCGACGAAGCCGGGCTCGCCGATCTTGAGCACGGCGTCGGCACGGAAGGTCGGCAGCATGGCGGGCGCCGCCCCGCTCTCGGCATGTCGCCGGTGCAACCCGAGGTCGTCCACCGGATCGTCGGTGGTACACACCGTGCGCACGTTGAAGCGCTCGAGAATGCCCTGGGCGCTCAGTTCCGGCGTGGCCAGGCGCTCGCGCGCGGTGGTCCAGACCTCCTCGGCCGTGGCCGGCGAGAGCAGCGTATTCTCGATACCCAGCGGATGACGCAGCTCCAGGTGGGTCCAGTGATAGAGCGGGTTGCCGAGGCAGTCCGGCACCGTTTCGGCCCACGCCTGGAAGCGCTCGCGGTCGCCCACGTCGCCGGTGATGCGCCGCTCATCGATGCCGGCGATGCGCATTGCCCGCCACTTGTAGTGATCGCCCTTGAGCCACAGCTCGGTGAGGTTGTCGAAGCGCACGTTGCCCGCAATTTCTTCCGGACTCAGGTGAGAGTGGTAGTCGCAGATCGGCATGGCGGCGGCATGCTCGTGGTAGAGCCGACGCGCCGGCTCGTTCTCGAGCAGGAAATCCGGTCCCATGAAGGCGATCTTGTCGGAGAGAGTCATTGAATCCTCCATGATTGACGCGCGGTCATGCTCAGCCCATCAGCAGGTTGGGCAGGAACAGCACGATGTCGGGGAAGAAGATGATGCCCAGCACCACCGCGAACACCGCCAGGGCAAAGGGCACCAGTTCGCGGCTGTAATCGAAGAAGGAGCAGCGCAGGATGCCGCACACGGTGTACATCGAGATACCCACCGGTGGAGTCATGCCGCCGAAGGTCACCAGGGTCATCATCAGCAGGCCGAAATGCACCGGGTCGACCCCCGCGGCCTTGACCACCGGCACCAGGATCGGCGTGAGCAACATCACCACCACAGTGGCCTCGAGCAGCATGCCGAGCAGTACCAGCAGCACGGCCAGCGTCAACAGCAGCGTGGCGTGGCTGGAGAACACACCCAGCGTCAGCTCGGCGATGGTCTGCGGCACCCGCTCGAAGGAGACCACGTAGCCGATGATTCCCGAGAACATGATGATCAGCATGATCATGCCGATGTCGCGCACGCTGGCATGCATCGCCGTGAGGATTTCGCGCCATCCCATCTCGCGATGAATCACGCAGCCCACCAGCAGCGCATAGGCCACCGCGAACGCACCCGCCTCGGTGGGCGTGAACAGGCCGTAGCGGATGCCCACCAATAGCCACACCGGGAACAGCAGCGCCCAGATGCTGCCGCGCAGGGCAGTGAGTACCTCGCGGCCAGCCGGCAGCCCTTCGCGTACCGGCGTGTAGCCGCGCCGCTTGGCCACGAAATAGGTGGTCACCATGAGCGCCACCATCAGCAGAAAGCCGGGCACCACGCCTGCAATGAACAGCCGCCCGATTGACACCTCGCCCAGGTAGCCGTAGAGGATCAGGCCGATGCTCGGCGGAATGGTGGCGGTGATCAGCCCGCCGATGGAGAGCACTGCACCGGAAAAACCGGGGCTATAGCCCTCCTTGATCATGCCCTTCCCCAACACGCGCGACTGCATCGCGGCATCGGCCACGGCCGAGCCCGACACGCCGCCCATCAGCGTGCTGAGTACGATGCTCGCCTGGGCCAGTCCGCCACTCATCCATCCGGCCAGAAGCGTGGAGAGACGCATCAGCCGTGGCGTGATACCGCTGGCGTTCATCAGGTGCCCGATGAAGATGAACAGCGGTACCGCCAGCAGCGGAAACGACTGGGTCGCCGAGACGATGCGCTGCGCGCCGATGTTGGTCGGCAGGAAAGTCTCGGGCAGGAAGAAATAGGTGAAGCCGGCGATGCCGATGGCGAAGGCCACGGGCATGCCGATGGCCATCAGCACCAATCCAAGGCCCAGCAGGAGTGCGGCCGTCATAGTGTCTCCTCCACCACATCGTCATCCGGCATCAGGCTCGGCACGATGCCCTTGGTCACGATGCGCCGCATGAGCGAGACGATCATCAGTGCGGCCCCCACCGGCAGCGCCAGAGTAATGTAGCCGTAGCTCAACCCGGCCACGCCCATCGGGCGTTGCCAATTGGACAGAGCCAACGGGAAGCCGTACCACACGAGCAAAGCCAGGAAGCCCAGCATCAGCATCAGGCACAGCCCAGTGACCAAGCGTTGCAGCGGCAGCGGCATGCGCACTATCAGGGCGTCGATACGCACCTGACCGCCACGGCGCAGGGTAATGTCGGCGCCCAGCACAGCGGTCCAGATGAACAGCAGCTGGGCCAGCTCGGCGCCCCCGGCGAACGGCTGGCCGATGGCGCGAGCCGTCGAGCTCACCAGCAGGGTCAGCGAAGTGCCGCCCAGCAGCGCGACGGCAAGCCACGCCTCGAGTCGGTCGTACCAGTACCACATAAGAGAAAATCCTCGAATCAGGATGCAACCGGCGCGCGAGGCCGCCTCGACGGCCAGAGCCCCCGCCGTATGCACGGCAGGGGCCGGCTGGCTCACTCTCCCGAGGTCAGTTGGTCGCGGTACTGGTCGTAGCCGAGTTCTTCGTAGACGCCGGATACGCGCTCGCGAAACAGCTCGACGTCCACTTCGGTGAAGGTCACGCCTTCCGCCTCCATCCGCTCGCGCACGGCGTCCTGGGCGTCGACAGTGGCCTGGCTGGCCTCTGACCCGGCGTTCTGGAGCTCCTCGTCGAGGATGGTACGCAGCTCCTCCGGCAGCGACTGGTACCACTGTTCGGAGGTGGCGAGGCCGGTCATCAAGTGGATATGACCGGTCAGGGCGATATGAGTGATCACCTCGTGGAGATTCTGCCCCTCGGCAGCGGTGAGCTGCGCCTCGGCGCCGTCTATCGCGCCCAGCTGCAGCGCCGAGTAAACCTCCGACCAAGGTAGCGGCGTGGGCGTGGCGCCCATCGCTTCGATGGTCTTGATCCATACCGGTGAGTTGATGGTACGCACGCGCACGCCGTTCAGGTCTTCGGGCGTCTCCACCAGTGTCTGCGTCAGCATGTGGCGCGAGCCCTGGAACCAGTTGTAGTTGAGCAGACGCAGCCCGCTGCTCTCGGCCAGGCTCTCGACCCACCCCTGATAGAGCTCCGACGAGGTGATGCGGTCGTAGTCGGTGTGGTCCTCGACCAGGTAGGGCGCGCTGAGAATACCCAGCTCCGGCTGGTACTCGGACAGTCGCCCGGCATCGATCAGCACCGCGACGTTGGCCCCGCTGCGGATCTGTTCGACCACGTCCTCGTCGGAGCCGAGCTGGCTATTGGGGAAGACGCGGACGGTGAGCTCGCCGTCAGAGCGTTCCGCGATCGTTTCACTGGCCTTCTCCATGGCCTGGACGATGGGATCCTGTGCGCTCAGGGCAGAGGAGAGATTCAATTGGTAGGCCGCGTGGGCCAGATTGGCGGTGGTGGCCAGTGCGATGGCCGTTACGAGTGCTGTTGTCTTCATGGTGAGCTCCTGACGTGTGTTGTGGTTATGACGTCTTTCTACGTGGCGTTGAGCCGTCGAGCGGAACAGCGCCGGGTGAACCGTCGAACATTTCGGGGAAGCGGCGCATGAGTTCGGGCAACGAATGCAGGATCTCGCGCTGATGCACGCTCATGGCCCGCCCCGCCGCTTCGGGGTCCCGCTCGGCGATGGCCTCGACGATCATCGAGTGTTGGTCGGTCAGCTTGGCGATCGGCGTCGATTCGGGAACGCTCAAGTAGCGCACCCGATCGAGCTGCGCCTTGACCTCTTCGGTGACCCGCCAGGCGGCGGTCTGCCCCACCCCCAGCGACAGCGAACGGTGAAATTCCTCATCGAGCCGGAAGAAGCGGTCGTAGTCGTTGGGCGCGATACAGCGCCGCTGGCGTTCGATCAGCTCGCGCAACTCGTCCAGCGTGTTCGCTCCCACCCCCGCCTCGGCCGCGGCGCGGGCCACGGCGACCTCGATCGCCTCGCGCACGAAGCGCGCCTCGAGCACGGCCTTCTGCGAGATCCGCACCACGTAGGTACCGCGCTGCGGGCGCACTTCCACCAACCCCGCCTCCGACAACCGGATGAAGGCCTCGCGCACCGGCTGACGGCTCACCGAAAAGGCGTCGGCCAGCTCCTTTTCCGACAGGGCCTGACCGGGGGCCAGCACCATGCGGATGATCGACTGGCGCAGCACGCGATACAGCCGCTGGCGAACCGAGCCATCGTCGCGCGCTTCCTGCCACAGGGCTTGCAGGGGGGTCGTCATGTCACCGATCTCCATCTTGTTATCGCCAGTTCTGAACAGACTAGTATGGTAGTATGGCAATTGGCAAGCGGACACGAAAAAGCCCAGGCCGGTTTCCCGGCCTGGGCCTTGTCTTCTTCAGCGCTCGCCGCTAGCGACGAGCGGAGCGCTTAGGCGATGGTGCGCCGACGCACCGGTGCATCGCCATCCTCGCGGCGGCGGCGCGGAGCGCGCTCGGGAGCACCACCGTCCTCGCTGATCTCCAGCGGGCGGCCGGCGACGCGAGCGCGAGCCATCTTGGCTAGGATGCTGGCCGGCAGCGAACTCGGCAATTCCACCACCGAGAAGGCGTTGCGGATATCGATGCGACCGATCCGCGAGCCTTCGATGCCGCCCTCGTTGGCCAGCGCTCCGACCAGTTGGCCCGGCTTGACACCATCGCGATGGCCAACGGCCACACGGTAGCGGGTCATGCCCTCGCTGGGTGCACGGTCGCGACGCGGCGGCTTGCCGTCACGCGGCGCGCGCTCGCCCCGCTCGATGCGCTCCTTGCGCGGCGGCTGCAGGCGACCGATGGGCGCCTCGTCGGCACGCGCCAGGGCAGCAAAGGCACAGGCCAGCTCGACCGGATCATGGCCTTCCGCGACCAGGCGCTCGACCAGCGCACGCTGCTCGTCGGCACCGGCCGTCAGGGAGCCGATGATGCGCTGATGGAACACTTCATCGCGATGGGCGCGAATGGCGGCCTCGTCGGGCACTTCCATTTCGCTGAGCTTCTGGCCGGTGGCCTGCTCGATCCAGCCCACCTTGCGACCTTCGCGGAAGCCGACGAAGGTGATCGAGATGCCGGTACGCCCCGCCCGGCCGGTGCGGCCGATACGGTGGGTATAGGCCTCGGCGTCCTGGGGCAGGTCGTAGTTGAAGACGTGGGTGATGCGCGGCACGTCGAGGCCGCGGGCGGCCACGTCGGTGGCGATCAGCACGTCGACCTTGCCGCGCTTCAGGCGCTGGATGGTGCGCTCGCGCAGGCTCTGGTCCAAGTCGCCGGAAAGGCTGGCGACATTGACGCCACGGGCGGAGAGCTGCTCCATCAGGGTGGTGCAGGCGGCCCGGGTGCGCACGAAGACGATGGCGGCGTCCACCGGCTCGACTTCGAGGATGCGCGCCAGCGCCTCCAGCTTGGCTCCGCCATCGACGCGCACCAGGCGCTGCTCGATGTTCTCGCCGGTGGTGGTACCCGACTCGATGGCCACCTTGACCGGGTCGACCAGGTAGCGGTTGACGATGCGCTCGATTTCGGTCGGCAGCGTGGCGGAGAAGAATACCCGCTGGGCTTCCTTGGGGGTATCGGCGACCACGCGCTTGACGTCGTCGATGAAGCCCATGCGCAGCATCTCGTCGGCTTCGTCCAGCACCAGGGCGGAGAGACCGTCGAGCTTGAGGCTGCCGCGATCCAGGTGATCGATCACCCGGCCCGGCGTGCCCACCACTACCTGGGCGCCACGCTTCAGCGCACCCAGCTGTTCACGATATTCCTGGCCGCCACACAGAGTGGCGACTTCCAGACCCTGCAGGTTCTGGCCGTACTTGGTAAAGGAGACGGCCACCTGCTGGGCCAGCTCACGGGTCGGTGCCAGCACCAGCACCTGGGGCTCACGGCGAGTCAGCTCGAGCCGCGACAGCAGCGGCAGAGCGAAGGCCGCGGTCTTGCCGGTACCGGTCTGGGCCTGGCCCAGCATGTCACGCCCTTCCAGCAGCGCCGGAATGGTCTGTGTCTGAATCGGTGAAGGAGTTTCGTAACCCAATGTTTCGACAGCGGCGAGAACGGCAGGCAGCAGAGCAAGATCGCCGAAGCTCGGCGAAGCGACAGAAGTCGAGGTCATCAATCACACCTTGGTAGGCCGGCACTCGCCGGCAATCACATTGAGGCATCCCCGACACAGCCATGCGGCATGGTCGGTGGCCCTGTCGTCGCGGGCCGATTGGGCCTGGACAGAGCGGGTCACGTTTTACGTGGGACGCCGGTCGCACCTGGCATCCGATTCGCGCCAACTGGCGTCGAACCGCGTGGCGACCTTTCTGCGCCGATGTCGCCCGGTTGGCGGCATCTTTTTCGGCGCTCCATCTTCACATCTCGGACGCTACAGCGATGGCTGCGGGTCTCGGTGACTGCCTCTCACACGTCGTCGTGTGGAGCGAGTCGTCATGATGGCGGGGTCAGCACATGCGAGGAGCGCGCATGCTACCATCGGGACTGGCCCTTTGACCAGTACTTTCAACGCTACGCTCACACAGAGCTTCATTATTCTTCGAGGAGCCCGCCCGCATGCCCACCCTCTGGGTCGACGCCGACGCCTGCCCCAAGGTAGCGCGCGACATCATCGTCCGCGCCGCCGAGCGCACCGCCACCCAGGCCTGGTTCGTGGCCAACCACACGATTCCCCTGCCGCCTTCGAAGTGGGTCAAGGCGTTGTCAGTGAGCCACGGCTTCGACGCCGCCGACAACGAGATCGTGGCGCGCCTGGAGGCAGGCGACCTGCTGATCAGCTCCGACCTGCCGCTGGCCCTGGAGGCCATCGACAAGGGCGCGGCGGTGATGACTACCCGCGGCGAGATCCTCGACAGGAACAACATCCGCGCTCGCGTGCAGATGAGAGATTTCATGGAGACCCTGCGCGCCAGCGGCGAGCACACCGGCGGACCCAAGGGCTACAGCGACGCCGACCGGCGCGAATTCGCCAACGCGCTGGATCGGTGGCTGGCACGTCACGCCAGGAAGCTATGAAGCGTCGGGCTGCGGGCTGCGGGCTGCGGGCTGCGGGCTGCGGGCTGCGGGCTGCGGGCTGCGGGCTGCGGGCTGCGGGCTGCGGGCCAGAATATCCCGGCTGCTCTAGCCCCTAGCATGTAGCTCATAACTCGCAGCCTGTGGTCTGTCGCTCGTGGCTCGTCGCTTAGGCCTTCTCGCGAATCCCCTGCCCCGGGAACCTCTCACGGTCGTGCGGACGCTCGAAGTCCAGCCGCGGTCCCTTGGGTACGATGCGGGTCGGGTTGATGGTGTCGTGGCTGTAGTAGTAGTGGCGCTTGATGTGCTCCAGGTCCACCGTCTCGGCCACCCCCGGCCATTGGTAGAGCTCGCGCAGGTAGTTCGAGAGGTTCGGGTAGTCCTCGATGCGTCGGAAGTTGCACTTGAAGTGGCCGTAGTAGACGGCATCGAAGCGCACCAGAGTGGTGAACAAGCGAATATCGGCCTCGGTCAGCCACTCGCCCGCCAGGTAGCGATTCCCGTCCAGACGCGCCTCGATGCGGTCGAGCGCTTCGAACAGCGCCGTCACGTGCTTGTCGTAAACCGCCTGCTCCGTGGCGAACCCCGACTTGTAGACACCGTTGTTGATGTGCTCGTAAACGTCGTCGTTGATCGCATCGATGGTCTCGCGCAAATCCTCGGGATAGAAGTCGAGGCGATTGCCGGCGAGCTCGTCGAAGGCGCCGTTGAGGATGCGCACCAGCTCGGCGGACTCGTTGTTGACGATGCGCCCCTCCTGCTTGTCCCACAGCACCGGCACCGTCACCCGGCCGGTATAGCGCGGGTCGGTCAGGGTGTAGAGTTCGCGGTGGTATTGGACACCGTTGACCGGATCGCCACTGGCGCCCTCATCCTCGTGGTAGGTCCAGCCCTGGTCGAGCATCAGCGGGCTGACCCAGGAGACGCCGATCAGCGATTCCAGCCCCTTGAGCTTGCGCATGATCAGGGTGCGGTGCGCCCAGGGGCAGGCCAGCGACACGTATAGATGGAAGCGCCCCGCCTCGGCCGGCACGGCGCGCTGCCCTTCGGGTCCGGGGCTTCCGTCCGCGGTCACCCAGTCGTGCAGTTGGGCGGACTCGCGCACGAACTCACCGCCGTGTTTCTTGGTGTCGTACCACTGGTCGTGCCACATGCCGTCGATCAACAGTCCCATGTGTCCTCCGGTCGTAATGAAGGGATCTGTCTAGCAGGGTAAGTCGACACGGCTGGCACTCAAGCGCAGTTTTTTCGCCCTTAGCGTCGAAAAAAACGGATATATCGACAGCCGGGGATCACTCCCGATTCGGACAGGTGCTGGACACCGCCTCGTGCAGCGCACGGGCCATGGCGTGGGTCGCCGGCCCGGCTCGATCGCGGTCACGAAAGATCATCTGCATGGGCACCTCGCGAATACCGCCGGCGGCCAGTGGCAGCGGCAACAGCGCTCCCGTTTCCAATTCGGTGTTGATGCGCGTCTCGGGCAGCCAGGCGAACGCCAGTCCGCGGCGCACCATATCGACCGAGGTTTCCAGGTGGCTGACGGTCCAGCGCTGCTCCGCCTTGAGCCAGCCGGCATCCATGGATTGACGCAACGCGGAATCGCGCACCACCATCTGGCGATGCCGCTGCAGGTCGCGCAGATCCAGCGCACGCTCAAGCGCATGCAGGGGGTGGTCGCGGTGCGCCACCGCGATGAAGCGGATCGTCACCAGCGGCTCGCCGAGAAAGCCCTGCGCCGCCAGGCCGGAAATGGTCAGGTCGGCGCGCCCGTCATAGAGCATCTCGATGCCCCCGTTGAGCACCGTCTCGTGGAGCTGCACGCGAACGTAGGGGTATTCGGCGGAGAAGCGGCTCAACGCCATCGCCAAAGCATCGGTGGGAAAGATCTGATCGATCGACAGCACCACTTCGGCCTCGAGCCCTTCGGCAAGGCGACCGGCAACGTCCTCCAGCGCCTCGGCGCCCTCGATCAATTGGCGCGCCCGGCGCAGCAGCATCTCGCCGGCTTCGGTCAGGCGAACCTGGCGTCCCACCGGTTCCAGCACCTGTACGCCAAGCTGCTGCTCCAGCTTGTGCACGGCATGATTGAGGGTGGAAGGACTCTTGTGCACCGCCTCGGCGGCGCGGGCGAAGCCCCCGTGGTCCACCACGGCGGCGAGCATCTGCCACTGGGCCAGGGTGACGCGCGACATATTCGATCACCTCGAATGATCAGTGCGAAACAATGCGCTTAATCTTCGAAAAAAACGGCCTAGAATGCCAGACATATCCGCTACCGGAGGTCGACGACATGACCGCTAACGCCACCCGGCGCATCGAGCAACTGATCCAGAGCCACCCCAGCCAGGACGGCGATGGCGTACAGATTCAACGCATCCATCGCTTCGACGGTACGCTCGATCCCTTCCTGATGCTCGACGAGCTGGGCTCCGAGCGCCCCAACGACTATGTCGGCGGCTTTCCGCCGCATCCTCACCGCGGCATCCAGACGCTGACCTACATCGTGCATGGCGGCATTACCCACGAGGACCATCTGGGTCACAGCAGCACGATTCGAGCCGGCGATGCCCAATGGATGCACACCGGACGCGGCATCGTTCACTCCGAGATGCCGCTGACCGACAGCCAGGGCCTGCACGGCTTCCAGCTGTGGCTCAACCTGGCCGCCCGGGACAAGCTGAGCGAGGCCCGCTACCGCGACGTACGCAGCGACGAAATGCCGCGCCTGGCGGGCACCCGCGCCGAGCTGATCGCTCTCGGCGGCCAGTGGCGTCGTCTCGACGGCGACGGCATCGAAGGGCCCCTGGACTCGCTCGCGGGCAATGGCGCCGTGGCCCACGTGCAGCTGCAGTCGGACGGCGAGTTGGCGCTGGCCGTCGACAGCGAAACGCTTGCCGTCTATGTGTTCGAAGGCACGCTGGAGATCGCCGGCGAGGCGGTTGCCGCCGGCCGGCTGGCCCACCTGGGCGCGGGCGATACGCTTGCGCTCGCCAGCCGCGAAGGCGCCCAGTGCCTGGTGCTTTCCGGCACGCCGCATCGCGAACCGATCGCCCACTACGGCCCTTTCGTGATGAACGACATGCGTGAGATCGACCAGGCACTCAAGGATTACCGCAACGGCACTTTCACGGGCTGAAACCTTGAATTCCGCACGCGCAGAATTTGGTAGCCCTGCCTAACTTCAGATACATTTTTTTACTAAAAGGGGTTGTCTTGATCACTGACGTCACGTTCAATGACAGCCTGTTGAACACTGTTCGACAACGAAACTCGACCGGGAAGCGTTGAAGAAACGCCCCGGCCGAGGCGTTTCTGTACGTATGTACAGTCTAGGCAGGCCATATATCATGGGTTAAGGTTCCCGTGCCTTTTTATGTTCTTGTCATCTTATTTTTATATGGCCGATACCCGACATGTTGCGAATCCTCCATTCGCTGCCACGCGCGCATAAGTTGTTGTTGATCCCCGTCGCCACGATGGTGACCGTGCTGGGCACGCAGAAAATCGTCACCCTAGTCGAGAATTCCCAGCGACAGGAACAGACACCCCAAACCGTCCTGTTTCCCCTGTCGCCCGAGGCCCAACCCGGCCTCCCCGCTCTCAACAACGAACGTTACTCCGTCGCCGACGCCATCGAGATTGCCACCCAGGCCATCGATGCAACGCGCGAGTACATTCCTCTCTCCCAGCTGCAGCCCAGCGAGATCATCGATCTCAAGGGAGTTGCCTACGCCCGGGCCCAGCCCGAGCAGGCGACTGGGGCCGAACCGGCTCCCTCCGCTGCCGAGTTCGATGCCGCTACCGCTGTCGACAGCGGCATCGAACTGACAACGGTTCTTGATTCTGGCGCCCTGCACATGGCCCTGGTCATCGGTACCCTCGCCAGCGGCATGCTCGACGACACCCGTACCGACGACGAGGCCCTGGCCAGCGACGCCACCTCGTACGAGAACATTCCCGACGAGGAGCTGGGTCTGTTCGAGGACAGCCCGATCCATTTCGATCAGGAAGTCGCCGCGGCCGAGCCCTTCGTTCCCGAGTGGCGCACATACACCGTGCAGCAGGGCGATACTTTCGCCGTGCTGGCGCAAAACGAGCTGGGTCTGGGCTACAGCGAAGCCATTCGCCTGCTCGAGAGCCTGCCCGACCAGCGCCTGCTGACGCATTGGCGGGTGGGCAACACCTTCGAGTACCAGCTCGACGAAGAGGATCGTTTGCTGGCGATGCGGGTGATGAAGAACGCCCGCGAAGGCATCATGCTGGAGCGCGAAGAAGACGGCTTCGACGTGGCCACCATCGAGCGCGCCGGCGAAGCCACACAGCGTCTCTTCGCCGGCAGCGTGAGCGGCAGCTTCGCCCGCTCGGCTCAGGCGACCGGCCTCTCCAGCACCGAAGTCGCCCAGATTTCGCGGCTGCTCGAGAAGAAGCTCGACTTCCGCCGCGATACCCGCCGCGGTGACGAGTTCCAGGTCCTGATCGAATCCGACGTCATCGACGGTGCCAGCTACGACTCCCGCGTGCTGGCCATCGAGTACCAGGGCGCCCGCATGGACCTGACACTGGTCCGCAACAGCGAAGACAACAACTTCTACACCCCCGATGGTCAGAGCCTGGACCCGGCCTTCAGCCGCTACCCCTTCGAAGGCAGCTATCGCATGAGCTCGGGCTACAACCCGCGGCGCCAGCATCCGGTCACCGGAAGGGTCAGCCCCCATCGCGGCACCGACTGGGCCATGCCCATCGGCACCGCCGTCCATGCACCGGCGGACGGTCGCGTCGAGAAGGTCGGCAATCATCCGGTGGCGGGGCGCTACGTGGTGATCCGCCACGACAACGGCTACCGCACACGCTACCTGCATCTCTCGCGCGCGATGGTCAGCCGCGGCGAACGGGTCGCCATGGGCGAACGCATTGCACTGTCCGGCAATACCGGTCGCAGCACCGGGCCTCACCTCCACTATGAGGTCATCGTGAACAACAACCCGGTCGATGCCATGAAAGTCGACCTGCCCGAGAGCCAGAGCCTCGAAGGCGAACGCCTGGTGGCCTTCCAGAACGAAGCCGAGCCGCTGCTCGCCGTGCTGCGCTCCGGCCAGACCGGCCCGGTGGTGGCACAGACCTCGAGCGACGCAGAGAACGACGACTGAGGCCAGGCCCTTCCCGACCGCACGCCCTGCCATCCGGCAGGGCGTCGCGTTTGGCACCTACCCACTGGCCCGCTGGGTTGAATGGCCAGATGGGTTAAAGTGCCCTGAGCCTGCCCGCAACAGCCGATACGGAGCCTGCGCGTGACCTCCTCCCGACGCCGTCGCCCCTCGCCCGCCCCACCCCAGGACGGCGGCCGTCTGGCTACCTTCTTCGGCGTATTTCGCTACAGCCGCCGCGCTCTGTCGTTGGTCTGGCAGACCTCACGCTTCCTGACCCTGGGCCTGGCCTTCTGCACCCTGGTCGCCGGCGTTCTGCCGGCCGTCGCGGCCTGGATCGGCCAGCTGATCGTCGATGCCGTGGTCGCCGCCATGGCCCTTCACCAAGAGACAGACGCCTCTCTCACCCTCGAATCCGCCTGGCCGGTGTTGCGCTACGTGCTGGCCGAAGCCGGCGTGATCGCCGCCATCGCCCTGGCCCAGCGCGGGCTATCGGCGCAGCAGTCGCTGCTGCGCGCGCTGCTCGGCCAGAAGGTCAACGTCATGATCCTGGAGAAGGCCGGCACCCTGTCGCTTGCGCAGTTCGAGGATTCCGAATTCTACGACAAGCTGACCCGCGCCCGGCGCGAAGCCTCCACCCGACCGCTGGGGCTGGTCAACAAGACCTTCGCGCTGCTCCAGAACGCCATTTCGCTGGCAAGCTTCGGCGTTCTGCTGGTGCAGTTCTCGCCCTGGGCGATCCTGGTGTTGGTAATTGGCGCGCTGCCGGTCTTCGTGTCCGAAGCCAAGTTCTCCGGCGACGCCTTCCGCCTGTTCCGCTGGCGCTCGCCCCAGACACGCATGCAGATCTACCTGGAAACCGTGCTGGCCCGCGAGGACAGCATCAAGGAGGTCAAGCTGTTCGGGCTGGAACCGCTGCTGCTAGATCGCTACCGACGCATCTTCGACACCCTCTACGGCGAGGATCGCCGCCTGACCCTGCGCCGCGAGAGCTGGGGCTTCCTCCTCGGCCTGCTGGGCACCCTGGCGTTCTACGGCGCCTACGCCTGGGTGGTGGTGGAGACGATTGCGGGGACGCTGACCCTGGGCGAGATGACCATGTACCTCATGGTCTTCAAGCAGGGCCAGGCGGCGCTGTCGGCGAGCCTGACCGCTATCAGCGGCATGTACGAGGACAATCTCTACCTGTCGAATCTCTATGAATACCTCGAGCAGCCGGTGGCCGCCGAGCAAGGCGGCCTGACACAGGGCGCCTCGCCCGGCGACGGCATCCGCTTCGAGCACGTCGGGTTCACCTACCCCGGCACCGATACGCCCGCGTTGCGCGATGTCACGCTGCATCTGGTGCCAGGCCAGAGCCTGGCCCTGGTGGGCGCCAACGGCTCGGGCAAGACCACGCTGATCAAGCTGCTCACCCGTCTCTACGAGCCCAGCGAGGGGCGCATCCTGCTCGACGGTAGCGACCTGCGTGAATGGGACCTGGCCACCCTGCGCCGGCGCATCGGCGTGATTTTCCAAGACTTCGTGCGTTACCAGCTCAAGGTGGGCGAGAACCTGGGGGCCGGCGACGTCGAGGCCTTCGCCGACGAGGCACGCTGGCAGGAGGCGGCCCGCCGTGGCCTCGCCGAGGAGTTCATCAGCGCCTTGCCTGGCGGCTACCACACTCAGCTCGGCCGCTGGTTCAAGGGCGGCCAGGAGCTCTCCGGCGGACAGTGGCAGAAGATCGCCCTGGCCCGCGCCCACATGCGCGAGGGAGCCGACATCCTGGTACTCGACGAACCCACCGCGGCCATGGATGCCGCCTCCGAGGCGGCGGTCTATGCCGACTTCCGCGAGCACCGTCGCGACAAGATGACCATTCTGATCTCGCACCGCTTCTCCACGGTGCGCGCCGCCGACCGGATCCTCGTCATCGACGGAGGAGAAGTGATCGAGCGCGGCGATCATGACAGCCTGATGGCGCAGAACGGGCGCTACGCCAGGCTGTTCCGGCTGCAGGCCGAGGGCTATCGCTAAATTCGAGCATCGGCATCCCGAGGAACGGGCCTAGTCCTGGTCATCGCTCGTCGTTTTTTCGCGTAACGTTTATGCCCATCGGTTGACGCTTGTTGAGCGCTTGTCTATAAGAAAAGAGTCGCGTCATCGATGCGGCACTTTTCCCCCAACCGAGATGCGTTCCTCATGCGCTGGCTACCTCAAGGCAACAAGGCAAACTGGCAACATCGCGTATTCCATAACGCGATGCGTACCCGTTTGCTGCAGCCGTGGGCCGGCCGTCGAAACGACGACACCTGAAGGACGCTGGCCGCGGCACTTGTCGCGGCCAAGCCTGGATTCATACTTTTCTCGCCCGTCGCGCACAAGTTCCCGGCCTCCCTGATCCAAGGAGACCGAGATCATGTCAGCACTCAACACCCTTCGTCGCCTGCTTCGCGCCGTGCGCGTTCACTACGCCAACCGTCGTCGCGACGCCTCGCTGCGCGACTACGACCCACGCATGCTCAAGGACGTTGGCCTGCGCTGGGAACGCGGCACGCTGGTGCCGATCCATCCGGAGCGCTTTGCTATCGACAAGACTGAGGCAAGCGCCACCTCCGGCACCGGATCCGTCGCGGCCGAAAGTGCACGTGACGTCTGTCCTCGCTGCGGGGCAAGCCTGGCTTAGCCAAGGCCCCGGTCACAGGAAGTGATCGGGGCCTTTCCCACGGCCGGCGCCCCAGGCGCCGGCCGCCTACAGCGACAGCGGGCGATCCAGTGCATGCAGCAGCGCATCGTCGCGTTCGTAGATGTCGGGCCGGAACGACAGCTCGCCATCCCCACCGGGATTCACCGTCCAGTAGTGAATGATGATCGGCATGCGCCGAGCGAGCGAGACGTTATGCGACTCGCCACTGGCAATCCGTGTGTCGACATCCTGGCCGGTACCGGTATCGTCGAACAGCAGCTGAACGAACTCGCGTATGTTCTCCACCCGAATGCAGCCGGAACTGAAGGCGCGCTGCTCGCGGGAGAACAACCCCTGTGCCGGCGTGTCGTGAAGGTAGACGAGATGATCGTTGGGGAAGCGGACCACCAGCCGCCCCAGCGCATTCTGCGGCCCGGCGTCCTGGCGCAGCATGACATTGCCGGGGCGCGACCAGTCGACTTCGCGTGGATCGATCCGCTCGCCGGAGGGGCTCAGCACCGTGATGTTCTCGCGGCGCAGATAGTCCAGGTCCTGACGCACCTGTGGCAGTACGTCCTCGCGCAGAATCGTGGGAGGGATCGTCCAGGTCGGATTGACCGTTATACGCGTAATCTCGGAACGCAGCGTCGGCGTGCGCCGATAGGGCCGGCCGACGACGATGCGCGAGCGCCAGATCTCGCCGTTGGGTCGGAAGTAGCTGAGCCGGTAGCCGGCGATATCGACCAGCACGAAGGTTTCCGGAAGCCCGTGCAGCAACCAGCGTGCACGCTCCATATTGAGGCGTATCTGGTCGATCCGCCTCTCCACCGGCACGTTCAGGGCCGCGCGGGTCTCGCGTCCGATGACCCCGTCCGGCTCCAGCAGGTGGCGTTGCTGGAAGCGCTTCACCGCCGCCTCCAGCACGGCATCGTAGCGGCGCGGATCGGGCGCCTCGAGGTCGACGCCGGGAAACGCACCGGTATCGGCCGCCATCACTTCCAGCTCCCCCACGACGGCCAGCCGCTCGCGCAGCAGCGCCACGTCATCGTCCCGGTCGCCCGGGCGCAGTGGGCGCTCGCGCTCCGGTAGACGCGGCCAGCCTCCCAGCCGTTCGATGTTGCGATAGCGCGCCAGCCCCGAACGAAGGCGCTCGTAGGGCGCATAGGCGGGTCGTGCCTCGGCCATCGCCTGTTCGAAGCGCTGGCCGTCCACCGCACGGGAAATCGCTGCCAGATCCAGGTCGGGCTTCTCCACCGGTACCTCCCAGCCGGTATCCAGCGCTCGGGGATCGACCTTGCCACGCTGCAGGTGCGCCAGTGCCGTCAGCAACGTCTGGGTGGCCTGGATGTCGAAACGCGCCTTTTCGGCCGCACTGCCCGACGTGCCATAGGCCGTGCGATGGCCGGACTTGAGCCCATCGGGGCGGTAGTCCTGCGGGGTCAACCCGTCGCCTTCCAGGGTATGCAGCGCCGCCGCGAAGGCCGCCACCGCATCGCTCTGCTGCCAGGCCGGACGAAGTTCGCGCAACGCATAGAAGTCCTGTACCGCATCCGACGCATCGCCGAGCTGTCGCACCAGCTCGGTCGTTACCCCGGGCCCTTCGCCTGCCGTCGCCTCCTCCTCGGCCCAGCTCGGCGACAGCGTGGCGAGCATCAGCAGCAACGATCCCATCCAGGTAAATACCCGCATTCTCGGCTCCTACTCCGTTGATGATGGTTTTGGCCTTCCTGGCCTCACCCCCCATAATAGTGGTTCAGCATTTTTTGCCAGGTCATGGGGCGACAATCGCTCCATTGCCCCGTACGACCAACCGACAGGCACGCTCGCATGCGCTCTTTGCTCACCCCTCTGCTTCCGCTGACGGCCGCGGCAACCGTTCTCCTTGTGTCATCCGCCAGCACTCAAGCCGGCGATTTCCTGACCCAACTGCCGGGCGCCTCGTTTACTCCGCTCGGCCAGACACTGACCCGCCTGGCCCCGGCGGCGGATCCTGAAGTGCTGGCGCTGGCCGCCAGTGCGCTGGCCTGCGCCCAGCCGGATGCCGAGCGGCTGGCGGTGATCGACTTTTCGCGCCCGTCCAGCGAACCCCGCCTATGGGTCTTCGACCTGGCCGAGGAAGAGCTGCTGTTCGAGGAACTGGTTTCCCACGGCCGGGGCTCCGGCGATGCCGAGGCCACCGTATTCTCCAACACACCCGAAAGCCATCAGTCGAGCCTGGGCCTGTTCCGCACCATGAACAGCTACTACGGAAGCAACGGCTACTCGTTGCGCCTGGAGGGGCTGGAAGCGGGCGTCAACGATCTGGCCTACGAGCGCGCCATCGTGATCCACGGCGCCGACTACGTCAGTGAGACGTTCGTACGCCAGACCGGCCGCCTGGGACGCAGCCACGGCTGCCCGGCCGTGCGACAGGAGGTCACCTATCCGCTGATCGACAGCATCAAGGAGGATCACTACCTGTTCGCCTACTACCCCGACCCGGAGTGGCTGCAGTCCTCCGCCTACCTGCGCTGCGACCGCAATCAGCGCCAGCTGGCAATGCAGTAGCCTTCGCTCCCTGCGGCACCAGCGGGGCGCAAATCCTCACCGCACTGCACCATTGCGGCGCCGGCTATCACGCCGGCGCCCCTCGCCGGCTTTAACCGATTCAGCACCAACTCATTGGCAAAGAAAAGCTTTCTCGAGTCTGGCAAGTCGATTGCTTGATCCGGATCAACGACGGGTAGGCGTGGACCAGACTCTCATGAGTACGAGTGCGCCAGACCTGACCTTCAACGGAGAAGGACGAATCATGCATCCCGTTCCGTACGAGGTCATCGCCCATGGAAATCCGCAACAAGGCCAATAGAATACGGCTGCTCAACCTGAAGTCGCCCCAGATGCGGGCCTTCCACTTCTCCTGGTTCGCCTTCCATATCTGTTTCTTCGGCTGGTTCGGCATCGCCCCGCTGATGGCGATCGTGCGCGACGACCTGGGGCTGACCAAGACCCAGATCGGCAATACCATCATCGCCTCGGTGGCGATCACCATTCTCGTGCGCCTGGTCATGGGCGTGCTGTGCGACCGCATCGGGCCGCGCAAGGCCTACACCTGGCTGCTGTGCCTGGGTTCACTGCCGGTGATGGGCATCGGCCTGGCCTCGAGCTTCGAGACCTTCTTCCTGGCACGCCTGGCCATCGGTGCCATCGGCGCCTCCTTCGTCATCACCCAGTACCACACCTCGGTGATGTTCGCCCCCAACGTGGTCGGCACCGCCAATGCCACTTCTGCCGGTTGGGGCAACCTGGGGGGCGGCACCACCCAGATCCTGATGCCGTTGATCTTCTCCGGCATGCTGATGCTCGGCGTCAACGAGGCGCTGGGCTGGCGCCTGGCGATGATCGTACCCGGCGTGGTGCTGTTCTTCGCCGGTATCGGTTACTACCTGTTCACCCAGGACGCCCCCGACGGCAACTTCGCCGAGCTGCGCGCCCGCGGCGAACTCCCCGAGGCCAATGGCGAGCACGGCATGGGTGCGAGCTTCAAGGCCGCCGCCAAGGACATTCGCGTGTGGGCGCTGTTCGTGGTGTATGCCGCCTGCTTCGGCGTCGAGCTGACGATCAATAACATCGCCGCCATCTACTTCTTCGACAACTTCGACCTGACCCTGGCCACCGCGGGCATGATTGCCGGCCTGTTCGGCCTGATGAATATCTTCGCCCGCACCCTGGGCGGCGTCTTCTCCGACCTGTTCGCTCGTAACGGCGGGCTCAAGGGACGCGTGCGCTGGCTGTTCATCGCCATGCTCTGCGAAGGCATCGCGCTGATGTTCTTCTCGCAGATGCACGTGCTGACGCTGGCCATCGGCATCATGCTGGTGTTCAGCCTGTTCGTGCAGATGGCCGAAGGCGCCACCTTCGGCGTGGTGCCCTTCATCAACAAGCGAGCGCTGGGGGCGGTGGCCGGCATCGTCGGCGCCGGCGGCAATGCCGGTGCCGTGGCCGCTGGATTTCTGTTCCGCTCGGAGTCGCTCTCCTACCAGCAGGGGCTGTTCTATCTCGGCATCGCCGTGGTGATCGCCTCGCTGTGCGTCTTGGCCGTGCGCTTCTCACCTGAGGTCGAGGCCGAGGAAGCCAAGGCCTACACCGACGCAGTGGGCGAAGACACCGGTGCCGGCGCCCTGAGCTTGCGCTGACAGGAAGCTTCCATTTGGACAGCGACAACGAAACATTGGCGCCGCCCACCCGGGCGGCGCTAATGCTTTCGCCTGTATGGCGCCAGCCCGGACGCCTTGGAGCGGCTATGCTGGTACAAACGCTTCTCTGACGATGTTCTACTGGAGTAACACGTGGCCGAACCCAACAGCGTGATCGCCTTCTACGACGAGCGCGTGCTGGCTCACCAGCCCGATTCCGATGCCCCTTTTCTGCCCGGCCGCATGGAGCGGCGCATTCGCCAGCTACTCTCGTCGCTGAACGTTCCATGGACGTATCCGGAACACGCCGGACGACTTACTGCCATTCGCCATCTCCTGGAACTGGAACCGGTGCCCGGCCTGCGCTTCGAGAACGGCCAAGCGGCAACGCAGGAACAGCTGGCGCGCGTCCATACCAGTTCCTACCTGGAGCACATCTTCGAACTGCGCGGCAAGAATGCCTGGCTCGACGTGGATACGACCGCGGTCTCCCCCGGCAGCGTCGATGCCGCCGAGGTGGCTGCCGGCACCGCCATCGCCGCCGTCGAAGCGGTACTCCAGGGGCGTGCCGAGTCCGCCTTCGCCGTGGTACGCCCGCCGGGGCATCATGCCGAGCCGGTCCGTGCCCGTGGCTTCTGCCTGTTCAACAACGTGGCGGTTGCCGCTGCCCATGCTCAGGCCGCCTTCGGCTGCCAGCGGGTGATGATCGTGGATTGGGACGCCCATCACGGCAACGGCACCCAGGACATCTTCTTCGCCGATCCCGGTGTGCTGTTCTTCGACATTCACCGCGCCTCGCCCTTCTACCCCGGATCGGGGCAGTTGGAGGATATCGGCGTGGGGTTGGGGGAAGGCACCACGGTCAACGTGCCCATGCCGGCAGGAGCCGGCGACCAGGCCTACCTCAAGGCTTTCCACGAGATCCTCGTGCCCGCGGCCGACTGGTTCCAGCCGGACCTCATCCTGGTCTCGGCAGGATTCGACCCGCACCCCTTCGACATGGCCCTCAACGTCTCCTTCGAGGGATTCGCCGCCATGACCGGCATCCTGCAGAGCCTCGCACGACGCCACTGCCAGGGGCGCCTGGTCTTCGTGCTGGAGGGCGGCTATCACCTCATTTCCCTGTCGCGCGGCGTCAGGACGGTACTGGACGTGCTGGCAGGCGGCGCCATTCCCGAACCGGGCGTCATCGGGCTCAGCGAAGTCGAGGCCGCGGCCGACTTCCATCGCCAGGCCTTCACCTCCGAGTAGCCGCGAGCCCCTGAGGCTTTCGAGCACCGGTCGTCATACACCCGGCGCGAGAAAGCGGCATATCCGCCCGTCGGCGGCTATCCTTCGCCATGAAGTGCGCTGCCGCCGCGAAGTCGGCTAGGGCAGTAACGTCCGTCGAACCCAACCCATGGAGGTCACGATGAAAGACGGGATGAACGCTCGGGGAAGCTGTCTGTGCGGCGCCGTCAAAGTCGCCGTAGCGGCAACCAAACAGAACGTGGGCGCCTGCCACTGCAGCATGTGCCGGACTTGGGGCGGCGGCCCCTTGCTGGCCCTGGAGTCCGTGGCCGACGTCGAGATCGAGGGCGAAGAGAACGTCTCCGTCTACGCCTCGTCGGACTGGGCCGAGCGCGGCTTCTGCCGGCGCTGCGGCACCCACCTCTTCTACCGGTTGAAGACCGGCGATCACTATGCCGTTCCCGTGGGCTTGGTCGACGGCGGCGAAGCCTGGACCTTCGACTCCCAGATCTTCATCGACCAGAAGCCGGCGTATTACCACTTCGCGAACGAGACCCACAACATGACCGGCCAGGAAGTCTTCGAAGCCTTTCAGGGAAGTTGACGGGATTATCTGCCTCGACACACCGTGACGCCGACCTGGTCTACAGTATGCCTATCGCTCGTCGAGCAGAGCTCATCGAGCAGCCCATCGATACAGGAGCAACGAATGCCGATTTCCGTAGGCGACAGGATTCCCGACATCAAGATCAAGACCGTCGGCTCCGACGGCCCCGAGGACATCTCCACCGGCGAGCTGTGTGCCGGCAAGCGTGTGGTGATCTTTGGCGTACCCGGTGCCTTCACGCCCGGCTGCTCCAACACTCACATGCCGGGCTTCGTGGTGAAGGCCGACAAGGTGCTGGAGAAAGTTGACACGCTGGCCTGCGTAGCGGTCAACGACGCTTTCGTGATGCGAGCCTGGCAGCAGGACCAGAACGCCCAGTCGATCGTGATGCTGGCCGACGGCAACGCCGAATTCACCCATGCCATCGGCATGGAGAAAGATGCCAGCGGTGCTTGCATGGGCACCCGCAGCCAACGATATGCCCTGATCGTCGAAGACGGCGTGGTGACCTACGTAGGTGTCGACACCGAGCGCGGCGTCGTCGACAAGAGCAGCGTCGACACCATCCTCGCGCAGCTCTCGTGAAAGCGCTTGTGGGAGAGTGGCTGTACAGCTTCTCCTAGCGACAAGACCGGGCCCTCCTGTGGTCCGGTTTTTTATCCGGACCAATCGGATTGTTCTATTCCCCCAGTACATCGACATCGTCGCCGAGCACGTCCTCAATATAGAGCATCTGCACGGCGACCACTGCCACCACGGCGAGCGGAGTGGCCAGGATCACCCCGGCCACGCCGGCCACCGCCGCCCCGGCGAGCTGCACTACCACGGTAAAAGCCGGTGGCAGACTGACCATTTCCTTGGCCGCCAGCGGCATGACGATGTTCGACTCCACCGTCTCTATGACGAGATAAAGCCCGATGGCATAAAGCGCCAAGACGGGCGATTCGAGAAAGGCGATCAATATCGTCGGCGCAACGCCTATGATGGGGCCAAGATAGGGGATAAACGAGAATAGACCCGCGATCAGCCCCAGCGCACCCGCCATTGGAACTCCCAGGAGAACCAATCCAAGGGCGACACCCACACCAACGAACACCATCGATATCAGCCGGCTCAACAACCAGAGTCGCAAAGCACGCCCCTGCACGCTCAAAAGCTGCCTTACCCGCTGCCGCCGCGCCGGGGGAAACATGAGCACCACTTGTTTCATGTAATCGTGAGGGCTGAGCACAAGGTAGAAACCCACCAGCAGGATCAGAAAGAAATTCGTGAGCGCACCGAAGGTGGTGGAAAATACAGCGGTGAATCGATCGAATACCGACTGGCCGAGCAGGCTTGCGGGATTCTCCACCTCCGCCAGGGCCGTCTGGACGCCGGGCAGGCCTTGAATCACCTCGGTAAGCCGACGAAAGGCTTGGGGAAGCTGCTCCACCAGTAGGGGCAATTGCTCGGCTAGCCGCGGGCCGATAACCGCCCCCATACCGCCCAGCGCCAGGCAGATCAACAGTAGCGCAATGACCAGGGCCCAACGTCGTCCAATCGGCAGGTAGCGCTGGCACAGGCGCACAACGCCATCGATCGCCACGGCCGCCAGAATGCCGGCGAAGACCAGCAACAACACATCGATGAGCTGGCCGGCGAAGTAGAGCAGCACCGCCACCAGGCTGGCGAGCCCGATGACGATCAGCACGCGTCGGGTGAACCGTATGGTCGCGTCGTCGCCGCTCTTTTCGCCATTTTTTCCGCCACGATCTTCGCCACGCTCCCTGTCAGCCATGTCAGCGCCTTCCTCTGGTAGCTTCAGGATGGTGCGGCACCGTTCCAGGCACACGCCGCCTTAGCCTAGCAGATGGCATTCGCCCGGAACTTCGCCAACGGGTCTAACCTCCATGGAACAGGCACGCCATGAACGACACGAGGGAGGTTGAGCAATGAGTGCCGACGACAAGCGCAAGACACAAGGCTATGACCGCTTCAAGCAGCACCAGGGCGAAGGCTATTCGGGCATGAAGGTGGGTCGCTCGCACAAGTGGCACTACGACCAAGGGGAGTGGCGTGAGCGCAAGCTCAGCCCCGACGAGTGGGAAATCTACTATCAGACCACCAAGCGGCGGGCGGCCCGCGCCCCGGAGGAGTCCGGCGCGCCCATCGGGACGGAATACAACTGGCTGATCGTGTCCCACCAGCGCGTGGACAAGCTCGATGCCAACAGTTACATGACCTGCATGGAGGGCAAGAAATTCAAGGTCGCACACAAGCGCGCCAGCAACGATGCCTGGAACGTGAGCGAGAAATCCCAGCGCAAGAAGGTGATCGAGTATCTGGAGCAGATGATCGAGGAACTCAAGGAGGCCGATGAGTCCGAGCCCCTTCCCTACAGTGTCGGCGAGCATCGGCACGTGTACGGACTCAACCTGCGCACCAAGACCGAGCTGCTCGAGATGGCGAAGGAGTACGGCCTCTCCGGCACGTCCAAGATGAAGCGCGCCGAGCTGCTGGCAGCCGTGAAGGAGTGCGTCGAGCAGGAAGGTAAAACCAAGCCCGAGGAAAAGGCCGAACGACACGAAAAGCCGAATCACGACGGGCACGCCGCGCGCAAGCCGGACGGTGACGGGGCCGAACTGCAAGGGAAGAGCAAGGACGAGCTTTACCGGCTGGCCAGCGAACGGGATATCAGCGGGCGCTCGAGCATGAGCAAGGCGGAGCTGGTGCATGCCCTCGCTGGCCGGGCGGAACGTTCCGGCACGAGCTCGCGCGCTTAGTCGCGGTGTCTCACCTGTCGGGGCTCACTCGAGCAGCAGCGCCAGCACCGCGAAGGCCAGCAGCGCCGAGACGCCTTTCCAGAACAGCACCGGGTCACGCTCGATCAGCGGCGGGCGGGCCCGGGCGAGGAATTCGCGGCTCGGCTGACGCAGCTCATGGGTAAACTCCGACAGCGCATCGAAGCGTTTCTCGGGCAGCGGATGCAGCGCCTTGCGCAGCACCTCGTCGACCCAGGGCGGGAGCTCGCGGTTGGCGGCCAGCGCGGAGCGGTAACTCAGCCGGCGCTGGGCCGCGCGGGTACGCGCCTTGGCCACCTGGGTGCCGTAAGGCAGCTCTCCGGTAAGCAGCTGGTAGGCGATCACGGCCAGCGAGTACATGTCCGCGCGCGGCGTGGGTGGCTCGCCCAGAAAACACTCCGGGGCGGTGTACGCCAGCGTGCCCAGCGGCGGCTGCCCCGCTTCCGCCCGGGCGGTTTCGGCCAGTCCGCCCACGCGCACCGACCCCAGGTCGATGATCTTCACCGTGCCGGTGGCGTCGATCATCACGTTATGCGGCCGCAGGTCCTGGTGGACCATCTCCAGGCGGTGGAAGGCGCGCAGCCCCCGGGCCAGTTCCTCGACGATGCCGCGCACCGTCTCGAGCTCGGAGCGCGGGTGATCGCGCAGCCACTGCGCCAGCGTCTGCCCCTCGATATGCTCCGTGACGCTGTAGAGGTGATGTCGCCGCCGCTCCGACCGATGCGGCTTGACGACATGCACGCTGTCGATGCGCCGGGCGATCCACTCCTCCATCAGGAAGCGCTCCACCTGGGCGGGGTCCTGCTGGAGTTCGGTGGCCAGCGTCTTGATCACCACCCGCTCGTCGCTCGTTTCGTCCACCGCCAGATAGGCGTGGCTGCGGTGGCTGGCGTGGAGCTGCCTGACGATGCGATAACCGTCCAGCGTCATGCGCGGCGCGAGGGCCGGGGGAAACGGCAGCGAAGCCGCTCCCGGGCTCATCTCGCCGGCCCGGGGCGGCGGCACCTCCTCGACCCGCACCACCTGCACCGTCAGGTTGTCGCCGCTGCCCCGGGCGTAGGCCTCTCGCACGATGGCCGCGGCGGCGGCGTCCAGGTCGCCTTCGTGCTCGGCCAGCGTCGTGAGCATGGCCGCCTCGCCGGCGTGCTCGTGAACGCCGTCGGTCATCAACAGGAAGATCTCACCCGCCGCGACGGGCAGCGCCAGGTAGTCGATCTCGAGGTGCTCGTCGACGCCCATCGCCCGACTGAGGTAGCTCTTGTCGTGAGTAACCCAGGTACGATGCTCGCGGGTCAGCGGCTCCAGGCCACCACCGGCGACCCGGTATAGCCGGGCATCGCCCACGTGAAAGACGTGTGCCGTGGCGGAGCGCAGCACCAGGGCGGTGAAGGTGCAGACGTAGCCGCGATCCTTGTCCCAGCGATACCGGCTGTGCCGGGTCTGGGCATGCAACCAGGAGTTGGTCGCCATCAGCACCCGCTGCGCCGAGGTCTTCACGGTCCAGGTCTCCGAGGTGGAGTAATAATCCTCGATGAAGCCCGTTACCGCCGCCTCGCTGGCGATCCGACTCACCTCGCTGCTGCTGATGCCGTCGGCCAGCGCCACCACGATGCCCTTGGTCGAGAGCTGCGGCTCGCGGGGCACGTAGGCGCCATGGAAGTCCTGGTTGACCGCCTTGCGCCCACGCTCCGAGCACTGGCCCAGCGTAACCCGCAGCGAGCGGCCGGGTGCAAAAGACGCCACGTCAGATATCGCGCAGCGGCGCCGTGCGCACGTGGGTGGTATAGAGGGTCAGCCCGGTCAGCGAGAGCCCGCCGATCAGGTTGCCCACCACCACGGGAATCTCGTTCCAGATCAGATAATCCGCGATCGAGAAGCCGCCGCCCATCATCATCGCCGAGGGGAACAGGAACATGTTGACGATGGAGTGCTCGAAACCCATGAAGAAGAACAGCATGATCGGCATCCACATGGCGATCACCTTGCCCCCCACGGTGGTCGATATCATCGCCCCCACCACGCCGAGGGAGACCATCCAGTTGCACAGGATGCCGCGAATCAGGATGGTCAGCATGCCCGCCGCGCCGAACTCCTTGTAACCCACGGTGCGGCTGTGGCCGATGTTGGCGATCTTCTGCCCCACCTCGTCGGGTGAGGTGGAAAAACCGTAGGTGAAAACGATCGCCATCAGTATCGCCACCGTCATGGCACCGGCGAAGTTACCGCAGAAGACCTTGCCCCAGTGAGCCAGGATCCGCTGGATCGTCACCCCCGGGCGCCGATCGATCCACGCCAGCGGCGTCAACACGAACACGCCGGTCAGCAGGTCGAACCCCATCAGATAGAGCATGCAGAAGCCGACGGGAAACAGCGCGGCGCCGAGGATCGCCGAGCCGGACTGGACGGTGACGGTGACGGCGAACACGGCAGCCAGGGCCAGGATCGCCCCCGCCATGAAGGATCGGATCAGGACGTCCCGGGTGGCCATATGGAGCTTGGACTCGCCCGCGTCCACCATTTTGGTCGCGAATTCGGAAGGAAGCAGATAGGACATAGCGTTCTCTACGCGCGTGGCGCCTCTTCGACTCGTGGCTGGCGTGACGAACGCAAAGGCGCCTGAAGCTTTAGAGCTCCAGGCGCCTTTGCCTGTGGGTTCGTCGCGATGTGAGGCGCCTTGTCGGCTGGCGATCGTCATTGATTGCCCGCCGCCTGCTTCGGCGCCTCCTACCCAGTCATAAGCACGTTGCGTGCCAGTTTGCCTCGTTCCCGTACTCGCCAACCTGAAAGGCCGTAAAAGACGGCCGCAGTGGCGCTTCACGCCCCGCCGCTCGGTAATTGTCACGCTCAACGGGAGACAGAAGAAACGACAGCCTTCCAGCGCGGTGCAAGGCGAGCAGCGAGCGCCCGCCTTTGGTGCAACCTCGGTGCCGGCGGCCGAAGCTCAGCGCGACGGCTCGGCCGGCGTGTTCGTCATGGCAGCCGGGCTTCGCTCGACCATGCGCACCACGCTGCCGACCACAATCAGGCACGGCGAAGGCAGCGGCGAGGCAGCGAGCTTCTCCGGCATGTCGGCCAGCGTGCCGACCAGGGAGGCCTGCTCGGGCAGACTGGCGTTGGCCACCAGCATGATCGGCCAGTCGTCGGGCAGGCCGGCACGCCGCAGCCCGGTGCAGATGGCTTCCACCTTGGTCAGGCCCATGTAGAAGATCAGCGTCTCGTCCTGGCGTGCCAGCTCGGCCCAGTCGGGCTCGCCGCCCTTGCGACACAGCTGGGCGGTGACGAAGCGCAGCTGCTGGGCGTGGGCGCGGTCGGTGAGCGGGATGCCCATGCCGGCGGCGGCTGCCGAGGCGGCGGTAATGCCCGGCACGATCTCGGCCTCAACGCCGGCCTCGGCCAGCGCGGCGAGCTCCTCGCCCATGCGCCCGAACACGCCGGGGTCGCCCCCCTTGAGGCGCACCACCGACTTCCCTTGTCCCGCCAGCTTCACCAGCAGCGCGCCAATCTCGGCCTGGGGCACGCTGTGGTGGCCACGCTCCTTGCCCACGTAATAACGTTCATGCCCGGCGGGAATCAGCGCCAGCACGTCGTCGCCCACCAGGCGGTCGTAGACCACCGCATCGGCCTGCTGCAACAGGCGCGCGGCCTTGAGCGTAAGCAGCTCGACGTCGCCGCTGCCCGCCCCCACCAGGTAGACCCGGCCGGCATGGCAATCGCCGTCCAGGGTCACGGTCGGGGCGGCAACGCGGGTGGTTCGCCCGAACGGCGAGCGCACGATATGCCCCAGGCCATGCAGACGCGACAGGGCCGCCTGCAGCGGTTCAGGCGACAACAGTGTCTTCAGTTGGCTCAGCGCTCGCATGGGCCTTCTCCTCTTCGATAAGCGATTTCAGCTCGGGTATGCAGCTTCCGCACTGGGTGCCGCAGGCCAGCCTGGCGCCCAGCGCCTCGACGCTGTCATCGCCTTCACGGATGGCCCCTAGGATAGCGCGTTGACCCACCTGGTGGCAGCTGCAGACCACCGGGCCCTGGTTGGCGGCACCGTCGTCGCAGCCGGCCAGCAGGCGGCGGCGATGCGACGTGGTGAGCGCCCGCCCCGCCGTGGCCTCTGCGAAGCGGGCATCGAGCCAGGCCAGGTTAGGCAGCTCCATGGGCGGGCCCGCCATCAACCACCAGCGCAGGCGCCCGGCATCATCGACCCCCGCGGCGCGCAGGCGTCCGCTCGAGGGATCGGTGCACCACAGCGTCGGTGCCACGGGCAGCCGGGCCTCCAGCCAGGCGAGCCAATCGTGCGAGGTTTTTTCAACCCCGCCGCAGGCGCTCCCAACCCCGCCGCCGGCGCTCTCAACATCGCCGCAGGCGCTTCCCGGCTCGCCGCCGGCCAGCTGCCAGCGTTGGCAGCCGCCCAGAGGAATGCGTGCCCAGTAGCGGCTGGCGTCGCACCAGGCGGCCTCCGACGCGCCCAGCTCGTCGGCCACCAGCAGCGTCGCCTCCCAGCCCACCGCGAGGGGCTCCAAAGCCACCGCGCCGTGCTTGGATTCCGGCTGGCCGGAAACGGGATCGACGTGCGCCTCGATCAGCTCGCCCATGCGCGCCGCCCCGCTGAAGTGACCGCTCCAGTGCATTGGCACGAACACCTCGCCGCGTCGTTGCCCGCGAGACACCCGCACGCGGCCGATGTAATCGCCGCCGGCGCCGTGCAGGCGCGCCAGCGCGTGCTCCTTCACCCCCAGCGCGGCGGCATCCTCCGGGGCGATCTCGATGAACGGCTCGGCGCGATGGTTCATCAGCCGCGGCGCGCGGCCGGTACGGGTCATGGTGTGCCACTGGTCGCGGATGCGCCCGGTGTTGAGCCGCAGCGGCCGGGCGGCGTCCAGTTTCTGTGCGGGCGGGCGCGGGCGCACCGGCAACAGGCGGGCGCGGCCGTCGGGCGTGGCGAAACGACCGTCGATGAACAACCGGGCGGTGCCGTGCGGGGCGTCGGCATTGACCGGCCACTGGATCGGTGCCAGGGCGTCGTAGGCGGTGCGGTCGAGCCCGGCCAGGCCCGAGATGTCGAACAACCGCCGGCTCCTTCCCGGCCCCTCATCGTTCTCGAAGCCGGAGAGCCGGGCGTGCTCGTCGAAGATCTCGCTCGGGTGGGCATAGTCGAAGGCCTCGCCAAAGCCCAGCCGCTTGGCCACTTCGCACATGATCCACCAGTCGTGCCTGGCCTCCCCCGGCGGCGGCAGGATGCCGCGCTGGCGCGAGATGCGCCGCTCGGAGTTGGTCACGGTGCCGTCCTTTTCCGACCAGCTCGACGCCGGCAGCACGATGTCGGCGTAGTCCAACAGGTCGGCGTCTGCCATGCACTCGGAGACGATCACCAGCGGGCACTTCGCCAGCGCCGCGCGCACCCGGTCGGCCCGCGGCAGGCTGACGGCCGGGTTGGTGGCCATGATCCACAGCGCCTGCACCTCGCCGCGCTCGATCGCCGCGAACAGGTCCACCGCCTTGTGGCCGGGCCCGTCGGGCAGCGACGGCACCCGCCGCTCGGTGGTCCAGAAGCGCGTGACCCGGTCGCGCGCGCCGGGGGTGTCGTAGTCCATGTGCGCGGCGAGCTGGTTGGCCAGCCCGCCCACCTCGCGCCCGCCCATGGCGTTGGGCTGGCCAGTGATCGAGAACGGCCCGGCCCCAGGCAGGCCGATCTTGCCGCCCGCCAGGTGGCAATTGATGATGGCGTTGCCCTTGTCGGTACCGCTCGTGGATTGGTTTACCCCCTGGGAGAAGAGCGTGACCACATGCAGGTGGCTGGCGAACCAGTAGAAGAAGGTTTCCAGGCGCTCGGAATCGACGTCGCAGTCCGCCGCGATGGCCTCCACGCTGGCATCCTGCTCGTTCGCTGCGGCCAGCGCCTCGTCAAAGCCTTGGGTATGGGCTTCCAGATAGACCCGGTCGAGCTTGTTACGCTCGGCCATCCACGCCAGCAACCCGGTGAACAGGCGGGCATCGCTGCCGGGAGCCAGCCCCAGGTAGAGGTCGGCGATCTCGCAGGTGTCGGTGACCCGTGGGTCGATCACCACCACCCGCATCAGCGGGTTGCGCTGCTTGGCCACCTTGAGCCGCTGGAACAGCACCGGGTGGTTCCAGGCCAGATTCGACCCCACCAGCACCACCAGTTCGGCCTCTTCCAGGTCCTCGTAGCAGCACGGCACGGCGTCGGCGCCGAAGGCGCGCTTGTGGGCCGCCACCGCCGAGGCCATGCACAGCCGCGAATTGGTATCCAGGTGCGAGGTGCCGAGAAAACCCTTGAACAGCTTGTTGGCGACGTAATAGTCCTCGGTGAGCAACTGCCCCGAGAGGTAGGCCGCCAGCGCCTGCGAGCCGCGGGCGGCCTGAACCGCCGTGAGCCGCTCGGCCACGGCGGCAAGCGCCGTGTCCCAGTCGACCTCAACGCCATCAACCCGCGGCCGGGTCAAACGGCCATGGTGGCCCAGCGTTTCGTGCAGGGCCGAGCCCTTGACGCACAGCCGACCGAAGTTGGCCGGGTGCGCCGGGTCACCTTGTACGTCGGCGATCCGCTCGCCCTCGACGCAGGCCAGCACGCCACAGCCAACGCCGCAGTAGGGGCAGGTGGTTCGGGCCTCGCGCATGTCGATCTCCTGTCTGGCCTATCGAAACGACGACGCCCGCCGACGGCCGCCCACGAAGGGTGGCGAATCGGCGGGCGTCGTTGCCGCTCGGGGCGCCGCCCTGGCGCCCCTCTTCATCGTTTGACTCGCATCAAGCAGGCGACGTGCCAGCCCGTCAATATCCCGCGTTTTATCAGCTACCTGGCCCTGGCTTGTGCCAGCCGGCCCTTCCCCGCACGCGAACGCGCCGCACCATGCCTCAGCGGGATGACCGCGGCTTGCACCAGGCTGGTGCCACGCCTCGTATCGACGGGCGCCGAATCGCGTCAATTGACGTATGGAATGCTTCTTGCAAGGCAATGGACATGACGTCCCTGCACGCCAACGATAGACGAGCGATAACGACATGCCATCACCCTTGAACATTCTGCTGGTCGACGACGAGATGGTGCGCGCCGCCATGGTCGAGGAAGCGCTGGTGGCGGAGGGTCACTGCGTCATCTGCCGCCTGTCGAGCCCATCCAGCCTCAACCAGATGGTCGAGCGTCACCAGCCCGACGTGGTGATCATCGACATGGAGAGCCCCGACCGCGACACCCTCGAGAGCATGGCCCTGCTCAGCCGCGAGAACCCGCGCCCGGTGGTGTTCTTCGCCGGCCAGCATGACTCCGACACCCTGCAGGCGGCGCTCAAGGCCGGCGTCAGTGCCTATGTGGTCGACGGCCTGGTGCCCGGCCGGGTCGAGTCGATCATCGAGGTAGCCATCGCCCGCTTCGATGCCTTCCAGAGCATGCGCCGGGAGCTGGACAAGGCCCGCAGCCAGCTGGCCGAACGCAAGAACATCGAACGCGCCAAGGGCCTGCTGATGAAGCACCAGAACTGCGACGAGGAGCAGGCCTACCGCATGCTGCGCAAGCTGGCCATGGACCGCGGCCAGCGCATCGGCACCGTTGCCGACAGCGTCATCGACATTCTCGAACGCCTGAACCTGCCATCGCCCCAAGGGCGAACGTCCGACGAACGGGGGGCCCGCTCATGACCGTCCATATCGACTCGACCGCACCGGAGCTCGAACGACTCACCCTCGGCTTCGTGCCCCTGCTGGATGCCGTTCTGCTGATCGTCGCCCGCGAGCGGGGCTGCTTTGCCGCCCAGGGGCTCGACGTCAGCCTGTCGCGGGAGAACGCCTGGGCGACCGTGCGCGACAAGGTCGCCGCCGGCCTGCTCGACGGCGCCCAGATGCTCGCACCCATGCCGCTGGCGATGAGCCTGGGGCTGGGCCGCGCGCCCTGCGAGACCCTCGCCCCGCTGCTGCTCGGCTGCAACGGCAATACCATCACTCTCTCCGATGCCCTGAGCCAAGAGAGCGGCGCGGCTTTGAGCGAGGACCCCGCCTCCAGCGCTCTGGCCCTGGGTGACTGGCTGCGCCACCAACGCCCCGCCATACGCCCGCGCCTGGCCATGGTCTATCCCTATTCGTGCCAGCACTATCAGCTCAACGAGTGGCTGGCCCTCGGCGACATCTCACAGAGCCGCGACGTGGAGCTGGTCGCCCTGCCCCCGCCGCGCATGGTGGAAGCCCTGCGCGACGGGCAGATCGACGGCTTCTGCGCCGGCGAGCCCTGGGGCACCCTGGCCCGCCACTGCGGCATCGGCCGGCTGGTGGCCACCGGCGCCCAACTGTGGCCCGACCACCCCGAGAAGGTGCTGGGCGTGACGCGCTCCTGGGCGCAGCGCTACCCGGCCACGCTGGCGGCGCTGCTGCGTGCCCTGCGCGACGCCAGCGTGTGGCTTTCGGCTTCGCCCGACCACCTGCGGCAGGCCCGCGACTGGCTGGCGCTGCCGCCCTACCTCGACCGCTCGGTGCGCCACCTGGAAACGTTGGTGGCGGACAGCGCGCCGATCCACCAGCGCTTCTTTGGCGCGAACATGCTGCGCCCCACCCCGCAGGCTGCCCTGCATTTCGCCTCGCCCATCGTCCAGCACCTGGAACAGCAGGGGGGACGCTTCGATCCCGCTCTGCTGACGACGTGCTACAGCCCTGTGCATTTCGATGCCGCGACGCACCAGTGATGTGCAAGGTCGGCCGGCGCGTGAAGCCCGGCCGACGCCATGCCCCGGCGCCAACCTACTGTACGTGAAAGCAAATTAATGGCCTTCCGGCATTCTGGCCGGGTTCTTGAAACCGACTGGGTAAATAGCGATCAACGGCGATCGCCCGTCTCTACAGACGAAGCCTGACAAACACGACAACGACGTCTCCGCGCCCCCTGTCTCGATCCGATCGAGCGGGCCCGCGCCGAGGCGTCATTGCGTTATGGCCCAGCCATCAAGACAAGCGCATCGAAAGGAGGTATCGGCAGATGCCCCATCAACAGAGCACCACCGCGACGACCGAGCATCTGGTCATCGTCGGCAACGGCATGGCCGGCCACCGGCTGGTCGAGGCGCTGCTTGCCCGTGCTGAGCGCCCCTCGCATATCACCGTGATCGGCGCCGAAGCGGCACCGGCCTACAACCGCATCCTGCTCTCGCCGCTTCTCGCTGGCGAGATGGAGCGAGAGGCCCTGACCCTGCGCAATGCCGAGTGGTACGCCGAACAGGGCATCGAGCTGGTGCTGGGCGAGCGGGTGGAGACGATCGATCGTACCGCGCGCCGCCTGACCACCGACACCGGTCGTGAACTCGGCTACGACCACCTGGTACTGGCCACCGGCTCCAACCCGGCCCGCCCGCCGGTACCGGGGCTGGACCTGCCTGGCGTTCACGTCTTCCGCGACCTGAACGACGCCGAGGCACTGGCGAGTGCCGCCGAACAAGGCGGCAATGCCGTGGTGATCGGCGGCGGCCTGCTCGGCCTGGAAGCCGCCGAAGGCCTGCGTAAACGCGGCATGCAGGTGAGCCTGCTGCAGCGCGCCGAGCGCCTGATGAACCGCCAGCTCGACCTCACCGCCGCGCGCCTGCTCGAAAACGAGCTGCGCCACCGCGGGCTCGACATCCACACCGGCGCCCAGGTGGAACGCCTGGAAGCCGATGCCCGCGGCCACGTTTGCGCCGTACACCTGGCCGACGGCACGCGCCTTGCCGCCGACTGCGTCGTCCTCGCCATTGGCATCGTGCCCAATGTCGAACTGGGCCGCGTGGCCGGGCTAAGCGTCAACCGCGGCATCGTCGTCGACGTGTGGCTGACCACCTCCGACCCGGCGATCCACGCCCTGGGCGAGTGCTGCGAGTTCGAAGACCGGACCTACGGCCTGGTCGAACCGATCTGGCATCAGGTCGACGTCCTGGCCGACCGGCTCTGTCTCGACCATGACCACGCCGATGCCGAGCCCGCCCAGGGCTACGTCGAGCAGCCGACCGCCACCAAGCTCAAGGTGAGCGGCATCTCGCTCTACGCCTTCGGCCCCACCGACCCCGAACCCGGCGGCCATGAAGTGCTCAGCTATCGCGACCCCCAGCAGGGCGACTACCGCCGCCTGCTGCTGCGCGACGGCCGCCTGGAAGGCGCCGTGCTCTACGGCGACACCGCCTCCGGCCCTTGGTATTTCGAGCAGGCCCTGGCAGGTCGCGACCTGACCCCCTGCCGCTCGGCCCTGCTGCTCGGCGCCTCCGACGCCCAACTCCTACTCGACGACGCCCTGAACGAATCACCGCAACGCCCCGCGAAGGAGGCCGCATGAACACACCCGCGAAACCGCAACTGATCGTCATCGGCAACGGCATGGTCGGCCACCACCTGGTCGAGCAGCTGGTCGAACAGGGCGCCACCGAGCGCTACGCCGTCACCGTGTTCGGCGAGGAGCGCCACCTGGCCTACGACCGCGTGCACCTCTCCGAATACTTCAGTGGCCGCGACGCCGCCTCGCTGGCGCTCTCCACCGCCGACTACTACGCCGAGCACGGCATCGAACTGCGCCTGCATGAAGCGGTCACCGAGATCGATCGCGACAAGAGTGAAGTCGTCACGTCACAGGGCCGCTACGCCTACGACCGCCTGGTGCTGGCCACCGGCTCCTACCCCTTCGTGCCGCCGATTCCCGGCAACGAGCGCGAAGGCTGCCTGGTCTACCGCACCCTGGAGGACCTCGACGCCATCCGCGAAGCCGCCGAGACCGCCACCACCGGCGTGGTGGTGGGCGGCGGCCTGCTCGGCCTGGAAGCCGCCAACGCCCTGCGCGGGCTCAACCTCGACACCGCCGTGGTGGAATTCGCGCCGCGCCTGATGCCGATGCAGGTCGACAGCGAAGGCGGCGAATTGCTGCGCGAGAAGATCGAAGCGCTGGGCGTGCAGGTACTCACCGGCCGCGCCACCCAGGAGATCATCGACGGCGAGGCCAGTCGCCACCGCATGGTGTTCCAGGATGAAAAAGTGCTGGAGACCGACATCATCGTCTTCTCCGCCGGCATTCGCCCCCGCGACGAACTGGCCCGCGACTGCGGCCTGGAGATGGGCGAGCGCGGCGGCGTGGTGATCGACGACAACTGCCTGACCAGCGACCCGGCGA
>NZ_PJRN01000025.1 GCF_002930105.1 Billgrantia saliphila | reverse complement strand
TCTGCGGGTAGATGCGCAGGCTTCCGCGCGCAGCCAGGCCTGGTTCTGGGCGCTGTTGGGACTGCTCGGCACCAGCCTCTCGCTGATCTGGCTCGCCGCCGATCTGCTGCTGCTCTACTTCGGCCTGGAGATGATGGGGCTGGTCGCCGTCGGGTTGATGTTGCTTCCCGGCAAGGCCGAAGCGCTGGTGGCGGGGCTGCGCTACCTGCTGCTGGCGCTCATTGGATCGTTGTCCTTCTTGCTCGGCATCGCGTTGCTGTTGGGCGCCTGGGGGCGGCTGGACCTGGCGGGGTTGGCGGAAGCCGCCGAGCCGGGGCCGCTACTGTGGGTGTCGGTGGCGCTGCTCAGTGCGGGCCTGCTGCTCAAGGCGGCGGCGTTCCCGCTGCATGCCTGGCTGGCACCGGTGCATGCGGCGGCGTGGACTCCGATCAGCGCGGTCCATGCCGGTCTGGTGATCAAGGCGTCCTTCTTCATCGCGCTACAACTGTGGTTGGTACTGACGCCGCAAGCCGCGCCGGCGGCCTGGCTGGTCGGCGGCCTGGCCGCCGCCGCCGTGGTATGGGGTGGGGTGATGGCCTGGCGCGCGGCAAGGCTCAAGGAGTTGCTGGCGTGGTCCACCGTCTCGCAGCTGGGCTACCTGCTGTTGGGTTTTCCGCTGCTGGTGGGTACCGATTCGACGGTCGCCGCCGTGGCCTGGGAGGGCACCTGGCTGCAGTTGGTCGCCCATGGCGTGGCCAAGGTGGCCCTGTTCCTCGCCGCCGGTAACCTGGTGCTGGCCACCGGCAAGGCGCAGCTGCGTGAACTGGCGGGCGCCAGCCGCCGCTTTCCGCTCGCGCTGCTCAGCTTCGGTATCGCCGCGGTCAGCCTGGTCGGGCTGCCACCGAGCCTGGGGTTCTCTGCCAAGTGGCTGCTGCTGAATGCCGCCCTCATGGCCGGCCAGTGGATCTGGTTGGCGGTGCTGGCCGTGGGCACGTTGCTCAGCGCCGCCTATGTCTTCCGTATGTTCCGCTACTCCTTCGTCGAGGATGCTCCCTCGCTCGACTACCGGCCGGTGCCCTGGGGGATGGATGCCATCGCGCTGACGCTGGCGCTGGCCTCGCTGCTGCTGGGGCTGGTGGCGGAGTGGCCGCTGTCGCTGCTGAGGGCGGCGGGGGGGACGTCATGAGCGAGGCTTGGCTGCCGGTCGTCGCGTTGGCCGCTTCGTTGCTGGTGGTGCCGGTGATCTTCGCCTTGCCGGAGCGCGCCTGGCGGGCGCGGGCGGTAGTCAACCTGGGCGCGGCACTGTTCAAGCTATTGATGGTGATGCTGATGGTGTACGGGCTCTACCAGGGCCGCGACTACAACTTCAGCTTCACCGTGGTGCAGGGCGCCAGTTTCCTGCTTCAGGTTGATGCCATGGGCCTGATGTTCGCCGGCCTGTCGGCGCTGCTGTGGCTGGCCACCACGGTCTATGCCATCGGCTATCTCGAGGACTCGCCCAACCGCAAGCGCTTCTTCGGCTTCTTCACCCTATGTATCGCCAGCACTGTAGGCATCGCCCTGGCCGGCAACCTGTTTACCTTCCTGCTGTTCTACGAAATGCTGACGCTCTCCACCTATCCGCTGGTAGCCCATCGCGGCCACCCCGAGGCTCTGAGAGCGGGAACGATCTATCTCCGCTATACCTTGGCCGGTGGCTTGGTGCTGCTGCTTGGTGTGGTCGCCATGCACGTGCTGGTGGGTGATGTGTCCTTCGGACAGCGGGAGATGCTGGCCGACCTGGGGCCGGACGCTCGTCCGATGCTGACTGTGCTGTTCGTGGTGTTGCTGGCGGGGCTTGGGGTAAAGGCGGCGCTGGTACCGCTGCACGGCTGGCTGCCACGCGCCATGGTGGCCCCCGCGCCGGTGAGCGCGCTGCTGCACGCAGTGGCGGTGGTAAAGGCGGGGGCGTTCGGTATCGTGCGCCTGATCTATGACATCTACGGTATCGGCCTGAGCCACGAGCTGGGCCTGCTCTCGCTGCTCACAGGAATTGCCGTCGTCACGATCCTCTACGGCTCCGTGCGCGCCCTGTCGCAGCAGGAGCTCAAGCCTCGACTGGCCTACTCCACGGTGAGCCAGGTCTCCTACATCATTCTCGGCATCAGCCTGTTCGGCCCCTACGGCACGATCGCCGGCCTGTCGCATTTGCTACACCAAGGGCTAATGAAGGTCACGCTGTTCTACTGCGCGGGCAACTATGCCGAGGAACTCGGCATTCATCGCATCGACGATCTGAACGGCGCGGGGCGGCGCATGCCGCTAACCAGCGTGGCGTTCACCGTGGCGGCGCTGGGGATGATCGGCATGCCGCCGGTGGCCGGCTTCATCACCAAGTGGTACCTGGGCATGGGGGCGCTGCAGGCCGGCATGCCCTGGGTGATCGCCGTGCTGGTCGTCAGTAGCCTGCTCAATTCCGCCTATTTCCTGCCGATCGTGCATCGGCTGTGGTTCCGGCAGGGGCCGGCGCATGGCCAGGGGCGTTGGCCTGAAGAGCGTAACCTGGGGCGCTTCGAAACCAGCGCCTGGCTGCTGCTGCCCACGGCCGCCACGGCAATGTTCAGCCTGATGACGGGACTGCTGGCGGGTATCGCCTTCAGCCCGCTGGACCTCGCCATCTTCATGGCCAATGGGGAGTATCGGCCATGAGAGAGATCTTGCTTGCCCTAGTGCCGATCTGGCCGCTGCTGCTGATGCTGCGCAGCTCGCTATGGTTCGCCGTGCAGCAGGGCGATCCGCATCGGCTCGGCCCGCGACCGCACGTGCTCGATCCCTGGTGGGCCTCGGCGCCCTTGCCTGCCATCGCATTGGCGCTCTGGCCCGGCGAGGCGGAACTGGCCGTGGAGGGCTGGATGCTGGGTGGGCTCTGGCAGATCGACGAGGCGCGTCGCCCCTGGTTGCTGTTTGCCGCGCTGCTGTGGGGGCTGGCCGGCTGGTACGCGCGCGGCTATCTGGCCGACGAACGGCACGGCACGGCGCACGACGATGGCGAGTTCCGCCGCCTGCTGAGATTCGCCCTGCTGTGGCCACTGACACTGGCCGGCAACCTGCTGCTGATCGTGGCCGAGGACATTCCCAGCTTCTATCTCGGCTTCGTGACGATGACGCTGGCGGCCTACGGCTTGGTGGTGCACACCGGTGAGCGTGAAGCCCGCCACGGCGGCTTCGCCTACCTCGTCATGGCACTGCTGGGCGAGGCGATGATTCTCGCTGGCCTGCTGTGGGCGGCGGGAAGCGGAGAAGCGCTGACGTTGACCGAGCTGCGCGTGTCCGTGACCGAGGCCGAACAGGGCCTGTGGATGGCGACCCTGCTGTGGCTGGGCTTCGGGGTCAAGGCCGGTGTGGCGGGCCTGCACGTTTGGCTGCCGCTGGCGCATCCGGTGGCGCCCACGCCGGCCAGTGCGGTGCTCAGCGGGGTCATGGTCAAGGCAGGGCTGCTGGGCTGGCTGAGTACGCTGCCACTGGGGAGTGCCGAGGCGGGGCTCGCCCCCCTGGGAGAGGTCATCATCGTAGTGGGCCTGGTGGGAGCCTTCGCGGCCGCGCTGCTGGGCGTGGCCCAGCGTCATCCCAAGGCCGTGCTGGCCTACTCCAGCGTCAGTCAGTTGGGCATGATCGCCTCGCTGGTCGGGGCAGGGCTGAGTGCACCGGTGCTCTGGCCCGCGCTAGCACCGGCGGTAGCCTTGTTCGCGGCTCATCACGGCATGACCAAGGGCGTCCTGTTTCTTGGCGTTGGCATCAGCGAACATCCGCCGCGACTGCCGGCCTGGTTGATCGGGTCGCTGCTGTTGCTTCCGGCCCTGTCGCTGGCCGGTGCCTTCGGATCGGGGCTCATGACCAAGGAATTCTTGAAAAAGGCGCTGCATGACAGCGATCATGCGGCCCTCTCGACCTGGCTCAGTGCAGCCGCGGTGGGTACCACCGTGCTGATGGCGAGGGCGCTGTGGCGGCAGTGGCGGGAGCGCGGAGAGCATGCCATCGCATGGCGCTCGCCCATGGCGCTGGCCTGGCTGGTCGGCGTGCTGCTGGCGGCCGGCGTACCGCTGTGGCTGCCCTTGGGCAAGCATGTGCATTGGCCGCCGCTGGCCGATCTGCCGGGGCTGCTGTGGCCGGCGGCACTGGGGCTGGGGCTGGCCGGGCTGGTGCTGTTGGCGGCTTTGCTGAGGCGCGGGGAGCCGGGTGCCCTGTCTCGCCTGCATGCGGGCGACCTGTGGTGGGGCTACGCGGCGTTGGCACGCTGGATTCTGGCGGGGCTGGCGACGCTCAGCGCCTCGCTGGAAGCTTGGAACTCGAGGGTACGCAGCGCCTTCGGCAAAAGGGAGCGACGCATGATAGCCGCCCTGGACGATCTGACCCACTTCGAGCCTCACTTCCGGCGGTTGGCGATTCCGTTGATGGTGGGCGTGGGGGGGCTCTTGCTGCTGGGCTTCTGGCTGGGGAGCCTGGTCTGGCCGGGGTTGGCCGGGCCTGGGTAGCTCCAGGCCCGGCGCGTTCAGTTCAAAGAAGTTCTTCGCCGGCCAGGGCCAGGCGTGAACGTTCCACGCTGCGCAGGGTCACGTGGCCTGCATGCGCCCAGTTGCTGAAGCGCTCCACCACCGCCGCCATGCCGCAGGTGTTGGCGGTGAGGTAGGGGGTGTCGATCTGCCCGACGTTGCCCAGGCAGACGATCTTGGTGTTGCGCCCGGCACGGGTGAGCAGGGCCTTGAGCTGCTTGGGAGTGAAGTTCTGGGCCTCGTCGATGATCAGGAAGGTGTCGTTCAGGGTACGCCCGCGCATGAAGCCCGGGGCGCGTATCTGCACGCGTGAGCCGATCAGGCTGCGCGTGGCGTCCTGGCTCCAGCTGGTGCTGCCGTCGTGCTCGTCGCGCAGCAGGTTGTCCATGTTGTCGTGGAAGGCGCCCATCCACGGCGACATCTTTTCCTCCTCGGTGCCGGGCAGGAAACCGATGTCCTCGCTCATCGAGATCGGTGCCCGGGTAAAGACGATACGCTCGAAACGCTTGGCGTCCAGCGTCTGCTGGAAGGCCGCCGCGAGCGTCATGTAGGTCTTGCCGGTGCCGGCGCTGCCGGCGATGGTGACCAGGTCGATGTCGTCGTCCATCAGCAGGTTTAGAGCGAAGTTCTGGCGACTATCGTGGGCATGCACGCCCCACACGCCGTCCTTGTGGCGGTAGTTGGTCAGGAGTTGGAGACGTGCCTGGCTGGGCGACATCTCGCGAACGATCGCCTCGAAGCTGGCGCCGTTCTCGCTGTCGGACACCAGCATGCCCAGATGCCAGTCGCTCGGCACGCGGCCTTCCAACCGGTAGAAGGTGTGATGGTGGTCGACCCGTTCCACCTCGACGTTGACGTCGAGCTGGCCCCAAGGGCCGCTGCCACCTTCGGCATCGGGGTAGATGCGTACGCCCTCCGGCATGGCGTCGCTGTCGCTGAAGGCACGGTCGGTCAGATAATCCTCTACCGGCACGTGCAGTGCGGTGGCCTTGACCCGCAGGTTGATGTCCTTGGTGACCAGGATCACCGAGGCGTCCGTTCGCTCGTCGCGTAGACGGCAGGTCTCGGCCAGCAGAACGTTGTCGGGGCTGTCCTCCAGGTGTTCCAGCGGTTTCAGTTCGGGGTAGCAGAGAAAGCGCAGCTTGCCGAGGGTATGGCCGCCGGCGCGCGGGATCGGAATGCCTTGTTGAATCTCGTCGAAAGTGACCTGATTGGTGAGATCGGAGAGGGTACGGCTGACCTGGCGGGCGGTGCGTGCAATCTCGCGCAGGCCGTTCTTTAGCTTGTCGAGCTCCTCGAGCACGGTCATCGGAATGACCACTTCGTGCTCCTCGAACTGATACAGGGCAGCGGGGTCGTGCAGCAGGACGTTGGTGTCCAGCACATAGAGCCGCTTGGCTTTCTTGTCGAGTCGTACCATCGGGGCATCGCTCCTGAGTAGACGGCACCTGACGACACTGGCCTTCACATCGTTCCGTGGCAAGTAGGCCGGCTTGTCGATGGCCAGTGTCACGTAAAACGGAGACACCTCCTTTTCGCTCTGGACATCCCTAGCATGGAGCCTGTCGGCGCGAGCCGCCATTGAAATGCTTCAACGCTAGCCGTCGAAGCCGGTTGCGCGGCGAGCGCGCCCGGCCGTGGCCTGTGCGGCGAGGTCCGAGACGGCGCATGGCAATAGGCTGCAGCCTAGGTGTGGTGCGGGTGTTGACGCTGAGTTAACGTTGAGAAACAGTCTGGTGACACATGACGCCAAGGAGTAATCTGGATGCGTTCGTTCGGCACAATATTCGAAGCCGCACAGAACCAGATGGCCCGCGGGTACGCCCTTCGTTCAGGCAAGCAGGCTGAGGGCGAAGAAGCGGCATGTCACGGGGTTGGCGAGGGGGAGAGCCAGGATGGATCCGGTCATTGGAGTATTGATCATAGCGGGGGTGGCGCTGTTGTTGGCGCTGATATGCCTGGTGGCGCTCCTACGCAGCCGCCGGGCACGGGAGCCACTGGCGCCTACGGCACCGCCGGCTGCGGCACGCACGCCAGCCAGGCCGGCGACGCCCGTTCCACCCACTCCGCCCGCACCGGAAGCGGTGCCTGCGGCCACGGAGGAGACGCCGGCGCCACGGCACCGGTTCGAAGTAAGTTCGGGCTCCGAGATCAAGCAGTGCCTGTTCGTTATCCTCGACTGGCCGGGGCTGGACACGAATCGCCGTCTCGCCCGGCTGCTCAAGGAGTACAACGCGGACTACGATGCCAAATTCGGTGTCTACAAGATTCGCGACCCGTTGGCCGGCTACAAGCTGACCATCGCCAATTCGTCACCTCCCGGCACGCTGCCACCCATCCACGAGGGCGACGACCAGCCCATCGTCCATGGCGTCTCCATCCTGATCCACTTCATCAACAAGCGCAGCGTTGCGCGCAATCCCGATACCCTGATACAGATTACCCAATCGATCGCCGCCATCGGCGGGCATATCCTCGACGCCGAGCGCAATGCGGTGAGCAACGAGGAATTCGAACTGCTTCGCCAACAGGCGCAGCGCGCCGGCTCGATGAACTGACGCACCACGACCATCGCGCCCGAGGCTGGAAATCGGACCATGCGAGATCCGCTGCCTATCGACCCCATGCGAATCGATCAGTGGCTTTCCATCGAATATGACCTGTCGCTTGGCGACATCGAGCCGCTCGGCCTGGGAGCCGACCTCGACGCTCGCACCTATCGCCTCGTCGACCGCAAGGGCACGGAGTTCTTTCTCAAGCTTCGCCGAGGCAGGCCCGACCCCGCCACGCTGAGCGTGCCCCAGTGGTTGGCGAACCAGGGCCTGGCCCATGTGGTTGCTCCGCTCGCGACTCGCACAGGGGAGCTCTGGGCGAAGTTCGGCTCGCTGCACGCCGTGCTTTATCCCTTCGTGGAGGGACACTCGGGCTGGCAAGTCGAACTCACGCCGGGGCAATGGAGAACGCTGGGCAAGACGCTGCGATCGGTGCACGAAGCGACCTTGCCCCATACCCTGCTGCAGCGGTTGCCGCGCGAAACCTACTCGCCGGTTTGGCGGCAGCGCGTGGCAGCATGGCTGGCGCGCCTGCCCGCGGTGACCAGTGGTAGCGAGCCGGGCCGCAGGATGATCGGATTGCTGAAACGACAGCAGAGCGTGATTCGTCACATCGTCGACCGTGCGACGGCGCTTGCCGGCGAATTGCGCCGACAAGATTTACCCTGTTGCCTGTGCCACGGCGACCTGCACGCGGGCAATGTGCTGGTGAGCAATGAACGCCTTGCCCTCATCGACTGGGATACCCTGTGGCTCGCGCCTCGCGAACGCGACTTGATGTTTATCGGTGGCGGTGTCGGTGGCAACTGGAACCGGGAAGAGGAGAAAGCCTGGTTCCAGTCAGGATATGGAGAGTACGCGCCAAACCCGACCGCAGTGTCTTATTATCGGTTGGAGCGAATCGTGCAGGATATCGATGAGTTCTGCGCGGCCTGCCTGGACGAAGATCCTGCCGCCAGCGACCCACACGAACTGTACGACATGTTCGCCATGCAGTTCGAACCCGGCAACGTGGTGGAGATCGCCCTGGCAACCGATGGAAGCCTGCGTGCGGAGCGGTAGTATCGCATGGTGGCCAGGTGACGATGGCATGATGGCGCTCGCGGCGATTGCGCCGAAAGTTGGCGCAGAAGGTCGACGATGAAGCATGCAGCCGAGTTCGAGATCAAGGCTGTTTCATCCCAGGACATGGCGTTGATGAATGGCCTTCTGTCCATGTTGGGTGAGGCCTTCGACGAGGTGGACACCTATTCCAGGGCCCGCCCCGGCAGGGCCTACATGCAGCGCCTGCTCGACAGCGACACCTTCATTGCCCTGGCGGCGTTGAAAGGTAGCGAGGTGGTGGGCGGGCTGGCGGCCTACGAACTCATTAAGTTCGAGCAGGAGCGCAGCGAAATCTATATTTACGACCTGGCGGTGGCGGAAGCGCACCGGCGCGAGGGCATCGCCACCGCCTTGATCGAACATCTCAAGACGATAGCGGCTCAGCGGGGCGCTTATGTCATCTACGTGCAGGCGGACCTGGGCGATGCGCCAGCCATCGCGCTCTATTCGAAACTCGGCATGCGCGAGGACGTACTGCACTTCGATATCGAGGTGCCGTAGGGCTCGGGGTAGGCCAGCACATTAACGCTGCATGACCGGTGCGAGCCGCCGCGTTCGCGAGCCGTCAGGCCATCATCTCGTACCACACCCAGATAACGCACAGCATCACGCCGACCACACCCACGGTCCGGGCGTGGCGCTGCCACAGGCGCATGGCGGCATCGCCCGCCAGGGCGACCAGCGTGGCAAGCCCGAAGTAACGAATGCCACGCCCCAGCATGGCGGCCAGCAGGAAAAGCGGAAAAGGATAGCCGCTGGCACCGGCGGCCAGCATGGCGATCTGGAAAGGAATCGGCACGATGCCGATGGTCGCCACGGCCATGAACCCCTCCGATTGCAGCCGGTCCCGAAAGGAATCGAAGGCTTCCTGACTACCGAAAAGCCCAACCAAATGCTGCCCCCACTGATCCATGGCAAAGACGCCCAGGGCATACCCCAATGACGCGGCCGTGAGATTGCCGGCGAGGGCGACGCCGGCAATCGTCCACTTACGGTGGGGATGGCACAGCATCCAGGGAATGAGGATGACCTCGATGGGGATGGGGATCAGCAACGTCTCCAGCATCGAAGCCACGAACAGCAGCGGCAGGGCATGACGGGAGCGATCCAGGCGATCGAGCCACTCCCTGGCCGAGGTCGGGTGGAATCGTGACATGAGACTACGCCAAGCGTCCGTGCGAATGATGACCTGAGCATAGGAGCACGAAGGCACTCTGTCAGCAAAGGCGCGCCAGGTCAGCGGGTGGCGCTTGCCGTCAATTAGTCGATTTCTTAAACACTTGTAAGGCTTGATGTGGGACAAGGCTTTGCTCTGCACGCCCCGAATGCGCTCACGGTTGGCCGGAGGCCGGCCGATAAGGCTCTACCTGGCAGTTACGCGACGGTATGAGCCGTCATGAAGGCCAGGAACGACCACGAGCCGGAAGGCTTAACCGTGATAGAGCAAAGGAAAACTAGCGATGAGACGTACCTTGCAGAACCTGTCGGTCAAAGCCAGCCTGACCGGCGTACTGGGCCTTTTTGTCATGTTGATCGCTGTGGTGTCCTTTCTTGGCTACCAGACCGGCAGCCTGGGAAGCGCATCCATTCAGGAACTCAACACCATCAACGTTCAGCAGTTGAACGAACTCAACCGGGCGCAGGTGAACGTCGCCGATACCCAACTGAGCTTTCTCAATCATCTGGACGCCTTGAACGAAGGCGACAGGGCACTGGCCGAGCGCTATCTGGACATGGGTGAGCGCTTCCTGAACAGTGCCGAGGAGCGCTTTACCGCCTTCGTCAATGCGCCCAAGACCGAACAGGGGCGCCCCTATGCGGAACGCCTCGAGGAAGTGTTCGCTCGATTGGTCGAGCGCGGGTTGCATCCGCAATTGGCGGCGCTGCAGCAGGGCGACGAACGCGCCTACCGGGCTGCCAAGCGTGAGGGCGACGCTATCAACCTGGATTATATCGAAGCCAATCGGGATTTTATGACTTTCGCCGGCGAGCGGGGGGGCAGCCTGATGGAGAGCTTTATTGCTACCATGGAATTTTACGGGATCATCGGGCTGGCGGCTCTGCTGCTGGTGGTCAGCTGCGTGATCGCCGTACGCCTGGGCATGGTGCGGGTCATCATCCGGCCGCTGGAAGAGGCGGTGCAGCATTTCGAGCGGATCGCCAAGGGCGATCTGTCGCATGCGATCGCCGACCGCGGGCGCAACGAGATCGGGCAACTCTTTGCCGCTATGCAGCACATGCAAACGGGGTTGAAGCAGACCGTTTCCACGGTGCGCGACAGCAGCGGTTCGATCCATGTCGGCGCCCGCGAGATCGCCAGCGGCAATGCCGATCTTTCCTCGCGCACCGAGGAGCAGGCGGCTTCGCTCCAGGAAACCGCCGCCAGCATGGAACAGTTGACCGCCACCGTGCGCCAGAACGCCGAGAACGCCCGCCAGGCCAGCACGCTGGCCAAGGAGGCTTCGAGCACCGCGAGCCGCGGTGGAGAAGTCGTGGAGGAGGTCGTCGGCACCATGCACGGCATCACAGAAAGCTCGCGCAAGGTGGCGGACATCATCGGTGTGATCGACTCGATCGCCTTCCAGACCAACATCCTGGCGCTGAACGCTTCGGTGGAAGCGGCGCGTGCCGGCGAGCAGGGGCGCGGCTTCGCGGTGGTGGCAAGCGAAGTGCGCAACCTGGCGAGCCGCAGCGCGGAGGCCGCCGGCGAGATCAAGCGCCTGATCGAAGCGTCCGCCGAGCAGGTAAACAAGGGATCGTCGCTGGTCGAGAGCGCCGGTAGCACGATGCAGGAGATCCTCACCTCGGTACGCCGCGTGACCGACATCATGGACGAGATCTCGGCGGCGTCGCAGGAGCAGAGCTCCGGCATCGAGCAGGTCAACATGGCCGTATCGCAGATGGACGAGGTGACCCAGCAGAACGCCGCGCTGGTCGAGCAGGCCTCGGCGGCGGCGGCATCGCTCGAGGCGCAGGCCGCCCAGCTGGAGTCGGCTGTTGCCATCTTCCGTCTCGCGGAAGGCGAAGCGGCTCGGGCACTGGCGCCTTCCCACGTCCCGGCCCTGCCGGGCGCCGCCACGGCATCGAACGACGTGACCAAGCTGGTCAGGAAACTGGCGGCACCCGCCAGGCAAGTCGAAGAGGAGTGGGCCGCGTTCTGAGGCTCTTTCGTTCTCTACCGCTGGCCGGGGCATGGTGCCCCGGCTTTTTCATGCAGTGAGGCTAGATTCCCAGCGGCAGCCGAGTCTGGAACTTGGTCCGTTTGCGCGAGATCAACGTGCGGAACTTGTGCACGTCCTGGCCGGCATCGAGCACGTTATCGCAGAACCGGTCGTAGCTCTCCATATCGGCCACGCTGACGATCAGAACGAAATCCACCTCGCCCGTCACCTGGTAGCACTGCATCACTTCGGGGGCCGCTTCCATCCGCTGTGTGAACCGGCGGTAGAGCGTCCTGTCGTCTCGCACCATGGTGACCTCCACCACCATGTGCAGGCTGGCGCCGAGCGCTTCGGGGGCGAGAATCGCCACCTCGCGCTGAATGACCCCGCTCTCACGCAGGCGTCGCACGCGCTTGAGACACGCCGAAGGCGAAAGCCCGACGCGTTCCGCCAATGCCTGGTTGGTCAGGCTGGCGTCCTGCTGCAACTGGTCGAGGATTCTCAGGTCGAGTCTGTCCATGGTGCAGAAAATGTCCCCCGCCTCGCTCAAAAAAGCACATTCTTCTCGCTCGCGTCCGAAAAAGCCATCGCCTTGTTCGGTACATGCGTAAAGTAAGCCACCTGGCGCTCACTTTCGGAATCAGGACCATGACACAGCGACGACTCTCCCTCTGCGTGCACTCGGCTCGGCAACTGCTCCGCGAGTCCTGGGCGGTCTACCTGACATTGCTCAAGGTCATGGTGCCGGCGTTGGTGATCGTGAAGGCGCTTGAGATGCTGGGCATGACCGAGCGACTGGGGCACTGGCTCTCGCCGCTGATGTCGCCCCTCGGCCTGCCCGAGCCGCTCAGCATGGTGTGGGCCGCCACGCTGTTGACCAACATCTATACCGGGCTGGTCATCTTTTTCGAAGTCACGCGGGACACGCCGCTGACGGTCGCGCAGGTAACGGTACTGGGAGCGCTGATGGCGGTGGGCCACTCGCTGCCGGTGGAAGGGGCCGTCGCACGCAAGGCCGGCGTGCCCTGGTGGCTGACGCTGCTGCTGCGGGTGGGCGGCGCCTGGCTGCTGGGCTGGCTGCTGCACCTGAGCTATTCGCTGAGGGGCTGGCTGCAGCACGCCAACCGCGTGGCCTGGGAACCGGCGCCGCGGGACGCCTCGCTGGTGGCCTGGCTACAGGATCAGGCTATCACCCTGGCCACCATCTTCGTGGTGATCCTGGGGCTGATGGCATTCCTTCAACTGCTGCGCTGGCTCAGGGTCGAGCGGCTGATCCACAAGCTGCTGTTTCCGCTGCTGCGCCTGCTGGGGATCGGCCCGGCGGGAGCGAACATCACCGTCATCGGCATTACGCTGGGCTTGAGCTTCGGTGCCGGCCTGCTGCTGCGCGAGGCGCATTCCGGCCGGCTCACGCCCCGCGACATTCTGCTCACGCTGAGTTTCCTCGGGCTCTGCCACAGCCTGATCGAGGATACCCTGCTGATCATGCTGCTGGGCGCCGATCTTTCCGGCCTGCTGTGGGCGCGGCTCGGCTTCGCGCTGGTGGTCATCGCGCTGCTGGCCAGGCTGCCCTGGCTGCAACGGACCCAGTTGCCGGCCTGGATGTTCGCCGCGCGGGCCTTGCCCGACGCGACGCCTCGCCCGTGACAAAACCCGTGGATTGGCATGGCGGAAACCGGCAGGGCGCATTACGGTTAGCGATGAAGCGGCAAGGCGATTCCAGTTATCCAACTCAGCAAGGGGAGGGGACATGAAGCCCAGGATCAGCATGATCACGCTCGGCGTCCGCGATCTGCAGGCATCGATCCGGTTCTATGAACAGGGGCTGGGGCTTCCCAGGATGGAGTCGCCGCCGGAAGTGGCCTTCTTCACCCTGAACGGCACCTGGCTGGCGCTCTACGGCCGTGACTCGCTGGCGGAGGATGCGGGAATTCCCGCCGAAGGGAGCGGATTCGCCGGCATCGCCCTGGCGCACAACCTGGCCTCCGATGAAGAAGTCGACGAGCTGCTGGATCAGGCCGTGGCCGCCGGCGCCACGCTGATCAAGTCCGGCCAGAAGGTCTTCTGGGGCGGTTACTCCGGCTACTTCGCCGACCCGGACGGCTATCTCTGGGAGGTGGCGCACAACCCCTTCGTCTGGATCGGGCCGAAGGACGAGTAGGGGGCCGTATGGCCCGTCTCCTCGAGCAACCATTCGCGAAACGCCTGGATGCGAGGGTCCTGGGCGCTACTTTCGGGGTAGACCAAGTAATAGGCGTACTCCGGCGCCACCTCGAGACTGACATCGAATAGCCGAACCAGCCGACCTTGGGAGAGTTCGCCGGCGATCATGGCCGGCTCGGCGAGCCCCACGGCACCGCCGTCGAGCACCGCCTGCACGACATGGCTGGCGTCGGAGAAGCCCACGCAGCGGCTGCCGTCGAAATCATCGATTCCCGCGGCCGCCATCCACATCGGCCAGTTCGGCCAAGCCTTGCCTCCCACGCGACAGTCCACGTAGCAGAGCGTATGACGCAGCAAGTCCCGTGGTGTCTTCAGGTCGGGGTCGGCTGCGAGTAGCGTCGGGCTGCAGACCGGCACCACAAACGTTTCGAACAGGCGATCCGACCGGGTTTTCGCGTAGTGGCCGGTGCCGAATCGAATGGCGACGTCCACTTCGTCGAGATCGAAGTCGCGCACTTCGTCAGTGGTGTCGAACGACAATTCGAGAGAAGGGACCGTTTCTCGCAGCCGGGCAAGTCGGGGCAGCAGCCAGTTCGTCGCGAAGCGGGCTCCTAGCGTCAGGCGTAGAGGCGCCGATTCCCGCGTCATGCGCCTCGCGCGGCCGACGGCGTGCCGCAGGCTTTCCAGGGCCTCGCTTGCCGCCTCGAAGACCACCGCCCCGGCCGGCGTGAGTCGAATACTCCGGCTGGTGCGGGTGAACAGCGTGATGCCCAGCTGCTCTTCCATCTCCTTTATCTGGTAACTGACCGCCGCCGGCGTCAATCCCAACTCTTCGGCCGCACGGGTGAAGTTCAAGTGCCGGCCGGCGGCTTCGAACGTTCTCAATGCGCGGGTACCGGGTAAAAGTCGACTGCTCATCGATCTTCAAGCCAAGTTTGACGATGTATCGAGAAATACTCGTTTCTCAAGGAGGCGTCAACGCAAGACCATGGGCCGAACCTTGAACCCAGGAGTCAACGAAATGACCGCAAGTCCGGAAGCCCATGTCACGCAGTGCAACGGTCGGGAAGCGACGGTGGAACGGCTCTCACCGCTGGCGTTCGCCGGCTATGCCCACTTCACGGCCATGCAGGTACGCGGAGGCCGGGTGCGTGGGCTGGACCTCCACCTGGAGCGGCTTCGCCTGGCGTCGCAGAAAATGTTTGGCCAGGCACTGCCCGATGATGAGATCCGGCGCTACCTGCGCACGGCGATAGCGGCGGGCCCCGACGATCTTTCCCTGGTGGCCACGGTGTACTCGCCTGCGGGGGAATTCACGGTGGCCGGCCCCGAGGTAACGCCTGAGGTGCTGGTACGAACAAGCCCTCCTTCGTCCGGTCCGCAGGGCCCGCTGAGGCTCGCGACGTACGAGTACGAGCGAACGCTGCCCGCGGTGAAGCATGTCGGCGAGGTGGCCAAGACCTACTTTCTTCGCCGTGCTGCGGAGCAGGGCTTCGATGATGCGGCCTTCGTCGACCGTATGGGCCGGTTCAGTGAAGGAACGATCTGGAATCTCGCCTTCTGGGACGGCGATGCGGTGATATGGCCAAAGGCGGAGATGCTGTACGGCACCACCATGGGCATCCTGCGCCGGCAGTTGGATCGCCTCGGTATCCCGCAGCGCGATCGAATCGTGACGTCGGCCGACCTCCCGACCCTGGCGGGAGCCGTCGTGATGAATTCCTGGACGCCGGGCATCGCCGTCAGTCGGATCGGCGACGTGCCGGTGCCTCAGGCGGCTGCGTTTGTCGAACTGCTGCATAAGGCCTACCGGGCCGAGCCACTCGAAACGCTGTGAGCGGCGTGACCGTCTCCATGCGTCGGGCAGCCGCTCGAGCCGAGCGCACCATGCCATGGGTGTTTGCGGGTGGGTGAACGCTTACTGGGGCGGCGGGAGCGCAGGAACGGAGCCGAGGCCATCCACGCACGAACGGTAGCGTGATAATCTTTCTCACGCTGTACCCGTTCCCGGCCTCGCCGGCTGCCGTTCGTTTCGCGCAGCCGCAAGCGGACACTTTCCCGGCCTGCATGGAGATGGCATGAAGCTGTTGCGTGGGTTCCTGTGGCTGCTCGGCTTCCAACTGCTCGGCCATGCCGTGGTCGAGCTGCTCTCGCTTCCGATCTCCCATGCCATGGCCGGGCTCTTGCTGCTGCTGGCCTGGCTGGTGGCGGCCAGGCGCCTGAACGAGAGCGTGGCCACGGCGAGCCAGGCGCTGATCCCGCTGCTCGCCATGCTGATCATGCCCGGGGTGGTGGGGGTGTTCTTTATCATCGAGGAGTTCGCCGGCCATTGGACGGCAGTGATGGTCGCGCTGGCCGTGGGTACCTGTCTCAGCGTGCTGACTACGCTCTGGCTGATGCGGCGCTTCATGCCCAGGGAAACCTCGAGCTGCGACGAGCGGGGGCGTCAGGCATGAGCGAACTCCACGCCTCGCTGCTGGGCTCCCCGATTCTCGCCATCGCCCTGACTCTCGCCGCCTACCTCGGCGGCGTGGCCCTGTTCGAAAAGCTCGGCCGGCCGAGCTGGTGCCCGGCGGTGCTGATCGGCGCGTTGATGACGGCGGCCAGCCTGTGGCTGCTGGGCTATGAGTATGCCGACTATCGGCGCAACGTCGCCTGGATAACGCTGTTGCTGGGCCCCGCCACCGTGGCGCTGGCGGTGCCGCTCTACCAGCAGCGGCAGCACATCTACACGCTATGGAAGCCCATCCTGTGCTGCCTGCCGCTTGCTGCCGTGCTGGCAGCCTTCTATTCGGTTGTGATCGCCTGGTTGCTGGGGGCGTCGCCCGTCGTGCTGGCGTCGCTGGCACCCAAGTCGGTTACCGCGCCCATCGCCATCGGCATATACGAACAGATCGGGGGCTCGCTGTCGCTGATGCTGGGTGGCCTGCTGATCACCGGTGTGCTGACCACCATCTTCGTCTCGCTCTTCGCCCGCCTGCTCAAGATTACCGACAAACGCATTCTCGGCTTCGCCCTCGGCGTGAACGGCCATGCCATCGGCATCGTTCGCGCCTTCGAGCTCGGCCCCACGGCCGGTGCCTTCGCCTCGCTCGGCATGAGCCTGACGGGCGTGTTTACCGCAATATTCCTGCCGTTGGTGTGGCGGCTGCTGGGACTTTGAGGGGGCGCTGCCATAGCGGGAATTGTTCGGCCCGAGTGCAGGAGCGTTGCCATCGCTTGGTCTAGAGTGAGTAAGTTCGAGCTGCAGGGGCGGCTGGGCTGCCTACCGCGATAGGAACGAGGGAACGATGCGCACGGAAAAAGAGAAGATGCTGAGCGGAGAGCTCTACAACCCGCTCGATCCGCAGTTGGCCGAAGAGCGGCATCGCGCTCGCCTGCTGGCCAAGGCGTTCAACGACTCCAGCGACGACCAGGGGAAGGAGCGCAAGCGGCTGTTGATCGAACTGTTCGGCGCCATGGGCAAGGGCACCTTCATCGAGCCCCCTTTCTACTGCGACTACGGCGGCAATATCACCCTGGGCGAGCGTGTCTTCTTCAACTTCAACTGCGTGATCCTCGACGTGGCCGCCGTCACCATCGGCAACCACGTGATGTTCGGCCCCAGCGTACAGGTCTATACCGCCACCCATCCGCTCGACGCCGAGCAGCGCCGCAGCGGCCTGGAAGCCGCCAAGCCCATCACCATCGGCGATGATGTCTGGATCGGTGGCGGGGCGATCCTCAGCCCCGGTGTCACTATCGGTGCCCGCTCCGTTATCGGCGCCGGCAGCGTGGTCACCAAGAATATTCCCGAGGGTGTGTTCGCCGCGGGCAATCCTTGCCGGGTGGTACGTTCGCTCGAGAACGAAGCATCACGTTGAAAAGGGGAGAGCCATGGTCACCGGCATCAACCACCTGACGCTTGCGGTCAGCGATCTCGATCGCTCGTTCACCTTTTATACCCAAGTGGTGGGCCTCGAGCCGGTCGTGAAATGGGCTCGGGGCGCCTACCTCCTGGCAGGTGGCGACTGGATCTGCCTATCGCTCGATGACGAGACGCGCTCCAGTCCGCTGCCTGAATATACCCACATCGCTTTCGGTGTCGACTCGGAGGCCTTTGGGTCGTGTGCTCAAGCCATCCGCGAGCAGGGCGTCACGATCTGGAAGGAGAACCGCAGCGAAGGCGATTCGCTCTATTTTCTCGATCCGGACAACCACAAGTTGGAGGTCCACTCCGGCAACCTCGAAAGTCGGCTAGCGGAACTGCGAAAAAAACCCTATGAAGAACTGGAATGGTTCGCCTAGCGGGACGGCAAGTAAGTAAGCACTGACGGGTGGAGTCCACCATTTCAACCAGCCAAGAAGAGTACTCACAATGAAAAGAATAAATCCCAAGGTGGATGCACTCTTGAGCAAGCCCGAGTGGCAGGAAGAAAGGAAGAAGCTGCGAGCGTTACTTCTCGATTGCCGACTCGATGAAGAAGTGAAATGGGGAAAGCTCTGCTATTCGTTCCAGAATAACAACGTCGCTCTGATCTTCGGAATGAAAGCGTACTGCGCGCTCGGCTTTTTCAAGGGCAGCCTATTGAAGGACCCCGAAGGCATTCTCGTGGCACCGGGTGAACACTCGCAGGCGATGCGTCAGATTCGCTTCACCGGGGCGCACGAGATCGATGCGATGCAGGAAACTCTGAAAGCCTATCTCCATAAAGCTATAGAAGTGGAGAAGGCCGGCCTGGTCGTGGATTTCAAGGAGAAGCACGAACTCCAATATCCCGAAGAATTCCAGCAGGCGCTGGAGGGAAACGCCGCCTTGAAGGCCGCCTTTGAAGCGCTCACGCCGGGGCGGCAGCGAGGCTACATCCTGCACTTCTCCGGGGCCAAGCAATCCAGTACACGGACCTCGCGAATCGAAAAGTGCGTGCCGGGCATTCTCCAGGGCAAGGGCTTTAACGACCGCTGAGCATGGCATGGTAGGTAAGTAAGCGCTGACTGGAGGGGTTATGAAAACGCAGTACTACACTGCCACGAGCCTAGATGGATTCATCGCCACCGAAGACGATTCCCTGGACTGGCTCTTCCCGCTGGGGGACATCAACGATACGAGCTATTCCGCCTTCTTTGCGGAGGTCGGGGCGCTGGCCATGGGCTCCACTACCTATGAGTGGATGCTGCGCCATTTGGAGAAAGTCGCCGAGGAAACTGGCTCGGCATGGCCGTACACACAGCCCACCTGGGTCTTTTCGACCCGTAAGCTGCCGGGCATCGAAGGCGCGGACATCCGCTTCGTGCAAGGAGACGTCAAACCCGCCCATGCCGAGATGGCGAGAGCGGCAGGCGGAAAGAATATCTGGGTCGTGGGCGGTGGCGATCTGGCGGGCCAATTCCATGACACTGGCTTGCTGGATGAAATCCTCGTGCAAGTGGGCTCGGTCACCCTGGGCAACGGCAAGCCGCTGTTTCCACGCCGCATCACCAACCCGCCGCTGGAGCTGGTCTCCGTCCGCCAAGTGGGGACGGGCTTCGCGGAGCTGCGCTACCAAATACCGGGAAACCGTTAACCGGCCGCCGAGCGTCTGATCCAGGCTCCTCTTGCTCGCCCTCCTACTTGGCTTTTCTTTAGCCGTCTCGTCTCGCTTGCGAGGGGCTTTGTTCCGTGTCTAGCCTGGAGTATGAGTACATCTAGTACTTCTACATTAGAGCTCATCCTTGCGCACAGGGAGCGTGTCCATGTCAGCGCGTATTGCTTACCAAGTCACGAGTCAGTGGGACTCAGGTTTTGTCTTTGAAGTTGCGGTTACCAACGAGGGTACGCTGCCCATCGACGATTATCGGGTGGGGTTCGACCTGCCGGGCTCGGTGACGGATGTCTGGGGCGGCCGTATGAGCGCTCACGAAGGCCAGCGCTACGAGATCATGGACGATGACGCAGACAACGACATCGCGCCGGGGCAAACGGTCAGCTTCAAGGTCAAGAACGTCGACGGCAGTTCGCAGATGCCGACCCGCTTCAGCGTCAACGATCAGCCGGTGATCGTCGAATCGCCTGACGTCGGCGAGCCCGACAGCGTCGACGAGGCGTTCGTCGACGGTGTGGCCAAGGTCGAGCCCGGCGTCTCCGCGGAGGAGCTGGAAACCCTGCTCAATGGTGCCCCGAAGGGGGCCACCGTGCGCCTGACCGAGGGCGAGTACGTCTTCGACGACTCAGTGAGCGTCACACGCTCGGATATCTCGCTGATCGGTGCCGGCAGCGGCAAGACGACCATCACCTTCAGCGACACGGCGCTGGAGCGCGACAACGCTCATGGCCTGCTGTTCGAGGGGAGGGGCACGGCCAGCGCCGGCCGGCTGCAGGCAGATGCCGCGGAGGGCAACGACACGCTGTCCCTTGAGAGCGGCCATGGCCTGGCCACCGGCGACATGGTGCGCATCTGGCAGGACAACGATGCCGAGTACTTCGACGAGATCGGCAACACCTCCTGGCAAGGGAGCCAGTACGCGCCGCTGCGCACCAGCATGGCGCGAGTCGTCGAGCGCGACGGCAGTACGGTCACCCTCGACCGGGGCGTGCACTTCGATTTCAAAGGCGGCGAGGCCAGGATCCAGCGCGTCGATGCCTTGGAGAATGTCGCTCTGGAGGGCGTCTCCATCGGCTATCAGCTCGGCACGCCCGATTCGGGCTCCTTCAACAACACGCTGTCGTCGCACCTGGGCTATCACGCCGTCGAGTTCAACGGCACGGTCGGGGCGCGTGTCGCCGACGTCGAGGTGAATGACGGACCCTCGGTCGCTTTCGTCGCCAATCGCTCCGTCGACATTCAGGCCGAGAACCTCCATGCCGAGGGTGCCTTCAACAAGGGTAGCGGCGGCAATGGCTATGCCTACGAGCTGTTCGAAAGCTACGACGGCACCTTCACCGACCTCAACGACAGCGGCATGCGCCACAGCGTGCTATTCGCCTCCTGGCGCTCTTCCGTGGGCAACGACATCCACGTCGAGTTCACCGATCGCGACATCAACTTCCACGGCGGCCAGGATCATGACAACACGGTGCGCGTTTCACAATCCGAGCGCGACCCGGCGACCGACAACCTCTCGCCCACGCTGTGGATCAACCAGGGCGGGGAGAGCTTCGGTGCGCCGACCGATCCCACCGCCAACCAGGTAATGTTCGACTACGTGGTCGGGTCTCGGCGCAACGACGTGGTACCGGGCTCCGACGATGGGGTCTACCTGGACGGGGCCAGGGGCCACGACACCCTGCTCGGCGGCGCCGACGACGACATACTGCGCGGCGGCCCGGGCAACGACCGGCTAGAGGGCGGGCCAGGCAACGACACGGCGCTGTTGATGGGCGACTACGCGACCTACGGCCTGCAGCCCATGCCGGGCGGCGGCCTGTTCCTGGATGGCTGGGGCGACGATGACCTACTGCTCGACGTCGAGCGTGCAGTGTTCGCCGACGGCACTGTGCTTGACGTCGAATCGCGCACAGTCATGACCGGAGCGGCGCCGGAGATACCCACCGCCGATGAAATCCTCGCCGACGATATCATTCGTTTTCCCGACGACGAGGCGCCGCCGGAAGCGCCGGACGAACCGCCGGCGGACGACGTCGCCGCAGCGGTTCGCTTCGAGAGCGTCAGCCGCTGGGCGAGCGGCTACGTGATGGCCGTCGAGATCACCAACGAAACCGACTCGAACATCGAGGACCCGCGCATCGACTTCGAACTGCCCGCCGAGATCACCCAGTTCTATGGGGCAAACCTGCTCGCGCGGGAGGGCGACACTTACTCCCTGGCGCTGGCCGGCGACGATACGCTGACGCCGGGCGAGACCCAGCGCTTCTCCTTCAAGGCCTATGCACCCGAGAGCCACCTGCCCCAGGGGCTGCGCCTCGACGGGCACGAACTCGAGGTGGACATGGATCAGCTCGTCGCCGGCAGCGAGAGCGAGTCCGAACTCGGAACTCAGACCAGTATCACCAGCAACCTCACCAGTACCTGGTCTAACGGCTACACCGCCGAGGTGATCGTCGAGAACACATCCAACCTGGCCATCGATAATCCTTCGGTCAGCTTCGACCTGCCGGGCGAGATCGACACGCTATGGAACGGCACAGCGACACGCGACGGCAATCGCTACACCGTCACCGACGACAACCCGACCACACTGCAGCCCGGCGAGAGCTGGCGCTTTTCCTACAAGGCCTATGACACCAGCCAGGCGCTGCCGGCGGATGCCGTGGTGGAGGGCACGCCGCAAGTGCCGGCGAACGAGCCGACCGCAGTGACCAGCAACATCATCAGTGAGTGGTCGGGCGGCTATACCACGGAGGTTCTGGTCGAGAACACATCTACCGATGCCATCGCCGATCCCACCGTCGATTTCGCGCTGCCTGCCGACATCGACACGCTGTGGAACGGCGTGCTGGAGCGGGACGGCGAGCGCTACCGCGTCTCCAATGACGATGCCACCGTGCTCCAGCCCGGCGAGGTGTGGCGCTTCAGCTACCGTGTCTATGACGACCAGCAGCACCTGCCGGACGATCTCGTGGTAGAAGGCCAGGCCGAGCCGGCCAAGCTCGACCCATCGGAGATCGAGCAAGTGGTGGATAGCGACGGCAACCCCGTCACAGGCGAACCCGGCAGCACCCTGACCGGCACCGACGGTGACGACACCCTGAACGGCCTGCGCGGCGACGACTACCTCACCGGCGGCACGGGCAACGACCGCCTGGTGGGCGGCAGCGGCGCCGATACGCTGACCGGCGGGACGGGCGCCGACACCTTCGCGTACCACTCCACGAGGGATTCGACGCCGCAGCGCCAGGACACCTTGCTAGATTTCAACCGCCTCGAGGACGACCGGATCGATCTCTCCGCTATCGATGCCAATAGCGAACTGGATGGCCTGCAGGAGTTCGCTTGGCTGGGCGACGAAGGCTTCAGCGGTAATGGCGGCGAGCTACGTACCTCCGGTAGTCACCTGCAAGCGGACGTCAACGGCGACGGCGTCGTCGACCTGCAGCTTGCCGTGCTGGGCGTAAATTCGCTCGAGCAGAGCGATGTCGTTTTTCAGAGCTGAAGAAGCGCCATGCAGAATCTGACCCGTACCGCCCGGAGAGCCTTCATGCGGGCCGCCAGGATGAAGGCAAGGAAGAAAGTTTCGAAGGACAGGGCGGCGCAGGCCGCCCCCCGACAGGCTCACCGATGAACGACCGTGCTCTTGCATCATTCATGTGGGCCACATTGAGCCGGATCCAGGGTGAGTCACCATCCTCAGGCAGGAACAAGTGCCCTGGCGACAGCGTAATGCCCATTCGGCGGGCTTGGTGGACGAGCTGGGCCGAGGAGGCGGCTGATGGGTGGCGTGCCCAGACGAACATACCGCCTGCCGGCTCGACAAAGATCTCCCAGCCGGCGCGCTTCAACATGGTGATTGCCGCGGCCATCTGCTCCGAGAGTTTGGTCCTGAGGCGTTCCGTCAATTTTCTGTAGCTGCCGTTCTGGAGCATGGTAGTTACGACCTGTTCGGCAAAGCGTGAGGCGGAAATGCTGGTCAGCATCTTGATATCGACAAGAGGCTTGAGCAGAGGCTGCTTGGCAATGATGAAGCCGACTCGCAACGATGAGGAAAGGCTTTTGGAAAAACTGCCCAGATAAATGACCCGATCCAGGCCATCCAATGCTGCAAGGCGGGTGCTGGGTTCCTGCTGGAAATCGGCGTAAATGTCGTCTTCCATGATCTGAAAATCATGGGCTTCGGCCAGTTGCAGGATGCGGTGGGCGATGGCAGGCGCCAGAGTAGAGCCTGTGGGGTTATGGTATACGCTATTGATGAAAAACAGCTTCGGCTTGTGCTGGGTCAGCAATGCTTCCATGCGCTCGATATTGGGGCCATTGGCCAGACGTGGCACGCCGATGACATGAATACGCTGCAAGCGTAGTAAGCCGATGAGATTGTAATAACCCGGCGATTCGACGAATACCACATCGCCGGGTTCTAGTAGAAAACGCACCAGAAGATCCAGCGAGTGGCTACCACCGCCTGTCATTAATATTTGATTGGCGTCGGCCCCGATGCCCAACAGCCGTACGCGCTCCTGGATCAAGCCGCGCAGATCCAGCGGGCCCAGTGGCGTACTGTAATCGAAGATACCCGAGCGGCTTTGTCGCGCCACTTGACGAATGGCATAGGTGAGATCATCGCCTTCACGCCAGTGGTTGGGTAACCAGCCGCAGCCAAGTTTCAGGTGACCTTCGTCAGCCTGGAAGAGATTCCACATATCGTTCGTGAAATCTTCCAGTTGGCTCGGTGCCGAATCCATCTTGGCCAGGGCCGTCGGCGCCGTAGCTGCTACATAAAACCCCGATCCCGGCCTTGAACGTACCAGCCCATGCGCCACCAGACGTTCATAAGCTTCGATGACGACATTTCGACTGATGCCATGCTCCGCGGCCAAGCGTCTTATCGAAGGTAAGCGGCTTCCTCCACCGCCGCCGTTGCGTCCGATCCATCCCGTCAAGCTTTCGACCAGCTGTTCTACAAGGGGCTTGCTCGACTGTTTGTCCAATTCCAACTTCGTCATCGGTACGCCCTACGGTAACCGTACAAGAAAATCCTGGAACAGCTTCTCGAAAAGCAGCGAGATCGTACCTTTCCATGCGTGTCCCGAAGATGCAATTGTCTTTCACGCGGACGACCTCGAAGCCCGCACTTTTTACACATGTATCACGAGCCCTTGTCCATGCGCCGAACCCAACCCATTCGACTCGCCTTCGCACTCTGCATGATTACTACGGCGGTCAATCTGCAAGCGCCCCTTTACGATGCCTTGGCAGCGCGTAGCGGTGCTGGCGCGGGGGCCACGACCGTGGCCTTTGCCTGCTATGTAGTCGGCATCCTGCCAGTGCTGCTGGGGCTCAATGGGCTTGCCGAGCGGGTAGGGCGTAAGCCCTTGATAAATGCCGCGCTGATGCTGTGCCTGGCTGCCACGGTATTGACGCTCGCTATGCCTGGGTTGGTTACCCTGGGTATCGCCCGCTTCATGATGGGTATCGGCACAGCGCTGACATCGGCAGTGGCACCCGCCTACATGGCCATGCTGTTCGAGGGAAAGGATAGTCGGGCTCCGGCCAACTGGGTGACGGCCAGTACGGCGCTGGGATTCGGGCTCGGTGCGGCCCTCACCAGCTTGTTCGTGCTTCACACGCCGAGCCTGACGCCACCTAGCCTGTGGCTCTATCTAGTAGCCGCTACGTTGGCCCTTCTGCTGGTGCTGACACTCAAGGACGATTGCCCACGGCGGGCTGGGGCCGAGATGTTGCGTTTGCCAACCTTTCCCCCCGGAGCCCTCGGCTATGGGCTCGCCATTATGTTGGCATGGGCAACCGTAGGGCTGGTCATCGCGATTCTGCCTTCCACCCTGGCCCAGCATGGCCTATCGGGCTGGGCCGGCTTCGCCACTTTCGGTGTCTGCAGCTGTGGCGTGCTCTTCCAGCCATGGGCAAGGAAGCTGGCACCGCAGATGGCCACTCAAGTGGGTCTGATCATCTTGCCTTTGGCATACGCTTTGATCGCCTGGGGCGCCTTGCAGGGCGATCTGCTGGCCGTACTGCTGGGTACCGTCGCGGCAAGTAGCGCCTGTTATGGTTTTATCTACCTGGGTGGGCTGAGTGGCGTACTCGACTTGGCGGCGGAGCACCCCTCGCGAGCGAGCGCCGGCTACTTCCTGATGGCTTACCTCGGCTTCAGCATTCCCGTTATCACGACAGGAATCCTGGTCGATGCTTTCGGACACGCCGCTGCGCTGGGGATCTTTGGCTTGGCGCTACTTTGCGGTGTAGCCGTGACGCTCGGCATTCTCCAGCGCGGAAGAATCTTTAGCCACCGGACGCTCCAGTAGCGTGCACCAAGTAAGTAAGCACAGACTTCCACTCTCAAGGACGCTGATTCAAAATGGCGTCGATTTCCGCTGTATCGAAATAGAAGGGCGTGCCTTCAACCAGTAATCCGTTCTCAAATCTCAATATCTGTGAAAATGGCTGTGTGACTGATATTCCGGTCGCTCGGGCTGTCATATGCAAAGTGCATGAGACGTACAGCTTGGCTGGGGAACCGGCGTGGTTCAGATCCTCCACTGCCACCTTGCTGAATGCTCTGCTCATTCGTTGCATCAACCCGGCGATACCTTCCAAACCTATCCAGTCGCCTGAGTACGGGAGTGATGTCGGCTCGTGGACGACAACATCGGGGTGAAAAGCATCCGCTAATAGGCGAATGTCTTTTGACTCCGATTCCATAAAAGCCATCTCCGCCTGGAACATTCTTTCGAGCATCTGCATTGTAGAAAGCGACTCTTCTTGGCTGGTTTTCATAGCGCCCTCGGCTGTATATGGATGACGGTAAGAAGATACTGGCCCTGCCGAGGGGCGACTATCCGTTTATTGTCCCCAAATTGTTAATCGGGCAGCACGGCTTGGTAATATTGGCTGGTTACTGTTTTGGGCTGCGATCATGACGCTCAGGTGGCCTCTCGTGTTCCGAGCCTGAGCCAAGCGGCGCTATCCAGCCCGCGGCAGGTTAGTAAGCACTGACTGGAGGGGTTGGGCTCGCTTCGCTATGCTGAGGCGAAATCGACGCCAGGGAATCGGCCATGTTGATCGAGATAATAAGAAACACACCGCGCTGGGTATTCCTGCTCTTCATCGTGCTGCACGTCACTGGCTACCGATTCCAACAGACTTCGCACGTAAGCGCTAACAACTATCGAAGGCTAAATTCAACGGGGCAGCGCATGGCAGTCGTTACGACAGGTTTGTGGATGGAACGCTTTTACCAGCGGCGCGTGCACTCGGGCTCCCCGAACCGGTGCGACGGGAGTGCTTTCCAGCGCATCATGCTGGACAAGTCGTCTCGTGATGGACCGATGCTCTCCTGTTTCCGGATTCGCTGACCTAGGATGGAATCGATGAAAAACGCCAGAGCGTTCTGGAACAAGAGTGCTGAGCGCTATGCCAAGAGCCCCATTCGCAACGAGAGCGCGTACCAGAAGAAGCTGGCCATCACCCAGGAGTACCTGCGGCCGGATAGCAGCGTGCTGGAGTTCGGCTGCGGTACGGGGAGTACCGCAATCCTCCATGCCCCCCATGTCAGGGAGATGGTCGCTATCGATATCTCCGACAAGATGCTGGAGATCGCCGAGCAGAAGGCACGGGATGCCGCCATCGAGAACATCTCCTTCCGACGAGGCACCTTGGAAGAGGTGGAGCTGGCGGAGGCGAGTTTCGATGCCGTCCTGGGGCTCAATATCCTGCACCTGCTCGAAGATCTGGACGCGACGTTGGCCAGGGTGCAAGGCTTGCTTAAGCCAGGTGGCGTGTTCGTTTCCAGCACCGTCCTGATCGGCGATATCAACTTGCTGTTGCGCCTAGTGATTCCGCCGATGCAGATGCTGGGGCTCGCTCCCTATGTGAATCGCTTCGGCAAGCAGGCCCTGGTCGATAAGCTGATCGGGGCGGGCTTCTCCATTGAGCGGGAGTGGCAACCTGGAAAAGCGACAGTATTCATCGTTTCCAGGAAGAGCGCTTGACCGCGAGGGGGCTATTCTGATGCAGACCTCGTGTCTGGCGAAGAGGACATCAAGCGCTACTTCCACGAGTTGCTGTGAAAAGTGAGCGTACGCCCATGAAAACCCTCGAGGCCCATATTCGCACCGCGCTCGAGACCGACTTGGCCGCTATTCGGTCCTGTGCATACAAGGCCTATGCCAAGTACGTCATGCGTATTGGCAGAGAACCTGCTCCGATGCATGCCGACTTCGCAAGCCAGATCGAAAGTGGTCGGATAGATGTAGCAATCTGCGAGTCGCGGATCGCTGGCTACGTGGTGTTCTATCCCGAGGGCGACTACATTCATCTTGAGAACGTTGCAGTACTGCCGGAGTACAGCGGTCGTGGTATTGGGAAGCGCTTGATCGAGCACGTTGAACGCACCTCCAGTGAGGCCGGGTATGAGGCCGTTGAGCTCTATACGAATGAAGCAATGACGGAAAATTTAGCCATGTACCTGAAGATGGGGTACGTCGAGGTCGGCCGTAGGCGCGAAGCAGGCTTCAACCGTGTGTTCTTCCGAAAGCAAATATAAGTGATAGTCAATTTATACTGAAAAATCATTTTGACGACTGGCAGGCTATCCAGCTCTCATCACAGAAAGGGAAACTTTACCGATGCACGAGGTGAAACATTTAAGCATCTATATCGATTGCGTCCCAAGCGACGTTTATGAATTCGCTTCCAATCCCGAAAACCTGCCACGCTGGGCAGCGGGGTTAGCCAGTTCCGCGGTTAAGAGAGAAGGAGGTTTGTGGGTGGCTGAAGCCCCATTTGGAAAAGTAAAGATTAGATTTGCGGAAAAAAATACGTTTGGTGTCATGGATCATGATGTTGAACTTGATTCAGGTGTGGTCGTTCACAATCCCATGCGTGTTGTGTCCAACGGGAATGGAAGCGAATTCATATTTACCCTAGTGCGGCAACCCGGCATGCCTGAGGAGCAATTCGCAGAAGATGCGGGAGCGGTTGAGAAGGACTTGAGAACGCTAAAAGAAGTTCTCGAAGGTCGTTCTTGGATGGATTCGTGATTCGCTATCCGCAGGCGAGATGGAGAAGTGACATGATGAAAAAAGCAAAGAACACGATTTGCCTTTGGTACGATGACGACGCAGAAGAGGCGGCGCGTTTTTACGCCAAGACCTTTCCCGATTCGTCCGTTGGAGCGGTGCATCGCGCACCGGGCGATTACCCGTCGGGCAAGCAAGGGGACGTATTGACGGTCGAGTTTACAGTGATGGGTATTCCCTGCTTGGGGCTGAACGGTGGGCCCGCGTTCAAGCACAATGAAGCGTTCTCTTTTCAAGTCGCCACGGAAGACCAGGCCGAGACTGATCGGTATTGGGATGCGATCGTCGGTAACGGCGGCCAGGAAAGCGAGTGCGGTTGGTGCAAAGATAAGTGGGGCATCTCTTGGCAAATTACGCCAATCGCGTTGACCAAGGCGTATACCAGCTCCGACCGTTCCGCCGCCAAGCGGGCGTTTGATGCCATGATGACGATGAAAAAAATAGACGTCGCCGCGATCGAAACGGCTGTTCGTGGTTAGAAGCCAGGGGTCGAGCAACAACATGCAGCGATGGCGCTTCGTCCGCCTTCATTCCGCCTCGGGCCCGGCAAAAGACATCCAATCAGCGGCCTTCGCCGGACTCGCTCCTGAGTCGCTCGCATTGTTCACAGCGTTAGCCGGGAGGGCCCTAGCTATGGCTAAAGTTGTATCGGTAAGCAGATCATCATGCCATCATTTCTCGAAGGAGCCTGTTGACAAAATCATGCTCATAGAAGGTGAAGGTGTTGATGGGGATGCTCACAAAGGTAAAACGGTGAAGCATCGGTCTAGAGTAAAGAAGGACCCAAGCCAGCCAAACCTCAGGCAGATCCATATCATCCATCTTGAACTAATCGAAGAGCTGCAAGAGGCCGGTTTCAGGGTCGGGCCAGCCACGATGGGAGAAAACATCACAACGTCTGGCATTGACGTGCTGTCCTTGCCGACCGGCACTATTCTCTCTATGGGAAATGAGGCAAAACTTGAAGTAACGGGGCTACGCAATCCCTGCGCTCAACTGGACAATTATCAGCAGGGTCTCACGGCTGCAGTCCTTGGTCGAGACGAAGAGGGAAACTTAGTGCGGCGTGCTGGCATAATGTGCATCGTGATTAGCAGTGGTGTTGTCCGGCCGGGCGATCAGGTTAAGATCCAGTACCCTAAAGAGCCGCATCGTCCGCTTCTGCCTGTATAGGGCTAACGAAGCACTGCTGCGGACGATTTTTCCGACTCATTCTGCGCCTCCAAATCGCTGCAGAGTGCGGTATTGAACTAAAACGTTTCGCGATAGCTGTCGTCGAATCATTTCTTCGCCCCATCTGTACAGTTGTCCTCCCCCCTGGCTTAGGTCCGCCACCTACATGAGAAACCGCCGGGCCACAAAGCACCGGCCGCTTCCTCATCCCTCGCCAGTACCCCTCACGCCTCGATCCACACCTCATCGTCCTTGAAGCCCACCTTCAGGTGCGCAGCGTTGTGATTCGTTTTCCAGGCACCGGCCGTTTTGGAGCACTGCCTCTTAGCCCGCTTCGCGTAAGATATCGCTGACATAACGTAAGCTTTTTTCCACACAGACATGGCCAAAGTCAAAATTTAGTATAGTTACGTAGATTTACACACACAAAAACGTTAGCGTTGGACTAAGCGGGATGAAGCAAAGAGCGTTAGCCGGATCTTCTGAGCGAGATGTAGTCTTGGATTATTCTTCGACCATATTTGAAGCCGTACGCCCGCTGTGGTGGCTCCTCCTCGTCGCGCTGGCGCTCGGCATCCTCAAGTCTCGCTGGGTCAAGGGCCTGTTCGGCGAAGCCTTCGTCAAGCTGATCGCCTGGGTGCGGCTGCCCGCGGATGAGTACCGTGGCATTCACAACGTCACGCTTGCCTCGCCCGACGGCACCACCCAGATCGATCATATCCTGGTCTCCCGCTACGGCATCTTCGTCATCGAGACCAAGCACATGACGGGCTGGATCTTCGGCAGCGAGAAGCAGGCGCAGTGGACCCAGAAGCTCTACCGCAAGACCTTCAAATTCCAGAACCCGCTGCGCCAGAACTACAAGCACGTGAAAGCGCTGGAAGCCCTGCTAGACGTGCCCATGGAAGCCATCCACTCAGTGGTGGTCTTCTCGGGCAGTGCCGTGTTCAAGACCAAGATGCCGGACAACGTCACCATCGGTGGCGGCTATGTGCGCTACATTAAGTCGTTCCGCGAGCCCGTATTGAACGATTTTCAGGTCCGGGAAGCGCTGGAAAGAATCGAAACCGGCCGGCTTGCACCCAACCGGGAAACGCACCGTCAGCACGTCAAGCAGCTTAAGGCCCGCTTCGAATCCAGCTCCGACCGAACCTGCTCGAAGTGCGGAAGCTTCATGGTGCTGCGCACATCCAAAAGAGGCGCAAACGCCGGCAACCGATTCTGGGGATGCTCGGCCTATCCCCAGTGCCGGGAGGTGCAGGATGTGGCGTAGGATGAGTAACTGCATCGTGCGGTTGTTGCTCAAGATTCGGCTACGCAAGCCGATGACTCATATAGCAAGCCAAAGTAAATAAATGGCTCAAATCGGATTCCAATGTCATCCGATGAAAGCATGACGGCGGCCTATAACCGCCAGGGCGGGGGCTGGTGAGCAGCATCCCCTGGCGGTAGCGTGGTTGAATGACTCGGTATCTCTTATCCCAGAGGGCTGCGCACGCCGGCAAAGCCCTTGCCCAGTACATGCGTATAGATCTGAGTGGTTTTCCACGCTCTTGTGCCCCAGCAATTCCTGAACGGTGCGGATATCGGTTCCCTGGCTCAGCAACTGAGTGGCAAAGCTATGCCGCAGAGTATGGCAGGAGCCGGGGCGTGGTAGCGATGCGGCTCGCATGGCGTGTCTGACGGCTCTTTGCACTGCCGATGGGTGAATATGGTGGAGAACCACCTTGCCATCCATATCGCAGCAGGGCCGGGTGGCAGGAAAAAGCCACTACCAAGCCAACGAGATGCCCGCATTTGGATACTTGCGATCCAGCTTGTGAGGTAGCGTCACCGGTACGCGGCCATGATGCAGGCGATAGTCAAGTTGCTGTTTGGCTGTGGAGATTTGATGCTGCAAGGCAGGAATACAGGCCGCAGGCAGCAAAGTGGTTCTGTCCTTGTCGCCCTTGCCAGCTCTCACTGTTACAACCTGGCGCTCGAAATCGATATCTCGAACACGTAGGCGACAGGCTTCGATAAGCCGCAGCCCTGAGCCGTACATCAAAGTCCCCATCAGATACATGGCGCCACAAAGATGGCCCAGTACGCGCATCACTTCCTCGTGGGATAGCACCACTGGCAACCGCCGTGGGCGCTTGGCGCGTGAGAATTCACCGATCTCTCCAAGGGCTGCTCAAGAACATGGCGATAGAGGAAGACGATAGCATTCAGAGCCTGGTTCTGAGTGGCAGCTGCCACTTGGCGTTCCACCGCAAGGTGCTCCAGAAAGGCACGCACCTCGGAACCACCCATGCTGGCAGGGTGGCGCACGCCATGGAAGCGAATGAAGTAGCGTATCCAATAGCAGTAGGTTTTCTCGGTACGCGGGCTGTAGCGCTTCACTCGCATGGTAGCCTTCACCCGGTCCATCAGCTTCGGCGGTCTGATGTGTGTATCCATAGAGCAGCTCCCTCATTATATGGATATGCATACAGTGTTATTGGTTCTGGCAAAACGCGCAAGCGCGCGAATTCTGCATAGGTGGCCTAGCTATACTTAGGTTGAAGAAAATCAATGCGTTAGGAGAAAGGAAGTGCGCCAGATAATATTGTTGAACGCGCAGTCCAATCACTGTTACGCATAAAAGCAAGGAGTTCATGGTTTGTCGTTTGAGATCCAGCCTTGGTCAGAAATTGCTGATCAGTTCACCGATAACCTTTTGCTGGGAAACGGTGCAAGTATTGCGGTCGATGATCGATTCAGATATCGGTCTTTAAAGGAGCACGCAATCGAAAATGGTCTTTTCACCAAGGATGTACGAAGTCTCTTTGATTTTTTTCGCACCGATGATTTCGAATTGGTTTTGAGAATCGTTTGGCAATCAACGAATGTCAACGCAGCGCTTGATATAGAAGATGATAAGACGGAGCAAGCCTACCGCCATGTTCGAGATTGTCTGATTGATGCAGTGCGAGATATTCATCCTGAGTACGGAGAAGTGGAAGATCATTTTCCAACTGTAGCCAAGTTTATGAAAGGGTTTAAAACTGTCGTTTCGTTAAATTATGACCTAATCGTTTATTGGGCGATGATGCACGGCAATGAGTTAAAAAACCGACACCGCTTTAAGGACTGTTCCCTGGCCGAAGCTTTGATGATGACTGGAGTAGATTCAGAGAGCCGTTTGGGGACGATAAAGATAGCTCACTAGTTTTCTATCCCCACGGAAACTTAATCCTGGCGAGGGACAAGCTAGAGAACGAGAGGAAAATCGCGTCTGCTGGGAATGGCTTGTTGGAGAGCATATTAGAGAAATGGGCGGCCGGTAGCTATGTGCCGCTTTTTGTAAGTGAAGGGACAATGGATCAAAAAAAGAAATCCATCAAAACTAGTTTCTACTTGAATACAGTCTACAGAGAAGTTCTGCCATCTTTCTCAAGCACCGTTGTTTTTTATGGATGGGGAGCCGGCGACCAAGACCACCACATCTTAGATCAGATTGCTCGGTCAAAGCCGCAAAAGTTGGCGTTTTCGGTTCGCGATAACGACCAAGGGTACTGCAACCGAATTAATGAACTGGTTAAACAAGTTTGTGGCGAAGGCTGTAACATTTTCTTCTACGACAGTGAGAGTGCAGGCTGTTGGAATAATGCGTAACAAGTGGGTGAAGCTGACCGGCACTGCGCTGCGCTCCGTACCGGCAGCTTACCCAAGGCGTTATAAGTCGATGAGCCTATTGTACAAATATGTGTCGAAACGAATTATGATGGTTTTATCACCCATGAGTTTTCATAAAAGGATATAAGGAGCTGAAAGGTATGAGCGGAGGAAAAAGCAAAAATGCCGCGCTAACAACTGCCTTAGCCTTTCATTACCAGGTGCTAATCGGCTTGGATAAATGCTTCTCGCTTGACGAAGGCCAGTCGGTTTGGTTTGAAAAAGACGGTGACGTTAGTCTGATTTCGCCAGATGCTTTGGCATCGACTCAAACTGAAGTGAAAGATTATGCCGCACCGCTTACCGACCACCACGAGAATCTTTGGAAAACACTCAAAAACTGGTTGGCTCCAGAGTTTGATCATACTCAATATGGCGTTCTAGTGCTGCATACAACTCAGCCTTTTGGGGCAACCACCCGGCTAAAGGAATGGAACACACAAACAGCCGAGCAACGTTTGGCAGTGCTTAAGGATATTTTTTCCGATCGTAGTGATACGCAGCTTAACGCAGAACCACCATCGGAAATCATAAAACTTCAGAAAGCCGTGATGTTAAACGCTGATGATGAAAATTTGATAGCTGTACTGGAAAAAACTGTACTGCATGTTGAATCGGAAGATTTAGATGAATTGAAAAAATCTTACTTCAATAAGCTCAGTGGTTATATTCCGCATTCAAATAGACAGGCTTTTGCTGAAGGTTTAATTGGCTTTATCTACGAGCAAGCAAATTACGCAAGATGGGTTATCGATAAGACAGCTTTTGACCAAAAGCGAGAAGCCCTAACAGCAAAATGGGGGCCTACGTTATTTACTATTCCAGATTTCGACGCAAGAGATGCAACTGAAGACGAAATTGATGCATATATTACCGAGCTATTCGCTCAAAAAATTCTTGAAATTGAGTATGAGAATGTGCTGCCCGAGGCAACAGGTAACTGGTTAGAGTTAAGAAATGCGTTAATCGAAGAATTGAATGGCTACCCGCAATTCAGGGAAGCGGTTGGCCAATATCGAGAAAGGTGGATTAGAATATTTTCCGCAAAATACCGTAGCGCTTGCCGGAAAACAGGTAGCCCAGTGGCGCTAGCGCAAGATTTATATGACCAAGTAACCAGCGAAACACCATTCGGAATTGAAGGTTACCCAAACCCAGATCCTGTTTTTAGAAATGGCTTGATTCACGACGCTATGGACGATGACGAGCAAGATTTGAAGTGGAAGGTAGAGCCATGAGCAGTATTGTCGACGCCCTATACGAATTAAAGTACAACCCGTTTGAGTATGGTCCATATCTGGCCTCGTTTTATACACATTTGGATGATTCTGAAAATAGCTTGTTGCTAGCTCAGTTGGTAATCCCGCTGTGTAGTCACCCTGTTTACAGTCATAAGCTCTTGAACTCAAACAAGCGAAGCTCAATTTGGACAGTTTTTGACGACCGTGCAAAACTTTATGATCTTCAAGAGCGAATTGACGGGTTTCAAGCCTTAACAGAGCAATGTATTCAATATTGCTTAATCAATGACTGGCTATCGGTTAATGAGCAACAGCTATCCCTTGGTAAACGTGATGGGGCTGATTCTGTCTTTGTCCATAAAAAAAGCGCAGAAAAATTAGGTCGATTATTTAGTGGTCACTCAGTGGTTGAGATATATGCGTTTTTAGGAGTGAAGCCACGATGAAAACACTTATACATGAAATTGGTGTGATTGATAAAAAAGGGAATAAGCACCCTGTTAATTTTAAGGCTGGACTTAATGTTGTTACCGGTAAGTCATCGACAGGTAAAAGTGCCTTAATTGAAATTTTTGATTATTGCTTTGGTAGTGGTGAAAACACCATCCCTAAAGGCGTTATTACCAACAGTGCCGCCATTTACTATGTGGCGCTTGCTGTTAATGAGCAAGATATGGTGATTGCTCGTGATCCTGATATTGCGACAAAAGCTTTTTTTCGTCGTGTTGAGGCATTCAACACTTCAGAAATTGACCGCGACTACTTCAATTCCAGCTATTTTCGTCCATTGGACGAATTTAAAAAGCACTTACGGGGCTTTTTCTTAGATATAGATGATGTTGATGAATCTTTGGCAGCGAGAGCCAATCGTAGATTTAACCAGAAAGCACCTACACCCTCTGTCCGTAGCTTTTCATCGTTTATGCTTCAACATCAAAATCTTGTGGCCAATAAGCATGCATTATTTTATCGGTTTGACGAGAAAGAGAAGCGAGACCAGGCTATTGAGCATACTAAGATCTTTTTAGGGCTTGTGGATCAAAAGTTTTTTCATCTAAAACAAGATCAAGAACGACTTAATGCAGAAATGCGACGCTTAGAGCGCCAAAAGGAAACTAACAAACGTACATCCGAAAGTTACAAACAAAAAGTGGGCCCAGTTTTAAGCCAACTCTACGCCTTGATGGGGTTTAAAGATGACCCGTTATCACTGGATAAGGTGCTTCGCCATCCTCAAGATGCTAAAGAGCAACTCGATGGCATCATAGTTTCTGAGAAAATTGACTATAATTCTGATGCTATGACACGCCGCTACGATCAGTTGAAACTGGCGCGTAATCAACAAGCGGCAGAGTTAAGGAAGCTGCAGCGGCAAGCTTCGTCGATTAAAAATCATATTCAGGAAGAAGAACGGTTCGTTGATAACGTAAAGCAGTTTAAATCACCAAAGGATGTGCGTATCTCTGCTGCTGTTTGCCCCTTTTGTCATACTGAAAAAGACAGTTTGCGCCAAAGCGCTGAAAACCTTCACCAAGCTATCACTAAAGTATCTGGAAATCTTGCTCAAGCTCGCCCGATGAAAGCAAGGTTTGAGTCGTCTTTAGTCGATGTAAAGCGTTCTGTTGAGGTTGTAAGTAAAGAACTTACAGAGCTAAACCAGCAAATAGCAGAGATTGAAAAAACAGAGAAGCACCTAACAGAACAAAAGAGCCTGTATGAAAGCATTGTTATGCAGAAGGCAAAACTGTTTGCGCTTCTTGATACCCTTAATATGGCTGACGATGCGGAGCTTGAGAAGAATATTAAAGACACAAAAAAACAACTCAATGGCATTAGTAAAGACCTTAAAGCATACAATGTACAAAAAGGCTTAGAAGAGGCATCGGCTAAAGTAAATGAATATATGGCTGAGATTGGCAAGCACTTTGAATTTGAAAAAAGCTATCTGCCTATTAATCTACGTTTCTCTTTTGAAACATTTGATTTATATCACTTGCAGGGAGAAGAGAAAATCTTTCTGAGGTCAATGGGCAGCGGCGCAAATTGGCTATACTGCCATATTACGTTGTTTTTAGCATTGCATAAGTATTTTGCTGAGCACGCTGATGAATGTGCCATTCCATCGATACTGTTTTTAGATCAGCCGACGCAAGTGTATTTCCCCAACTTTAACCGTGATACTGCTGAGAGCTTTGATGAGCAAAAGAGTCAGGAAGAAAAGCAGCGAACAAAGATAGAAAGACCCATCGATGAAGATATAAAAGCTGTTGAAAATTTATTTAGCAGGCTTTCGATCTACTGTAATGAACTTGAGTTGGATAACGGATTTAGCCCACAAATTATCGTGACAGACCATGCGGATAATTTGAAACTGTCCAATGGAGTGTTGTTCGAGTCTTTGGTAAATGGTAATAGGTGGCGAACGCGCGGCTTGATTCATCCTATTCAAGAATAAATAGAGGCTAAGAATGGGATGGTGCTGCTTATAACAAGGCGCTGCTGTCGGACAAATTTTCCGCTTTGCTCCAAATTTGCCGCAGAGCGCGGCGTTAGGCGGACAACAGCCGTGATCACCCGAGCAACCCTTACCCACGAACTGAAAAGCCTTGGCGTACAGACGAATGAGACGCTCATGGTGCATGCGGGCCTGCGGAAAGTTGGGCCAGTAGAGGGTGGCGCGGATGCGCTTCTCGACGCACTGCTTGAAGTAGTGGGTTCTGAGGGGACCTTGTTAATGGTCCTTGGGGCAGATGCCGACGTCCCGTTCGATGCGCAAGAATCTCCCGCGGAAGCGGGCATGGCGTACTTGCCGAAGTGTTCCGCCGCCGCACTGCCACCCGAGTCAACGACCATGCAGCAGCTCGCTTCGGAGAGTGCGGCGCCCGAGCGATAGAGCTGCTCGAACCGGTTCCACTTCACGACTACTACGGCCCCGGATCTGTGTTGGCGAGATTTACCGATATAGGAACGGTATTAAGGCTAGGCGCCGACGCTGACACCGTTACCCTGACTCATTGGGCAGAGTACTTGGCAAAGGTCCCGGGCAAGCGCCGTGTGCGGCGGCGCTACGTCCGCTGCGATAGCGGGGAACAGTGGATCGAAAGCCTGGACGACTCGGAGGGCATTGTTGACTGGGACGAAGGGGACTACTTCTCTCAGATCTGGTGGGATTTTCTCCGAAGCGGCCAGGTGCGCACGGGGCGTGTCGGCCATTGCACCGCTGAGCTCTTTCCAGCAGCTTCATTCGTGACGTTTGCAGTTGAGTGGCTGGAAACCAGGTTCTGATGGACACCACCACTGTCGATTTCGGTCAGCTCCGTTCGACACTAGATAGCCACCCACAGCAATCACCCACTGAACGGAGCTGATCATGAAGCACATGGCGAAGAATACGATCTGCCTTTGGTACGATGGCGCCGCTGAGGAAGCCGCCCGATTTTATGCCGAGACCTTCCCCGACTCATCGCTCGATGCGGTGCACCGGGCCCCTGGGGATTACCCAGCGGGCAAGGAGGGAAGCGTGTTGACGGTCGAGTTCACCGTGTTGGGCGTGGCGTGCCTCGGGCTGAACGGCGGGCCTATGTTCAAGCACAGCGAGGCGTTCTCCTTCCAGGTGGCGACCGAAGACCAGGAGGAGACGGATCGCTACTGGAATGCCATCGTCGGCAATGGCGGCGAGGAGAGCGAATGCGGGTGGTGCAAGGACAAGTGGGGCATCTCTTGGCAGATTACGCCGATCGCGCTGACGAAAGCGTTCACTAGCCCTGACCGCGCCGCTGCCAAGCGGGCGTTCGATGCCATGATGACGATGAGGAAAATCGACATCGCCAAGATCGAGGCTGCCTTTCGCGGTTGAGATGAGAAAGGGCTTAGCCAAAGCCGCCGACGCTACCCCAGCGTCGGGGGGTGATCAGTCATTGTCTCTCGGTGGTGTCCAAGCCGGTGCTTCGTCCACGGTTCGCCGTGCGTCCTCCCGCATGGCGTGCCCCAACGACTCTTCGAGCTTCATGAACAACTCCCCGTAGCGCGGGCTGAAGTGGATGCCTTCTTCGATATTGCGCCAGGCGTCGAACAGTTGGTCTTCGTGGGCTTTTTCACTGGCAATAAAGGAGTCGGTCATCCGGCGGGCGCGTTGTGGGTGGACCCCCAGGGCGGTGAGGGCCTCGCCACCGAGTTCCAGGGCGGAGTAATAGGTTTCGCTCACCACGTCGTCGGCACCGGCTTCGCGCAATTCATAACCATGGCCGCGGTCGAAGGCGCGGGCCAGTATCCAGACCTCCGGGTAAAGCTGTTTGACATGGCGCACCAGGCTCACGGCCCGGTCGCGGTCGTCGATGGCGACGACCAGCAGGCGCGCCTCGGCAATGCCGGCGGTTTCCAGCAGTTCGACGCGGGTGGCGTCGCCAAAGTAGCTTTTCAGTTGGATGCGGCGCAGATTTTCGATCTGATCCAGGGCATGGTCCAGGGCGACGCTGGGAATGTTGTTGGCTCGAAGCAAACGACAGACGATCTGCCCGAAGCGGCCGACCCCAGCCACGATCACCGGGGCCCGCTCTTCTATCTGATCCGGCTCCGCTTCTTCATTGGTTGCCTTTTGATAGCGCGGCAGCACCACCCGGTCATAGACAATGAACAACAGCGGCGTCAGGAACATGGACAGGGCCACTACCAATGACAGCACCTGGGCGGTGTCCGCCGGAATCACCCGGCTCTGGGTGCTGTAGGTCAGCAGGACAAACCCGAACTCACCGGCCTGGGCCAGCCCGAGGGTGAACAGCCAGCCTTCGCTGTCGCGGATGCCGAATGCGAAGGCCAGGCCAACCAGAATCAGCGCCTTGCCCACGATAACCGCCAGGGCGAGAAGAAGGACCGTATCCCAGGCATCCGCCAGCACCCCGAAATTGATCCCCGCGCCCACGGTAATGAAGAACAGCCCCAGCAGCAGCCCCTTGAACGGTTCGATATTGGCTTCCAGCTCGTGCCGGAATTCGCTGTTGGCCAGTACCACACCGGCCAGGAAGGCGCCGAGTGCCGGCGACAGGTTCACCAGGCTCATCAGTGCCGCGATGCCGATAATCAGCATCAGGGACGTGGCGGTGAACACCTCCCGCATGCCGGACTGCACCACGTAGCGGAACAGCGGCCGGCTCAGGTAATGGCCGCAGACAATCACCAGCACGATCACACCGACAACCACTAGCCCATGCGCCCAGCCCGGCAGGTTCTCAACCAGGCTGAGGCTGCTGTGTCCATGTTCTGCGTCGGTGCCGGAAATTCCCGGCACGGCCAGCAGCGGGATGATGGCCAGCATGGGAATCACCGCGATGTCCTGGAACAGCAGCACTGAGAAGGCACTTCGGCCGCCTTCGGTCTTGACCAGACCCTTTTCGTTCAATGTTTGCAGGACGATCGCGGTTGAGGAGAGGGAGAAGAGAAACCCCACCGCCACGGCTGTTTGCCAGGGGAGGCCCAGGGACCAGGCAAAACCGGTGGCGGCGGCTGCGGTCAGTGTGACCTGCAGGCCGCCGAGACCGAGCAGGCGGACCCGCATGGCCCAGAGGGATTTGGGGTCAAGCTCCATCCCCACCAGGAACAGCATCATTACCACGCCGAACTCGGCAAAATGCTGAACGGTGGTGGTCTCCTGGCCCACCAGTCCGGTCACTGGCCCTATGACCACACCGGCCACCAGGTAACCGAGTACCGACCCCAGCCCGAACCGCTTGGCCAGTGGCACCGCGATCACCGCCGCCACCAGGTAAATAAACGCCTGAACAAAGTAGTCTGTCATCAGAGTAGTCAATCATGTCCGTGGGCCGAATATAAGATATTCGTTCATCCAACCTTAGCCCTACGGCTGTTTTCCGCTTCCGGTTCCGAAAACGGGGTGACCCTCCCCCTGGTTTGGCTCCGCTAACAATTCTCCCTGGCGTGGGTCCGCCACTGACATGAGCAAAAGCCGCCGACGCTTCCCCAGCGTCGGCGGCTTTTTCTTTTCCAATGGCGGAAACCTCAGGCCTCGATCCACACCTCATCGCCCTTGAAGCTCATCTTCCAGGTGCGTAGCACTACGCTGTCGTCTTCCAGGCACTGGCCGTCTTCCAGGCGGAAGTGCTGCTTGTAGATCGGCGAGGCGACCACGAGCTGGCCCTTGAGATCGCCGACGATGCCGCGGGCGATGACGTTGGCGTTGGAGAAGGGGTCGTGGTGGTCCAGGGCGTAGAGTTCCTGCGCCTGGCCGGGCAGGTAGAAGACTGCCACTTGGGCCGGGCCTTCCGGGGTTTCCACCCAGGCGGCGACGCCGGAGTAGGGCACCAGATCGGCGCGGGTGCAGAGGGTTTGCCAGGTCTGGGTCATGGTCTTGGCCGCAATTGCTGAACTCATTTCTTTTAATCTCCAGATACGTTTCGGGAAATCGGCGAGCGGGTATCGCGCAACAATGCGATTCGCACGCGCAGCGATTTCCATCACGCAGGCCTTAATTGCCCGCGCTCGGTGGTGTAGATGATGTCCGGATCGGGGCGCGCGTCGTTGACGAAGCTGCGGAAGCGCTTGAGCTTCTCCGGGTCGCTGATGGCGTTGGCCCATTCGCACTCGTAGGTGTCGATTACGGCCTGCATCTGCCGGTCGAGTTCTTCGCCGATGCCGAGGCTGTCCTCGAGGATCACCTGCTTGAGGTAGTCCAGGCCGCCTTCCAGGTTCTCGCGCCACACCGAGGTGCGCTGCAGGCGGTCGGCGGTGCGGATGTAGAACATCAGGAAGCGGTCGATGATGCGATAGAGCTGTTCGTCGTCGAGGTCGGTGGCGAACAGTTCGGCGTGGCGCGGGCGCATGCCGCCGTTGCCGCAGACATATAAGTTCCATCCGTTCTCGGTGGCGATCACGCCGATGTCCTTGCTCTGGGCCTCGGCGCACTCGCGAGTGCAGCCGGAAACGCCGAACTTGATCTTATGCGGGGCGCGCAGGCCCTTGTAGCGGTGCTCCAGCTGGATCGCCATGCCCACGCTGTCCTGCACGCCGTAGCGGCACCAGGTGCTGCCCACGCAGGACTTCACCGTACGCAGCGATTTGCCGTAGGCGTGGCCGGTCTCGAAACCGGCTTCGATCAGTTCGCCCCAGATCGCTGGCAGGTCTTCCAGGCGGGCGCCGAACAGGTCGATGCGTTGGCCGCCGGTCACCTTGGTGTAGAGCTGGTACTTCTGCGCCACCTGGCCCAGCACCACCAGCTTGTCGGGGGTGATCTCGCCGCCCGGCACGCGGGGAACGACGGAGTAGGTGCCGTTCTTCTGCATGTTGGCCATGAAGGTGTCGTTGGTGTCCTGCAGCGGGATGTGGGCCGCGTCGGTGATCGGCTCGTTGAAGCAGGAGGCGAGGATCGAGGCCACCGCCGGCTTGCAGATGTCGCAACCCAATCCCGATCCATGCTTCTCCATCAGCTCGCTGAAGGTCTTGATGCCCTCCACCCGCACGATGTCGTAGAGCTCCTGGCGGGTGTAGTGGAAGTGCTCGCAGATCGACTTGTCGACCTCCACGCCACGGCTCTCGAGCTCAAAGTCCACCAGGTTCTTGAGTAGGGCGGCGCAACCGCCGCAGCCGGTGCTGGCCTTGGTGGCGCCTTTCACCGCGCCGAGGTCCACGGCGCCGGCGTCGATCGAGGCGCACACGTCGCCTTTAGTGACGTTGTGGCACGAGCAGATGGTGGCGGTTTCCGGCAGGGCGTCCGGCCCCAGCGCGGGGGCGGCTTCGCCACCGGCGGGCAGGATCAGCGCGGCCGGGTCCTCGGGCAGGTCGATGCGGTTGGCGTAGTACTGGTGCAGGGTGTCGTAGTAGCTGTTGTCGCCCACCAGCATGGCGCCCACCACGCGCTTGCCGTCGCTGGAGACCACCAGCTTGCGGTACTGCTGCTTGATGGGATCGAGGA
>NZ_PJRN01000024.1 GCF_002930105.1 Billgrantia saliphila | reverse complement strand
TTCGCCGTTTTAGGGCCTCCAGGGAGCATCGCGGAGCGCCGCCCGTCGAAGGCCGGCCAACGGCCCCGGCCCTTCCTCCAAGAAAGCCCCGTGTTCGAAGGAACGCGGGGCTTTTCTTTTTCCTATCAGCGCGTTTCCGACGGCTGCGCTGTTCCGCTAGAATGACTCTTTTCCCGGTTGGGGCGCTAGGGCATGACCATCGGCGATTTGATCCGGCTGTTGGGTGACGGGGAGTTCCACTCGGGTGAGCAGTTAGGGGAGCGGCTGGGCGTATCCCGCACCGCAGTCTGGAAACAATTGAAGAAGCTCGAGGCAATGGATATCACGCTGGAGGCGGTTAAGGGGCAGGGCTACCGCTTGTCGGCCCCGTTGGAGCTGCTCGATGGCAGTGCCATCGTGGCAGGGCTGTCGCGGCGTGGGAGGCAGCATGTCGCTCGGCTGTTCATCGAGGAGACGCTGCCCTCGAGCAATGCATTCATTCGCCAACGCTTCGAGCAAGAGGCGGGCCATGGTGAGGTGTGCCTGGTCGAACAACAAAGTGCGGGGCGAGGCCGTCGCGGTCGCGCCTGGTCGACCCCCTGGGGACGCGCGCTCATGTTTTCGGTGGGCTGGCGTTTCGAGACAGGCGTGGCAGCTCTGGAGGGGCTGAGTCTGGCTATAGGCGTGGCGCTGGCCAGGGTGCTGGAGCGGCACGGCGTCAGGCCCAGACTCAAGTGGCCCAACGATGTGCTGCTGGAAGATGATGAAGGGCGATTGGGCAAGCTGGCCGGCATCCTGGTCGAGATCAGCGGTGACACCGCCGGACCTTGCGAGGTCGTGGTGGGCTTGGGAACCAATTTCGACCTGCCGCAAACCTTCCGTAAACGGATCGAACAGCATGTGGCGGCGGTACACGACCAAGCGCCTGGGCTATCACGAAATCGACTGGCTGCAGAATTGCTGGACGAGCTGATGCCGCTGCTTGCCAACTACGAGGCGCAAGGCTTTGCCGCCTGGCAGAAAGAATGGAATGCCCGGCATGCATTCGCGGAATGTGAAGTCGAGGTGCACCGTGGGGCGGAGCGGCTCACGGCGATAGCGGAATCGGTGGACGAGGCGGGCAACCTGTGGATTCGCCATCGTGGCAGGCGTGAGCGCCTGGGAGGGGGGGAGATCAGCGTGCGTGGGCGCCCATGATCCTGGATCTGGATATCGGCAATACGCTCTCCAAGTGGCGCCTGAAGGATGCCGACAGCAGCGAGATTCGCTCGCGCGGCGCCGTGTGGACCCGTGAGGAGTGGAAGCCGGGCTCGGATATCCCCGATCTCGATGTGGTCGAGGCGGTGAGAATCTCCAGTGTCGCCAGACAAGCCGTGCTCGAGCAGACCGTAGCACTGCTGCAGAGCCGCGTCAGCCATGTTCACGTGGCTCGCTCGGTGCCGGAGGCATTGGGAGTGGTCAACGGGTACGAGGAGCCCTATCGCCTCGGAGTGGATCGCTGGCTGGGAGTGCTGGCCGGCTATCAGTTGGCCGGAGGGTGCTGCGCCGTGGATTGCGGCAGCGCCATCACCATCGACTTCGTGCTGCCGGGTGGGCGTCATCTCGGCGGCTACATCATTCCCGGCCTGAGGCTGATGAAGGAGAGCCTCAAACTGGGCACACGAAATGTGGCGATCGATCCCGACAGCGAGGCGGAAGAGTTGCTGCTGCCGGGCAAGCGTACGGTCGAGGCGGTGAATCACGGGATCTACTTGGCGGCGGTCAGCGCCGTCAATCGTATCTATGCCGAAGTTTGCGATCGCGAGGGGATCGCGCTGCCGATGCTGCTGACCGGTGGCGATGCCCGCGTCGTGGCGCGCGGCGTTCAGTCCCCCCATGCCGTCTGGCCAGACATGGTATACGGCGGTCTGGAGGCCTGTTTTCCGCTTACGGCCGCCGAGCGTGCCGGACGCATGTCGGGCGCGCCACGTGTACCCCAGCCGGCCGGGCTCGAAAAAATCAGAGCGGGACTTGCTTTCTCAATGCTGTTTTGACACAATGCAGCGCGTTCCGAAGCCGTAGGCTCGCCCTCGGGTGTGGGCTGCAAGCAAGTCGCTGATAAATAAGCACTTGACAGGGGTTCGGCAGGCGGTAGAATGGTCCGCCATCTGGAGGGGTTCCCGAGTGGCCAAAGGGAGCAGACTGTAAATCTGCCGCGAAAGCTTCGAAGGTTCGAATCCTTCCCCCTCCACCAGATAAGCCGATCGAGATCGCTGGGGTCTGGGTTGGGAAGAGTGGGTAGGCGGGCATAGTTCAATGGTAGAACCTCAGCCTTCCAAGCTGATGATGCGGGTTCGATTCCCGCTGCCCGCTCCAGGCATTGCACGATGCCGGTAGGTTGCGCTCATGTAGCTCAGGGGTAGAGCACACCCTTGGTAAGGGTGAGGTCGACGGTTCAAATCCGTCCATGAGCTCCAATAGCGAGAGGCGAGCCAAGGCTCGCCTTTTTCTTTTTAGGCGTGTCGACGCGCCGGAAGGGGTTGCCACCTTGCGAGACCTTCGCTATCATGGCGCCCGCTGTTGTGCATGCCATCTGCAAAGGGTGGCGCGCATCAGATACAGGCCAGTAGCTCAATTGGCAGAGCAGCGGTCTCCAAAACCGCAGGTTGGGGGTTCGATTCCCTCCTGGCCTGCCAGCCTTCCCCAGGTTGGCATTCTTCTTTACGAACACTCGATTGCCGCACCCTGAGGAGTCTCGTTTTCATGAAACATAACGCCGAGGTGCAGGAGTCGCGCCACGACGGGCTCAAGTGGGCGGTTGTCGTCACGTTGCTGGTTCTGGCGGTGGTGGGCAACACCTACTTCGCCGACCAGGCAATTCTCTACCGTGTGCTTGGCGTTGTTGTGCTGTGCGCGGCCGCCGCGGCGCTTGCGCTGACGACCGCCAGGGGGCGGGAGCTGGCTGAGCTTGCCAAGAACGCCAAGAAGGAAATTCAGCGCGTTGTATGGCCGACCCGACCCGAAACCGTACAGACGACCGCCATCGTGCTGGTCGCCGTGCTGGTCGTCGGGCTGATGCTGTGGCTGATCGACACCCTACTTGGCTGGGCGATGTCCGGCGTCATCGGTTAGGAGTTTTCATGTCCAAGCGTTGGTACGTCGTGCACGCCTATTCCGGCTTCGAAAAGCATGTCATGCGCTCTCTCAAGGAGCGGGTGAAGATGTACGGCATGGAGGACCGCTTCGGCGAGATTCTGGTGCCGACCGAAGAGGTCGTCGAAGTGCGTGACGGTAAGCGCCGCAAGAGCGAGCGCAAGTTCTATCCCGGCTACGTGCTGGTCGAGATGGAGATGGATGACGCGACCTGGCACTTGGTCAACGAGACGCCACGGGTCATGGGTTTCATTGGTGGTACCAAGGAGAAGCCCGCTCCCATCACGCAGAAGGAGGCGGATGCCATCCTGCGGCGGGTGAAGGATGGCAGCGACAAGCCGCGGCCCAAGACGATGTTCGAACCGGGCCAGTCCGTACGCGTCGTCGATGGTCCCTTCGCCGACTTCAATGGCGTGGTCGAGGAAGTCAATTACGACAAGAGCCGTCTGCAGGTCAGCGTGCTGATCTTCGGTCGGGCGACTCCCGTCGAGCTGGAGTTCTCTCAGGTCGAGAAGGAGTGATCGTTCTCGACCGCTGATTCGCTGCGCGGCCGCCTGAGCGGTCGCCTAACCCGGGGAGCCGCAAGGCGCTACTACCCAACTGGAGTTCATCATGGCCAAGAAAGTACAGGCTTACATCAAGCTGCAGGTGGCAGCCGGTAAAGCCAATCCGAGTCCCCCCGTGGGCCCCGCGCTGGGTCAGCACGGCGTGAACATCATGGAGTTCTGCAAGGCGTTCAACGCGGCGACCCAGGATATCGAGCCGGGCCTGCCGACGCCGGTGGTTATCACTGTCTACTCCGACCGTAGCTTCACCTTCATCACCAAGACTCCGCCCGCGGCGGTCCTGCTGAAGAAGGCAGCAGGCATCAAGTCCGGCTCTGGCGAGCCGAATAAGAAGAAGGTCGGTACCGTGACCCGCGAACAGCTCGAGGAAATCGCCAAGACCAAGGAGCCGGACCTGACGGCTGCCGACCTCGACGCCGCGGTGCGTACCATTGCCGGTAGTGCCCGTAGCATGGGCCTCAACGTGGAGGGTCTGTGATCATGGCCAAGCTTTCCAAGCGCGCTCAGATGATTCGCGAGAAGGTCGATCCGACCAAGGCGTACTCGCTGGAAGAGGCCGTGGCTCTGCTCGCCGAGCTGTCCACCGTCAAGTTCAAGGAATCGTTGGAAGTCGCCATCAACCTGGGCGTCGATCCGCGTAAATCCGACCAGGTGGTGCGTGGTGCGACCGTCATGCCCAACGGTACCGGCAAGGATGTGCGCGTCGCCGTGTTCACCCAGGGTGCCAATGCCGATGCAGCCAAGGAAGCCGGTGCCGATATCGTCGGCATGGACGATCTGGCCGAGCAGGTCAAGAAGGGCCAGCTCGATTTCGACGTGGTTATCGCCTCGCCGGACGCCATGCGGGTCGTCGGTCAGCTGGGCCAGATCCTCGGTCCGCGTGGCCTGATGCCGAACCCCAAGGTCGGCACCGTGACGCCCGACGTGGCGACAGCGGTCAAGAACGCCAAGGCGGGTCAGGTGCGTTTCCGTACCGACAAGAACGGTATCATCCATACCACCTTGGGCAAGGTCGATTTCGATGCCGATGCCATCCGGGGTAACCTGGAAGCACTGGTTTCCGACCTCAAGCGTCTCAAGCCGAGCACGTCCAAGGGCATTTATTTCAAGAAGGTCACCCTGTCCACTACGATGGGGCCGGGTCTGACCATCGACCACTCCGCCCTGGCATAAGGGCAGAGGGGTAGAAGACGAGTAGCAAGAACTTTGCGGTCCCCGAGCTGCCTGACAGGCGGCGAGGGGCGCCGTCAAAGACCGCAGGCGCCATCCCCTGAACGGGGATGACTTAATCTCCCCCAGTGGGTGCCTGCGCAGATGGTGTGGCCGCCAGAACGCTGGTGAGCACCATCACCCAGGACTTCCAGTCGCTGCTTGCGGCGATGGAAGAGATGGTAACCCCGGAGCCCGCTCTGCGAGGTTCCGGCACGAAGGAGTGATCACTGTGCCACTAGCACTCGAAGGCAAGAAGGCGATCGTTGCCGAGGTCAGTGAAGCGGCCAAGGGCGCTCTCTCCGTCGTAGTTGCCGATTCTCGTGGCGTCACGGTCGAGAAGATGACCGGTCTGCGCAAGCAGGCACGCGAGAATGGCGTCCAGCTGCGTGTTGTTCGCAACACCCTGGCACGCCGCGCCCTCTCAGGCACTCAGTGGGAGTGTCTGAACGAGAGCTTCGTTGGTCCGACTCTGCTGGCGTTTTCCACCGAGCATCCGGGCGCTGCCGCCCGCCTGTTCAAGGATTTCGCCAAGGACGAGAAGAACTTCGAAGTCAAGGCGCTGGCCTACGAAGGCGAGCTGATCCCGGCAAGCGACATCGACCGTCTGGCGACCCTGCCGACCTATGACGAGGCCATCGCTCAGCTGATGTCCGTCATGAAGGAGGCATCCGCCGGTAAGCTGGTTCGTACGCTGGCCGCGCTGCGCGACCAGAAGCAGGAACAGGCCGCCTGATCGGCGAACTCATTACTGCTGCCTGGATCGAACACTGAACAGACGAGTACTCGGTGCGCCGAGGCTCCCGCAAAGTTAGGAATTATCGAAATGGCACTGACCAAAGAAGACATCATCAACGCCGTCGCCGACATGTCCGTCATGGAAGTTGTCGAGCTGATCGAAGCGATGGAAGAAAAGTTCGGCGTCTCTGCCGCTGCTGCCGTCGTGGCCGGCCCGGCTGCCGGCGGTGACGCCAGCGCTGCCGAAGAGCAGACCGAGTTCGACTTGGTGCTGACCAGCGCCGGCGACAAGAAGGTCAACGTGATCAAGGCCGTGCGCGAGATCACCGGCCTGGGCCTGAAGGAAGCCAAGGGTGCCGTCGATGGCGCTCCGGCAACCATCAAGGAAGCCATGTCCAAGGACGAGGCCGAAGAGGCCAAGAAGAAGCTGGAAGAAGCCGGCGCAACCGTGGAACTCAAGTAACCCTTTGGTTTCCATGGCTTCACGCGCTGCGTAAGCTTCCATGGCTGGTGGCGGGCCTTCCCGCTGCCGGCCTTTTTCTGTTGCACTAGCGTCGTGCTGAAGCAGCGTCGCTAGAAGAATCCCGACGGCGAGCTACCCCTGTGGAGCTTGCCGTCAGCGCCTGACGGGGGCGGTCTCGTCGGGCGGCGCCGACCACGCATCGGTCACCCATGGTGAACAAGCTGGGGAATACAGATGGCTTACTCATACACTGAGAAAAAACGCATCCGCAAGGATTTCGGCAAACTGCCCCAAGTGATGGATGTGCCCTACCTGCTGGCGATCCAGCTTGATTCCTACTACGACTTCCTCCAGCAGGACCGCTCGGCCGATGAGCGTCTCGAGGTGGGGTTGCATGCGGCCTTCAAGTCCGTATTCCCGATCGAGAGCTTCTCCGGCAATGCCGCGCTCGAGTATGTCAGCTACCGCTTCGGTACCCCGGCGTTCGACGTCAAGGAGTGCCAGCTGCGTGGTGTCACCTACTCCGCTCCCCTGCGGGTCAAGGTTCGCTTGATCATCTATGATCGCGACTCTTCGAACAAGGCCATCAAGGACATCAAGGAGCAGGAAGTCTACATGGGGGAGATCCCCCTGATGACCGAGAACGGCACCTTCGTGGTCAACGGGACCGAGCGGGTCATCGTTTCCCAGCTGCACCGCTCGCCGGGTGTTTTCTTCGACCACGATAAAGGCAAGAGCCACTCATCCGGCAAGCTGCTGTATTCCGCTCGCGTGATCCCCTACCGCGGCTCATGGCTCGATTTCGAGTTCGATCCCAAGGACAACGTGTTCGTGCGTATCGACCGTCGCCGCAAGCTGCCGGCTACGGTGCTGCTGCGCGCGCTGGGCATGAGCGCCGAGGAGATACTCGACGAGTTCTTCGACACCAGCACCTTCCATATCGAGAAGTCTGGCTTCTCCGTGGAACTGGTGCCGTCGCGCCTGCGCGGCGAGACTGCCACCTTCGACATCAAGGATGCCGACGGCAACCTGATCGTCGAGGAAGGCCGGCGAATCACTCAGAAGCATATCCGCCAGCTGGAGAAGGCCGGCCTCGAGCGTCTCGAGGTGCCGATGGACTACCTGTTCGGCAAAACCCTGGCCAAGGATCAGGTCGATCCGAATACCGGCGAGCTGATCTGCCCGTGCAATAGCGTGATCACGCCCGAGTTGCTGGAGAAGATCGGACAGGCGGGCATCACCTCGCTCGAGACCCTCTACACCAACGACCTCGATTGCGGCCCCTTCATCTCCGAGACCCTGCGTCTGGATACCACCGGCTCTCAGCTCGAGGCGCTGGTCGAGATCTACCGCATGATGCGTCCCGGCGAGCCGCCCACCAAGGAAGCGGCCGAGACGCTGTTCCATAACCTGTTCTTCACCGAGGACCGCTACGACCTCTCCGGCGTTGGTCGCATGAAGTTCAACCGCCGGCTGCGTCGCGAAGCCGACACCGGTTCCGGCGTGCTCGACAACCGCGACATCCTCGACGTGCTCAAGGAACTGATCTATATCCGCAACGGCTTCGGCGAAGTCGACGATATCGATCACCTGGGCAACCGCCGCATCCGCTGCGTGGGCGAGATGGCCGAAAACCAGTTCCGCGTAGGGCTGGTGCGCGTCGAGCGCGCGGTGAAGGAGCGTCTCTCCATGGCCGAGAGCGAAGGCCTGATGCCGCAGGACCTGATCAACGCCAAGCCGGTGGCGGCGGCGGTCAAGGAATTCTTCGGCTCCAGCCAGCTCTCGCAGTTCATGGACCAGAACAACCCGCTCTCCGAGGTCACCCACAAGCGACGCGTCTCCGCGCTCGGTCCGGGCGGCCTGACGCGCGAGCGGGCCGGCTTCGAGGTGCGCGACGTTCACGCCACGCACTACGGCCGCCTGTGTCCGATCGAGACGCCGGAAGGCCCCAACATCGGTCTGATCAACTCGCTGGCCACCTACAGCCACACCAACAGCTACGGTTTCCTCGAGACGCCGTACCGGAAGGTGGTGGATCGTCAGGTCACCGACGAGGTGGTGCATCTGTCGGCGATCGAGGAGGGCGACTTCGTCATCGCCCAGGCCTCGGCCACCGTGGACGAGTCGAACAAGCTGGTCGACGACCTGGTGCAGGTCCGCCACAAGGGCGAAACCACCTTCATGCGCCCCGAGCAGGTCACGCTGATGGACGTTTCGCCGCGCCAGGTGGTCTCCGTTGCCGCGGCGCTGATTCCGTTCCTCGAGCACGACGACGCCAACCGCGCCCTGATGGGCTCGAACATGCAGCGCCAGGCGGTGCCCACCCTGCGCGCCGAGAAGCCGCTGGTCGGCACCGGCATGGAGCGCTTCGTTGCGCGCGATTCCGGCGTCTGCGCGGTGGCGCGCCGCGGCGGGGTGATCGATTCGGTCGACGCCAAGCGTATCGTGGTGCGGATCAATGAGGACGAGATCATCGGCGGCGAAGCTGGCGTCGATATCTATAACCTCACCAAGTACGTGCGTTCGAACCAGAACACCTGCATGAATCAGCGCCCGATCGTGCGCCCGGGCGACGCAGTGGCACGCGGCGACATTCTCGCCGACGGCCCGTCCGTCGACATGGGCGATCTGGCCCTGGGTCAGAACATGCGTATCGCCTTCATGCCCTGGAACGGCTACAACTTCGAGGACTCGATTCTCCTCTCGGAGCGCGTGGTGCAGGAAGATCGCTTCACCACCATTCACATCCAGGAGCTGACCTGCGTTTCGCGCGACACCAAGCTGGGGCCGGAGGAGATCACCTCCGACATTCCCAATGTCGGCGAGTCGGCGCTCTCCAAGCTGGATGAGGCCGGCGTGGTCTATATCGGTGCCGAAGTGGGGCCGGGCGACATCCTGGTGGGCAAGGTCACGCCCAAGGGCGAAACCCAGCTGACGCCGGAAGAGAAGCTGCTGCGGGCGATCTTCGGCGAGAAGGCCTCCGACGTGAAGGATACCTCGCTGCGGGCGCCCACCGGCATGAAGGGCACGGTCATCGACGTACAGGTCTTCACCCGCGACGGTGTGGAGAAGGATTCCCGGGCGCTGGCCATCGAGCAGATGCAGCTCGACGAAGTGCGCAAGGACCTTCAGGAGACCTACCGCATTGCCGAGGATGCCACCTTCGAGCGCCTCAAGCGCACGCTCTCCGGCCAGGCGGTCAACGGCGGTCCCAAGCTGAAGAAGGGCGACGTGCTCTCCGACAGCTATCTCGAGGAACTGCCGCGCCAGCAGTGGTTCAAGCTGCGCCTGCAGGACGAGTCGCTCAACGAGCTGCTGGCCCAGGCCGACGAGCAGCTCGAGGGCCGGCGCAAGGAGATGGAGGAGCGCTTCGAGGACAAGAAGCGCAAGCTGACCCAGGGCGACGACCTGGCGCCGGGCGTGCTCAAGATCGTCAAGGTCTACCTGGCGGTCAAGCGCCGCATCCAGCCGGGCGACAAGATGGCCGGCCGTCACGGTAACAAGGGTGTCATCTCAGCCATCATGCCGGTCGAGGACATGCCTTTCGACGACAACGGTGAGCCGGTGGATATCGTGCTCAATCCGCTGGGCGTGCCGTCGCGGATGAACGTGGGGCAGATCCTCGAAACCCACCTGGGCCTGGCGGCCTGGGGGCTGGGACAGAAGATCGAGGCCATGCTTCGCGAGGCGCGCGAGCAGCAGGTCGCTGAGATCCGCAAGTTCCTGGGCGAAGTCTACAACGCCACCGAGGGAACCCGGGTCGAGGATCTCGATTCGCTGACCGACGACGAGGTGATCGCACTGGCGAAGAACCTGCGCGGTGGCGTGCCGATGGCCTCGCCAGTGTTCGACGGTGCCCAGGAGAGTGAGATCAAGCAGCTGCTGCGCCTGGCCGATCTGCCGGATTCCGGCCAGATGGCCCTATACGACGGGCGTACCGGCGATGCCTTCGATCGCCCGGTGACCGTCGGCTACATGTACATGCTGAAGCTCAACCACCTGGTGGACGACAAGATGCACGCCCGTTCCACTGGCTCCTACTCGCTCGTCACCCAGCAGCCGCTGGGCGGCAAGGCGCAGTTCGGCGGTCAGCGCTTCGGTGAGATGGAGGTCTGGGCCCTGGAAGCCTACGGCGCCGCCTACACCCTCCAGGAGATGCTCACGGTGAAGTCCGACGACGTGGAAGGTCGCACCAAGATGTACAAGAGCATTGTCGACGGCGACCACACCATGCATGCCGGCATGCCGGAATCCTTCAACGTGTTGGTGAAGGAGATCCGTTCGCTGGGCATCGATATCGAGTTAGAGAGCTAGGAGCCGACTCCATGAAAGATTTGGTGAAAGTCCTCAAATCGCAGTCACAGTCCGAAGAGTTCGACGCGATCAAGATCTCGCTCGCCTCTCCGGACATGATTCGCTCCTGGTCCTACGGCGAGGTCAAAAAGCCCGAGACCATCAACTACCGTACCTTCAAGCCGGAGCGGGACGGGCTGTTCTGCGCCAAGATCTTCGGTCCGGTGAAGGACTACGAGTGCCTGTGCGGCAAGTACAAGCGCATGAAGCACCGCGGCATCATCTGCGAGAAGTGCGGCGTTGAGGTGACCAAGGCAGCGGTGCGTCGCGAGCGCATGGGCCACATCGAGCTGGCTAGCCCTGTCGCGCACATCTGGTTCCTCAAGTCGCTGCCGTCGCGCATCGGCATGTTCCTCGACATGACCCTGCGCGACATCGAGCGGGTGCTCTATTTCGAGAGCTTCGTGGTCATCGATCCGGGCATGACCACGCTCGAGCGTGGTCAGCTGCTCAACGATGAGCAGTACTTCGAGGCCCTCGAAGAGTTCGGCGACGACTTCGACGCTCGCATGGGCGCCGAAGCGATCCAGGCGCTGCTCAAGGACATCGACCTCGTCGAGGAGGTCGATCGCCTGCGCGAGGAGATCCCGCAGACCAACTCCGAGACCAAGATCAAGAAGCTCTCCAAGCGTCTCAAGCTGCTGGAGGCGTTCCACAACTCCGGCAACGATCCGGCGTGGATGGTCATGGAGGTGCTGCCGGTCCTGCCGCCGGACCTGCGTCCGCTGGTGCCGCTGGACGGCGGTCGCTTCGCGACGTCCGACCTCAACGACCTGTACCGCCGGGTGATCAACCGCAACAACCGCCTGAAGCGGCTGCTCGACCTCAATGCGCCGGACATCATCGTGCGCAACGAGAAGCGCATGCTGCAGGAGGCGGTCGATGCGCTGCTCGACAACGGCCGGCGCGGCCGCGCCATCACCGGCTCCAACAAGCGTCCGCTGAAGTCGCTGGCCGATATGATCAAGGGCAAGCAGGGGCGCTTCCGTCAGAACCTGCTGGGCAAGCGCGTCGATTATTCCGGCCGTTCGGTCATTACGGTCGGCCCGACCCTGCGTCTGCACCAGTGCGGTCTGCCCAAGAAGATGGCGCTGGAGCTGTTCAAGCCGTTCATCTACTCCAAGCTGCAGTCTCTCGGCCACGCGTCCACGATCAAGGCCGCCAAGAAGATGGTCGAGCGTGAGCTGCCCGAGGTGTGGGACATTCTCGCCGATGTCATCCGCGAGCATCCGGTGCTGCTCAACCGTGCGCCGACGCTGCATCGTCTGGGCATCCAGGCGTTCGAGCCGCTGCTCATCGAGGGCAAGGCGATCCAGCTGCACCCGCTGGTGTGTGCCGCCTATAACGCCGACTTCGACGGTGACCAGATGGCGGTCCACGTGCCGCTGACGCTGGAAGCCCAGCTTGAAGCGCGCGCGCTGATGATGGCCACCAACAACGTACTGTCGCCGGCCAACGGTGATCCGATCATCGTGCCGTCCCAAGACGTGGTGTTGGGTCTGTATTACATGACCCGCGAGAAGATCAACGCCAAGGGCGAGGGCATGGTGTTTTCCGGCCTCAACGAGGTCGAGCGCGCCTTCGGCACCCAGAACGTGTCGCTGCATGCCCGCGTCAAGGTGCGTCTCACCGAGGTGCGTGTCGACGAGGAAACCGGCGAGCGTAGCACCGAGCGTACCCTCTACGACACCACCGTGGGTCGTGCCCTGCTGTTCCGCATCCTACCCGATGAGGTGCCGTTCGAGCTGGTCGACCAGGCGATGAAGAAGAAAGCCATCTCGAAGCTGCTCAACGAGGTGTATCGGCGCGCGGGGCTCAAGGCGACCGTCATCTTCGCCGACCAGCTGATGTACACCGGCTTCCGCATGGCCACCTGGTCGGGCGCCTCCATCGGTGTCAATGACTTCGTCATCCCCGACGCCAAGACTGAAATCGTCGAGGCCGCCGAAGCCGAGGTCAAGGAGATCGAGGATCAGTTCTCCTCCGGTCTCGTCACCGCCGGCGAGAAATACAACAAGGTCATCGACATCTGGTCCAAGGCCAACGACAAGGTGGCCAAGGCGATGATGGCGGGCATCTCGAAGGAGACCGTGATCGATCGCGAGGGCAACGAGGTCGAGCAGGACTCGTTCAACAGCGTGTTCATCATGGCCGATTCCGGCGCCCGGGGTAGTGCCGCCCAGATCCGCCAGCTGGCGGGCATGCGCGGCCTGATGGCCAAGCCGGACGGCTCGATCATCGAGACGCCGATCGTCGCCAACTTCCGCGAAGGCCTGAACGTACTGCAGTACTTCATCTCGACCCACGGTGCGCGCAAGGGCCTGGCGGACACGGCCCTCAAGACCGCCAACTCGGGCTACCTGACGCGCCGTCTGGTCGACGTCGCCCAGGACGTGGTGATCACCGAGCCCGATTGCGGTACCGAGCAGGGTCTGACCCTGCACCCGGTCATCGAAGGCGGCGACATCATCGTCTCACTGGCGCAGCGTGTGCTGGGTCGCGTGGTGGCCCAGGACGTCATCGATCCGAGCACTGATGAGGTGCTGATCGAGAAGGGCACGCTGCTCGACGAGGCCTGGTGCGAACGCCTCGATACCATGGGTGTCGACGAGATCGTGGTGCGCAGCGGCATCAGCTGCGAGTCGGCCCACGGGGTCTGCTCGTCGTGCTACGGCCGCGATCTTGCCCGGGGTCATCAGGTCAACATCGGCGAAGCGGTGGGCGTCATCGCCGCGCAGTCGATCGGTGAGCCGGGCACCCAGCTGACCATGCGGACCTTCCACATCGGCGGCGCGGCGTCGCGCGCCTCGGCGGTGGACAGCGTCCAGGTCAAGCATGGGGGCAAGGTGCGCCTGCATAACATGAAGTTCGTCGAGCGCGCCGACGGCAAGCTGGTGGTGGTGTCCCGCTCCAGCGCGCTGGCGGTTGCTGATGAGCATGGCCGTGAGCGCGAGTACTACAAGCTACCCTACGGTGCTGAGCTGTCGATCAAGGACGGCGACGCGGTCGAGGCCGGTCAGATTGTGGCCAAATGGGATCCGCACACCCATCCGATCATCGCCGAGGTCGAAGGCAAGGTGCAGTACGTCGACATGGTCGAAGGGGTCACCATCCACCGTACGGTGGACGAAATGACCGGCCTCTCCTCCATCGAAGTGATCGAGTCGGCAGCGCGTCCGCAGGCCGGTCGCGACAGTCGGCCGATGATCCTGCTCACCGACGAGAGCGGCGAGCCGGTCAGCGTGGCGGGTTCCAACACCCCTGTACAGTACCTGCTGCCGGGCAAGGCGATCGTCTCGGTCGACAACGGCGCCAAGCTCGGGGTCGGCGAGATCGTTGCGCGTATCCCGGTGGAGGCGTCCGGCAACAAGGACATCACCGGGGGTCTGCCCCGCGTGGCGGACCTGTTCGAGGCGCGCAAGCCGAAGGAGCCGGCGATCCTGGCCGAGATCAGCGGTACGATCAGCTTCGGCAAGGAGACCAAGGGCAAGCGGCGCCTTACGATCACGCCGGAAGAGGGCGGCGATCCGTTCGAGATGCTGATACCGAAGTGGCGCCAGATCGCGGTGTTCGAAGGCGAGACCGTGGAGAAGGGCGAGGTGATTTCCGACGGTCCGAGCAATCCGCACGACATCCTGCGGTTGCTGGGCGTGGCGGAGCTGGCCAAGTACATCACCGCCGAGATCCAGGAGGTCTACCGCCTGCAGGGCGTGGGTATCAACGACAAGCACATCGAAGTGATCGTGCGTCAGATGCTGCGCAAGGTGGAGATCACCGATGCCGGTGACTCCGAGTTCATCCCCGGCGACCAGGTCGAGCTGGTACGGGTGCTCGAGGAGAACGCCCGCTTGGAGAAGGCCGAGAAGTTTCCGGCCAAGTACCAGCGCGTGCTGCTGGGCATCACCAAGGCCAGCCTGGCCACCGAGTCGTTCATCTCCGCGGCCTCCTTCCAGGAGACAACGCGTGTGCTGACCGAGGCGGCGGTTACCGGCAAGCGCGACTACCTGCGCGGCCTGAAGGAGAACGTGGTGGTCGGTCGCCTGATCCCGGCGGGGACGGGACTGGCTCACCATCAGGAGCGTCGTCGCAAGCGGGAAGATACCGAGCGTCTGCTCCACCCGTCGGCGTTCGATGTCGAGCAGGAGCTGGGTGCCCAGCTCACCGCGCTCGACTCGGACGAAGACGAGCTGTAGGCGGCACGTGACGGCGTCAGGCGGTTGGCAGGGTCTTCCGCTTGACGCCTCACCCCGCTAGACCTTAGAATGCGCAGCCTTTAACAGTGGGGTGGGTGCGCCCGCGCCCGCTGAAAGGCAAGGCAACCATTGGAGTCAGCTACACAACATGGCAACTATCAATCAGCTCGTGCGCAAGCCGCGCAAGCGCCCCGCCGCCAAGAGCGACGTGCCGGCGCTTCAGGCCTGCCCGCAAAAGCGCGGCGTCTGCACCCGCGTCTACACCACCACCCCGAAGAAGCCGAACTCGGCCCTGCGTAAGGTCTGCCGCGTGCGCCTGACCAACGGCTTCGAGGTTTCCTCGTATATCGGCGGTGAAGGTCACAACCTTCAGGAGCACTCCGTGGTGCTGATCCGCGGCGGCCGTGTCAAGGACTTGCCGGGTGTGCGTTATCACACCGTTCGCGGCGCTCTCGACACCTCCGGCGTTCAGAACCGTAAGCAGGGTCGTTCCAAGTACGGTACCAAGCGTCCGAAGTCCTGATCGACATCGGTTCGCGTACCCCAGAATTCATATCGGTCTGATAAGAGTAAGGCCGGGCGTCGCCTAAGCGAGAGTCCCGGGTTTGCCTGAAAGACCCTTCGATAGAGGGCTTGTCATGCCTAGAAGAAGAGTTGTAGCCAAGCGCGAAATCCTGCCGGATCCGAAGTTCGGAAGCGAGCGCCTGGCCAAGTTCATGAACCACCTGATGGTCAGCGGCAAGAAGTCCACAGCTGAGCGTATCGTCTACGGTGCGCTGGACACGGTTGCCGAGCGTAGTAAGGAAGAGCCGCTGGAGATCTTCGATCGGGCGCTGGAAGCCATCCAGCCGATGGTCGAGGTCAAGTCCCGCCGCGTCGGCGGTGCGACTTATCAGGTGCCGGTTGAAGTCCGCCCCTCGCGTCGCCAGGCGCTGGCCATGCGCTGGCTGGTCGATGCGGCGCGCAAGCGTGGTGAGAAGACCATGGTGCAGCGTCTCGCTGGCGAGATGCTCGATGCCGCCGAGGGCAAGGGTTCTGCGGTCAAGAAGCGTGAAGACGTGCATCGCATGGCCGAAGCCAACAAGGCGTTCTCGCACTACCGCTTCTAAGTGCAGCGCTTCTAAACGCATCGCCAACCAACGGGGAGTTCCACCGTGGCTCGCAAGACACCACTCAAGCGCTATCGTAATATCGGTATCGTCGCCCACGTCGATGCCGGCAAGACCACCACGACCGAGCGTGTCCTGTTCTACACCGGCCTATCCCACAAGGTGGGCGAGGTCCATGACGGTGCGGCCACCATGGACTGGATGGAGCAGGAGCAGGAGCGTGGTATCACCATCACCTCCGCAGCGACTACCTGCTTCTGGCAGGGCATGAACAAGCAGTTCGACGAACACCGCATCAACATCATCGACACCCCTGGGCACGTCGACTTCACCATCGAGGTGGAGCGTTCCCTGCGCGTGCTCGATGGCGCCGTGGTGGTGCTGTGCGGCTCATCGGGCGTGCAACCGCAGACCGAGACCGTGTGGCGCCAGGCCAACAAGTACGAAGTGCCGCGCATGGTGTTCGTCAACAAGATGGACCGCACCGGGGCCGACTTCTTCATGGTCGTCGATCAGCTCAAGAAGCGCCTGAACGCCAATGCGGTGCCGATCCAGATCAACTGGGGCACCGAGGAGGAGTTCAAGGGTGTCATCGACCTGATCCAGATGAAGGCCATCCTGTGGGACGAGGAAAGCCTGGGCATGAACTACGAGCTGGTCGATATCCCGCCCGAGCTCCAGGAGACTGCCGAGGAGTACCGCGAGCAGATGGTCGAAGCCGCTGCCGAAGCCTCCGAAGAGCTGATGGACAAGTACCTCGAAGAGGGCGAGCTGACCAACGAGGAGATCAAGTCCGGCCTGCGTCGGCGTACGCTGGACAACGAGATCGTGCTGGTCACCTGCGGCTCGGCGTTCAAGAACAAGGGCGTTCAGGCCGTGCTCGACGGTGTCATCGAGTACATGCCGTCACCCACCGAGGTCAAGGCCATCGAGGGTGAGCTGGACGACAAGGACGGCACTATCGCTACGCGCGAAGCGGACGATAGCGCCCCCTTCGCCGCGCTGGCCTTCAAGATCGCCACCGACCCCTTCGTCGGCACCCTGACTTTCATCCGCGTCTATTCCGGCGTGCTGAAGTCGGGCGACAGCGTCTACAACTCGGTCAAGCAGAAGAAGGAGCGCGTGGGTCGTATCGTGCAGATGCACGCCAACTCGCGCGAAGAGATCAAGGAAATCCTGGCGGGCGACATCGCCGCCTGTATCGGTCTCAAGGACGTCACCACCGGTGACACCCTGTGCGACCTCGAGCACAAGATCGTGCTGGAGCGCATGGAATTCCCGGATCCGGTGATCTCCGTGGCCGTGGAGCCGAAATCCAAGGCCGACCAGGAGAAGATGGGTGTCGCACTGGGCAAGCTGGCTCAGGAAGATCCGTCGTTCCGCGTCAAGACGGACGAGGAGACCGGCCAGACCATCATCTCCGGCATGGGCGAGCTGCACCTGGACATTATCGTCGACCGCATGCGTCGCGAGTTCAAGGTCGAAGCCAACATCGGCAAGCCGCAGGTCGCCTACCGCGAAACCATTCGCGGCAAGGTCGAGCAGGAAGGCAAGTTCGTACGTCAGTCCGGTGGTCGTGGTCAGTACGGTCATGTCTGGCTGCGTATCGAGCCGCTCACCGAGGCGGACAAGGGCGAAGACGAAGACATGCACTTCAAGTTCGCTTCCGAGATCGTCGGCGGTGTGGTACCCAAGGAGTATGTGGGTGCCGTCGAGAAAGGGGCCTACGAGCAGCTGCAGAACGGCGTCATCGCGGGTTACCCGATGATCGACGTCAAGGTCACGCTGTACGATGGTTCCTACCATGACGTGGACTCGAACGAGAACGCGTTCAAGGTCGCCTCTTCCATGGCTGTCAAGGAAGGGGCCCGCAAGGCCAAGGCCGTGCTGCTGGAGCCGGTGATGAGGGTCGAAGTCGTGACGCCCGAGGATTTCATGGGTGACGTCATGGGCGACCTGAACCGTCGCCGCGGTCTGGTGCAGGGCATGGATGATTCTTCCTCTGGCAAGGTCATCCGCGCGATGGTGCCTCTGGGCGAGATGTTCGGTTATGCGACCGATCTGCGTTCTCAGACCCAGGGTCGTGCGAGCTACACTATGGAGTTCGCGAGCTACGAAGAGGCGCCCTCCAGTATCGTTGAAGCCGTCATCAACCAGAAAGGCTAACCGCTAGCAAACGTAAAGAGGTTATCGAAGTGGCTAAGGAAAAATTCGAACGTTCCAAACCGCACGTCAACGTCGGCACCATCGGTCACGTCGACCACGGCAAGACCACTCTGACTGCGGCTCTGACTCGCGTTTCTGCTGAGGTCTTCGGCGGTGAATGGCGTCAGTTCGACTCCATCGACAATGCTCCGGAAGAGCGTGAGCGCGGCATCACCATCGCTACCTCTCACGTCGAGTACCAGTCCGAGCAGCGTCACTACGCGCACGTCGACTGCCCGGGGCACGCCGACTACGTCAAGAACATGATCACTGGTGCTGCGCAGATGGACGGCGCCATCCTGGTCTGTTCCGCTGCCGACGGCCCCATGCCGCAGACTCGCGAGCACATCCTGCTGTCGCGTCAGGTCGGCGTGCCGTACATCGTCGTGTTCCTGAACAAGGCCGACATGGTCGATGACGAGGAGCTGCTCGAGCTGGTCGAGATGGAAGTTCGCGAACTGCTCAACGAGTACGACTTCCCGGGCGACGACACTCCGATCATCATCGGTTCCGCGCTGATGGCGCTGAACGGCGAAGACGAGAACGGCATGGGCACCACCGCCGTTGCCAACCTGATCAAGGCCCTGGATGACTACATTCCGGAGCCGGAGCGTGCCATCGATCAGCCGTTCCTGATGCCGATCGAGGACGTGTTCTCCATCTCCGGTCGCGGCACCGTGGTCACCGGCCGTATCGAGCGCGGCATCGTCAAGGCTGGCGAGGAAGTCGAAATCGTCGGTATCAAGGACACCACCAAGACCACCGTTACCGGTGTCGAGATGTTCCGCAAGCTGCTCGACGAAGGTCGTGCGGGCGAGAACGTCGGTGCCCTGCTGCGTGGTACCAAGCGTGACGAAGTCGAGCGTGGGCAGGTTCTGGCCAAGCCGGGCACGATTACCCCGCACACCGTCTTCGAAGCCGAAGTCTACGTTCTGTCCAAGGAAGAGGGTGGTCGTCACACGCCGTTCTTCAAGGGCTATCGTCCGCAGTTCTACTTCCGTACCACTGACGTGACCGGTACTTGTGAACTGCCGGAAGGCGTGGAAATGGTCATGCCGGGCGACAACGTCAAGATGGTCGTCACCCTGATCGCTCCGATCGCCATGGACGAAGGTCTGCGCTTCGCCATCCGTGAAGGTGGCCGTACAGTCGGCGCCGGCGTCGTGGCCAAGATCGTTCAGTAAGTCACAGGCTGCTGACTGATCGAAGGGGGCTCCGCGAGGAGCCCCCTTTCTGCGCACCCGATGCGGAGTTGTTTGACTCTGGTGTCGGGCATGCATATAATGCGCATCCTTTGAATGCGTGGGTAGGCGGCAGGCGCCGTCGACATCCATTGGAGTTTAGGGCAAATGCAGAACCAGAAGATTCGCATTCGGTTGAAGGCATTCGACCATCGCCTGATCGACCAGTCTGCGGCGGAGATCGTTGATACCGCCAAGCGCACTGGCGCCCAGGTACGTGGTCCGATTCCGTTGCCGACCAATCGTGAGCGCTATACCGTACTGATCTCGCCGCACGTCAACAAGGACGCGCGCGACCAGTACGAAATTCGCACTCACAAGCGCGTGCTCGATATCGTCGAGCCGACCGAAAAGACCGTCGACGCCCTGATGAAGCTCGACCTCGCCGCTGGCGTGGACGTTCAGATCAAGCTCGACTAACCACACTAGACACCCGCGGCCCAGCGCTCGTTCGCCCAGCGTTTCGAGCAGCAGCCGCCACGCCGAGATGGCGTCATACAACGTGCTAGTGGAATGCTCTGGAAAGGGCAGCCATAGCGGGTGATAGCCCCGTACACTAAAGGAGACTGAGAATGACTATCGGTTTAGTCGGTAGAAAGGCCGGTATGACCCGTGTCTTTACCGAAGATGGCGCCTCCGTGCCCGTAACCGTGATCGAGGTTGAGCCGAACCGCGTCACCAGCGTCAAGACCGTCGACAGCGACGGCTACGCCGCGGTCCAGGTAACAACCGGCTCCCGCAAGGCCAAGCATCTCACCAAGGCGCAGGCAGGTCTGTACGCCAAGGCGGGGATCGAGGCCGGTCGCTCCCTGATGGAGTTCCGTCTCGCTGAAGGCGATGAAACTCCGGAAGTGGGCGGCGAACTCACCGTATCCCTCTTCGAAGCTGGTCAGAAGGTCGACGTGACCGGCACCTCCAAGGGCAAGGGTTTCCAGGGCGCCGTCAAGCGCTGGAACTTCCGTACCCAGGATGCCACCCACGGCAACTCCCTGTCGCATCGCGCGCCGGGTTCCATCGGCATGTGTCAGACTCCGGGTCGTGTCTTCAAGGGCAAGAAAATGGCCGGTCAGATGGGCAATGTCCGCTGCACCGTCCAGAGCCTCGAAGTCGTACGGGTCGATGCCGAGCGCAACCTGCTGCTGATCAAGGGTGCCGTGCCCGGTGCTACCGGCAGCGACGTCATCGTTCGCAGCACCGTCAAAGCTGGCTGAAGGGGATAGAACCGATGAATCTGAATCTTGCTGCTGGCGCGGGTACTGTCGAAGTCGCCGACGCCACCTTTGGCAAAGAATTCAACGAGGCGCTGGTTCACCAGGTCGTCACCGCCTATCTGGCCGGTGCGCGTCAGGGTACCCGCGCTCAGAAGAACCGTTCCGACGTGCGTGGCGGCGGCAAGAAGCCGTGGCGTCAGAAAGGCACCGGCCGTGCGCGTGCCGGCACCATCCGCTCGCCGCTGTGGCGCAGCGGCGGTGTGACCTTCGCAGCGCGTCCTCAGGACCACTCGCAGAAGGTCAACCGCAAGATGTACCGCGCCGCCATGCGGTCGATCCTGTCCGAGCTGGTGCGCCAGGAGCGTCTGATCGCCATCGACGAATTCACCGTCGATGCGCCCAAGACCAAGCAGCTGGTCGCCAAGCTGGGCGAGCTGGGGCTCGAGAAGGCGCTGATCGTCACCGAGGAAGTCGACGAGAAGCTGTACCTGGCCGCTCGCAACATCCCCAACGTGGATGTGGTGGATGTGGCTGCCGCCGATCCGGTGAGCCTGATCGCCTTCGACAAGGTGCTGGTCACCGTCTCTGCTCTGCGTAAATTCGAGGAGAAGCTGGCATGAACCAGGAGCGCGTATTCAAGGTTCTGCTCGGTCCGCACGTGACCGAGAAGGCCGCTTTCGCCGCCGAGCGCAACCAGTATGTGTTCAAGGTGGCCAGCGACGCGACCAAGCCGGAAATCAAGCAGGCCGTGCAGGTGCTGTTTGGCAAGAAGGTCGACCGCGTCCAGGTGCTGAACATGAAGGGCAAGACCAAGCGTACTGCGCAGGGTCTGGGCCGCCGCCAGGGCTACCGCAAGGCTTACGTGACCCTGGCTGCTGGTGAGACGCTCGAAGACTTCACTGGCGCCGAATAAGGGCAGGAGTACGGATCATGGCAATCGTCAAGACAAAACCCACATCCGCCGGTCGTCGCCACGTCGTCAAGGTCGTCAGCGAAGACCTGCACAAGGGCAAGCCCTATGCGCCGCTGCTCGAGAAGCAGTCGCGCTCCGGTGGGCGTAACAACAACGGTCGCATCACCACCCGTCACGTGGGCGGCGGTCACCGTCAGCACTACCGGCTGATCGACTTCAAGCGTACCAAGGATGGCGTTCCCGCCGTCGTCGAGCGCCTGGAGTACGATCCCAATCGCAGTGCACACATCGCACTGCTGAAGTATCTGGACGGCGAGCGTCGCTACATCATCGCGCCCAAGGGCGTGAGTGCCGGCGACCGTCTCGAGTCCGGCGTGAACGCGGCGATCAAGAAGGGCAACACCCTTCCGCTGCGCAACATCCCGCTGGGTTCCACCGTTCACTGCATCGAGCTCAAGCCCGGCAAGGGTGCCCAGCTCGCGCGTAGTGCCGGTACCAGCGCCCAGCTGGTTGCCCGCGAAGGTAGCTACGCCACCGTGCGTCTGCGCTCCGGCGAGATGCGCAAGGTGCTAGCCGACTGCCGCGCGACCCTGGGGGAAGTGAGCAACTCCGAGCACAGCCTGCGTCAACTTGGCAAGGCCGGTGCGAAGCGCTGGAGAGGCGTGCGTCCGACCGTTCGCGGCGTGGCCATGAACCCGGTCGATCACCCGCACGGCGGCGGCGAAGGCCGCACCAGCGGCGGTCGTCATCCGGTGTCGCCGTGGGGTGTGCCCACCAAGGGCCACAAGACCCGCAAGAACAAGCGCACCAACGCGCTGATCGTTCGTCGCCGCAAGGCCAAGTAACAGACATTAAGGGGTAACGGCTGTGCCACGTTCACTGAAGAAAGGTCCCTTCATTGACCTTCATCTGCTGAAGAAGGTTGAGGCTGCAGTGGAAAAGAACGATCGCAAACCGATCAAGACCTGGTCGCGTCGTTCAATGATTCTGCCCAACATGGTCGGGCTCACCATTGCAGTCCATAACGGTCGCCAACACGTCCCGGTGCACGTCTCCGAGGAAATGGTTGGCCACAAGCTGGGCGAATTCGCTGCCACCCGCACCTATCGCGGACATGCGGCGGACAAGAAAGCCAAACGGTAAGCCAGAGAGGATTGAGAGATGGAAGTCACAGCTAAGCTGCGTGGCGCTCGTTTATCCGCCCAGAAGGCCCGTTTGGTGGCTGACCAGGTGCGCGGTAAACCGGTCGCCGAGGCGCTCGACCTGCTGACCTTCTCACCGAAGAAGGCTGCCAAGCTGGTCAAGAAGGTGCTGCAGTCCGCCATCGCGAACGCGGAAGAAAATAACGGCATGGATATCGACGAGCTGCGTGTCTCGACCATCTGCGTCGATGAGGGCATGACGCTCAAGCGCATCCGTCCGCGCGCTAAGGGCCGTGCGGATCGCATCCTGAAGCGCACCTGCCACATCACCGTCAAGGTAGCCGAGAAGTAGGAGTCGACCAGATGGGTCAGAAAGTCAATCCGACAGGTATTCGGCTGGGTATCGTCAAGGACCACTCCTCGGTGTGGTATGCCGAGGGCGATGCTTACGCCGACAAGCTGAACAACGACCTCGAAGTGCGTCGCTTCCTCGAGGAGCGCCTGAAGAATGCGTCCGTGAGCCGCATCACCATCGAGCGTCCGGCGAACAACGCCCGTATCACCATTCACACTGCCCGTCCGGGAATCGTGATTGGCAAGAAGGGTGAAGACGTCGATCGTCTGCGCCGCGAGGTCACCGCGATGATGGGCGTGCCCGTGCACGTCAACATCGAAGAGGTCCGCAAGCCGGAACTGGACGCCAAGCTCGTCGCGCAGAACATCGCCGGCCAGCTCGAGCGCCGTGTCATGTTCCGTCGCGCCATGAAGCGCGCGGTGCAGAACGCCATGCGCCTCGGCGCGGGCGGCATCAAGGTGCAGCTCTCCGGTCGCCTCGGCGGCGCGGAAATCGCCCGCACCGAATGGTACCGGGAAGGTCGCGTGCCGCTGCACACGCTGCGTGCGGACATCGACTACGCCACCTACGAAGCTAAAACCACCTACGGCATCATCGGTGTCAAGGTGTGGGTCTTCAAGGGTGAAATCCTCGGGGGCATCGAAGAGGTTCGCGCCAAGGCCAAACAGCCGCAGGCAGCGCCCTCCAAGAAGAAAGGTTCCAGGTAAGGGGAGAGCGAGTCGATGTTACAGCCCAAGCGTATGAAGTTCCGCAAGATGATGAAGGGTCGCAATCGGGGCCTGGCGCATCGCGGAAGCAAGATCAGCTTCGGGGAATACGGCCTGAAAGCCACCGGTCGCGGCCGCATCACAGCGCGCCAGATCGAGGCCGGCCGTCGTGCGATCACCCGTCACGTCAAGCGTGGCGGCAAGATCTGGATCCGCGTTTTCCCGGACAAGCCGATTTCCAAGAAGCCGCTCGAAGTCCGTATGGGTAAGGGCAAGGGCTCCGTCGAGTACTGGGTCGCACAGATCCAGCCGGGTCGGGTCCTGTATGAAATCGAGGGTGTGTCCGAAGAGCTGGCCCGCGAGGCCTTCTCCCTGGCTGCCCAGAAGATGCCCATATCCACCACCTTTGTGAAACGGACGGTGATGTGATGAAAGCCCAGGAAATTCGTGAAAAGTCAGTCGAGCAGCTCCAGGAGCAGCTCTTCGAACTCCTCCGCGAGCAGTTCAACCTGCGCATGCAGAAGGCCACCGGCCAGCTCAGCCAGACTCATCTGCTCAAGCAGGTTCGTCGGGACATCGCCCGGGTGAAGACTGTGCTCAACGAGAAGGCAGGTGACTGAGATGGCCGAAGAGAAAAAAGCCCGTACGCTCACCGGCAAGGTGGTGAGCGACAAGATGGAGAAATCCATCGTCGTAATGATCGAGCGCCGCGAGCGCCATCCGATCTACGGCAAGTACGTCAAGCGCTCCACCAAGCTGCACGCCCATGACGAGGCGAACCAGGCGAAGATCGGCGACACGGTCGCCATTCAGGAGTGTCGCCCGCTGTCCAGGAAAAAAGCTTGGACCCTGGTCGAGGTGCTTGAGCAGGCCAAGGGCTGAGCTCGGCGAGAGCAGTCAGATTAGGTTTGGAGAAAACCGATGATTCAGACTCAGACAATGCTAGATGTCGCCGACAACAGCGGAGCGCGCCGGGTGCAGTGCATCAAGGTGCTGGGCGGTTCGCACCGTCGCTACGCACGCGTCGGTGACATCATCAAGGTAACGGTGAAGGAAGCCATTCCGCGGGGCAAGGTCAAGAAGGGCCAGGTCCTGAAGGCGGTGGTCGTCCGCACCAGGAGCGGCGTCCGTCGTCCCGACGGCTCGCTGATCCGCTTCGATGGAAATGCGGCCGTTCTGTTGAACAACACCAACGAACAGCCGATCGGTACCCGTATCTTCGGGCCGGTGACGCGTGAGCTTCGCAACGAGAAGTTCATGAAGATCATTTCCCTGGCGCCCGAAGTGCTGTAAGGAGCGAGGCGGATATGCAAAAGATCAAACGTGACGATGAAGTGATCGTCATCGCCGGCAAGGACAAGGGCAAGCGCGGCACCGTGAAGCGCGTCCTCAAGGACGAACGCTTCGTCGTGTCCGGTGTGAACATGATCAAGCGTCACACCAAGCCCAACCCTATGGCGGGCAATCAGGGCGGTATCGTCGAGCGCGAGGCTCCGATTCACGCGTCCAACGTGGCGATCTTCAACTCGGAGACCGGTAAGGCGGATCGCGTCGGCTTCCAGGTTAAGGAAGACGGTACCAAGGTACGTATCTACAAGTCGACGCAGACGCAGATCGACGCCTAACGCGAGTCGGGTAGCAAAATGGCGAACTTGAAAGAACGTTATCAGAACGAGGTGGTGGCTCAACTCAAAGAGCAGTTCAGCTACGCCAACGTGATGCAGGTGCCGCGGATCACCAAGGTGACTCTGAACATGGGCATCGGCGACGCGACCAGCGACAAGAAGCTGATCGAGAATGCCATCGGCGACCTGGAGAAGCTCTCCGGTCAGAAGCCGATGGTGACCAAGGCACGCAAGTCCATCGCGGGCTTCAAGGTGCGCGAAGGTTGGCCGATCGGCATCAAGGTAACCCTGCGGCGCGAGCGCATGTGGGAGTTCCTGGACCGTCTGGTCAATATCGCGATTCCCCGCGTACGTGACTTCCGTGGTCTCAACCCGAAGTCCTTCGACGGTCGCGGCAACTACTCCATGGGGGTGCGTGAGCAGATCATCTTTCCGGAGATCGAATATGATAAGATCGACCGGATTCGGGGTCTGGATGTCACCATCTCCACTACCGCCAACACCGACGAGGAAGGTCGCGCCCTGCTGAGCGCGCTGAACTTCCCGTTCAAGAAATAAGGGTGGGATCATGGCAAAGAAAAGCATGGTAGAGCGTGAGCTCAAGCGCACCAAGCTGGTCGCGAAGTATGCGGCCCGGCGCGCCGAGCTCAAGGCGATCATCCAGGACGTGAATACTTCCGACGAAGAGCGCTTCGAGGCGACGCTGAAACTGCAGCAGCTGCCGCGCGACTCCAGCCCGGTGCGTCAGCGCAACCGCTGCCGTATCACCGGCCGCCCGCACGGCTACTACAACAAGTTCGGCCTGGGCCGTAACAAGTTGCGTGAAGCCGCCATGCGTGGCGAAGTCCCTGGGCTGAAAAAGTCCAGCTGGTAAGCCGCCACGGAATCATCAGGAGCGCAATGTAAATGAGCATGCAAGACACTCTGGCGGATATGTTTACCCGTATCCGCAATGCGCAGATGGCCACCAAGGAGACGGTTACCATGCCGTCCTCCACGCTCAAGGTCGAGGTGGCTCGCGTACTCCAGGAAGAAGGCTATATTGCCGACTTCTCAGTGGCCGAGGGCACCAAGCCCGAGCTGACCGTGACCCTCAAGTACTTCGAGGGCAGGCCGGTCATCGAGCATCTGCAGCGGGTTTCCAAGCCGTCCCTGCGCCAGTACAAGGGCAAGGATGCGCTGCCCAAGGTGGCAGATGGTCTGGGTGTCGCGATCGTCACCACCTCCAAGGGCGTGATGACCGACCGTGCCGCTCGCCAGGCGGGCGTCGGTGGCGAAGTCATCTGCACCGTATTCTAGGAGTCTGGAATGTCCCGCGTAGCCAAATATCCGGTTAAAGTGCCTGCCGGCGTCGACATCAAGCTCGACGGCGACCAGCTGACCGTCAAGGGCAGCCAAGGCACGTTGTCCATGACCGTCCATCCGGACGTGGCCATCGGTCAGGAAGAGGGTCAGCTGACCTTCAACCCGAGCGAGACGGCCAAGTCCTGGGCGATGGTCGGTACCACACGTGCTCTGGTTCAGAACCTGGTCACCGGCGTCTCCGAAGGGTTCACCAAGACCCTCGAAATCGTTGGCGTCGGCTATCGTGCCCAGGCAAGTGGCCAGACGCTGAATCTGTCACTGGGCTTCTCCCACCCGGTCGAGTATTCCCTGCCCGAGGGTGTCTCTGCGGAAACGCCGAAGAACACCGTCATCGTGCTGAAGAGCGCGGACAAGCAGAAGCTGGGCCAGGTCGCCGCCGAGGTTCGCGCCTTCCGTCCGCCCGAGCCCTACAAGGGCAAGGGTGTGCGGTACGCCGACGAGCAGGTGCGTCGTAAAGAAGCCAAGAAGAAGTAAGGCAGGGTTATGAACGCGAAGAAAGAATCTCGTCTCCGTCGTGCCCGCCGCGCTCGTGCCAAGATGCGCGAGCTGGGCGTGTATCGCCTGTGCGTCAACCGTACCCCGCGCCACATCTACGCGCAGATCATCTCGCCGGATGGTGGCAAGGTGCTGGCCAGCGCTTCCACGCTGGACAAGGACCTGCGCGAGGGGGCGACCGGCAATGCCGACGCCGCCGCCAAGGTGGGTGCGCTGATTGCCGAACGCGCCAAGCAGGCTGGCATCACCCAGGTGGCCTTCGATCGTGCCGGTTACAAGTACCACGGTCGCGTGAAGGCCCTGGCCGACGCCGCACGTGAAGGCGGCCTGGAATTCTAAAGGGTTTTACGATGGCGAAGAATGAACAGAACACCGGCGACCTGCAGGAAAAGCTCGTGCAGGTCAACCGCGTCGCCAAGGTGGTCAAGGGTGGCCGAATCTTCGGTTTCACCGCGCTGACCGTCGTGGGTGACGGCAATGGTCGTGTAGGCTTCGGCCGCGGCAAGGCGCGTGAAGTGCCGGTCGCGATCCAGAAGGCCATGGACCAGGCGCGTCGCAACATGATCAAGGTGAGCCTCAAGGGCAACACCCTGCAGTACCCGGTCAAGGCCCGTCACGGTGCCTCCAAGGTGTACATGCAGCCGGCCTCCGAGGGTACCGGGATCATCGCCGGCGGCGCCATGCGCTCCGTGCTCGAACTGGCTGGCGTCCACGACGTCCTGGCCAAGTGCTACGGCTCCACCAATCCGGTCAACGTGGTGCGTGCAACCGTCAATGGTCTCGCTTCCATGCAGTCGCCGGAAGACATCGCCGCCAAGCGCGGCCTGTCCGTCGAAGCGATCACGGGGTAAGTACCATGGCAGCCACACTCAAGGTTACCCAGATCCGTAGCACCATCGGCACACTGCCCAAGCACAAGGCCACCATGAAGGGCCTGGGGCTGCGTCGCATCGGTCATACGGTTGAACTGGAAGACACCCCTGCCGTGCGCGGCATGATCCACAAGGTCAACTACCTTGTGCGGGTAGAGGGAGAGTAATCCATGAAACTCAACACGCTGAGCCCGGCTCCGGGTTCCAAGCACGCCGAGAAGCGCGTCGGCCGTGGCATCGGTTCTGGTCTGGGTAAGACCGGTGGCCGTGGCCACAAGGGCCAGAAGTCGCGTAGCGGCGGTTCCGTGAAGCCCGGTTTCGAGGGCGGCCAGATGCCGCTGCAGCGGCGTCTGCCCAAGTTCGGCTTCACTTCCATGAAGTCGCTGGTCTCCGAAGAGGTGCGCCTGAGCGAACTGGCCAAGGTCAGCGGTGACGAAGTCACCCTGGAGACCCTGAAGCAGGCCAACGTACTCAAGGACGCCACCCAATACGCGAAGATCATTCTTTCCGGCGACGTCAGCAAGGCAGTCACCGTGCGTGGCCTCAAGGTCACCAAGGGTGCTCGTGCCGCGATTGAAGCCGCCGGTGGCAAGGTAGAGGACTAAATGGCCAAGTCAGGAAACATGCCGGCGATGGGCAGCGGTCTGAGTGAACTGTGGGCGCGTTTGCGCTTCGTGCTCCTCGCCATCGTGGTGTACCGCATCGGTGCCCATATCCCCGTTCCCGGTATCAATCCTGACCAGCTTGCTGCCTTGTTCAGGGAGCAGCAGGGCACCATCCTGGGACTGTTCAACATGTTCTCGGGCGGTGCCCTGGAGCGCATGAGCATCTTCGCCCTGGGCATCATGCCCTACATCTCAGCGTCGATCATCATGCAGCTGCTGACCGCAGTCTCGCCCCACCTCGAGCAGTTGAAGAAGGAGGGCGAGGCCGGCCGCCGCAAGATCAGCCAGTACACCCGCTACGGCACGGTGGCGCTGGCCCTGGTGCAGGCCACCGGCATGTCGGTGGGCCTTGCCAGCCAGGGCATTACTTACACCGCCGACTTCAGTTTCTATTTCACTGCCATCGTCACCTTCGTGTCGGGCGCAGTGTTCCTGATGTGGCTGGGTGAGCAGATCACCGAGAAGGGTATCGGCAACGGCATCTCGCTGCTGATCTTCGCGGGTATCGTCGCCGGGTTGCCGGGTGCCGTCGGCCAGGCCTTCGAGCTGGCGCGTAACGAAGGTGCATGGAACGTGTTGCCGCTGCTGGCACTCACCGTGCTTGGCGTCGCGACGGTGGCCTTCGTGGTGTTCATCGAGCGCGGCCAGCGTCGTATCACGGTGAACTATCCGCGGCGCCAGGTAGGCAACAAGATGTATGCCGGGCAGAGCAGTTACCTGCCGCTGAAGGTGAACATGGCGGGGGTAATTCCGCCGATCTTCGCTTCCAGCATTCTGCTGTTCCCCGCCTCCATCGGCCAGTGGGTCGGGGCCGGCGACGGCATGGAGTGGCTGCAGCGGGCATCCCAGGCTCTCGGGCCGGGACAGCCGTTGTACATCTTGCTTTTCGCGGCGGCGGTGGTATTCTTCTGCTTCTTTTACACAGCGCTGGTCTTCAATCCCAAGGATGTCGCTGACAACCTCAAGAAGTCAGGGGCGTTCTTGCCGGGTATTCGTCCTGGTGAGCAGACCGCTCGCTACATCGACAAGGTCATGACGCGTCTGACCCTGTTCGGTGCTCTGTACATCACTGTGGTTTCCCTGATGCCCCAGTTCCTGATCGTGGCATGGAACGTACCGTTCTTCTTCGGCGGTACCTCCTTGCTGATCGTGGTGGTGGTCATCATGGACTTCATGGCCCAGGTGCAATCGCACCTCATGTCGCATCAGTACGAATCGGTGATGAAGAAGTCCAACCTGAAAGGCTATGGCAGCGGCGGCATCATGCGCTGAGTCGCGCCGCCGGTGATTTGGCGCGCCGCGTGCCGATTTTGGAGAAGGAACGATGAAAGTTCGAGCTTCCGTCAAGAAGATGTGCCGCAACTGCAAGATTATTCGGCGCAATGGCGCGGTCCGCGTCATCTGCATCGAGCCGCGGCACAAGCAGCGCCAGGGTTGATCCTGGCGTCTGTAGAAAAAGCGGCGCCGGCATACCCCTTGCCCCGAGAAGGGTAAAGGGGTATGCTGTTGCGCCTTTTGTAGTGACCAATCGAGCAAGCCGCTCAAATTTCGGAGAAAGCTGATGGCCCGTATTGCAGGCGTCAATATCCCGGACAACAAGCATGCGGCGATCTCGCTGACCTATATCTTCGGGATTGGCCGCACGCGTGCACAGGAAATCTGTGCCGCTGCCGGCATCGCGCCGACCACCAAGATCCAGGATCTCTCCTCCGAGGAAGTAGATACCCTGCGTAGTGAAGTCGGCAAGTACACCGTGGAAGGTGACCTTCGTCGTGATGTGACGCTCAACATCAAGCGTCTCATGGACCTGGGTTGCTATCGTGGTCTGCGTCATCGTCGTAGTCTCCCGCTGCGTGGTCAGCGGACCAAGACTAACGCGCGTACCCGCAAGGGCCCGCGTAAGCCGATCCGCAAGTAACACGCACGTTCTGGCGTAAAGACAGGAATAGACATCAACATGGCTAACCCGCGTAGCAACCGTAAAAAGGTTAAAAAGCAGGTAGTGGACGCCGTTGCGCACATCCACGCCTCTTTTAACAACACGATCGTGACGATCACAGACCGCCAGGGCAACGCTCTCTCCTGGGCAACTGCCGGTGGTTCGGGTTTTCGTGGTTCTCGCAAGAGCACCCCGTTCGCTGCTCAAGTGGCAAGCGAACGTGCAGCGACTGCTGCAGCCGAGTATGGTGTGAAAAACGTCGACGTGCTGGTCAAGGGCCCCGGTCCGGGCCGTGAATCCGCCGTGCGCGCGCTGAGCGCCGCCGGCTTCCGCGTGCAAAGCATCACCGACGCGACGCCCATTCCCCACAATGGCTGCCGTCCGCCGAAGAAACGCCGCGTTTAAGGAGACAGATTCATGGCTCGTTACATTGGTCCCAAGTGCAAACTGTCTCGTCGTGAAGGCACCGATCTCTTTCTCAAGAGCGGTGTGACTCCCTTCGAGAAGAAGTGCAAATCCGAGCAGATCCCGGGTGTGCACGGCCAGCGCCGTCAGCGTCTTTCCGACTACGGCTTGCAGCTTCGCGAGAAGCAGAAAGTGCGCCGCATCTATGGCGTGCTCGAAAAGCAGTTCCGCAGCTACTACAAGGAGGCCGCCCGTCGCTCCGGCGCCACCGGCGAAGTCCTGCTGCAGCTGCTCGAATCCCGACTGGACAACGTCGTCTACCGCATGGGCTTCGGCTCCACACGCTCCGAGGCGCGCCAGCTGGTGAGCCACAAGGCGATCGCGGTCAACGGCCGTACCGTCAACGTGGCCTCCTATCAGGTCAAGCCCGGCGACGTGGTTTCCGTTCGCGAGAAGGCGAAGAACCAGGCGCGCATCCAAAGTGCGCTCTCCATTGCCGCCAACCGTGGCGACGTGGCCTGGATCGAGGTGGACGCGAAGAAGATGGAAGGCACCTTCAAGGCTATCCCGGAACGCGGCGACCTGTCGGCCGACATCAACGAAAACCTGATCGTCGAGCTGTACTCGAAGTAAGCGTCGCTGACTGCGTCGCGCCGGTCCTGCGGGGCCGGCGTCGAGTACCGAGTAACCGTTAGGCAGCCTCAAAGGTGTAGTTATGCAGCGTTCAGTGACAGAGTTTCTCCGTCCGCGCGATATCAAGGTCGAAGAGATCAGCGCGCATCACGCGAAGATCGTGCTCGAGCCGTTCGAGCGTGGCTTTGGCCACACCCTGGGCAATGCGCTGCGCCGCATTCTGCTCTCGTCCATGCCCGGCTGCGCCGTGGTGGAAGTCGAGATCTCGGGTGTCGAGCATGAATACAGCGCGATCGAGGGTGTTCAGGAAGACGTCATCGAGATTCTTCTGAACCTCAAGGACGTGGCCATCCGCATGCACAGTCGCGACGAGGCGGTGCTCTCGCTGAACAAGCAGGGCCCGGCCGTGGTGACAGCGGGTGATATCGTCCTCGATCACGACGTCGAGATCGTCAATCCGGATCACGTCATCGCCCACGTCAACGAGGGCGCCGAGCTCAAGATGCAGCTCAAGATCGCTCGCGGTCGCGGCTACGAGCCGGCGGATGCCCGAGTCGGTGCCGACGATGAGTCTCGCGCCATCGGTCGCCTGCAGCTGGATGCCACCTTCAGCCCCGTGCGTCGCGTCTCGTACGCCGTCGACGCCGCACGCGTCGAGCAGCGGACCGACCTCGACAAGCTGATCATCGACCTGGAAACCGACGGCACCCTGGATCCCGAGGAAGCCATTCGCCGCAGCGCCACCATCCTGCAGGAGCAGCTGGCCGCGTTCGTCGATCTGGAAGCCGACAAGGAGCAGGAGGTCGAGGAGGAAGAGGATCATGTCGATCCGATCCTGCTGCGCCCCGTAGACGATCTCGAGTTGACCGTCCGCAGTGCCAACTGCCTGAAGGCCGAGAATATCTATTACATCGGCGATCTGATCCAGCGCACCGAAGTGGAGCTGCTGAAGACACCGAACCTCGGCAAGAAGTCCCTGAATGAGATCAAGGACGTGTTGGCTGCTCGTGGTCTTTCCCTTGGCATGCGGCTGGAAAACTGGCCGCCGGCGAGCCTGAAGGACGACAAGGCCTCCGCGTGAGCGTCGACTCGAGTCCCAGTTTGGTAAGGAATCACAACCATGCGTCATCGTAAGAGTGGTCGTCACCTGAATCGTACCAGCTCGCATCGCCAGGCCATGTTCAAGAACATGAGCGTGTCGCTGATCGAGCACGAAGTGATCAAGACAACCCTGCCCAAGGCCAAGGAGCTGCGTCGCGTCATCGAGCCGCTGATCACCCTGGCCAAGCAGGACAGCGTCGCCAATCGTCGTCTGGCCTTCAGCCGCACCCGCTCCAAAGAAGCGGTCGGCAAGCTCTTCAATGAGCTGGGTCCGCGTTACGCCGAGCGTCCGGGCGGCTACGTCCGTATCCTCAAGTGCGGTTTCCGCACCGGCGACAACGCCCCCATGGCCTTCGTCGAACTCGTCGACCGCCCGGTCGTGGAGGAGGTCGAGGAAGCTGCCGCCGAGGAGTGATCCCTGGTGGCGGGCCTGGCCCGGCAGTGCTGTAGCAACACGAAAAACCCGGCTTCTCGCGAAGCCGGGTTTTTTATTGCGGCATCAGCGGTGGGTGCGGCTTATCGACGACAATTCTTCGCGGAGGCGCCGTGAACCCACCCTTGGGTGCTCGATGCCCTGCGACGCTTCCGCACCTGCTCCACTGGCAGGGCCGGTACTGGCCCTCCATGGCCAGTTCGTTCGGAGCTGGGCTCCTCACTCTTGGTATCGGACCTCCACTAGGGGGTGTCCCCGATGCCGCTTAGCGTGATTGGGCTCCCCGTCGATTGGCCGTTTTATTTGGAAGTCGCCGGCTCGGCCTTCTGGCTCTTGGCCCGTTCCAGTAGCGGCTTGAGGAATCGCCCGGTGTGGGAGGCCTCCATCTCGGCCACCTGCTCCGGAGTGCCCTCGGCGATGACGCGCCCGCCGCCGGAGCCGCCCTCGGGGCCGAGATCGACGATCCAGTCGGCGGTCTTGATCACATCCAGGTTGTGTTCGATCACCACGATGGTGTTGCCGTGGTCGCGCAGGCGATGAAGCACGACGAGCAATTGGCGGATGTCCTCGAAGTGCAGCCCCGTCGTCGGCTCGTCAAGGATGTAGAGCGTCTTGCCGGTGTCGCGCTTGGCCAGCTCGCGGGCCAGTTTGACCCGCTGCGCCTCGCCACCGGAGAGGGTGGTGGCGCTCTGGCCCAGGCGGATGTAGGAGAGCCCCACGTCGAGCAGCGTCTGCAGGCGACGGGCGATGGCGGGCACCGGGCTGAAGAACGCCAGCGCGTCCTCGACGGTCATCTGCAGGACCTCGTCGATGCTCTTGCCCTTGTAGGCGATCTCCAGGGTTTCACGGTTGTAGCGCTTGCCCTTGCATACGTCGCACGGCACGTAGATATCGGGAAGGAAGTGCATCTCGACCTTGATCATGCCCTCACCCTGGCATGCCTCGCAGCGCCCGCCCTTGACGTTGAACGAGAAGCGACCGGGCTTGTAGCCCCGCGAGCGCGCTTCCTGGGTGCCGGCGAAGAGTTCGCGGATCGGTGTGAAGATGCCGGTGTAGGTGGCCGGGTTTGAGCGCGGCGTGCGCCCGATCGGGCTCTGGTCGATGTCGATGACCTTGTCGAGCTGATCGAGCCCCTCGATGCGATCGAAGGGCGCCGGTGTCAACGTGGTGGCGTGGTTGAGCTCGCGCGCGGCGATCGGCATCAGGGTCGAGTTGATCAGCGTCGACTTGCCGGAACCGGAGACACCGGTGATACAGATGAACAGCCCTAGCGGCAGTTCGAGGGTGACGTCGCGCAGGTTGTTGCCGCTCGCCCCGGTCAGGCGCAGTCGCTTCTCAGGGTTGCCTGGTATGCGCCATGGCGGCACTTCGATACGTCGCTCTCCCGAGAGATATTGGCCGGTGAGCGACTCGGGAGTCGCCATCACGTCTTCGGGAGTGCCCTGGGCGACGATGCGGCCCCCGTGTACGCCGGCACCGGGACCGATATCGAGCACATGGTCGGCGGCACGGATGGCGTCCTCGTCGTGCTCGACCACGATCACGGTATTGCCCAGATCGCGCAAATGGATCAGCGTGCGCAGCAGGCGGTCGTTGTCGCGCTGGTGCAGGCCGATGGAGGGTTCGTCGAGGATGTACATGACCCCCACCAGGCCGGCGCCGATCTGGCTGGCCAGGCGGATACGCTGGGCTTCGCCGCCAGACAGCGTTTCGGCACTGCGCTCCAGGTTGAGATAATCGAGTCCGACATTGACCAGGAATTCCAGCCGCGCGTGGATCTCGTTGATCACCTTCTGAGCGATCTCGCCCTTGCGTCCGGGCAGTGTCAGGCGCTGGAAATAGTCCCACGCCTCGCCGATCGGCAGTTGCACGATGTCGGGCAGCGTATGGTCGTCGACGAAGACGTGGCGAGCCTCTTGGCGCAGGCGTGAACCGTGGCAGGTGGGGCAGGGACGATCGGCGATGTAGCGTGCCAGCTCCTCGCGCACCATGCTCGATTCGGTCTCGCGATAGCGACGCTGCATGTTGGGCAGCACGCCTTCGAAGGGGTGCTCCCGCGTGACTCGTCGACCGCGGTCGTTGACGTAGCTGAAGGCGATCTCGTCGTCGCCGCTGCCATAGAGGACGATATCCTTCTCGTGGCGGGCGAGCTCTTGCCAAGGCGTCTCCAAGGTGAAGCGATAATGCTCGGCCACTGCTTGCAGCTGGCTGAAGTAGTACACGCTGCGCCTATCCCAGCCCTTGATCACGCCTTCGGCCAGCGACAGCTCCGGGTGGCTGATCAGCTTGTCGGGGTCGAAGACCTGCTGCACGCCGAGCCCATCGCAGGTGGGGCAGGCGCCGGCCGGGTTGTTGAACGAGAACATGCGCGGCTCGAGCTCGGCGATGGCGTAGCCGCAGACAGGGCAGGCGAAACGTGCCGAGAACGGGATATCCTCGGCCTCGCCGTCCATGAAATGGACCACGGCGGTGCCGTCGGCCAGATTGAGCGCGGTCTCGAACGACTCGGCCAGGCGCTGCTGCAGGCCTTCGCGCACCTTGATGCGATCGACCACGACACTGATATCGTGCTTCTTGTTCTTGTCCAGTGGGGCGATGTCGTCGAGCTCCAGCGCCTGGCCGTCGATCATCACGCGCACGAAGCCTTGGGCGCGCAGCTCGGCGAGTAACTGCAGGTGCTCGCCCTTGCGCCCCCTGACCACAGGGGCGAGCAGCATCAGTCGACTGCCTTCGGGCAGGGCCAGCACCTGGTCGACCATCTGCGACACGGTGCTGGCCTCGAGATCCTCGCCGTGCTCGGGACAGCGCGGCGTGCCGGCGCGGGCGAACAGCAGACGCAGGTAGTCGTAGATTTCGGTGATGGTGCCAACGGTCGAGCGCGGATTGTGCGAAGTGGACTTCTGTTCGATGGAAATCGCCGGCGACAGCCCCTCGATGTGGTCGACGTCGGGTTTCTCCATCATCGACAGGAACTGGCGGGCATAAGTCGAGAGAGATTCCACGTAGCGTCGCTGGCCTTCGGCATAGAGCGTGTCGAAGGCCAGTGAGGACTTGCCCGAGCCGGAAAGGCCGGTGACCACGATCAGGCTGTCGCGGGGAAGTTCGACGTCGATCTGCTTGAGGTTGTGGGTGCGCGCACCCCTGACCAGAATCCTGTCCATTACCACCTCATGGCCTTCGGCAAAACCTCGATTATACGTCCGCGCCCCGCTGCGCGCCAAAGCGCCTTGGCGGGACGTTTCCTGCGTGGCCCGGAATCGTTAGAATAGGCGGTTCACCAAAAGGGCCTAGGCCCCACCACAGAAGCGTTCCTCTCCCTATGCGCAAGGTCTCTGGACTGCTGCTAGCCTCCGAACGGCGTGCCATCGCCGGCCTGGCCAGCCTGTATGCGACACGCATGCTGGGGCTGTTCATGGTACTGCCGGTGCTGGCGCTGTATGCCGAAGAGCTGACCGGGGCCACGCCGCTGCTGATAGGGCTGGCCCTGGGCATCTATGGTCTGACCCAGGCGCTGTTGCAGATCCCCTTCGGTCTGCTTTCGGACCGCTTCGGTCGCAAGCCGATAATCGCCGTCGGCCTGCTGCTGTTTCTGCTCGGTAGCGTGGTGGCGGCCGGCTCCGAGACCATCGGCGGCGTAATTGCCGGGCGCTGTCTGCAAGGCAGCGGCGCGGTGGCCGCCGCGATCATGGCGCTGCTCGCCGATCAAACCCGCGAACAAGTGCGCACCGCCGCCATGGCCACCATTGGTCTGTCGATCGGCGTGGCGTTCGCCGTGGCCATGGTGCTGGGACCTTGGCTGGCCGCCGCTTTCGGGCTCTCCGCAGTGTTCTGGTTCACCGCGCTGCTCGCCGCTCTGGGCCTGGCGGTGCTATGGAAGCTGGTGCCCCCGGCACCGCGGCGACTGAAACATCGCGACGTGGGCATCGACCGACAGCAACTGATCGGTATCTTCACCCGCGCCGACCTGTGGCGGTTGGATCTGTCGATCTTTGCGCTGCATCTGGTGCTGATGGCGATCTTCGTTGCCGTACCGTTCCGTCTGGTCGAGGCGGGCATAGGCGTGGAGCGGCACGGCCTGACCTATCTCGCCATCATGGCGCTGGCCTTCGTCGGCATGGTGCCGCTGGTGATCATTGCGGAGAAACGCCAGCACATGAAAGGCATGTGTCTGGTGGCGATCGCCGCCATCACCGTCAGTTTGGCGGGGCTGGCCGGATTCGGCGGCGGCTGGGCGCTGTTCGCCTGGTTGCTGCTGTTCTTCACCGCCTTCAATCTGCTCGAGGCAACATTGCCCTCGATGCTGAGCAAGCTGGCACCGGCCGGCGCCAAGGGATCGGCGATGGGGCTCTATTCGACCAGCCAGTTCCTGGGCGCCTTTATCGGCGGCGTGATGGGTGGCCTGCTGGCCCAGCGGTGGGGGCTGACGGCGGTTTTCGTCGGCAGTGCCGCGCTGGCGGCGGTCTGGTGGCTGCTGATGCTGGGCATGTCGCCGCCGCCCCATCTATCGAGCGAGGTCGTGTCACTGGGTGACGAGCATCAGGGTGATGCCCTCGATACGCTGATGGCCAGCTTCGCCGATGTGGCGGGGGTCGAGGATGTTCTGGTCGTGCCCGAGGAGCGAGTCGCGTATCTTAAGATAGACCGGCGCCGCCTCGACGAGGAGGCCCTGGCTCGGCTGATTCGCTCCGGCCGTCAGAGAGGCGGCTAACTTGCACGCAGGCAGCGGCCTGGCGGCCGTTGCGTGACTATGTTCCATGTACAATCAAAAGGGAGTCCAGCATGGCCCGCGGCGTCAATAAGGTCATTCTCATCGGCAACCTGGGGCAGGACCCCGAGGTGCGCTTCATGCCTTCCGGCAGTCCCGTCGCCAATCTGCGGCTGGCCACCACCGACACCTGGACCGACCGTCAGAGCGGTCAGCGCCAGGAGCGTACCGAGTGGCATAGCGTGGTGATGTTCAACAAGCTGGCCGAAATCGCCCAGCAGTACCTGAAGAAGGGCTCACGCATCTATGTTGAGGGACGCCTGCAGACCCGTAAGTGGCAAGGGCAGGACGGCCAGGACCGCTACACCACCGAAATCGTGGTCAACGACATGCAGATGCTCGACACGCGTGGCGGCGACTTCACCGGCCAGCCCGGTGCCGGCATGCCTCAGCAGCAGGGCGGGGGTTATGGTGCCCCTCAAGGAGCGCCTGCTCCGCAGCCGCAAGGCGGCGGCTACGGCGGCCAGTCCCAGCAGCGCCCGGCGCCTCAGGGCGGCCAGCCCCAGCAGGGCGGTCAGCCCCAGCAAGGCGACCAGCGGCAGAACAATTACGGCGCCCCGGATCCGGGCAGCTTCGACGATTTCGATGACGAGATCCCGTTCTGACGCCAATCGACCCAGGCGGGAGACTATCGCGTGAAGCTGTTGGTACTGGATGCCGGCCACTGCCTCAACCTGGCGTTGGCCAGGCTGGTGCATCGGCGTAGCGACACCGAGCTCGTCATCGAGCCCGGGTTGGCGGTCGATGCCGCTCACCTGCGAGAGCTGGCACCGGATGCGGTGGTCATACCGCCTCTGTCGGCCCCCATGGAGATAGAGCCGGCAGCGGTGATTACGCATGGCGAAGGGGTTGAGGCCTGTCTGACGGCGTGCCGCGAGACGGATACCCCCCTGGTATGGTGCGTCTCCGACCAGCTATATCAGGATGGCTTCGAGACTCCCATCGACGAGCACGTCATCCCGGCGCCGCGTGATGAGAGCCTGCGGCGGCTGATCGCCGTGGGCGACAGCATCCGTCGCTCACATCCGCGCCACTTGATCGTACGGTTGGGCCCCCTGTTCGCTCTCGAAGGGGGGCATGCCTGGCTCAGCGGCGTCATCGACAGTTTGGCGAATGGCGAGGAAGTGCGCGCTGCACAGGACGTGATCTTCTGTCCCACCTCGGCGGACGCCGTGGCGATGGCGCTGGTGGGCATGCTGCATCAGCTGGCATGCGGCTCCAACGCCTGGGGTGCTTATCACCTGGCAGGCACCGAGCCGGTCAGCGCCTACACCTTCACTTCCATGGTGCGAACCCAGCTATCGACTCGGCTCGAAGGGCTGGGTGAACATATCGAGCTGGGCGAGGTGAAGGCGCTCAAGCATCATCACGATCAACCATTGCGGCGAGTACTCAACTGCCGGCGGGTGCTGGAGGCCTTCGGCGTTCACCAGAAACCGTGGCGGCTCGAAGTGGGGCGACTGCTCGATGAGTGGTGTCAGGCGCATCAGGCCACCGGTGGGGAGGACCGCGCTAGTCCATGAACGTGTTGCGCAGCCTACTGTTCTACCTTGGTTATTTCCTGGCCATTCTCGTCAGCGGGATTCTCTTCCTGCCGGTGGCGCCGTTGATGCCGCTGCGTTCCCGCTACCGCCTGCTAAATCTCTACAACCATTTTATTACCGCCTGGTTCCGCTGGACCTGTGGCATTCGCTATCGCATCCAGGGACGGGAGCGCCTGCCTTCGGGGCCGTGCGTGATCCTTTCCAATCATCAGTGCGAGTGGGAAACGATCTACCTGCAGGTGCTCAAGCCCCCGGTCTGCACGGTACTCAAGCAGGAGCTGTTGCACATCCCGATTTTCGGCTGGGGCCTGCGCTTGCTGCATCCCATTGCGCTGGATCGCTCGAAGCCGGCGCGGGCCATGCGACAAGTATTGTTCCAAGGTGTGGCGCGATTGCAGGAAGGCCTGACGGTGCTGATTTTTCCCGAAGGGACCCGGGTGCCTCCGGGCCAGCGGCGCCGCTACAACAAGAGTGGTGCTGTGATCGCCTGTCGCGCGGGCGTGCCGGTGGTGCCGGTGGCGCATAACGCCGGGGAGCGCTGGCCGGGGCGACATTGGGTGAAGAACCCGGGGCAGCTCAACGTGGTGGTGGGCGAGCCGATCGAGACGGTCGGGCGCACGCCGGAGGAGATACTGGTCGAAACCGAGGCGTGGATCGAGGCGCGTCTGGCCGAGATCTCAGAAGTGCCGCGGCCGGCCGTCGCCAAGCCGGCGATCGAGCCGAGTTCCAGCGCTTGAGGGGCTTCCCGCGAACGGGGTTGCCAGCAGGTCGTGGCTACCGGGTGCGGCAGAGAATAGCGGAAAGCAAAGGGCGCCCAATGGGCGCCCTTTGCTTCGTGGCGTCGTTGCCAGTGTTGATCGCTCAGTCGTGATAGCGCTGCAGTACCAGACAGGCGTTGGTACCACCGAAGCCGAAGCTGTTGGAGAGCACCCGCTCGACGCTACTGTCGTCGCGGCGGCGAGTGACGATATCGAAGCCCGCCGCCTGTTCGTCGAGCTCCTCGACGTTGGCCGAAGCGGCGATGAAGCCATGCTCCATCATCAACAGCGAGTAGATGGTCTCCTGCACGCCGGTGGCGCCCAGCGAGTGGCCGGTCAACGACTTGGTGGAGCTCATCGGCGGCGTACTGTCGCCGAAGACTTCGCGGATCGCCCGCAGCTCGGCCACGTCGCCCACCGGCGTCGAAGTGCCGTGCGTGTTGATGTAGTCGATCTTGCCGTCGACGGTGGCCAGGGCCTGACGCATGCAGCGTGCCGCGCCCTCGCCGGAAGGAGCGACCATGTCGTAGCCATCCGAGGTGGCTCCGTAGCCGACCAGCTCGGCATAGATCTGCGCGCCGCGTGCCTTGGCATGCTCGAGCTCCTCGAGCACCAGCATGCCGCCGCCGCCGGCGATGACGAAGCCGTCGCGAGCCTTGTCGTAAGGGCGCGAGGCCTTGTCGGGCGTATCGTTGTACTGCGTCGTCAGGGCGCCCATTGCATCGAACAGGCACGACAGGGTCCAGTGCTCCTCCTCGCCGCCACCGGCAAAGACGATGTCCTGCTTGCCCATCTGGATCTGTTCCATGGCACTGCCGATACAGTGGGCCGAAGTGGCGCAGGCCGAGGAGATGGAGTAGTTGACGCCCTTGATCTGGAACGGCGTGGCAAGGCACGCGGACACGGTGCTGCCCATGGTGCGCGTGACTCGATAGGGGCCGACCCGGCGCAGGCCCTTCTCGCGCATGACGTCGGCGGCTTCGACCTGGTTGGCGCTGGACGCGCCGCCGGAGCCGGCGATCAGACCGATGCGTTCGCTGGAAATCTGCTCGGCGGAGAGGCCCGCATCCTCGATGGCCTGGGCCATGCTGACATACGCATAGGCTGCCGCGTCGCCCATGAAGCGGCGCAGTTTGCGATCAACCAGCGCATCAAGATCGATATCCACGACCCCGGCGACATGGCTGCGGAAGCCGCGCTCGGCGTATTCCTCCTTGAAGCGAATGCCCGAGCGCCCGCTCCGGAGCGCCTCGACGACCGTTTGTGCGTCGTTGCCCAAGCAGGACACGATGCCCAGGCCGGTGACTACCACTCGTCGCATGGGAGCCTCCTGTTTCAGAAATTCGCGGTAGAGGTGAACAGGCCGACGCGCAGGTCGTGGGCCTGGTAGATATCGCGGCCATCGACCGAGACGGTGCCGTCGGCGATGCCCAAAATCAGGCGCCGGGTAATGATGCGCTTGATATTGATATGATAGGTAACCTTCTTGGCCTCGGGCAGGATTTGGCCGGTGAACTTCACCTCGCCGCAGCCCAGTGCGCGACCGCGTCCGGGATGGCCGAGCCAACCCAGGTAGAAGCCTACCAGCTGCCACATGGCATCCAGTCCCAGGCATCCAGGCATGACCGGATCGCCGGGGAAATGGCAATCGAAGAACCACAGGTCGGGGTGGATATCCAACTCGGCGATCAGCTCGCCCTTGTTGAACTGGCCGCCCTGTTCGTGGATGCGCGTAATGCGGTCGAGCATCAACATGTTGGGCGCCGGCAGTTGGGCGTTGCCGGGACCGAAGAGCTCACCGCGGCTGCATGCCAGCAGTTCTTCGCGTTCGAAAGAATGTTGCTTGGTCACTGAGTCGTTCCGAGTCGCAGTTGTTGTGGGCCCTCCCGCGCGCAATGCGAATGCGGCATGGCACTGACGGCCGACCCGCCCGGGCGGCCCTGCCTAGTCTACTGGCCGAGGCCCGTGATTGCACGTCAGGCATGACGCGGTAGCGACCAGCAATTAAAGTGTCGGCGCATTGTGTCGATACTCCTATGCAGGGTCGATGCTTCGCATGGGCGTGCTGTCGTACTTTACCAACCGATTACCGGGAATTCACATGCGGTCATCCATTGCGACCAATCGCCCGCTCGTCTGGGCTGCCCTGGCAGCGCTGTTGGCCTGCATCTGGCTGCCCAACGTCGCCCTGCGCATGGTCGCGGTCGGTGTCGTGGCGCTGGGGGTCGTGGATATCTGGCGGCAGGTGAAGCGCGACCGCCAGCATGCCGACTTGATGCAGCAAGCGCTGATGCTCTCCGAGGAAGGCGTACAGATCACCGATGCCGAGAATCACATTCTCGCCGTGAATCCCGCTTTCACGCGGATCACAGGCTTCACCGAAGAGGAGGTGCGCGGCCTCAACGCCACCAACCTGGCGGCGGCACGTCACGATACGGCATTCTTCAAGCGCTTCTGGCAGACCCTGCAGAGCAAGGGGCGCTGGGAAGGCGAGATCTGGAATCGGCGCAAGCAGGGCGATGAATTCCCCGAATGGCTGCGGGTCAAGGCGATCACCGACGGTCGCGGGCGTATCACGCATTATGTCGGCACCTTCACCGACATCTCCGTTCACAAGGCGCGTGAGCAGGACCTCCGACGCATCGGCTTCGAGGATCCGCTCACCGGGCTGCCCAACCGACGCCGCCTGCACGACCTGATGACTTCGCGTCTGCGGCACCTGCGCGCAGGCGAGAGCCTGGACATGGCGATCATCGACATCGATGGCTTCAAGGCGGTCA
>NZ_PJRN01000023.1 GCF_002930105.1 Billgrantia saliphila | reverse complement strand
CGGGTCGGCGCCAGAGAGGGTATAGGCGTCGGTATGGCAGACGCTGGTGGCCTTGATCTGCACCAGCACCTCGCCCGCCTTGGGCGGCTCGACGTCGATCTCGGTGAGCTCGAGCGGCTTGCCCGCTTCCCAGGCAACGGCGGCGCGCGATTTCATGGCGAACTCCCTTGTTGTTGGCATGGCGGCCGTGGTCGCGGCCGGATTGGGCGACGCTACTCCAGTCTAGGTGAGCGGAGGCGAAACGATTGTGACGTGGCGACACAACAGAGTTGCCTACCGGCAACATTCCTCCAGAAAAAACGGTAGCCCAAAAAGTGACAGGCTGGCGCTCTGTGCGAGCGTCAGCCTGTCGGGTCGTGCGTCTTGCCGGGTGGGTTCAGCGGTTGGAAATATACAGCGTCACTTCGAAACCCAGGCGCAGGTCGGTATAGGCAGGCTTGGTCCACATAGGAGTTCCTCCACGTTGGTGGATTGCGGCGTTGCCCTTTCAGTTAAGCAGCTAACGGCGACCGTACCCTATCTACCTAAGTCGTAGAAGCGTCGTTCGATGCGGTCATGGTGCCAAGAACCCGCCTATGACGCGGCTTGGAAACGGATCGGAAACATTATTGCCACGTAGCAAAAGTCTTTTGACTCCCCATAAGTGACCAAATCTCTCCTCCACGGCCTGCCGACCTCCAAAGATGTGCTAGACCTTCCTTGTCAATACCTGAAACACAACTACACAAGATGTGCCCGATTCCCCAGGCACACCTTCAGTGAGACGGAGAATAACGCCATGCTTCGGGAGATCGGGTATGCCCTTACGGCCGCCGGGCTGATGGCCGCATCGGTAGCTTACGCCAACGATAACCAGCTCGAACTCCAGCAGAACCCCGAATTCTGGGCCACTCAGCTGGGCAACTATCAAGGCAATCGTTTCAGCGAACTGGATCAGGTCAATCGCGACAACGTGGGTGAGTTGCGATCGGTCTGGCAGTTCTCCACCGGCGTGCTGCGCGGACATGAGGGCGGCCCCCTCTACGTTGGTGACGGGCGTCTTTACATACACACCCCCTTCCCCAACAAGGTCTTTGCGCTCGATCTCGAGGACGAGGGGCGCGTGGTCTGGAGCTACGAACCGGACCAGGATTCGCGCGTCATTCCGGTGATGTGCTGTGACACGGTCAACCGCGGGCTGGCCTATGCCGATGGCCGTCTCTTCCTGGGTCAGGCCGACAATACCCTGATCGCCCTGGACGCCGAATCGGGCGAGCTGCTGTGGGAGGTCAGCAATGGTGATCATACCGTCGGCGAGACCAATACCATGTCGCCGCTGGTGGTGCACGACAAGGTCTTGATCGGCATCAGCGGCGGCGAGTACGGCATCCGCGGTCATATGACCGCCTACGATGTCGAGACCGGCGAGCAGGTGTGGCGCGGCTACTCCACCGGCCCCGACGACGAAGTGCTGATCGATCCTGAGACCACCACCATGCTGGGCGAACCGATCGGCGAGGCCGACCTCGGCGTCTCCACCTGGCCCGAGGGCGAGTGGGAACGGGGCGGCGGCGCCCCCTGGGGCTGGGTCACCTACGATCCCGAGCTCGACCTGATCTACTACGGCACCGGCAACCCCGGCACCTGGAACCCCGAGCAGCGCACCAAGGATGGCGAGCCGGTCGACAATAAGTGGGCCATCACCGTATTCGCGCGCGATCCCAACAACGGCGAGGTCAAGTGGGTCTACCAGAAGGTGCCCTTCGACGAGTGGGACTACGACGGGGTCAACGAGAACCAGTTGATCGACATCGAATACGAGGGCGAGCAGCGCAAGGGCCTGGCGATCATCGACCGTACCGGCTTCGGCTTCCTGCTCGATCGCGAAACCGGTGAGCTGCTGGTGGCCGAGAAGTTCGCTCCCGAGACCAACTGGGCCGATGACTACGACATGGAGACCGGTCGTCCCAACGTCAACGAGCAGTACAGCACCTACCGGCAGGGGGTAGACGTCAATACCACCGACATCTGTCCCACCGCCATGGGCGCCAAGAACATGCAGCCGACCGCCTACTCACCGCGTACCGGGCTGATATATGCCGGTATCAACCGGATCTGCATGAACTACGAGCCCTTCGAAACCGAGTACGTGGCAGGCCAGCCCTACGTCGGCGCCACCCTGACCATGATGCCGGCGCCCACGCAGGAAGGCGACATGGAAGGGCGCATGGGCAGCTTCATCGCCTGGGATCCGGTAGCCGGCGAGACCGTGTGGAAAATCGACGAGCGCTTCGCGGTATGGAGCGGGGCGCTGGCCACCGCCGGCGACCTGGCCTTCTACGGCACCCTCGAGGGCCACGTGAAGGCGGTCGACATCGAGACCGGCGAGGAGCTGTGGCGCTTCAAGACCCCCTCCGGAATCATCGGTAACGTCAACACCTTCATGCACGAGGGCAAGCAGTACCTGGCGGTGCTCTCGGGCGTCGGCGGCTGGGCCGGCATCGGTCTGGCGGCGGGCCTGGAAAACCCCGAGGACGGGTTGGGTGCGGTGAGTGCGTTCTCAGCGCTGGGGGATTACACCAAGCTCGGGGGCGTGCTGACGGTGTTCGCTCTACCGGATTGAACCGGTTCATCATCGGGCGGGTACGGCGGTGCCGTACCCGCTCCGTCCTGTCTTCCGGCGGCGTCAGTCCCGACGCGGCTGAAGCTGTAGAAGGAAGTCCTGCATGACGGTATTCGCACGTGCTTGTCGCTCTACCCTCCCCGTATTCGTCGTCGCCCTGCTGATGCTGGGATTGCCTCCGGCCGGCCTGGCCGACGAGCAACGCGCTACCGATGACGAGCAACGCACTACCGGTGAGGCGCCCGGCGCCTTCGTCGTCGAGGACGGCAAGGTCGACCCCGCCACCTACCAAGGCTATCTGGTCTATACCCGGGTCTGCATGGCCTGTCATGGTCCCGACGGATTGGGTTCCTCCTTCGCGCCCAACCTCGTGCGGGGCGCCGAGCGACTCGGCTGGGCCGATTTCGCCGGCACCATCGCCACGGGTCGCGAAGTTCAACCCGGCCAGGTAATGCCCTCCTTCGCCGACGATCCCTATGTAATGGGCAATATCCCCAATATCTACAGCTATCTGCGCGCGCGTGGCGAGGGCGGCCTGGGGCGCGGTCGCCCCAAGATCATCGAATCGATGCAAGAAACGACGGAGGATATCGAGGAGGACAACGAAGCCGCTGCAGAATCTGCGGATGGCGCCTGAGCGGCGCGTCTGCGATATCCATCCCCGGTGCGGAGGAGCCATGAGAGCCGCCTGTCGTCTGAGCTTGAACGCGGTCACCCTGGCCATGGCCCTGGGGGCAGCCGCCGTCGCCATCGCCAACCCTCCCGAACGCCTGGAACGCGAGGCCCTGCGGGTCTGTGCCGATGGCAACAACATGCCCTTCAGCAATCGGGCCGGTGAAGGATTCGAGAATCGCATCGCCGAGTTGATGGCCGACGAGATGGGGGTTCCGCTGACCTACGTCTGGGCGCCTCAGGTGATGGGCTTCGTGCGCAACACCCTGGAACTGCGCGTCTGCGACGTGATGATCGGCGTCGCCGCCGGCTACGGGTTCGTACAGAACACCAACCCCTACTATCGTTCGGTCTACGCCTTGGTGGTGCCCGAGGACTCGGATCTCGAGGTGGCGAGCCTCGGCGATGCGGCGCTGACCGGGCGCCGCATCGGCGTGGTGGCCGAGACGCCGCCGATCGTACCGCTGCGGCGCACGGGGGCGCGCATCGAGGGCTACCCGCTGATGGTCGATACTCGGGTGCGAGCGCCGGTGCGCGACGCCATCGAGGACGTCGCTGCGGGCAACACGGACGGCGCCGTGCTGTGGGGGCCGCTGGCCGGCTACTACGCCGCCCGCCAGGACCCGCCGCTCAAGGTCGTGCCGTTGGTCGACGACGACACCGGCGCGACGCTCGACTACCGCATCACCATGGGCATTCGTCATGGCGAGGCCCACTGGAAGGACTGGATCAACGACTTCATCGAGCGGCATCAGGAGGAGATCGATGCCATCCTCACCGAGTACGGCGTGCCGCTGCTCGATCGTCATGGCCAGCTGCTCGATTCCCAGGCCGGGGGAGGTGGGGCATGAGTCGCACTGATCGCCTGGCGCTGCGTCCCTTGGCGCTGGGGCTCGTCATCGGCCTGGCCTTGGTCAGCGTCGAACGGGGCGAGGCCCAGCGCGCGGCCGCGGGTCCGCCCGACTGGCCCTGCGTCCAGCGCCTGATCCCCGAGCTGGCCTGGGGCACGCTGTGGACTGGGCCGCCGTTGGACGAGCTGGAGCAGGCCTGGTGGGAGGACGAGGAGGTCGGCCGTGTCGCGCGCTTCGCCACCGCACGCTCGACCTCCGAGGAGCAAGCCCTTGAACGGGTGCGCGATTTCGTCGACTCGGTGGACGAGGAGGAAGCCGAGCGGCGCCTTACCCTGCTCTTCGCCGGGCTGTTCGAACTCACCGACCGCGAGCGCCGGCGCACCATCGAGGGGATTCGCCAAGCCTCGCGCGCCCAGATGACTCGCCTCGACACCATCTCGACGATGGTCGATGAGCTTGAGGCGCGTCGCGCCGAGGAGGGGGCCGATGAGGCGGAGATCGAACGCCTTTCCGAGGCCCTCTTCTGGGAGCAGCGCACCTTCCAGCATCGTCAGCAGGCGCTGCCGGCGATGTGCGACCAGCCCTACCTGCTCGAGGAGCGCCTGGCACGGATGGTGCGGGTGATCATGGAGGGAATGCCGTAGCCGACATGCGGTACACCCAAAGACAACGACAACGACAACGACGAGCGCGACAGCGGCAGCGCAGGCTGCCTGAGGAGCAAGCATGAAGACCTGGCCATGGGGGCTGCGCTGGCTGGCGGTGGGTGGTCTCGCCGCCGGTCTGGGGTGGCCCGCGCTGCTGCCGGCCGATACCGTCGAGACCCTGTCCGTCGGCTACATCGGCATGCAGCGTGACGACGACCTCGAGCCGCTCTCGGTGCTCGACCCGGTGCTCGACGACGAAGGGCTCCAGGGGGCTCGCCTGGGGATCAACGATAACAACGCCACGGCGCAGTTCCTGGGCCAGGAATTCGTGTTGCAAGAGGTCGAGGTCGCTCAGGGCGGCGACGTCGGCGAGGCCCTGCAGGCGCTGGTCGACGAGGGAGTCGAATGGATCGTCAGCGGTCTGCCCGCCGAGGCGCTGACCGAGGTGATGGCGCATCCCGCTCGCGGCGACCGAGCGGTCTTCAATGCCCGGGCGCCCGACGACGAACTGCGCGGCGAGGCGTGCCATCCCGACCTTTATCACACCACCCCGAGCCGGCGAATGCTGGCCGATGCCCTGGCCCAGTTTCTCGCCTTCAAGCAGTGGGACCGCTGGGTGCTGGTGTACGGCAATACCGAAGAGGACCGCATCCTGGCCGAGGTTCTGCGTGCCGCGGCGGAGCGCTACGGACACCGCATCGTGGACGACAGGATGTGGCCCCACGACCCCATGGCGCGTCGTGCCGAGGGCGGATTCCATGCCATCCAGCGAGAGATCCCGGTCTTCGTGCAGGACCTGCCCGAGCATGACGTTCTGGTAATCGCCGACGAGACCGACTATTTCGGCGAATATTTCCCCTACCAGACCTGGGCGCCACGCCCGGTGGTGGGCACTCAGGGGCTGGTCGCCACCGCCTGGCACCGAGCCCACGAGTCGTGGGGCGCAGTGCAGTTGCAGCGACGCTTCGAGGAACTCGCCGACCGCTGGATGACACCGCGCGACTTCGGCGCCTGGCTGGCGGTGCGCTCGCTGGGCGAGGCGTCGGCGCGTACCGGCTCCGTCGATCGCGATACGATCCTCGACTACATGCTCGGCGACGAGTTCGAACTCGCCGGTTACCTGGGCCTGCCGGTCAGCTACCGCACGTGGAACCACCAGCTGCGCCAGCCGATCCTGGTCACCGGGCCGCGCATGGTGGCCTCGGTGTCGCCGCAGGAGGGCTATCTGCATCCACGCACGCCGCTCGATGCACTCGGCGCCGACGAGGGGGAATCGTCATGTCGTTTCTGACGCGCAGGGGGGCGACTCGCACAGTCGCGCAGGGCCTGCTGGGGCCGGTCATGGGGGGGCTGTTCCTGGGAGGGCTGGCGCTCGTGCCGCTGACGGCTCAGGCGGAGCGCATCTTCGTCTCCAACGAGAAGGACAATACCGTCTCGGTGATCGACGGCGCGAGCCTCGAGGTGATCGAGACCATCCGGGTGGGACGCCGCCCCCGTGCGATGGCCTTCAGCAGCGATGGTAGCGAGCTGTTCGTGGCAGTGGGAGACGATGAATCCATTGACATGATCGACCTGGAGACGCTGAAGGTGGTGCGTAGCCAGTCCTCCGGGGAGGATCCCGAGGTGATTCGTGTCGACCCCAACCGACCCTACGTCTATGTCTCCAACGAGGACGACAACATCGTGTCGGTGCTCGACTACGAGCGCCGCAGCCTGGTCACCGAGATCCCGGTGGGGGTCGAGCCCGAGGGGCTCGGTATCAGCCCCGACGGGCGCTGGCTCATTTCGACCACCGAGACCTCCAACATGGCACACATCATTGATCTCGAGGCCATGGAGGCGGTGCACCATCGCCTGGTGGGCGCGCGGCCGCGGCACGTCGAGTTCACCCATGACGGCCGCGAGGCCTGGGTCTCGGCGGAGATCGCCGGCACGGTGTCGGTCCTCGACATGCAGGAGACCTTCGACATCAAGCACACCATTCGTTTCGACGTGCCCGGCGTGCCGCGGGAGACCGTGCAGGCGGTGGGCGTTGAGCTCACCTCCGACGGCCGCTACGCCTTCGTCGCGCTGGGGCCGTCCAATCGGGTGGCGGTGATCGATCAGCAGAGCTACGAGGTGCTCGATTACATCCTGGTCGGCCAGCGAGTCTGGCACCTGGCGCTGAACGCCGACGAGAGTCGCCTCTACACCACCAACGGGGTCAGCGGCGACGTCACCATGATCGAGATCGACGGCCTGCGGGCGGTGCGCTCGATCCCGGTGGGACGCTTTCCCTGGGGCGTGATCGTCGAGCCATGAGCGAGGTGCCCGGTGAAACGGCGCCTGCCCTCGAGGTCGACGGACTGAGCTTCGCCTACGACGCGAAGCCGGTGCTCGAGGCGCTCTCCCTGGCCATCGCGGCGGGGGAGTTCGTCGTCCTGCTCGGGCCCAATGGCGCGGGCAAGACCACGCTTTTTTCGCTGATCACGCGCCTCCACGATGCGCCACGCGGTGAGATCCGCATCGGCGGCTTCGATGTGCGCCGCCAGGCGGTGCAGGCGCATGCCCGCATCGGCGTGGTGTTTCAGCAGCCGACCCTCGACCCCGATCTCAGCGTGGCGCAGAACCTGGCCTACCACGGTGCCCTGCACGGCATGAGCCGCCGCGAGGCGGATTCACGCGCCGAGGCCCAGCTCGTCCGGATCGGGCTCGCCGAGCAGCGCCGCACGCGGGTGCGTCGCCTCTCCGGCGGTCAGCGGCGGCGGGTGGAGATCGCCCGTGGCCTGATGCATACGCCGCGTCTGCTGCTGCTCGACGAGCCCACCGTGGGGCTCGACATCGCATCGCGTCGCGACCTGGTCGAGCACGCCCACCAGCTCTGCGCCGAAGAGGGCGTGGCGGTGCTGTGGGCGACGCACCTGATCGACGAGGTGCGCCCCGGCGATCGGGTACTGGTGCTGCACCGCGGTCGGCTGTTGGCCGATGGCCCGGCGGATGCGCTCGGCGAACGTCTCGGCGTCGACAGCCTGGGCGAGGCGTTCGACCGGCTGGTGGGAGAGGAGCGCGCATGAGGCCGATGCCGTGGCTGCACTGTCTTCGCGGCGTGGTGGGACGCGAGCTGCTGCGCTTCCTGCATCAGCGCAGCCGCTTTCTGGCCGCGCTGGTACGCCCACTGGTGTGGCTGTTCGTGTTCGCCACCGGGTTTCGCATGGCGCTGGGCGTGGCGATGACCGAGCCCTACCAGACCTACATTCTCTACGAGGTCTACATCGTGCCGGGGCTGGTGGGCATGATCCAGCTGTTCAACGGCATGCAGAGTTCGCTGTCGATGGTTTACGACCGCGAGATGGGCAGCATGCGGGTGCTGCTGGTAAGCCCCTTTCCGCGCTGGTATCTGCTGGTCTGCAAGTTGCTGGCGAGCACCCTGGTCTCGGTGGTACAGGTCTACGTGTTTCTGGCCATCGCCTGGGTGTACGGCATCCAGGCGCCTGCGCTGGGCTATTTCTACCTGCTGCCGGCGCTGCTGGTGACCGGTTTCATGGTCGGCGCCCTGGGGCTGCTGCTCTCGTCCCTGATCCGTCAGCTGGAGAACTTTGCCGGGGTGATGAACTTCGTGATCTTCCCGATGTTCTTCCTCTCCTCGGCACTCTATCCGCTGTGGCGCATCCGCGAGGGCAGCTACCTGGTCTATCAAATCGCCGCGCTCAATCCCTTCACCCATGCCGTGGAAATGATCCGCTTCGCCCTCTACGAGCGCTTCAATGCCGAGGCGGTGACGATCAGCGTGACGGTGGCGGCGGTGCTGCTGGCGCTGGCCATTCTGGGGTATAACCCGTCGCGGGGCATGATGGCGCGCAAGGGCGGTTGAACGCTGCCCGGTTCAGTGCTCGGCGCTTTCGCTCACGAGGTAATCGATGATGCGCCCGCGCGTTCGCTCATCGAGTCCCCACAGCACCATGCGCGTCCCGGGCAGAAAGTCCTGGGGGCCGGCGAGGAAGGCGTCGAGGGTATCCCGGTTCCATATCAGATCGGCCTCGCGCAGCGCCGGTGAGTAGTCGAAGTCCGGCACGCTGCCCGCGGGGCGGCCCACCAGGCCGTGCAGGCTGGGGCCTGCCAGATGCACGCCCGACTCGATGCTGTGACATCCGACGCACTGGGCGCGGAACAGGCGCTCACCCTGGGCGCGTTCGGCGTCGGTGTCCGCCTGGGTCGGCGTGGCGATCAGCGACGCCAGCCACAGGCCGACGGCGAGACAGCGCACGGCGGAGCGGGCTACGGCGCGCGGCGGCATGAGCGCTCAGAAACAACGCAGGTTGGCATCGGCCTGGGCCCGATTCAGGGCGTCGACCTGGTCCTGCATGCCGCGTTCGGTGCGAAACAGCACGCCGAGCTCGCCGCGCTGATCCTGCATGCCCAGCACAGTCTCGACCTGCTCGTAGCTCTCGTAGGGCAGATGCTCGGCAATCACGTCGATGCTGCACGAGCATTTCTGCATGGTCAGATAGTTATTGCCGTTTGATGCCATGCAGCCGAGCACGTAATCGACACGCGCTTCGGTGGGGTAATCGTTGGCCTGGGCGGCCCAGGGCAGAGAGAGCAGCAGTGTCGCGAGGACAAGAGGGCGCGTGCACGCAGGCGCCGTCCGAAGTCGAAGCATTATTGTTGTCTCCGGAGCGTGAGTGTTCTGCTTCAACTTATGGCAGACAAGTCGTTTTTTCCACCGCGAGTGTCGGTTTATCGACCCGATGGTGAAAGCCTATTGGCCGCCGATGAAGCGAAACGATAGCGTATCGAGGTCGGCTTCGGCCGACTGTCTGCATCCCCTGCATGACATGCTTGCGACCCGCCTCCCGGCGGGTCTTTTTGCTTAATCCCGACGTTTGTCGTCCTGGACTTCGTAGTCGCCTTCGAGCAGCTCGTGCTCGCGATGTCCACGGCTGTCACGGTAGGCCGTCTCCTCGCGATAGGAGAAGTCGCCGCCGGCATCGCGGGCCTGCTCGGCGCGCATCTGCTCGAGGCGCTTTTTCATGCGGTGGCGTACGAACGGCAGCATCGCCCAGCCGACCAGCAGGAAGAACAGGCCGAGCAGGGTGCCGACGATCAGCAGCAGGCCGAACAGCAGCCAGGTGAAGATCAGCTTCAGCCCGCCGAGAGGGCCGCCCGGGGTCTGGCGGGCGCGGGAGCGCCACTGCTGGGCGGCCTGCCAGGCGGCGTTGCGGCGCGGATCGTTGGGGTCGAACATGGGCATCTCCGGTGAGGCTGCCGCGAAGCGGCATGCGGAATGGCTGTTCCTTTGAGGTTGCCTGGCAGGGATCGTTCCCCCTGACCTATGCGACCAGTCGCCACAGGGCGGCGGTGAAAATGCCGGCGGCAATGGCGGGCAGCGGCTTTTGCAATGTCAGCATCGTGCCCAGGGTGGCGAGCAGCGCCAGGCGGGCACCCCAGTCGCCTTGCACGGCCATGGGCGTGATCACCGCCACCAGTACCGAACCCGCCATGGCGTTGATGAAGCGTTCCACCCGAGGCCCGATGGGCACTCGCGACATTACGAATACGCCTCCGGCGCGGGTCAGGAAGGTGACCAGCGCCATGACCAAGATGGCGATGACGGCTCCCGCCGTCGTCGAAGGCAAGGTCATGCGGCTGCCTCCCGCTCCCCGCGCGAAGGCAGCAGCAGGCCGGCCAGGCCTCCGGCCAGCGCGCCGACGATCACGTGGGAGTGCACCGGCAGCCAGGCCATTGCCGCCAGAGCGGCCAACGCGGCGGCCGTCCACGGCAGCAGCATGGAGAGGTCGCGACGACCGCCTACCAGCATGGTCAGCAGGAAACAGCCCATGATCACGTCGAGGCCGAAGCGCTGCGGCTCCTCGATGCCGCTGCCGAAGATCACTCCCAGCAGCGTGCCCAGAACCCAGGTCAACCACAGGGCGATTCCACCACCGACCAGCATGCCAACGTTGGTTTCACCGTTTCGACGATCGGCGGCGGCCATGGCCCAGTTGGAGTCGCTCATCAGCACCAGGCTGCCGTAGCGCTGGGCTGGCGGCAGGTGCGCCAACCATGGCTGGATGGCCGCCCCCATCAGCAGGTGGCGGGCGTTGATGGCAAGGGTGGTGGCGATGAGCGGCAGCAGCGGAATCTCCGCGCCCCACAGTTCGAGGGCGGCGAACTGAGAGGCGCCGGCGAACACCAGCGCGCTCATCAGCAGCGCCTCCAGGCCGGTGAGGCCGCGTGACAGGGCGGCCACGCCGAAGGCCAGGCCGAACACCACGACGAACAGCGACAGCGGCGCCATGCGGCGTATGCCGGAGAGGATGCCGGCCCGGTCCAGGTGGGCGCCGGGAGTCGGCGCACTCATGATCGCCACACCTCGGCGACAATCTCGTAGCTGCGCAGGCGGTCCGCGCTGGCGTAGGTGTCGGTGTTGAGCATCAGCTCATCGGCGCCGGTCTGCTCGAGGAAGCTTTCGAGCCCATCGCGTACGGTATCGGGGCCGCCGATCACCGCGGCGCCCAAAAACTGCTCCACCTGGACCCGCTCCATCGGCGTCCAGTCGAGCGTCTCCACCGGCGGCAGCGAGCGGGTACGCCGACCGCGCACCATGCCGAGGAATTTCTGTCGCGTGGTCGAGGCGAGAAATTGGGCCTGCTCGTCGTTCTCGGCAGCGATCACCGGCAGGCCGACCATGGCGTAGGGGCGCTCGAGCACCGCCGAGGGGCGGAAGTTATCGCGGTAGAGCCTGAGCGCCTCGTGCAGGTAGCCGGGAGCGAACTGGGCGGCGAAGGCGAACGGCAGCCCCTCGCGGGCGGCGAGCTGGGCGCTGTAGCCACTGGAGCCGAGCAGCCAGATCGGCACCCGGGTGCCCTGGCCGGGCACGGCGTGGACGCGCTGGCCAGGCTGCACCTCGTCGAGGAAGCCCTGCAGCTCGGCGAGCAGCTCGGGGAAGTTTTCGGCACCGGCGTAGGGGTCGCGGCGCAGGGCGGCCATGGTGGCGGCGTCGGAACCGGGAGCGCGGCCGAGTCCCAGGTCGATGCGGCCCGGATACAGCGTCTCCAGGGTGCCGAACTGCTCGGCGATCACCAGCGGGGGGTGGTTGGGCAGCATGATGCCGCCGCTGCCGACGCGGATGCGCGTGGTGGCGCCGGCGAGATGGCCGATCAGCACGGCGGTAGCGGCACTGGCGATGCCGTCGAGGCTGTGGTGCTCAGCCAGCCAGTAGCGGGTGAAGCCGAGCGATTCGGTCAGCCGGGCCAGCGCCACGCTCTCGGCGAAGCTGTCGGCGATGGTGCCGTCCTGGCGGATCGGCGCCAGGTCGAGCACGGAGAGGGGAGTCCGGGGAAGTCGGGACATGGTATCGGCCCTGGTCGGATATGTTTAGCCTGCTGGGTTTCTCCAGAATCGTCTGGGAAGCGATTCGATGCAATGGTTTGTCACCCCAAGTGCCAATCGCGATAGCGGATTGTGTGCCCTCGCGGGTGGACTGATAGGATGAAGTCATTCATGGACGAAACAGAAGGAACTGTACATGGCCAACCATGGAGGGCAGCGCGTCTTTGCCGTCTCGGCGCTGATCATCGCGGCGCTGGTGGCGATAGGCGCCAGTTTTCCCGACGCTTTCGGCAGCGCGGCCGATACCGCACTTGCGGGCGTGACCCATCTGTTCGGATGGTTCTATCTGCTGTCGGTGTTCGGCTTTGTGATCTGCCTGATGTTCCTCGCGTTCAGTCGCTACGGCAAGATCCGCCTGGGCCCCCAGGACAGCACACCGAGTTTCAGCTTCTTCTCCTGGGTCAGCATGCTGCTCGCGGCGGGCTTCGGCGTGGGACTGGTGTTCTATGGCATGGCCGAGCCGATGCTGCACTATGTCGAACCGCCCTACGGCGACCTGCCGGCCGAGACCAGTGAAGCGGCGCGCTATGCCATCCAGTACAGCTACTTCAATTGGGGTGTCCACCAGTGGGCGGCCTTCTCGCTGGTGGGCTTGATCATCGCCTACTTCCAGTTTCGCAAGGGACAGGCCGGGCTGGTCTCTTCGGTGTTGTCGTCGATCGCGGCCAAGCATCCGCGCATTCGCCCCTATGCGCCGGCACTGGACGTGTTCGCGGTAGTGGCCACGGTGATGGGGGTGGCGACCTCGCTGGGGCTTGGTGTACTGCAGCTCAACGGCGGCTTCAACGCCGTGTTCGGGCTGCCCGAGAACCGGCTGTGGCAGTTCATCATCCTGTCCACCATGTTCCTTGCCTACATGGCGTCCACCTGGTCGGGCCTGGACAAAGGGATTCGGCGGCTCTCCAATCTCAACATGCTGCTGTGCATCGGACTGATGCTCTATGTGCTGGTGACCGGCCCGACGGTGGCGATTCTCGAGACCATCACCCTGGGCATCGGCGACTACCTGCAGAACTTCGTCGGCATGAGCCTGCGCATCGCCCCTTTCGGCGACAACGCCTGGGGCGCCAACTGGACGATCTTCTACTGGGCCTGGGTGATCGCCTGGTCACCCTTCGTGGGCACCTTCGTGGCGAGGGTCTCGCGCGGGCGCACCATCAAGGAGTACGTGTTCGGCGTGCTGATCGTGCCGCCGCTACTGGCCTGCCTGTGGATCGGTGTGTTCGGCGGCGCGGCATTGCACATGGAGCTCGGTGGCGACGTCGGCCTGGCGGCGGCCACCGCGGACAACATCACCGTGGCCCTGTTCGAGATGTTCGAGCGCATGCCTTTCAGTGGCGCGCTATCGATGGTGGCAATGCTGCTGATCTTCATTTTTCTGGTGACCTCGGCGGATTCGGCCTCCTACATCGTCGCCCAGATGACCGACAACGGCTCGATCAACCCACCGCTGTACAAGCGGGTGGCATGGGGTGTGCTGATCGCCGCCATCTGTTTCACTCTGATCGCCGCGGGCGGGCTGACCGGCTTGCAGTCGGCCGCCGTGCTGTCGGCGCTGCCGTTCACCTTCATCCTCTACGGCATGCTCTTCGTGCTGATGCGCGAGCTGCGCGCCGACCGCCAGGCGATGCTGACCCAGCTCTACCGCCGCCATGGCGAGACGCCGGTGGGCGCCGACGCCTTCGAGGCCGAGCTGCTGGGCGAACAGGAGCGTCTGCGGCGTGCGCCCAACGTGATCAATCGCAGGATCAATCGTCGTGAAGGCGGTTGATGCAAGCAGCAGTGGTCAGGCGACGGCGCAAGCCGTAAGCTCAGCGGAAATGGGGAACCGGATCGCTACCATGTCTCTGATCGGCTCGGGCCGCGGCCCGATTCCGCGTGGCGCCACCCGCCGACGCCAGCCGCCGCGACGGCGTCCCGGCGGCTTCGATCGCTGGCTCGACCGTGCGGTCGACATCGCCGTGATCACGGCCCTGCTGGTGGGGGGCGTGGCGCTGGCCTTGCACCTCTGGCTGAGCTGACGTGCGGTCCTTAGCGTTCGTGCTGCTCGTGCCGCTATTCGCGACCCTGACCTGGTGGGGCTACGGGGAGCGCATCCCGCGCCACTGGCACCCATGGCAACCCCTAGCCTTGGACGATCCCCTGACGCCCGTGACGCGCTGGAAGCTGCGGCGCCTGGACGACGACCCGGAGGGCTGTCTGGCGGCGCTAGGCACCGCCCCCGGCGATGAACTTCGCATCACGCCGCTGGAGGATCACGAGCCGGTGGCCGGCTGTCCACTCGAGAACGTGGTGCGTGTTCAGCGCGCCGGCGTGACGTTCAATGCCAGCTTCGTGGCTTCCTGCCCGTTGGCCCTGGCCTGGGCTCTCTACGAGCGACATCGCCTGCAGCCGACAGCCGAGGCGCATTTCGGTTCGCGCGTGTCCCGCGTGGATCACTACGGCAGCTTCGCCTGTCGCGCGGTCAACGGGCGCGAGGACGAGCGCCAGAGCGAGCATGCCACCGCCGAGGCGCTGGACGTGGCGACGTTTCACCTGGCCGATGGCCGCGAGGTGTCGCTGCGGCGCCACTGGGACGACGAGGGGACACGCGGCGATTTTCTGCGCGCCGCCCGCGACGGCGCCTGCGACCTGTTCGGCAACGTGCTCGGCCCCGACTACAACCAGGCCCACGCCGACCATTTCCACTTCGGCATGCGCAGCTTCGGCCTGTGTCGCTGAGTCGCGTAGGGCTCGCTTGCCACCGCGCGCACCCGTACACTCAAGGCATTACTCTCAGGTCGCTGAGTCACGAGGCTTATGCTGGGATTTCTGCAGGGATTCGCATACGGACTGTTCGTTACCTGCCTGCCATGGTGCCTGGTTGGCCTGGCCAACCCGCGCCTGGCACTGCCCACCGACAATCCCACCCGTTTCCAAGTGCTGTTCCGCTACTGCCTGCTGGTGCCTTTCATCAGCACGGTGCTGTGGTTGACTTCGCTGTGGGGAGGCTTCGGGCCGAGCCTGGGCGGTTGGCTGGCGGGGCTGGTGGCGGTGGGGGTGTCGCTCCCGGTCGAACGGGGCTGGCGCCGCTGGCGCGCACGGCGGCATCAGCGCCGGCTGCGGGAGCGCCTCGAAGCCGAGGCCGAGCGCCGTCGCGCCGAGCGCGAGCATGAAGCGCGCGAGGCGGGCGTGGCGGAACTCGACCCGGCGCACCCGCCGGCGGACGCCGACGACCTGATCCTGGCGCTGTGCCGGGCCAAGCAGGCGCTGCTCGAGGCGCGCCGCCCGGATCTGGCGACTCAGGTCGACCGTTGCTACACCCGCTACTGCCATGTCATGACGGTGCTCGGCGCCCGCTTCGATCGCAGCGAGCTGGCCTACGAGCGCTCGCAGGGGCTGGTCAGGGAGGTATGTCTCGGTGTAGTGGATACCTTCACTTCCATGGCGGCCCAGGCGCGCGGCGTGATGGGGCTGGACGAAGCCTACGTGCGGCGCCGGCTGGAGCAGGAAGGAAGCCAGCTGGCAATCGAGGAGCGCATCGCCCTCAAGCGTCGCCTCGAGCTGATCGAGGATACCGACAAGCGCCTGCGGCGGCTGGCGGCGCGCAACGAGTCGGCCCTCACCCTGCTCGACGATGCCGCGGTGGCGCTGGCGCGGGTCGAGACGGGACGTCCCCAGGCATCGCTGGCGACCGATCAGGCGCTGGAGGAGTTGCGGCGCTTCATCGGCCGGGCGGAGCGATACAGTCGCAGTGACCGGCGCTGATGCGCCGGCTCGACTATGGCTTAATGTCAGCAAAGCGTTGTGAAGGGGAGACGAACATGAACCAGCCATCCGAACGTGGCTCGCCCCTCTCGCTGCCGCCGGTGGAGGAGATCGCCAGGGAGCTGGAGGAGATCGCTCCCGAGCCGGTGGAAAGCGCGGAGGTCGAGATCGACGATCCCGAACTCGAGACGATGGCCGATCGCTTCGTCGAGGAGGTGCTGGCCAGCGGCGATGGCGCCGCGCTCGATCGCCAGCGGCGCGCGGTGGACGAGATGGGGCTCGAATTGCAGCAGCAGGCCGCCCACCACAGCGAAATGCTGCAGACACCGCTGCGCAAGCTGGCGCATCAGGGCGACGAGGGCGGGCCGGTGGCCAAGGCGCTGATCGACCTGCGCGGCCGCATGCAGGAGCTCGATCCCCAGCAGCACCGGCTGGCGTCGGGCCCGCTGGATCGGTTGCTGGCCCGCATACCCGGTGCCGGCAGCCGCATGCAGCGCTACTTCCGCAAGTTCGAGAACGCCCAGCAGGCGCTGGACGCCATCATCGCCGACCTGGAGTCGGGGCGGGACATGCTGTATCGCGACAACATCACCCTCAACGACGATCAGGAGAGCCTGCGGGAGCTGCTCGGTAGGCTGCAGCGCCAGATCGACCTGGGCCGGCTGATCGACCGGCGCCTGGGGCAGGCGCTGACGCGACTGGGCGACGACCACCCGCAGCGCGCCTTCATCGAGGAGGAGCTGCTCTTCCCTCTGCGCCAGCGCATCGTCGACCTGCAGCAGCAGTTGGCGGTAAGCCAGCAGGGCGTGCTGGCGCTGGAAGTGATCATCCGCAATAACCGCGAGCTGATGCGTGGCGTCGATCGTGCAATCCACGTCACCGTATCGGCGCTGACCGTGGCGGTGGCGGTCGCCCTGGCGCTGGCCAATCAGCGGCTGGTGCTCGATCGCGTCGAATCACTCAACACCACCACCTCGGAAATGATCGCGGGGACGGCCAAGGCGCTGCGTCAGCAGGGCGTGGAGATTCAGACCCGCGCGGCCTCGGCGCAGCTCGACATGCAGGCGCTGGAGCAGGCGTTCGGCGATGTGATGGGAGCGATCGACGATCTTTCGCGCTATCGGCAGGAGGCGCTTCCGCGCCTCGACGCCCAGATCGACCGGCTGGCAGTGCTGGCGCGCCAGGGCAGCGGTGCGATCGAGAAGCTGCAGCGCGGCAGCGAGGTGCATCCCGACAACGAAAGCCCTGTGTCGCGGGACGAGGACGACAGCGAGCGACAGCGGGGCTGAGCCGACCGGATGGGGCCTAGGGCGAGCCTCCCGAAGAGCGACGCCTCGGGCCGTCATCGCCACGATCCGGAGCATGAGCGTAGGCATCGCGCAGCGCCTTGCGCATCAGTTCCCAGGCGTCCTCCAGCCCCTCCTGCAGGGATTCCCAGGCCGCTTCGCTAGCGAACTGCAACACCTCCAGGCGCCGCCGGGTCTCGTCCCGGCGCCGCATCAGCCGCTCGATATCCTCGTGATAGCGGGTCTGGGCCTCGGCCCCGGCTCGCCGCGCCTTGGCGGCCAGCTCGTCGATCTCGACATTCCATTCGTCCAGTTGAGCCTTCATCCGCTCGACGAACTCATCGCGTCTGCTCATGGTGGGTGCCTCTGGCTGGGACTTACCTATCGAGTCTACGCGTACCCGGAGGTTCCTGCCCAGAATCTCAGCTGTGCGAGGCCACCTGATCGCGTCCCTGATGCTTGGCGCGGTAGAGCTGGCTGTCGGCCTGGGCCAGCAGCGCCTCGCGATTGCTCCTGCCGTCGGCGGGAAAGGCGCTGGCCACGCCGAGGCTGGCCGTGACCCGCCCGGCCTGGGTGGAGTGGGCATGCGGAATGTTCAGGTCGTGGATCGCCCGGCGAATGCGATCGGCGACCTGTCGGGCGCCCTCCAGGTCGGTGTCGGGCAGTACGCAGACGAACTCCTCGCCGCCGTAGCGGGCCACCAGATCCGAGGCGCGGTTGACCACCCGCGTCAATGCTTCGGCCATGGCGCGCAGGGTGTCGTCGCCGGCCACGTGACCGTAGTGATCGTTGAACTCCTTGAAGTGATCGATATCGAGGAAGATCACCGACAGTGGGTGGCCGCAGCGATGGGCGCGCTGCCACTCCTGGGCCAGGAAGTCGTCGAAGCGGCGACGATTGGCGATGCCGGTCAGCCCGTCCATGGTGGATATCTGGTGGAGCCGGTCGCGCTGCTCGAGCCCTTGCTGGAAAGCGTTGAGCAGCTCATCGAGGCTCTCCACCAGGTGCCCCAGTTCGTCGTTGGCGTGGCCGCCCATGGCGGGCTTCGGCCAGCGCCCGGGCTGGCGCGGGTCGGCGTTGACGATGGCATCGTGCACCTGGAGCAACGGCCGGGTGATGTAGGCGTGAAACGCGACGGCCAGGAGGGCGGCAATGGCCAGCGCCTTGACGACGCCCAGCGAGAAGATCAGCAGGCTGCGTTCGGTGAAGTCGCGGCCCAGGCTATCCAGCGCCAGCGTGAGCTCCAGCTCGCCCACCGGCTCGGACAATGAGCCGCTTCCGGTGTGGTATTCGAGGAGTTCGACATAGTGGAGAATGTCGCCGAACAGGGCCCGGGTCAGCCAGCCGGAAGGCGCCTCGTACTCCCGGTAGCGTTCCGCCATGATGCGTCCGAAGTCGTCGCGCAGGATGACGCTGGCCACCCGTCCGCCGCCGAACAGCCCCTCGATGACCTGGTTGGCCAGGTCCGGATTGAGCTGGAAGGCGGCCTCGGCGGCGGTGCCGTCGACCAGCTCCAGACGATATTGCGTCTGGTGAACGATTTCCTGGCGCATCTTGCGTGCGTCCAGGGCGAGCTCGATGGCTCCGGCCAGGACACTGAGCAGCAGGGCTATGGCAAGGGTAAGCAGCGCCTGCTTGGCCGTCAGGCTGCGGCTGTGAGACTGACGGCCCACGCCGCCAAGACGCATCACGGCGTGCTCTCGGCGCCGTTACGCGCGGGTTGCGTGGCGGCCTGAGCAGCCAGCTGGCGATCGAGAGCCGCCTGCAGTCGGGCAATGAAGGGGTCGGGGACCGAAGGGTGACAGGCGAGATAGAGCTCGACCTCCTGAAAATCGAACAGGCGGTGCAGTTCCACGCCGGCCTCCTCGGCGAGAAATTCGGCGGTCTGCTCTCCCGTCACCCAGACATCGATCATGCCGGCTCGCAGGCGGCCGATGTTCTCACGTTCGGCGCTGGACACCACGATCGGCACCCCGCGGCCGGCAACGAACTGGCCCACCGCATCTTCGCGGAAGCTGCCGACGCGTAGTTTCGTCAGCTCGGCAAGCGAGGCGGCTTCGACGGCGGAGTCGGCCAGCGCGTAAGCGGCCCAGGTGCTGGATACCAGCGGGCCGACCCAGGTGAACAGCGGCTCGCGTTCGGGGGTTCGGGTGGTGGAGTAGACGCAGTGGCGTTCGCGCAGTTGGGCCTCGGTATAGGCGCGGGCCCAGGGCAGCAGGCGGAAGTCGGCGCTGAGTTCGGCATCGTCAAGCGCCGCTCGCAGCAGTTCGGTCGAGTGGCCGGTGACCGTGCCGTCGGTATCCTCGTAGTTGAAGGGCGGGTACTCCTCGGTATTGAAGGCGATGGTACCGCCGAGGAGCTCGCCGATGACGCCCTGCTGACGCAGACGATCCAGTGCCGCCTGCATGCGTTCGACCAGGCTTGGGTCGGTATCGCGATGCAGGGCGTAGTAGAGATCCGATTCGCTGATGGTCAGTACCGGCATGTAGTCGGTGATGGGCAGATCGTGTTCCTGCATCAGCCAGAACGCCACGTCCTCGCCGTAGGCCCACAGGTCGACCCTTCCTCGTTCCAGCATGCGCAGGGCGCTGACGTTCGACATCGCCATCTGCACCTGCTCGGGCGGTACGCCGGCCTCCTGCAAGCGCTGGGCGCCGACATCCTCGCGAATCGCGGCGATGCGATAATCGCCTTCGATCACCTCCTGGATGTCCTGCAACTGGATGCCGCTGTCGCGCCGGGCGATCAGCGTCACCCGGTTGGTGGCAATAGGTCCCACCCATTGAAACAACGCTTCGCGCTGCTCGGTACGGGTGGTCGAGAATAGCACCGTGCCGGGCTCGGAGAGAGCCGTATCGTAGCCGCGGGCCCAGGGCAGGTAGAGAATGTCGCGGCGAGACAACGCGGTGCCGGTCTCCTCGAAAATCCGCTCGAGTATCTCGACGGAGATGCCTTCGAGGCGCGTATCGCCCTGGTAGTTATAGGGCGGATACTCCTCGGTGATGAAGGTCAGGCCTTCCAGGCCGGCCACTGCCGGGAGCGGCAGAGCCAGGAGCCATAGCGTTAACCACTTTTTCATGCGCCCCGAGTCCCTTTCCAGCTTGTTATTCTTGCCATCACTCACGCGCGTGGCATACCTCGTCGCACGCTACCTGGCCCTGGTCCGCCAGCGCGACTCCCCTCAAGAGAGCCGGCCGAGGCGGACAAAACATAACTTAGGTTAACCTCGATAATGCCCGGGGGAAGGACAGAAGTGAAGAAGGCGTGTTCACGCCAAGGGAACGCTGCCCCGGCCCGCCGTCCCCAGGCGGCCCGGGACGGGGTCATTCGACTGGCTCGAGTCGATGCAGAGCGCCATCCGAGCCGCCGGTGAGAATATAGAGATAGCCGTCGGGGCCCAGGCGAACGTCGCGAACCGGTCCGATCGATTCCGTCAGCAGTGGCTCCACCTCGACGATTTCCCCCCCCGACACATCGAGACGATAGAGTTTCTCGCTCTCCTGGCCGCCGACGATGAGATCCCCGTCCCACTGGGGATAGCGCTCGCCGCGGACCAGGGCCAGGCCGGTGGGATCGATGGGATCCTCGAAGCGATGGATGGGCTTGACCAGCGATTTGTCGGTAAGCAGCGAGCTGCTGGAGACCTCTTCCAGAATGCCGCGGGTACCGGCTTCCTCGCCCAGGGTGAGTTCGGGCCAGCCATGGTTCTCGCCCGGCTCGATCCGGTTCAGCTCGTCGTTGCCGTCGGGTCGCGCCTCGACGGCCCAGACGTCGCCGCTTTCGGGGTCGGTGGCGATGCCCTGCACCTCGCGGTGACCCCAAGAATAGATTCGTGGCAGATAGCCGGCCTCCTGAAACAGGGGGTTGTCCTCGGGTGCCAGGCCCGCCGGGTCCATGCGCAGAATCGAACCGGCATGGTCCTCGGTGTCCTGGGCCCGTTCCGGGCTGCCACGGTCGCCAATGCTCATCAGCAGGGTGTTGTCCTCCAGCCAGGCCAGGCGTGATCCGTGCCGCCAGCCGGGTTCCGAAGGGCGATTCTCCTTGAATAGCTCCTCTACATTGACCAACTGATCTCCGGCGAGGCGGCCCCGGGCCAGCGTCGTAGCGGTGGCGTCGGCGTCGCCGTTGGCATAGGTGAAGTAGAGCCAGCCGGTGTCGGGAAAGTCGGGAGAGGCGATGATGTCGTGGAGGCCGCCCTCGTCGTTGGCGTACATCGATGGCAGTCCGCCGACCTCCTGCCGTTTGCCGTTGTAGACGCTCACGAGGCGACCGAAGTGCTCGGTTATTAGATAGAGTTCCCCCGGGAGCACGGCCAGCCCCCAGGGTTCGTCGAAATCCTCGGCGATCGTGACCAGGCGCAGCTCCTGGTGTTCGGTGCTCACGCTCTCTTCTTCGGCGAACGCAGCCGCGGTGAAAGCGGCCAGCGTCAGCAGGGATATGCCACTCCAGCGATGTTTCATTGCTTACCTCCGGTTGCGAGTGCCCTTACCAGTGTAGTGAAAGCTCGGAGCACGTCATTTCGTCAACGGATACCTGCTAGGCTAGGCGCTTTCGTGCAAGTCTCGCAGGGAAAGGAGGCGAGGAGCAGATGAGCGTGATTCCGGTGGTGGGGGAGACGTCGTCCAGACAGCGGGCGTCGAAGAAGGAGATCCTGGGCTGGGCAATGTTCGACTTCGCCAACCAGGCCTATACGCTGCTGATCATCACGGTGGTCTTCGGCGAACTGTTCACCACCGTCATCGTTGGCGACCGCGACGATGGCTATCGCCTGGCCAACCTGCTGTGGAGCGTGGCGCTGGCCACGAGCTACCTGCTGGTGGTCGTCACCGGCCCGCTATGCGGTGCGATCATGGACTACCGGGCGGCCAAGAAGCGCTTCCTGTTCGTGAGCTACGTGGTCACCGTAGTGGCCACTGCGCTGCTCTACTTCGTGGCGCCGGGTTACATCATGCTGGGGCTACTGCTGCTCGTGGTGTCTAACTACGCCTACTCCATGGGTGAATCGTTCATCGCCGCCTTCCTGCCCGACCTGGGCCCGCCGGAGGATCTCGGCAAGATATCCGGCTTCGGCTGGGCGCTGGGCTACGTGGGCGGCCTTTGCGCCGCGGGGTTCACCTTGGTGGCGCTGGGCGAAGCCACGGCGGAGAACTTCGAACGCATCCGCTGGGTGGGCCCGTTCGCCGCGGCGTTCTTCCTCGTCACCGCGATTCCCACCTTCCTCTGGGTCAAGGAGCGCGGCACGCCACAGCCGCATGCCATGACCTATCGCCAGATCGCCTGGCAGCGGGTCGCCACCACACTGCACGAGCTGAGACGCTTCCGCGACCTCGGCATCTTCCTGGTGTCGCTACTGTTCTCCATGGCCGGGGTCTACATCATCATTGCTTTCGCCTTCATCTATGGTGCCCAGGTGATCGGCTGGGACGAGTCGGTCCGCAACGTCATGTTCATCATCGTGCAGATCACCGCGGCGGCGGGGGCACTGGGCTTCGGCTTCCTCCAGGACCGTATCGGCACCAAGTTCACCTATCAGCTGACACTGCTGCTTTGGGTGGCGGCGGTCGTCGCCATCTGGGCCACGCCCGAGGTCACCGCCTTCCTCAACGGCGCCTTCGGCCTCGGCTGGGAGGCACAGCACCTGTTCCTGGTGGTGGGGTGTCTGGCGGGGCTGTCGCTGGGGTCGAGCCAGTCGGCCAGCCGCGCCTTGGTCGGGCTCTTCTCGCCGACGCGCAAGGCCGCCGAATTCTTCGGTTTCTGGGGATTGGCCAACAAGCTCGCCGGGGTGATCGGCATCATCGGTCTGGGACTGCTGCAGTCGGTGGTGGGGCTGCAGGGTTCGATCCTGCTGTGCGTGGGATTGTTCGTCGTTGCCATCCTGATCTGCCTGGCCGTGGACCAGGCGCGTGGCCAGCAGGCGGCAAGCGACTGGGAGAGACGCAACGGCGAAGTGCCGCAGGGAGATGGCTGAGTGGCAGCGTCCGACCTGCTGCTGTTGGGGCTGGTGACGGCAACCTTCCTGCTGGCCGGGATGGTCAAGGGCGTTATCGGCATGGGCATGCCGACGGTTTCGCTGGCCCTGCTGACGGCGACCGTGGGCCTGCCATCGGCGATGGCGCTGCTGTTGGCGCCGACCATTGTCACCAACGTCTGGCAAGCGTTGGTGGGCGGTTATCTGACGGCGATCCTGCGTCGCCTGTGGGGCTTTCTGTTGGCCTCGGTGGTGACCGTATGGCTGGGCGTCACCATCCTGGCGAGGGCCGAAGTGCGCTGGCTCTCGGCACTGCTGGGTGTGCTGATCGCCTTCTACGCGCTATCCGGTCTGCTGCGCCTGGAGATCGGCAGGGTCGTCGCTCGCGGGCGTCATGCCGGGCCTATCAACGGCGGTCTGACCGGTTTGCTCACCGGCATGACCGGCTCCTCGGTGTTTCCCGGCGTGGCTTATCTGCAGGCGCTGGATCTGCCGCGCGACATGCTGATCCAAGCCATGGGCGTGCTGTTCGTGGCCACGACCACGGCACTGGGCCTCGCCATGGGCGGGCAGCGCCTGCTCAGCGTCGAACTGGCGGGGCTTTCTCTGGCGGCGGTGGTACCGGCACTGATCGGCATGCAGCTAGGTCAGCGCCTGCGTCGCCGGCTATCAGAGACGACCTTCCGGCGCGTCTTTCTCAGCGGGCTGCTGGCCATGGGGGGGTATCTGCTGCTGCGGTCGCTGCTGGGGTGAGCCGGCAGCGACCTTACGGCTCACTCGGCCAGGAAGTCGCGAATCCGGTCGCCGGCTTGCTGGATGGCGAGCACGCCGTCGAGATGACCGCGGTTGCCCGCCAACGTGACCTGCTCGACCGGGGTGCCGCCGGCCTCGATCATGTCGGCAGTCTCGCGCACGCTCTCGGGGGCGAAGACCAGATCGTCCTCGCTGTAGAGCATCAGCGTGGGAGCATCGATGCGCGCCAGGCCCTCCTCCAGGCTCTCGCCGTGACCGGTGAGAAACGCCTGGTTGGCCTTGACCAGGTAGAGGAGATGGTTGGCGTCGGCGACCTCGGCGCGTGCGGCGGCGATGTCGTCGAGGGTCTGCTCGATGGCATAGCGCGCGTCGAGGTCGCGGGCCGGATCGGCCTGCTCGTCGGCCCAGCTGCGGTCGAAGGTCTCGTTGGCCCATTGCCAATGATTGGCATTGAGCGTGACCAGCTTGAGCGACTCGCGCAGGCCGTCCAGCGGCGGCTCGCCGTCGTAGTAGTCGCCGTCGTTCCAGTTGGCGTCGAGACGGATGGGGGCGGCCCAGGCGCTCAGGGTAGCGAGCAGCCAGGGGTCGGCCGCCCCCGCGCCGATGACAGGTATCAGTCGCTCGACGCGCTCGGGATAGGCGCTGGCCCATTCGTAGGCTTGTAGCGCGCCCATGGAGGCGCCCATTACCGCATGCAGGCGTTCGATACCCTGGCTCTCGAGCAGCGCCTTCTGCACCTCGACGAAGTCGCGGATGGTGACCAGCGGGAAGTCCGTGCCCCAGGGTTCGCCGGTGTCGGGGTGGGGCGTGGCCGGCCCGGTGGTGATCACGTTGGGGTCGTGGGCGTTGAGGTTGACCAGGGTATCCGAGGCGATGATGTAGTACTCGTCGGTATCGAGCGGCTTGCCGGGGCCGATGATGGCGTCCCAGTAGCCGGGCGCCGGATCGTCCTCGGCGTAGCGGCCGGCGGCATGACTGGTACCGGAGAAGAAATGGGTGATCAGGATGGCGTTGTCCTTTGCCTCGTTGAGTGTGCCGTAGGCTTCCCAGCCGATGCGTACCGGGCCGATGGCTTCACCCCCGGTGGTGGTGTACTCGGGCATCTCGAAGACCTGCTTCTCCACCTGGCCGTCCCAGGCCGTTGCCGCAGTGACGGCCAACATGAGCGCACCGGCCACTACGAGGCCGGCAAACCGTCCATGATTGACGTGAAGCGTGTCGGGGGTGCGCGATGATGCGTTGCTGTCGTGCATGTGGCTATCCTTGTTGTTGTCGAGGTGGCTGTGAGCGTCGCTTGGAAGAGAGCGGTCGGCGACAGCCGAAACGTCCGGTCATGCGCCTTGAAGGGGCGGTGCGCCAAACGGTATTGGCGTCCTCAGTAAAGTCAGCGCCATCATAGGTGTCAAAGCGCGGGCCTGCCCGCTGAAACGGGAGGGTCGATGAGCCGAGAGCATGGGTCGGTCCGAGGGGCCGGAATAGGCATGATGCTGCTGTTTTGGGTGTCGTTCATTGCCGTTGGCAGCTGGTGGTTTCATGGCTATCTCGAGACCCAGCGCAATCCCAACGCACAGCTAATCACTACCGCCGGCGAGCCGCTCGTGCTCAAGCGTAACCGGGCGGGACACTTCGTCGCTTCGGGGCGCATCAATGACGAACCGGTGGAATTCCTGCTGGACACAGGAGCCACCTACGTCGCCGTGCCCACCGAGCTTGCCGAGCGGCTGGCGCTCGAGCCGGTGGGCTCGGCCTGGTTCCATACGGCCAACGGTCGCGTGCGCGGCGACCTGACCTGGCTCGACGAGGTCAGCCTCGGAGGCTTCACTGCCTCCGAGGTGCGTGGTTCCATCAGCCCGGGCCTCGAAGGCGACGTGGTCTTGCTGGGCATGAGCTTTCTGAACCGCTTCGATATCGAGATACGCGATACGCAGATGGTGCTGAGGCCGGCACAGCGACAACAGGGAACGCCATGACGAGATTTCTTCGCGGTCGACGTGCCGCCAAGCCGAGCCAGATTCCCGGGCCCGGTTGGCTGGACGTCGCCTGGCGAGTCGTGAAGGCGGCATCGGAGGATCGGGTCGGCATGCTGGCGGCCGCGATCGCCTTTTATGCTCTGCTCTCGCTATTTCCCGCCATCGGTGCGGTCATCTCGCTGTGGGCGCTGGCGCTCGATCCGCAGGAGATGGCCCGGCAGATCGGCGAGCTGAGCCGATTGATTCCCCCGGGCGGGGCTAGGCTCATCAACGAGCAGGCCCGGGAGGTCGGCGAGAACACCGACAGGGGGCTTAGCCTGACCGCGCTGCTGAGCCTGGTGGTGGCGATCTTTCTCGCCTCGAAGGGGGTACGCGGGCTGATGGTCGGCCTCAACGTGGTCTACGGCGAAGGGGAAAAGCGCGGCTGGTTCAAGCGTTTGCTGGTCGTAGCCGCATTGACGGTCGGACTGGTCGTGATGTCGGCGGTGGCGACCAGCTTCATCGCCCTGTTCCCGCTGGCCGTCGAGTGGTTGGCGCTGGACCCCGATCTGATCACGCTGATCACCTGGCTTCGCTGGCCGGCGCTGCTGCTCATGATGATGTTCGTCATCGCCGTGCTCTATCGCTTCGGCCCCTATCGCCGCTCACCGCGCTGGCAGTGGGTCAGCGTGGGTACGGTGGTCGCGACGCTGATGTGGCTGGTTGGCTCCGGAGGGCTGTCACTCTACGTCAGCCAGTTCGCCCGGATGGACGAGCTCTACGGTTCGCTGGGGGCGGTGGTGGTGCTGATGCTGTGGTTCTGGCTTTCCTCGTTCGTCGTGTTGCTGGGCGCCGAGATCAACGCTGAAATGGAGCGCCAGACCCGGCGCGACACCACGACAGGCGAGGAGCGGCCGAAGGGGGAGCGCGGCGCCTATGCCGCCGACACTGTGGGGGCGCCGCGTCCCGAAGGGTATCGCCAGCGCCAACAAGAAGAGCGCTCGTGAACTTGATTCCGCGGCGAGCGTTCGCTGAACATCGAGGCTGGCGAGGGACTGCAGGGCTGATATCATGGATACATGAACAGTATCCTGACGGCCGCTCCGGTCACCGCATCGCTCGACGACCCTTTCTACTACCTGGCGAACTTCCGCTTCGTACTCGGCTGGGTGGGTGAGCGCCACGGTGACTTGTTAACCCCGGAGGAGCATGATTTCCTGGCGGCATTCGATGCCCTGCCGCGAGCCTCCGGTGCGCTACTGGTACGCATGGTGATGCGCAAGGGCGAGTGCTTCCGCACGTCCAAGCTCGCCTATGCCGAGATCGGCGATCCCGAGCGTGCGCTGGCGCCGCTGCTCGCGGCCGGCTGGGTCGAAGCCGAACCGGCGCTGTCATTGGCCGAGCTGTTTCATCTGCTGCGCCTGGCCGAGTTGCGCCAGGCGCTGGCGGAGGAGGCCGCCGCCGCAGGGCTGCCGCGCTCGGCGAGCAAGGCGGCGCTGTGCGAGGCGCTGACGCCGCGCTTGTCCGGTGCGCGCCGGCTGGGCGACTGGTGGCCCGGCGCAGGCGAGGCATTGTCTGGAGAGCATATCGTGCGGCTGGCGGTTATGCCGCTGTGCGATCGGCTGCGACTGATGTTCTTCGGCAACCTGCGCCAGGACTGGGCCGAGTTCGTACTCACCGAGCTCGGCCTGCAGCGTTTCGAACAGGTCGAGCTGACACCCGATTCGCGCGCCTTTCGGCGTCGCGAGGAGGTGGATGCCTACCTGGCATTGGATCGCCTGCGCGAACGACTGGAGGAGGGGGAGTCGCCCGCTGCGCTGGCCGAGGAAGTCCCTGTATTGCCCGAGGACAACGCCTGGCTGGCGCAGCGCCGCGGCCGGCTGTGGTTCCGCTTGGCACAGGCGGCTGAACGCGAAACCCGCTACGCGCTGGCGCTGCGCCTCTACGAGCTGGGAGGCGAGGGGCCGGGAGGCCAGGTCCAGGCACGCATTCGCCGGTTGCGGTTGCTCGAGCGGCAGGGCGAGCACGAGCTGGCTCATGCGCTGGCGTCCGTGCTGGCGGCACCGCAGGCCAGCGAGCAGGAGACCCAGGCGCTCGAGCGTCTGCTGCCAAGGTTGCGGCGTCGGCTGGGGTTGCCTTCTACGCCGCGCCGGCTCGAAGCGACCCCGACACGCCTGGACCTCTGCCTGCCCTGTCCCGCGTCGGATATCTGGAGCGGCGTGGAATGTGCCGTGCGCGATCACCTGCATCGACCGCACGCGCCGGTCTATTACGTCGAGAATACGCTGCTTTCCGGCCTCTTCGGGCTGCTCTGCTGGCCGGCGCTCTTCGCGCCGTTGGCCGGTGCCTTCTTCCATCCGTTCCACCGTGGCCCCGCGGACCTGTACCACGATGACTTCGTCGCCCGCCGGCGCGAGCGCTTCGATGCCTGCCTGACCCGGCTCGATGACGGCAGCCACGCCGAAGCGATTCTCTCGACCTGGCACGCCAAGCACGGCTTGGCATCCCCTTTCGTCCATTGGGAGGGGCTCGACGAGGCGTTGCTCGAACAAGCGCTTGCCTGCCTGCCGGCGCAGCATCTCAAGGCCTGCTTCGAGCGGCTGCTGAGCGATCTCAAGGCCAATCGGGCCGGGCTGCCCGACCTGATTCAATTCCTGCCTGGTGAAGACAAGGGGCCGCGCTATCGGCTGATAGAGGTGAAGGGCCCCGGCGATCGCCTGCAGGACAACCAGCGGCGCTGGCTGGCGTTCTTTCGCCAGCACGGCGTGCCCGCCGTCGTCTGCCACGTCACCTGGCAGGATGGAGCGGCGCCATGAGCGACGCCCAAGCCCCGCACTATCGTGTGGCGGTGCGCGCCCTGTGCGACTTCACCGCTCGAGAAGGTGATCTGGATCACCGATTTACGCCATCGCCCAGCGCACGCGAGGGGATCGAGGGGCATGCGCTGGTGGCGGGCCGCCGCGCTGACGACTACGAGACCGAACTGCCGCTTTCCGGTCGTTATGAGGGGCTCGTCGTCAGCGGCCGGGCCGACGGTTACGATCCCGCTCGCAACCGCCTCGAGGAGATCAAGACCCACCGCGGCGACCTTTCGCGCATGGCGGCCAATCAGCGCGCCCTGCACTGGGCCCAGGTCAAGGTCTACGGGGCGCTGCTGTGCGCCGAGCGTGGGCTCGACGACGTGACCCTGGCGCTGGTCTATCTCGATATCGCCACCCAGCGCGAGACGCTGCTGACCCAGGCGGCAACGGCCACCGAGCTGAACGCCTTCTTCGCGGCGCAGTGCCGGCGTTTTCTCGACTGGGCCGAGCAGGAGCGCTGTCATCGCGAGCGGCGTGACCGGTGGCTAGCAGCGCTGCACTTCCCTCACGCCGAGTTCCGCTCCGGCCAGCGTGAGCTGGCGGAGAGCGTCTACAAGGCGGCGGCCACCGGGCGCTGCCTGTTGGCGCAGGCGCCCACCGGCATCGGCAAGACCATGGCGACGCTGTTCCCCACGCTCAAGGCGATGCCACGCCAGCGAATCGACCGGGTTGCCTTCCTGACCATGAAGACGCCGGGTCGGCGTCTGGCACTGGATGCCCTGGCTCAACTGGAGCTCGCCGAGCCATGTGAAGAGGGCGAATTCGGGCGGCCGGCGCTGCGGGTGCTGGAATTGGTGGCACGCAGCAAGGCCTGCGAGTATCCCGACAAGGCCTGCCACGGCGACGCCTGCCCGCTCGCCGCGGGTTTCTACGACCGGCTGCCGGCGGCGCGCCAGGCGGCGGTCGCCCGCGGCTGGCTCGACCGCGAGGCGCTGCGCGAGGTGGCTCTCGAGCATGACATCTGCCCGTACTACCTGGGTCAAGAGCTGGCACGCTGGAGCGATGTCTGCGTGGGCGACGTCAACCACTACTTCGACAGCAGCGCCCTGCTGCACGGCCTGGCCCAGGCCAATGGCTGGCGCCTGGCGCTGCTGGTGGACGAGGCTCATAATCTGGTGGACCGGGCGCGAGGCATGTACAGCGCCGAGCTCGATCAGCGTGCCTTTTCCCGACTGCATCGCAGTGCACCCGCGCCCTTGGTGAAGCCGATGGGCCGATTGGTTCGCCAGTGGCAGGGCCTGGTGCGCGAGCAGCGCGAGTCGGGCGCGGCGAAGGCGGAGTCGTCCGATTATGGCGTACTTGCGGCCCTGCCCCAGCGGTTGGTGGCAGCACTAAATCAGGCGGCGGTGGCGATCACCGACTACCTGGCCGAGCACCCCGGTGGCGCCGATGCGGCATTGCAGGAGCGGCTGTTCGAGGCGCTGGCGTTCATCCGCCTGGCCGAGACGTTCGGCGACCATTCGCTGTGCGATCTGAGCCAACCCGGGCGGGGCCAGGCAGTGCTCGGCCTGCGCAACCTGGTGCCGGCCGATTTTCTGGCGCCGCGTTTCGCGCAGGCGCACAGCACGGTGCTGTTCTCGGCCACGCTGAGCCCGCCGCGCTATTACCGCGACCTGCTGGGATTACCGTCGGATTGCGTCTGGCAGACGGTGACGACGCCGTTTCGCGCCGAGCAGCTCGAAGTGCGTATCCCGGGGGGCATCTCGACCCGCCTTCGTGACCGTGAGGCCTCGCTCGATCCTATCGTCGCCGAGCTGGCCGACCAGTATCGTCGCCAGCCTGGCCCCTATCTGGCTTTCTTCAGCAGCTTCGCCTATCTCGAGCGAGTGCTGGCGCGCCTGGCCGAGAGACAACCCGACGTGCCGACCTGGGCGCAGACCCGCGGCATGAGCGAGGCCGAGCGCGATGCTTTCCTGGCCCGTTTCCGGCCGGGCGGCCGCGGAATCGGCTTCGCGGTGCTGGGTGGCGCCTTCGGCGAGGGCGTCGACCTTCCCGGCGACCGCTTGATCGGCGCCTTCATTGCCACCCTGGGGCTGCCGCCCTTCGATCCCTTCAACGAGGCGCTCAAGGCCAGGCTGGAGACCCGCTTCGGCTGCGGCGACGCCTACGCGTACCGTATTCCCGGCCTGATCAAGGTGGTTCAGGCTGCCGGTCGCGTGATCCGCGATCCGCAGGACCGGGGCACGCTGGTGCTGCTGGACGACCGCTTCCGGCGCCCCGACGTCCGCCGCCTTCTGCCCGGGTGGTGGCGGGTCGACTGAACCGCTGAGTCACATATCGCTACAGTCCCGGTTTGTTAGCTGTGCCCGGGCGTGCTAATCCTAGAACCACATACCGCTGGACAAGGAGATGTCTAATGGGAATTGAAGTGGGCGGCCTGCTAGGCCTGATCTGGCTGATCATCCTGATCTGGGCCATCGTCAAGGTAGCCAAGAGTTCGGCCGGCACCTTCGCCAAGATCCTCTGGATCCTCGCGCTGCTGATTTTTCCGCTGGTCGGCCTGATCATCTGGCTATTAATGGGGCCAAAGGGGTAGCAGGCCTACCGCTCAAGGGGCGGATCATGGATTGTCGCGTGGCTCGCCCTGTTCGCATTTCACGCATTCGAGTTCGATACCGAGGCGCGAACGGCGTCCGGCTCGCGTCATGACCCAGGGACGCTCGATCCACGGCGGCTGATGGCGAACGTGCTGATTGTGACCGCAGGCCAGTTCGGCGACCCAATCACCCTCTTCGTCGCGATGGTAACCGGTAATGGGTTGCTGCATGACGGATCCCGTGATGACGTCCTGCATCAGCAGGTGAGGGGTTCGCCCAGCCGAACCCGGCCGAAATTGCTGAGCACCAATCGGGCGCCGCGGCCACTGCGGCCACAGATGCGGAAGGTCCCGTTGTGGCCCGCCGGGCGACCCAGAGCGCTGTAGCGTACGGGCTTGCCGTCCTGGCGGAACTCGACCGTGACGCCGCGGCCAGCTTCGAGAAGCCGTAGCAGATCATCGTCACCGAAGCTGCCGCTCGTTGCGGAACCCAGGACGATGGCCAGCGGGGCGTTCCAGTGTTGCTGGCTGCAGCTCGTGCGGTCGACGCTGGGGCAGACCGTCACCATCGAACGCCTGGCGATGGCGGTATTGCGGGCGAGGGAGAGCGCTGTGCGCAGCCGGTGCACCTCGGCGGCCACTTCTTGCCGCGCCGTCATCGCCTGCAGGCCGGGAACGGCCCAACCCAGCAGCAACATGGCCACGGCTATGACCGCCAACAATTCGAGAAGGGTCAGACCGCGCTGGCCGCCGGCGCCGGAGCGAAGGACATGCGTTGCGCCCATGGTGTGATGTCTCCCCTGCCGTAAGAAGGCCTCGTGTTATGAGGTCTCCACTCTAGGCGAGCGGGGCGCACGCTCCATCAGTTATTGCCGATACAATTTGTAAGCGATCGTCGTCGTGGCCTGACGGCTACTCGTTCTCGTCGGACTGTCGTTCCTGAAGATAACGGTCACGGTGGGCGCTGCTGCAGAACCACTCGCCCTTGTCGCGCAGGGCCTCGGATTCCGGCACGTGGACACTGCACCAGGCGCAGCGCACCATCTGGCCCTCGACCCGGTGGTTGTCATCCGCCATCGAGTCATCGTGATCGAGCTTCCACTGCCGATACATCCGATAGAGCTTGAGGCCGGCGAGGAACAGCACGGCGAAGATGATCAGGCGAATGATCAAGAGATTCATCCTTATTAGGCTCCCTGTCGGGGGCTAGCGGCTTTGCCAGCCGGACGCCCTTGCGGGACAATACGATGACTTCGGATTCTCAAGAGATTTCTACGCCCATGCAAGACTTGACGCTGGTGATGGCGCAGCTGGACCCGCTGGTAGGGGACATTCCCGGCAACGCCGATCGCGCCATCGAAGCCGTTCGCGAGGCACGCATCGAGCATGGTGCCGATATCGTGGTGTTCCCCGAGCTGTTCCTCAGCGGTTATCCGCCCGAGGACCTGCTGCTGCGCCCTTCCATGGAGACCCGTCTGCGCGAGGCACGCTCGCGCATGGCGGCGAAGATGTCGCGCGACGTGCTGGTGGTCATCGGCTATCCGGGACGCCGTGAGGGGCTGGGCTACAATCTGGCCGGGCTGCTCTATAACGGCGAGTGGATCGGCGAGTACGCCAAGCAGGCGTTACCCAATTACCAGGTGTTCGACGAGCGGCGCTACTTCGCCACCGGCGAGCGGAGCCTCGTGATCGAGCACAAGGGTGCCAGGATCGGCATTCTGATCTGTGAGGACCTGTGGAATGGCGAACCGGTGAGGGCGGCGCGCGACGACGGTGCCGATATCCTGATTACTCTCAACGCTTCGCCCTATCACCAGGACAAGCCGTCTGAGCGCCTGCGCCTGCTCGAGGAGCGAGCCGCCGAGGTGTCGCTGCCGCTGGTCTATGTCAATACCATCGGTGGCCAGGACGAGTTGGTCTTCGACGGCGGCTCGGCTTGCGTCGACGCCCAAGGTGAGCTGCGCGTGGTGGCGCCCTACTGGCAGGCGGGGCTGATGCCGGTGCAATTCGTGCAGGAGGCGGGTCGTTGGGTGCCGCGTGAAGGCGAGATCGAGCCCCTCGAGGAGCCCGAAGAGAGCCTCTACTGCGCGCTGGTCAGCGGCGTGCGCGATTACGTCAACAAGAGCGGCTTTCAGGGGGTGGTGCTGGGACTCTCCGGCGGCATCGACTCGGCCCTTACGCTTGCTATCGCCGTGGATGCGCTGGGGCCACAGCGCGTGCATGCGGTGATGATGCCGTATCGCTACACCGCCGACATCTCTCAGGAGGACGCCGCCGAGCAGGCTCGCCTGCTCGGCGTGCACTACGAAGTGCTGCCGATCGAGCCCATGGTGGACGCCTTCATGACCACGCTGGCCGATACCTTCGCCGGCACCGAGCGCGATACTACAGAAGAGAATCTGCAGTCTCGCTGTCGCGGCGTGCTGTTGATGGCCATCTCCAACAAGAAGGGGTTGATGGTGCTCACCACCGGCAACAAGAGCGAGATGGCGGTGGGTTATGCCACCCTCTACGGCGACATGGCGGGCGGCTTCAATGCGCTCAAGGACGTGTACAAGTCGTGGGTCTATCGCCTGGCGCGCTGGCGCAATACCCAGTCGCCGGCAATTCCCGAGCGTGTCATCACGCGTCCGCCTTCCGCCGAGCTGGCGCCGGACCAGAAGGATACCGACTCGCTGCCCGACTACGACGTGCTCGATGCCATCCTGGTGCGCTACATCGAGGGCGACATGAGCGCCGAGGCGATCATCGAAGCTGGATTCGAGCGCGAGGACGTCTATCAGGTGGTCAAGCTGGTCGACCGCAACGAGTACAAGCGGCGCCAGGCGCCGGTGGGCGTGCGGGTGACACCGCGGGGCTTCGGTCGGGATCGGCGCTATCCCATCGTCAATGCCTGGCAGCCGGGGGAGTAGGCTCTAGAGCCACGAGCCAAAAAGAACGCCACCGTCCGAATGGGCGGTGGCGTTCTGCTGTGAAGTCTGACTCTGCCAGCCTGCAGCTATCAGGCCGAGATCGACTCCGCATCGACGTGCTGTGGCTGGAAGGTGCGACCGCGTAGGCGATCGTGGCTCGGAGCGTTCTCAATCAGTACCTGGAGCACCTCGCGGGCGCGATCGCGCATGTCGAGTCCCAGGTAGCCTTCCACCATCACCGCCAGTGCATCGCGAGTGGCTTCCGCCTGGGGGTAATTCTCGACCACCCAGCGACCGCGCTCGACAGCGGCAAGATAGGCACCCTTGCGCAGATAGAAGTCAGCAACGTGCAGTTCATGGCGCGCTAGCACGTTGCGCAGATAGACGATGCGCTGCTCGGCGTCGGGGGCGTACTCGCTGTTCGGATAACGGGTGACCAGCTCGCGGAAATCGGCGTAGGCGTCGCGCGAGGCGCCGAGATCGCGCTTGGAGATGTCGATCAGACGCAGGCGTTCGAGGCTGAAGCGGCCGGCCTGCCACGAAGCCAGCCCGCGCATGTAGAGCGCATAGTCGGCTTGCGGATGCGTGGGATGCAGACGAATGAAGCGGCTGGCCGCGGCGCGCGTGGCTTCCCAGTCGTTGGTCTCATAGTAAGCGTAGATCAGCTCGAGCTGCGCCTGCTCGGCGTGACGCCCGAAGGGGAAGCGCGTATCGAGCGCTTCGAGACGAGTGATCGCGGAGGGGTAGCGTCCACCCTCGAGCGCATCACGCGCCTCGTCGTAGAGCTGCTGTTCGGCAACGCCTTCGAATTCGTCTTCCTCTTCTTCCGTGGCGGACCTGCCGGCACAACCGGTGACCAGGGCGGCGGCCAGTAGCATGGCAATAAGGCGTGTGGCGATGGGGGAAACGCGCATCGTGATCCTCGTGTCTAACAAGCCGTGTCGGCCGTGGTAGAATCGACCGTAACCCGCCCACTATAAAGCACCTCGCATGAAAACGCAGTCCGAGGATGCTGACAACGATAGTTCCCCTATGCCCCAGATCGTGGAAGCCCAGCAACGTGTGCCCGTTTCACTGGCCGGCTGCCGTCTCGACCAGGCCGCCGCCGAGCTCTTCGCCGACCATTCCCGCGAGCGTCTCAAGGGTTGGATCAAGGAGGGCACGCTGACCGTCGATGGCCGCCCGGGCAAGCCCAAGGACAGGATGGCGGGCGGCGAGTGGCTGCAGCTGGCGGCCACGATCGAGGAGGACGCTCGCTTCGAGCCCGAGGCGATACCGCTCGAGGCGGTGTACGAAGACGACGAGATCCTGGTGATCGACAAGCCGGCTGGTCTGGTGGTGCATCCGGCCGCGGGCAACCCCGACGGCACCTTGCTCAACGCCTTGCTGCATCACTGCCCGACGCTGGCTACCGTGCCGCGGGCCGGCATCGTGCACCGGCTGGACAAGGACACCACTGGCCTGATGGTGGTGGCCAAGACGTTGGCCGCGCAGACCGCATTGGTCGAGCAGCTGCAGGCACGCACGGTCTCCCGCGAGTACGATGCGGTCTGCGTGGGCGTGATGACCTCGGGCGGTACGGTGGATGCTCCCATCGGCCGGCATCCGAAGGATCGCAAGCGGCAGGCGGTGCACGTCAGCGGCAAACCGGCCGTGACCCATTACCGGGTGGTCGAGCGCTTCCGTGCGCATACCCATGTGCGCTGCCGGCTCGAGACCGGGCGCACTCACCAGATACGGGTGCACTTGGCGCATCGGCGCTTTCCGCTGGTCGGCGATCCGGTATACGGTGGGCGACTCAAGCTGCCGGCCGGGGCGGGAGAAGGGCTCAAGGTGCTGCTGCGCGAGTTTCCGCGTCAGGCGCTGCATGCCCGCAAGCTGGCCTTCGTACACCCCGGCAGCGGCGAGCCGGTCACGTTCCGTGCCGCCCTGCCCGACGACCTGCTCGCGCTGATCGATTACCTGCGCAACGACAGCGAAGCCTGAGCCGAGGAGCCTCGAATGAGCGACGCCCCCCACCTGCAACCGACCCTGATCGAGCCCGACTGGCCGGCGCCCATGAACGTGGGAGCCTTCGTCACCACCCGCGAGACCGGTCCGAGCCAGGGTGATTTCGCCTGCTTCAACCCCAGCGATAGGGTGGGCGACAACCCCGCCCACGTGGGGCTTTGCCGCCGCCTGCTCGGTGCCGAAATCGACGACGAACGGCCATTGCTGTGGCTGCGACAGGTGCACGGCGCCCGCGTGCAGGCTAGCTACACCGAGAAACTTCCCGAAGCCGATGCCTCGGTGGCTTTCGATCGCGGTCACGCCTGCGTGGTGCTGACCGCCGACTGCCTGCCGGTATTCTTCTGCGACCGCCAGGGAACGCGAGTCGGCGTGGCGCATGCCGGCTGGCGCGGGCTGGCCGGCGGTGTGCTCGAAGCCACGGTCGCAGCGCTCTCCACCCCGCCGGAAACGCTGATGGCCTGGCTGGGGCCGGCCATTTCCAACGCTCAGTTCGAGGTGGGGCCCGAGGTTCAGCAGGCCTTCGTCGGCGTGCACCCGGAAACCGCCGCCGCCTTCGACCCCAGCCCCTACCGCCTGGGTCACTACATGGCCGACCTCTACAAGCTTGCCCGCCTGCGCCTGGAGCGGCTCGGCGTGGCGCACATCAGCGGTGGCCACTTCTGCACCGCCTGCGAGTCACGCTTCTATTCCCATCGCCGCGACGAAGGGCGGACCGGACGCATGGCCAGCGTGATCTGGCTCAGGTAGCACCGGGCCACGAGCTTCGAGCATAACGATACACTGCAGCCTGCATCCCGCAACCTTGACCCGCGTCAAGCCGCCGCACTTCCCTCCTGGCCGATGACTTGAAAGCCGGCCACGCTGACTCCATTGAAGCTGTCAATACGATACGACAGGGCCAAGCGGTGCGTCCGAACGCACCGCCACCCCGATGGAGGAAAGCGAATGCGTTTCGACAAGTTCACCGCCAAGCTGCAGAACGCCGTGGCCGACGCCCAGTCCCTGGCCGTGGGACGGGGACACAACCAGCTCGAGCCCGGGCATCTGCTGCTGGCACTGCTCGATGCTCGCGACACCGGCATCAAGGCGCTCACTCAGAAGGCCGGCGGTGACGCCGCGCGGCTGCGTGATACCCTGGTGGGCCATCTCGATGATTTGCCCACGGTTGGTCAATTCACCGGCGAGGTCCAGCCCTCTCGCGACCTGATCAAGCTGTTCAACTTGACCGACCGCGAGGCGCAGCAGCGCGGCGACCAGTACATCGCCAGCGAGCTGGTCTTGCTTGCAGCACTCGAGATGGGCCATGCGGTGACTAAGCTGCTCAAGCAGGCGGGGATCACCCGTCAGGGGCTGGAGCAGGCCATTGACAGCGTGCGCGGCGGCGAGCGGGTCGATGATCCCAACGCCGAGGAGCAGCGCGAGGCGCTGGAAAAGTACACCCTCGATCTAACCGAACGTGCCGCCGAAGGTAAGCTCGACCCGGTGATCGGCCGCGACGACGAGATCCGCCGCACCATTCAGGTGCTGCAGCGCCGCACCAAGAACAACCCGGTACTGATCGGTGAGCCCGGCGTGGGCAAGACCGCCATCGTCGAGGGCCTGGCCCAGCGCATCGTCAACGGCGAGGTGCCGGAAGGGCTCAAGGACAAGCGTGTACTGTCGCTGGACATGGGCTCGCTGCTGGCCGGGGCCAAGTTCCGCGGCGAGTTCGAGGAGCGCCTGAAGTCGGTACTCAAGGAACTGGCCCAGGAGGAGGGCCGGGTGATCCTGTTCATCGACGAGCTGCACACCATGGTCGGCGCCGGTAAGGCCGAGGGCGCCATGGACGCCGGCAACATGCTCAAGCCGGCGCTGGCGCGCGGCGAGCTGCACTGCGTGGGTGCCACTACCCTCGACGAGTATCGCAAGTACATCGAGAAGGATGCCGCACTCGAGCGGCGTTTCCAGAAAGTGCTGGTCGACGAGCCCTCCGAGGAGGATACCGTGGCGATTCTGCGCGGCCTTAAGGAGCGCTACGAGGTACACCACAAGGTCGATATCACCGACGGTGCCATCATCGCCGCGGCCAAGCTCTCGACCCGCTATATCACCGACCGCCAGCTGCCCGACAAGGCCATCGACCTGATCGATGAGGCCTCCTCGCGCATCCGCATGGAGCTCGACTCCAAGCCCGAGGAGATGGACCGTCTCGACCGTCGGCTGATCCAGCTCAAGATGGAGCGCGAGCACCTCAAGAAGGAGACCGACGAGGCCTCAAAGAAGCGTCTCGAGAGCCTCCAGGAGCAGATTGACGACCTGGAGCGCGAGTACGCCGATCTCGACGAGATCTGGAAGGCCGAGAAGGCCAGCATCCAAGGGGCGGGACAGTTCAAGGAGGAGCTCGAGCGTGCCCGCATTGACTTGGAGCAGGCGCGCCGCCAGGGCGATCTCGGCCGCATGTCGGAGCTGCAGTACGGCGTGATTCCCGAGCTCGAGAAGAAAATCGCCGAGTCGAGCGAAACCGAGGCCGACATCTCGCAGCACAAGCTGTTGCGTTCCAACGTCACCGAGGAGGAGATCGCCGAGGTGGTCTCGCGCTGGACCGGCATTCCAGTGGCCAAGATGCTGGAGGGCGAGCGCGACAAGCTGCTGCGCATGGAAGAAGCGCTGCATCAGCGGGTGATCGGCCAGGAGGAGGCGGTCACCGCAGTGGCCAACGCCGTGCGCCGTTCGCGTGCCGGGCTCGCCGATCCCAACCGGCCCAACGGCTCGTTCCTGTTCCTCGGTCCGACCGGGGTAGGCAAGACCGAGCTGTGCAAGGCGCTGGCCAACTTCCTCTTCGATACCGAGGAGGCGATGGTGCGTATCGACATGTCGGAGTTCATGGAGAAGCACTCCGTGGCGCGGCTGATCGGTGCGCCTCCCGGCTACGTGGGCTACGAGGAGGGTGGTTACCTGACCGAGGCGGTGCGGCGCAAGCCCTACTCGGTGCTGCTGCTCGACGAGGTGGAGAAGGCCCACCCCGACGTCTTCAACATTCTGCTGCAGGTGCTCGAGGACGGACGACTCACCGATGGTCAGGGGCGTACCGTGGACTTTCGCAATACGGTGATCGTGATGACCTCGAACATGGGCTCGGACATCATCCAGCGCATGGGCGGTGCCGAGGAGCAGTACGAGGAGATGAAGCGTGCGGTGATGGATGTGGTCGGCACGCATTTCCGCCCCGAGCTGATCAACCGCATCGACGAGGTGGTGGTGTTCCACGCCCTGCGTCAGGAGCAGATCGAGGCGATCGCCGGCATCCAGCTCGACCGCCTGCGTGCCCGCCTGGCCGAACACGGCATGCGGCTCGAGGTCAGCGACGAGGCCATGGCTCAGCTCGCCCTGGCGGGTTTTGACCCTGTGTTCGGTGCGCGTCCGCTCAAGCGTGCGATCCAGAGCCGCATCGAGAACCCGCTGGCCCAGGATCTGTTGTCCGGTCGCTTCGCCACCGGCGATGTCATTCACGTCGAAACCGAAGGCGACAAACTGGTGTTTCGAACGTAATACCAACCCTTACGCATTCGCCAGCCATGTGGCTGGCGAGCGTCTACACTGCTCTATAGGTTGCGTCCTGTAACCCCCTTGCCCGCCTGCTCTCAGCCGGCGGGCTTTTTTACTCATCGGTTCGACTCCCCGAACCTCATTCGAAAGTGCGAGCCGTGGCGGCCAAGCTGTCGACGCGGCGGTTGACACTGCCGCATGGCTATTGGAATCTTGAGCGTTCCTGATTTGCGGGCACGGATATTGAAGGGCGATCCCCCATCCCCGTGCGAAGGGTAGGCCGATGGGCCTCTACCCGCCGAAGGACTCCGGAACCGGCCAACCGCCGGATTCGGCCAACGCCCCGACGCGGCGATCCGCCGTGATGAGAGTGCAGGCCCCAACCGGGCCAGTGGGATGCGTACCGTCACGGTCGCATCCAATGCCAGGGTTTGGCATCAGGTGCCGGCAAGGCCGGCAGCGGCGTACCGCCGCACTCGACCCCGTGCCCATCCTGGGCGCGGATCGCACTCGAGACCTCCAGGGGAGATACACAAGTGGAATTGCTTTCCGGCGCGGATATGATCGCTCGATTCCTGCAGGATGAAGGGGTCGAATATATCTATGGCTATCCCGGCGGCGCGGCGCTGCATATCTACGATGCGCTGTTCCGCCAGGACAAGGTCAAGCACATCCTGGTGCGCCACGAACAGGCGGCGACCCATGCCGCCGACGGCTACGCCCGGGCCTCCGGCAAGCCCGGCGTGGTCCTGGTCACCTCCGGCCCCGGGGCCACCAACGCCGTCACCGGCATCGCCACCGCCTACATGGACTCGATTCCCATGGTGGTTCTGTGCGGCCAGGTGATGAGCCATTTGATCGGTGACGACGCCTTTCAGGAAACCGACATCATCGGCGTGACCCGCCCGATCGTGAAGCACAGCTTCTCGATCAAGCACCCGACCGAGATTCCGGAAGTGCTGAAAAAGGCCTTCTACCTGGCCGCGACCGGACGTCCCGGTCCGGTGGTGGTGGACATTCCCAAGGACATGACCGCTCCCACCGAGCGCTACGAGTATGTCTATCCGAAGAAGGTCAAGATGCGCTCCTACAATCCGGTGGCGCGCGGACATACCGGCCAGATCAAGAAGGCCGTGGAGATGATGCTCAAGGCCAAGCGGCCGGTGTTCTATACCGGCGGCGGAGTGATCACCGGGCGCGCCTGCGAGGGCCTGACCGATCTGGTCAAGCGCCTGGGCTATCCCATCACCACGACGCTGATGGGCATCGGCTCCTACCCGCAGAGCGATCGCCAGTGCCTGGGTTGGCTGGGCATGCACGGCTCCTACGAATCCAACATGGCCATGCACCACGCCGATTTGATCATCGCCATCGGCGCGCGTTTCGACGACCGCGTGACCAACAACACCTCCAAGTTCTGTCCTACGGCCAAGATCATCCATGTCGACATCGACCCCAGCTCGGTGTCGAAGACGGTGCGTGCCGACGTGCCGATCGTGGGGCCGGCGGCCAGCGTCATCGATGAAATGATCAGTCTGGTACAGGGCAAGGAGATCGCCCACCCCGAGGCGCTGACCGAGTGGTGGCAGAAGATCGACGGCTGGCGCGAGGAGCGCCGCGGCAAGCTCTACGAGCCGTCGAAGCCGGGCGAGCAGCTCAAGCCGCAGGAGGTGATCGAGGCGCTGTGCGAAGTGACGCGCGGCGAGGCGTATGTGACCACCGACGTGGGCCAGCACCAGATGTTCGCCGCCCAGTACTACAAGTTCGACAAACCCAACCGCTTCATCACCTCGGGCGGGCTCGGCACCATGGGCTTCGGCTTCCCGGCGGCCATGGGCATCAAGCAGAACTTTCCCGAGGAGCAAGTGATCTGCGTCACCGGTGAGGGCAGCTTCCAGATGATGATGCAGGAGCTCTCCACCTGTAAGCAATTCGGCGGGGGCGTCAAGATCATCAACCTCAACAACGCGTCGCTGGGCATGGTGCGACAGTGGCAGGACCTCAACTACAAGTCGCGGCACGCGCACTCCTACATGGAGTCGCTGCCGGATTTCTCCAAGCTGATCGAGGCGTATGGCTTCACCGCGCTGCGGGTGGAGACGATGGATGAGCTGCGTCCGGCGCTGGAGCGCACCTTCGCCGACAAGCATGAGCTGGTGTTCGTCGATGTGATCGTCGACCCCCGCGAGCACGTTTATCCGATGCAGGTGCCTCTGGGCTCCATGCGTGACATGCTGCTTTCCAAGACGGAGCGGACCTGATGCGCCATATCATCTCGATTCTCATGGAAAACGAACCGGGCGCATTGTCTCGCGTGGTGGGGCTGTTCTCGCAGCGCAACTTCAATATCGAGACGCTCAACGTGGCGCCGACCGAGGATCCATCGCTGTCGAGGCTGACCGTGACCACCGTCGGCGACGATCGCGTGATCGAACAGATCACCAAACACCTCAACAAGCTGATCGACGTGATCAAGCTGGTCGACCTCACCGAGGGCAACCACATCGAGCGCGAGCTGATGCTGGTGAAGGTCAAGGCCTTGGGAGCGGCACGCGACGAGGTCAAGCGTACCGTCGACATCTTTCGTGCACAGATCGTCGACGTTACGCCGAGCCTCTACACTGTGCAGATCACCGGCGATGCCTCCAAGCTCGATGCCTTCCTGCAGGCCATGGGGCCGGTGGGGATCCTCGAGGTGGCGCGAACCGGGGTTTCCGGTATCGCCCGGGGCGACAAGGTGCTTTCGCTCTGATTTACTACTGCGCTCGATATCTCGGCCACCGGCGGTGTCGAGGCGTCGAACCGTCGCAATCCTCATTGAGCAGCCAGTCAACTCCGGGTGCTGCGCTCCGGCGGTGGCCGACCTATCTTCGCTCGTGACGTAAATCTACATTCTGCAGAATGTTACAGCCGTCCTTCGGGGCGGCTTTTTCGTCTCAGCGCTCCGTGACCGTGTCCCAAAGCGCCTGGATCAGCGGGCTCTTGAGCTGACGATTCAGCGCGCACAGGCCGACGTCGTAGTGGGGCAGCTCGGGTTTCACCGGTAGCAGGCGTACCCGCTCGGCAAGTGGGCTGTTGTCGAGCACGATCTTCGGCACCACGCCGATGCCGAAGCCGAGCCCCACCATGCTGACGATTGCCTCGTGACCGGCGACCTGGGCGTAGATGGTCGGCGCCACGCCCAGCGCCCGGAACCACGTATCGGTGTAATCGCGGGACAGTCCCGCCTCGGAAAGCACCATCGGCACGCCCTGCCACTGCTCGGCGGAAGGGGAGTCGGGCGTGGCGGGGATCCACGCGGCCTGCTCCACCGGGGCGATGAACACCAGCGGCGATCGCGTCAGCGATTTGAAGGCCAGCGCCACGGGGGCGCTCCTGGGGCGAGGCGTGATCGCCATGTCCTCTTCGCCGGCCAGCACCCGGCTCATCGATTCCGCCGGGTCGCCGGTATGCAACTTGAGCTCGATTCGCGGATGGCGCAAGCGGAAGTCGCTGAGCAGGTCATAGAGGAAGCTGTAGCTGGCGGTCACCGAGCAGTAGATGCTGATTTCGCCGATGAGTTCGCCGGCCTGTCGGCTCAGGGTATGGCGCAACAGCTCCCACTGGGCCAGGGCTTCCCGCGCATATTCCTGAAAGTGCCGACCTTGCGGTGTCATGGTGACGTGGCGGTTGTCTCGCACGAAGAGCGGGGCGTCGAGCGTCTCCTCGAGCTGGCGAATGGTGCGGGAAAGCGTCGAGGGGCTGACGTGGCACAGCTCGCTGGCACGACCGAAGTGCAACGTATCGGCAAGAGCGAGAAACTGTTTGAGAGGGCGCATGTCCATTCTTCGAGTATTGCATGAATCGGCATGTAATGTTGCAAATATCGCGTTTTACGCAACATAGCCTTGGCGTTAAGGTGGAGCCATCGAATGAGCCGACTCCCAGCGCCGCGTCAGACGGCGCGGGTGGCCATCAACGCTGACACGAACGCATTTCAACCCTTCGCTTCCAGGAGCAATACCATGCGCGTCTACTACGACAAGGATTGCGACCTCGCCCTCATCCAAGGCAAGAAGGTCACCATCGTGGGCTACGGTTCACAGGGCCACGCCCATGCCAACAACCTCAAGGAGTCCGGGGTCGATGTCACCGTCGCCCTGCGCTCGGGCTCTTCCTCCGCGGCCAAGGCCGAAGGGGCCGGCCTCAAGGTCGCTTCCGTCGAGGAGGCGTGCAAGAGTGCCGACGTGGTAATGCTCCTGGCGCCGGACGAGAACCAGAAGGCGATCTACGAGAACCAGGTCGAGCCGAACCTGAAGGAAGGTGCCACGCTGGCCTTCGCCCATGGCTTCAACATCCACTACAACCAGATCGAGCCGCGCCGCGACCTCGACGTGATCATGGTGGCTCCCAAGGCGCCCGGACACACCGTACGCTCCGAGTTCGTCAAGGGTGGCGGCATCCCCGATCTCATCGCCATCCACCAGGATGCCTCGGGCAAGGCCAAGGAGCTAGCGCTTTCCTACGCCGCAGCTATCGGCGGCGGTCGCAGCGGCATCATCGAGACCACCTTCAAGGACGAGACCGAGACCGACCTGTTCGGCGAGCAAGCCGTGCTGTGCGGCGGTGCCGTTGAGCTGGTCAAGGCCGGTTTCGAGACGCTGACGGAGGCCGGTTACGCTCCGGAAATGGCCTACTTCGAGTGCCTGCACGAGCTCAAGCTGATCGTCGATCTGATGTACGAGGGCGGCATCGCCAACATGAACTACTCCATCTCCAACAACGCGGAGTACGGCGAGTACGTGACCGGTCCCGAGGTGATCAACGAGCAGTCTCGCCAGGCCATGCGCAATGCGCTCAAGCGCATCCAGACCGGCGAGTACGCCAAGATGTTCATCCAGGAGGGCAACACCAACTATCCCTCGATGACCGCGCGTCGCCGCCTGAACGCCGAACACGATATCGAGCAGGTGGGGGCCAAGCTGCGGGGCATGATGCCATGGATCGCCGCCAACCAGCTGGTCGACAAGACCAAGAACTGAACGGCAAGCCAGTCCGTTCGAGAGGGGCGCGGTCATCCGCGCCCTTTTTGCGTTCATCGTGTCGTACGCTTTTCGCCTAGTCGCCACCGTGTAGAATGAAACGTACCACCTGCGGGTGACCTTTTTCTGGCAACGGACGAGACGAATGAGTCAAGATCCAAGCAATAGCGAACGCACATCCCGTCCCGACAGCGTCGATCCCGGGGCGGACGAGCAGGAGCAGACGCCGTCGGGTGAGGAAGATCTGGCCGCCGCCTTCTTGCGCGAGACCGAAGTTGTCGAGGAGTCGATCGAGGATGGCAAGAAGGTCAGGCGCAGGGGGATCTATCTGCTTCCCAACCTGTTTACCACCTCGGCGCTGTTCGCCGGTTTCTTTGCGGTGGTGGCCGGGATCAATGGCGACTTCACCGCAGCCGCCGTAGCCATCTTCATCGCCATGGTGCTCGATGGTTTGGACGGTCGGGTCGCGCGGCTAACCAATACCCAGAGCGCCTTCGGCGCCGAGTACGACAGCCTCTCGGACATGCTCTCCTTCGGCGTCGCCCCGGCGCTGGTGGCGTTCACCTGGATTCTGCAGGACATCGGCAAGACCGGCTGGGTCGTGGCTTTCCTCTATGTCGCCTGTGCCGCTCTGCGGCTGGCCCGCTTCAACGTGCAGATAGGGAGCGTCGACAAGAAGTGGTTCATCGGCCTGCCCAGTCCGTCGGCTGCTGCCCTGGTGGCGGCAAGCGTATGGACCTTCCACAGCTTCGATGCCGACGCCGTCGGTTTCAAGCTGTTGATGCTGCTGGTGGTTGCCGCGGCGGGCGTGCTCATGGTGAGCAATATCCGCTACTACAGCTTCAAGGACATCGATCTCAAGGGACCGGTGCCCTTCGTGGTCCTGCTCGCCATCGTGCTGGGGTTCGTGGTGATCTCGCTCGAACCCTCCGTGATGCTGCTGCTGCTATTCGGCACCTATGTGGCCTCGGGGCCGGTGCTGGCCACCATGCGCAAGATGAAGCACTCGCCTCCCGAGAGCTGAGGAGGTTCTCTCCTTTGCATCGACGCCCGCCTCGTGCGGGCGTTTTCGACGGTGGCGGTCGCGCCCGTTTCATCCACAGGCCCGGCACGGCGAGGGCCTGTGGATAGCTTCGCCGTCATCGCCCCGTCACCGTCCTGAAACTTTTTGACAAGCGGCCCTTGCAGGGGCGCGAGGAAAACCGTAAAGTACGCATCCGCTGCCGGCGA
>NZ_PJRN01000022.1 GCF_002930105.1 Billgrantia saliphila | reverse complement strand
ATACTGGCCATCTACGTGCTGCTGGGCTGCGTGTTCGAGAGCATGTCGATGCTGCTGCTCACCGTGCCGGTATTCTTCCCGGTGGTGGCGGGGCTGGGCTACGACCTGGTGTGGTTCGGTATTCTGGTGGTGATCGTGATCGAGATCAGCCTGATCACCCCACCGGTGGGGATGAACGTGTTCGTGCTGCGTGCGGTACTGCCGGACGTTTCCACGGGCACGATCTTTCGCGGCGTGACGCCGTTCTGGGTGGCGGGCATGGTGCGCGCGTTGCTGGTGCTGCTGCTGCCGAGTATTGTGCTGTTCCTGCCACAACTGCTCTATTGAGCTAAGTGCAGGGCGGCTCGCACCGAAAGTCGTTCGCATAAATGATACGTAAATCAGAAAAATTATATTTTTCCTGTGTCTTGAATAGCCCCAATTTGATCACGGTCATATTGGGTTTTTATTGCTTCCGTTATCCTGAATGTAGGCATCTGTTTACTAATCGGGAGAGACATGATGGAAAGGCTATCGGATTACATCCAGGGTGAGCGTGTGGTGCGAGAACTTCGCCGCCACGCCCCCGAGGCGCTCGAAGAATTGGCATGTAACCTTCAGCAGCCGCTGAGTCCGCCGCTGGAGCGTGCCATAGCGCGCAGCCTCAAGGATCGCCGGGTGCCCGACTTCAGTGCCTCTGAGGTATTGATGCCGGTGATGATGAAGGCTTTTGAAGTGAGCCCGGCCGTGATGACACAGGAGGAACTGGCCGAGCTGGAGGCAAACTGCAATTGCTGCGAGGTGGTTGGCCGCTGCTGGCAGGCGATGCGCAGCCACACCGATGTCGAGGCGTGCTGTGACTTTTGCCCCAACGCTGAGGCTTTTATGGGCCATCGCGGCGAGTAGGCCCAGCAGGGGGGGATGCGCCCCCTCCCATCGCTACGGTGACGGATTACTTTTGCTTCGCCACCAGGGTCAAGATGTCATAGCTGGCCACCAGCTCGTCATCCTGGTTGGTCACGGCAACGTCCCACATCACGACGCCCTGCGGGTGCCCCTCCGGTGATGTTCGGCCTTGGTCGATCTTGCGCTTGCACGTCAGGCGGGCACGGATGGTGTCGCCGGGCGCGACCGGGGCGATAAAGCGTAGGGTGTCCAGGCCGTAATTGGCCAGAACTGGACCCTCGCCCGGGTAGACGAACAGGCCGGCAGCAGCCGACAGCACAAAGTAGCCGTGGGCGATGCGTTTCCCGAACTGGGTCTTGCGCGCGGCGATGTCGTCGAAGTGCATATAGAAGTGATCGCCGGAGAGGCAGCCGAAGTTGGTGATGTCGGCTTCAGTGACGGTACGGCGGTGAGTCAACAGGGATTCGCCTACTTGCAGATCGTCGAAGTGGCGACGGAACGGGTGAACATCGGTTTCGACCACCTTGGCGCCTCGGACATACTCCCTGGTAACAGCTGCCAACATGGTTGGAGAGCCCTGAATGGCCGTCCGTTGCAGATAATGGTGCACCGCACGGATCCCGCCGAGCTCCTCGCCCCCACCGGCACGTCCGGGGCCGCCATGCTTGAGCATGGGCAGCGGGGAACCGTGGCCGGTGGATTCCTTCGAGGCTTCCGCATCCAGGATTTGAAGGCGACCATGCTGGGCCGCCAGCACCGGAATCATTTCAGCAGCGATGGAAGGATCCTTGGTCGTCAGGGTGGTCACCAGGCTGCCCTTGCCCTTGGCGGCAATGGTCAAGGCATCGTTCATGCTATTGTAGGGCATCAACGTTGCGACCGGGCCGAAGGCTTCAATATCGTGGGGGCCTCCATCGTTCAACGGAGTGTGGTTGACCAGCAGGTGGGGAGCCATGAAGGCGCCGCTATCCACGTTCTTGCCCACAGGCCGAAGGCCTTCGTTCTTTCCGTACACACACTCGCTAGATTCCTGCAGGCGCCCGATGGCCTCTGTCACGTCCCGTAACTGATCATGCGAGGACAGTGCGCCCATGCGGACGCCTTCTTCTGTCGGATCACCGAAGGTGATCTTGCCCAGGCGTTCGATGATGCGTTCGGCCAGTGCGTCGAGGTGTTCGGCGGGCACCAGCACCCGGCGAATGGCGGTACACTTCTGGCCGGCCTTGGCGGTCATTTCCTTGACCACTTCCTTGGCGAAGATGTCGAATTCTTCATCATCAGGGGTGACGTCTGGTGCCAGGATGGCGCTGTTGAGGGAATCGGCTTCGGAGTTGAAGGGGATGCTCCGCGCCATGATGTTGGGGTGATTCTTCAGCTTCTGAGCGGTACTAGCCGAGCCTGTGAACGTAACGAAGTCCTGCTCTTCCAGACGATACAGTAGGTCGCCGGTACCTCCAATGATCAACTGCAGCGCGCCTTCCGGCAGCAGACCGGAGTCGTTGATGACCCGTACGGCAGCTTCCGTCAGATAGCTGGTCGCGGTGGCCGGTTTAAAGAGGCAGGGCATGCCTGCCAGGAAGGCTGGCGCGAACTTTTCCAACATGCCCCAGATTGGGAAATTGAAGGCATTGATATGCACTGAAACGCCACGGCGAGGGACCAGAATGTGGGTACCGTTGAAGTGGTTGCCCTTGCCCAGTTGGGTAACCGGGCCTTCATGTGCCACGTTACCGGAGGGAAGTTCCTTGCGGCCGGTGGAGGCATAGGTAAAGAGGGTGCCAAAGCCACCGTCTATGTCAATCCAGGAGTCCGCCTTGGTACAGCCGGTATGGTAGGAGATTTTATATAGCTCCTCCTTGCGGCCTTGAATATAAATAGCGAGTTCTTTGAGAATGGCGGCTCGCTGTTGGAAATCGAGTGCCAGCAGGTTTTTTACGCCGGTGTGGCGGGCATAATCGACTACTTCCCCGAAATTGATGGCTTCATCGTGGGTATAGGCCACGGCCTCGCCATTGATGGCGCTAGGCAGAGCCCGGGCTTCGGTCTTTCCGAACCACTGGCCTGCAATGTAACTCTGTAGGACTGACATTGAACGTTCTCCCGGGGATCTGATGTCACGATAAGCAAAGCCGGCGCTGAGGCCGGCTTCGGAGATAGTGTGAGCAGGCCTCAGACTTCGTCATAATCCAGCACAACCTTGTCGCTGATGGGGTAGCACTGACAGGACAGCACATAACCCGCCTCGACCTCGTAGTCTTCCAGGGCATAGTTGGCGTCCATCTCTACTTCACCTTCAACAACCTTGGCTTTGCAGGTGGAGCAGACCCCTGCCTTGCAAGAGAAAGGCAGATCGGCACCCATCTCGTTGCCGGCATCGAGGATGCTCTGGGTGTTGCGAGTCAGGTCAAAGGTGAGGGCACGGCCATCGGCGCGAACGGTCACTTCACTCACTGCCTTCGGATCCACTGTGGTTTCCGCCCGGTCCTTGCGGGGAGCCATGCCACCGCCGACCGGTGTGAACAGTTCGTAATGGATCTTGCTCTTGTCGAGACCATGGCGCTGGAGTGAGTCGCGGACGGTTTCGGTCATGATCTGGGGGCCGCAGATAAATGCAGCCGTAAGCTTTTCCGCATTCAGCCAGTGGTCGAACAGTGCGTCACACTTGTCGGCGTCGATACGGCCGTTGTACAGGTCGATATCCTGCTCTTCACGGCTGAACAAGAACACCAGGTTAAACCGGCCCATGAAGCGGTTTTTCAGGTCTTCCAAGGTCTCCCTAAACATGGTGCTAGCGGTGGAGCGGTTGCCGTAGAACAGGGTAACCTTGCTTTTCGGCTCCGTCTCCAAGGTGGTCTTGACAATAGAGAGTATCGGCGTGATACCGCTGCCCGCTGCTACCGCCAGGTAGTCACCTTCGCGCTCCGGATCCAGATCTATATAGAACTGGCCCTGTGGTGGCATGACTTCCAGCGTCTCACCCGGCCTGAGCTGCTCGTTGGCGAGGGTGGAGAAGCGGCCGCCGGAAATCTTCTTGACAGCGATGCGCAGCTCACGGTCATTGACACCGGTACAGATGGAGTAAGAGCGACGCACTTCCTCTCCATCGAGAGTAATACGCAAAACGAGATGCTGGCCCTGGCGGTAAGTGAACGCTTCCTGCAAGTTTTCCGGCAGCTCAAAGCACAGGGACACGGCGTCTCGAGTTTCAGGCCTGACTTCGCGAATGGTGAGAGGATAGAACTTGTTCATCATTGTTCGGCTCTAGAGGCATTTGAAGTAGTCGAAAGGCTCACGGCAATCGAGGCATCGGTACAGTGCCTTGCAGGCAGTTGAGCCGAATTCGCTGACTCTTTCGGTATGGTCACTACCGCAATGCGGGCAGCAAATGGTTTCCTCCACACCCTTTAGGGTCAGCTTGCTGGAGCTGCCTACCGGCGGCGCAATACCAAATTCCCGCAATTTCCGGCGCCCGGCCTCGGTGATCCAGTCGGTGGTCCAGGCTGGGGTCAGTACCCGGCGAACCTGGCCATTGTGAATGCCCGCCAAGCGTAGGGCTTCCTCGATGGATTCCTCTATCATCTCGGTTGCAGGGCATCCAGAGTAAGTGGGGGTCACATCCACCACCCAATTGCCGTCCTCCTGGGCAATACGTCGAACCATGCCCAGCTCAACAACGCTGACCGCCGGAACCTCCGGGTCTTTCACTTCGTCAAGAAGGGCCCAAAGTTCCGCTTCGGTAACCGGTTGGCTACGGTCACGAGCGGGAATACGGTCGCTGGCGATTACCGGCTGGTCGTCCAGCAGGGATCGGGGCGCGGGTTTACCAGGTTTTTGCATCCGGATAGGCCCTTGGCAGGAACTGCATCTCGGCCAGGATATAGCCCAGGTGTTCGGTGTGGTGGCCGACCTTGGCACCTCGATACATCCAGGCATCCTCCGGCGGCGGCGTCAGGGTGGCTTCGGTGAGTACTTCGTTCACCAGACCTTTCCAGTCCGCTGCCAACTGCTCCGGATCGGGGCCGATGCCGGCCTTGAACAAGCTCTGCTCAATCTCGTCGGCTTCAATCATTTCACCGGTGAAGCGCCACAGGTCATTCACTGCGGTCTGCATGCGCTGATGGCTTTCCTCGGTGCCATCGCCGAATCGCTTGACCCATTCCGAGGAGCGGCGCAGGTGGTACTGAACCTCCTTGGCGGCTTTGGCGGCGATACTGGCAATGCGCTCGTCCGGCGCTTTCGTCAAGGCAGCGATAGTGAAGTAATGCCAGGCGTCAAAGAAGAACTGACGGCCCATGGTAACGGCATAATCGCCGTTGGGTTGTTCCACCATCAGGGCATTGCGGAACTCGTGGGCGTCTCGCCGGAAGGCCAGATCGTCGGCGCTGCGGCCATCGTCGATCAGCTCGGCGGCGTATTCGTACCAATTGCGCGCCTGGCCTACCAGATCCAGAGCCACATTCATCAGCGCCATTTCTTCTTCCAGCGCCGGGGCCTTGCCGCACAGCTCGCATAGGCGCTGGCCCAGGATCATGTCGGAATCCGCCAGGCGCAGCAGATATTCGTGCAGTGCCGCTTGCTGTGTCATTGCCTTGCTCATGAATGTCTCCCTTACATATGGCCGACTTCGTCGGGCAGCTCGTAGAAGGAGGCGTGGCGATAAACCTTGTCATCGGACGGATCAAACAGCACCTCCTTCTCATCCGGGGAGGAGGCAGTGATGGCCGCGGACGGAACGACCCAGATGGATACCCCTTCGCTGCGACGAGTGTAGAGGTCGCGGGCATTTTCCATGGCCATTTCAGCATCTGCGGCGTGAACGCTTCCTACGTGCTTGTGGTTGAGGCCATGCTTGCTGCGAACGAAGACTTCGTATAGGGGCCAGTCAGCCATAATCTCTTTCCTCTCAGGCAACTTTCTGCTTCTTTTGCTGCTGCTTCTCGGCATAGGCTTTTGCAGCCTCGCGTACCCAGGCGCCACCGTCGATGGCGTTCTTGCGAGTTTCGACACGTTCCTTGTTGCAGGGGCCGTTACCCTTGAGCACGTCAAAGAATTCCTGCCAGTCGATCTCGCCGAAGTCGTAGTGACCACGCTCTTCGTTCCACTTCAGGTCCGGGTCCGGGGCGGTGCAGCCCAGGAATTCCAGCTGGGGCACGGTCTGGTCAATGAACATCTGACGCAGTTCATCGTTGCTCTTGCGCTTGATTTTCCAGGCCATGGATTGCTGGGAGTTCGGTGACTGGTCATCAGAGGGCCCGAACATCATCAGCGCTGGCCACCAGAAGCGATTGATGGAGTCCTGCACCATTTGCTTCTGCTCTTCCGTGCCCTCACGCATCAGGTCCAGAAGGATTTGGTAACCCTGACGCTGGTGAAAGCTCTCTTCTTTGCAGATGCGAATCATGGCCCGGGAATAAGGGCCATAGGAGGTGCGCTGCAGAACCACCTGGTTGACAATGGCCGCGCCATCAACCAGCCAGCCAACCGTACCCATGTCCGCCCAGCTTAGTGTCGGATAGTTGAATATGGAGGAGTACTTCGCCTTGCCCTCGTGAAGCTTGTCGATCTCCTCATCACGGTCAGCGCCAAGCGTTTCCATGGCGCTGTAGAGGTAAAGGCCATGACCGGCCTCGTCCTGGATCTTGGCCATCAGCTGAAGCTTGCGCTTGAGGGTCGGGGCGCGAGTCACCCAGTTGCCTTCCGGCAACATACCCACCACCTCAGAATGCGCATGCTGAGATATCTGGCGAATCAGTGTCTTGCGATACCCCTCCGGCATCCAGTTCTTGGCTTCGATCTTGGTTTCAGCATCAATCTTGAGCTGGAACCCACGTTCCTCAGGGGACATCTCTTCATAAGTTTTCAGGCGCTTGACGCCAGTTTCTACAAGCTGCGCGTACATGGTGACCTCCGCGGCGTCGGTATGTCAGGAAAATCCCCGCTACCGTGATCTTAGGAAGAGTATAGTGACACATAAAAAATTATCAAAGAAGATTATTACGTGTCGTTTCTATACTTTTGGGTAAGGCGTGCCGGTGGCGGGTCGTAGCCAGCTTGATTATCGTAAAATATCATAAAATCAATAAATTAAGACGATTAGTTCATCTTGTCTTAGCTAATGCAAACAGAAAAGGCCCCCGCTGGAGGCCTTTGGCATGAAGAATATTGCTGAGACATGATGCTTGATTCTTATGCATTATAACCCTTGAGTATCATCGTAGATCTTTGACGCGCTTGGCCTTGCCCACAGAGCGCATGACTTCTTCCACGCCGCAAACGTCCACATTGGTGCTGATGCCGATGTAGGTCTTGATGGCATGCTGCAGTTGCCTTGCCAGCTGTTCGCAAGTAACAGGGTCGCGGGCGACATCGTTACTGCAGGCTTCGACCCGCACGCAGACCATGTCCATATTGCCTTGGCGAGATACCTCGATTTCGTAGTGGGGCGAGAGCCGGTCGATCTTGAGCAGCTGCTCTTCGATCTGGGTGGGGAAGACGTTGACCCCGCGTATGATCAACATGTCGTCGCTGCGCCCGGTGATCTTGTCGATACGACGCATGGGGCGCGCGGTGCCCGGCAGCAGGCGGGTGAGGTCGCGGGTCCGGTAGCGGATGACCGGCAGCGCTTCCTTGGTCAGGGTTGTGAACACCAGCTCGCCATACTCGCCGTCCGGCAGCACCTCGCCCGTTACTGGGTCGATGATCTCGGGGTAGAAGTGGTCTTCCCATATGGTGGGGCCATCCTTTGTCTCCAGGCATTCCATGCCGACGCCGGGCCCCATCACCTCAGAGAGGCCGTAGATGTCGAGGGCATCGATCCCCAGGCGCTGTTCCAGAGCGGTACGCATGCTGTCGGTCCAGGGCTCGGCGCCGAAGATGCCGGCACGCAGCGGCAGCTGGTGCGGGTCGATGCCCTGACGCTCCATCTCATCTGCGATGTTTAGCATGTAGGAGGGCGTGACCATGATGATGTCCGGCTGGAAATCGCGGATCAACTGAACCTGTTTTTCGGTCTGTCCGCCGGACATGGGAATCACGGTGCAGCCCAGGCGCTCGGCACCGTAGTGGGCGCCCAGGCCGCCGGTGAAAAGGCCGTAGCCGTAGGCCACGTGCACCTTGTCGTTGCGGCTGCCGCCGGCGGCGCGAATGGAGCGCGCCACCACGTCAGCCCAGACGTCGATATCGTTCTGGGTGTAGCCGACTACGGTGGGCTGGCCGGTGGTGCCGCTGGAGGCGTGCACGCGAACCACATCGCTCATCGGCGTGGCAAACATGCCGAAGGGGTAGTTGTCGCGAAGGTCGGCCTTGGTCGTGAAAGGGAGCTTGCCGATGTCATCCAGGCTGTTTATGTCTTCGGGGTGGACGCCGGCATCGTCGAAGGAGTGGCGGTAGAAAGAGACGTTGTCGTAGGCGTGCTTGAGGCTCCACCTGAGCCGTTTGATCTGGGTGGCGCGCAGTTCATCGATGCTGGCGAGTTCCATCTGATCGAGAGCCGAGTTGTTGAGGCGTTCGACGGTCTGTGTCATCAGGCTTCTCCGGTCGGGAGGTTTGTTATAGACGCTTCGCGCTATTGGCGGCGTTCAATGATCAGAGCAATGCCTTGTCCTACGCCGATGCACATGGTGCATAGCGCGTAGCGCCCCTGGCGGCGCTCCAGTTCATGCAGAGCGGTAGTCACCAGGCGGGCCCCACTCATGCCCAGCGGGTGACCCAGGGCGATGGCACCTCCGTTGGGATTGACGTGCTCGGCGTCGTCGGGAAGGCCAAGGTCACGAGTTACGGCCAGCGCCTGGGCGGCGAAGGCCTCGTTGAGCTCGATCACGTCCATCTGCTCGAGGGTCAAGCCGGTCTGGGCGAGCACCTTGCGGCTGGCCGGGGAGGGGCCGAAGCCCATGATGCGTGGTGGCACACCGGCGGTTGCCATGCCCACAACCCGTGCGCGTGCCTTCAGACCGAACTTTTCGGCCTGTTCAGCCGAGGCCAGCAGCAGGGCGCAGGCGCCGTCGTTGACCCCCGAGGCGTTACCGGCGGTGACGCTGCCTCCCTCGCGAAATGGCGTCGGCAGCTTGGCGAGCTGCTCCAGGGTGGTCGACGCGCGAGGGTGCTCGTCGGTATCGACGATCAGCGCATCCTGCTTGCGGCGCGGTACTGCCACGGGAACGATCTCCTCGGCCAGGCGACCTGCCTCCATGGCGGCGGCGGTACGCTGCTGGCTGCGCAGGGCGAAGGCGTCCTGATCCTCGCGGGAGATATTGAACTGTTCGGCCACGTTCTCGGCGGTCTCCGGCATGGAGTCGATGCCGAACTGGGCCTTCATCTGGCGGTTGACGAAGCGCCAGCCGATGGTGGTGTCGTGGATCTCGGCGCTGCGCGAGAAGGCCTGCTCGGCCTTGCCCATCACGAAGGGAGCGCGGGACATGGACTCGACGCCACCGGCGATCATCAACCCCGCCTCGCCTGCCTTGATGGAGCGGGCGGCGATGCCGATGGCGTCCATGCCGGAGCCGCACAGTCGATTCAGGGTGGTGCCGGGAACTTCTACCGGCAGGCCGGCTAGCAGTGCCGACATGCGTGCCACATTGCGGTTATCTTCACCGGCCTGATTGGCACAACCGTAGAAGAGGTCATCCACCCAGGACCAGTCCACCGTGGGGTTGCGCTCCATCAAGGCGCGCAGGGGTACGGCGCCCAGGTCATCTGGGCGAACCGGGGCGAGAACGCCGCCGTAGCGGCCAATGGGGGTGCGGATGGCATCGATGATCAGAGCGTCTTTCATGCTTGGTTCTCTGCGGTAGTCTCTGACAGGCGGCGTACGGTACCGCGGATCTTGTAGGAGCGACCCCGAAACAGGGCGACCTCGTCGCCATGCTGGTTGCGCACGGTAATGTCGTAGATGCCGGTGCGGCCGCGTCGGCTGCGTTCCTCGGCGGTGGCGGTGAGCAAGTCACCCAGCTGGCCCGGGCCCAGGTAGTCGATGCTGCAACCCGAGGCCACAGTGGCCTCGTCATAGGTGTTGCAAGCGAAGGCGAAGGCGGAGTCGGCCAGGGCAAAGATGAAGCCGCCATGGCAGTTGCCGTGCCCCTGCACCATGTCCTCCCGCACGGTCATGGTGAGCACGGCCCGACCGGGGGCCACGCTCTCGATGCGCATACCCAGACCCTGGCTGGCGCCATCGCGGGAAAACATGGCGTCGGCGCAAGCCTCGGCCAGCTGCTGGGGGCTCAGTTCGGTGTCATTCATGAAAAGTTTCTCCGGCCAAGGCCTTACGGCGCAGCAGGAAGGAGGCGCGATAGCGCTCCTCGCCGTAGCTCTGGTGCAGGTGGGTCAGGGTACGGTGTACGTAGGCCAGCCCCAGGCCATCGGCCCAGGCCAGCGGGCCGCGGGGATAGTTGAGGCCGGCTTGCATGGCAAGATCGCCGTCCCCGGCGCTGCATACACCTTGCAATACGGCATCGGCGGCTTCGTTGGCGAGCATGGCCACGGTACGCAGCACGACAAGCCCAGGTGTGTCGGTGAGCCAGGCAACGTCCAGGCCCAGGCGCTGGAAGAGTGCTGTGGCCAAGTCGCGACTGGCGTCGTCGGTGTTGGCGCTGGCGGCCAAGGCGATAGCGCTGGCCTCACCGTAATCGAGGCAGAGGTCGAATAGCACCAGAGTCTCAAGGCCTTCGTCCAGGGCGCGTTCGGTGGCACAGCGACCGTCGCTCAAAGCCAGCGTCAGGCCGCCCAGGCGGAAGCGGGCCTGGCCGGAGATGCTCTCGTGACGTATTACCTCGAGGCCGGTCGCCTCAGCACGAGCCACCAGCGGGGAGAAGACGCCCGGCTGACCTTCGATGACCAGGGGCGGCAGCTCGGCCTTCACGGGCGAGGCGAAGTCAGCGGTAACGGGTGCAGCCTGTTTGCGATACTCATAAAAACCCTGCCCGCTCTTTCGGCCCAGACGTCCGGCTTCGACCAGCGCCAGCTGAACCAGGGAAGGCTCGAAGCGGGTATCACCGTAGTAGGCATCAAACACCGAGCGGGTCACCGCGTAGTTGACGTCGTGGCCGATCAGATCCATCAGCTCGAAGGGCCCCATGCGGAAGCCGCCTGCTCTGCGCAGCAGAGCGTCCAGCGTGGCGGGAGCGCCTGCTCCTTCCTGCAGCAGGCGAAGGCTCTCGGCATAAAAGGGCCGTGCCACGCGATTGACGATGAAGCCCGGGGTGGAGCTGGCGTGGACAGGTTTCTTACCCCAGGCCGCGGCAGTGGCATAAAGGGTGTCAGCGACTTCGGCCTCGGTGGCAAGTCCCGAGATGACCTCGACCAGCTTCATTACTGGCGCCGGATTGAAGAAATGCAGGCCGGCCACGCGCTCGGGACGGTCGAGGTTGGCGGCAATGGAGGTGATCGACAGCGAAGAGGTATTACTGGTCAGCAGGGTGTCGGGAGCGCACAGCGTCTCGAGCTTGGCGAAGACTCCACGCTTGACCTCTAGATTCTCGACGATAGCCTCCACCACCAGGCGGCTGTCGGCCAGCTCATCGAGGCTGTCTACTGGCGACATGCGCTCGATGATGGCATCGACTTCGTCCTGTCCCATCTTGCCTTTGGCCACGCGCTTTTCGAGCTGGCGGCGCACGCCGTCGATGCCGGCCTGGGCGGCGCCGTCACGGTTGTCGAAGAGGCGTACCGAGTGGCCCGCCTGAGCCGCCACTTGGGCGATGCCGGCGCCCATGGCGCCGGCGCCGACCACAGCGATGATGTCACTGGGTGCGAGAGCAGGCATCTCACTCCCCCTTGAAGCTGGGCTTGCGTTTTTCCATGAAGGCGGCCACTCCTTCGCGATAGTCGCTGGTGCGACCGGCCAAACGCTGCAGGTCCCGCTCCAGGTCGAGCTGGTCGTTGAAGCCGTTGTCGGCGCTGGCGTGAAGGGCACGCTTGATTAGCGCCAGGCCGCGGGTCGGCTGGGTAGCCAAGTGGCGAGCCAGGGTGAGCGCTTCATCCTGCAGGGACTCGTCGTCCACCACCTTCCAGATCATCCCCCACTGTTCGGCCTGCTCGGCGCTGAGCTTGTCTCCCAGCATGGCCAACCCCTTGGCGCGAGCCATGCCCACCAGGCGCGGTAACGTCCAGGTGCCGCCGGAATCCGGCACCAGGCCGATCTTGCAGAATGCCTGGACAAAACTGGCCGAACGGGCCGCCAGCACGATGTCACAGCCCATGGCGATATTGGCGCCTGCGCCGGCAGCCACACCATTAACCGCACAAATGGTGGGAAAGGGGAGATCGCGCAGGGTGCGCAGCATGGGGTTGTAGCGCTTTTCCAGCGACTCGCCCAGGTCAGGTGCCTCGGCGCCAGGGGCCACGTTACGGTCGGAGAGATCCTGGCCGGCGCAGAAGCCGCGGCCGCTGCCGGTCAGCAGCAGGGCGCGCACGCTCTTATCCTGGCGAACTGCCTTGAGCGCCTGTCGCATCTCGGCGTGCATCTCGGCGTTGAAACTGTTGAGACTATCGGGTCGATTCAACGTGAGGCGGGCGACGCCGTCTTCCACGGTAAAGAGCAGGGGCGGTTCACTCATGATCGTTTCCTGTGTCAGTGCCCGTTGAAGGTGGCGGGGCGTTTTTCCTGGAAGGCGCGGATGCCCTCCTCGCGATCCTCGGTACCGGCCAGAAGCGTGAAGGCATGACGCTCGAAGCGCAGGCCGGTTGCCAGGTCGGTGTCCTCGGCCTTGTGCAGGGCCTCGCGGGCGAGGCGAACGGCCAGTGGCGCCTTGGCGGAGATGGTCTCGGCCACGGCCAGGGCACGCTCGACGGCTAGCTCGGGCTGGGTCACCTCGCTGACAAGGCCGGCCTCCAAGGCGCGCCGGGCGGTGATCGGCTCGCCGGTGAGTACCATCTGGGTGGCAAGTGCCTTGCCCACGGCGCGCACCAGGCGCTGGGTGCCGCCGGCGCCGGGCATGATGCCGAGGTTGATCTCGGGCTGGCCGAAGCGGGCGTCCTCGCCAGCGATGAGGATGTCGGCGTGCAGCGCCAGCTCGCAGCCTCCGCCAAGACAGAAGCCGTTGACTGCCGCGATGATTGGCTTGTTGAAGCGTGCAATGTCGGCCCAGTGGCGCTGGCGGGGATCCTCGAGCATGCCGACGAGATCGCGAGTAGCCATCTCCTTGATATCGGCGCCGGCGGCAAACGCCCGCCGGCTGCCGATGATCACTACGGCGCGGACCGCGGCATCATCCTCGGCGGTGGCCAGAGTCTCGGCCAGCTCTGCCAGCAGGGCGGTATTAAGGGCGTTAAGCGCCTCCGGGCGATGCAGGGTGATGCGCAGCACTCCCTGTTGCGGCCCCTCGACGATCAGATGATTCGGCATGGTGTCCTCGTCTTTGCACGGGGGGTGGCGCGGCGCGGCAAGGCAAGGGCCCGCAGCCTGCCACGAGCGAGTATGAAAGCGAGTATAGGTTTTTTTTGATACGCATCAAATCTATTTGGACGAAACTATTGTATCGTATCTTGCCGCCTGGCATGGTTTTCTGTTGATTTGTCAGGGGGTTGTCTCGTGCCCTTGCGGCTTGCAGTTGACGAATTAGACCATGGTCGAAATCGGGCCATCTCTACCAGATTCTTTTCGTTAAGCAGTTAATAAAGAAGGAGTTTCAGACAGTATGTGATGCTGCGCGAGGCGTGTTCGAGGGCTGACGGTTTGATGTTTCGTTACGCTATAGATAGTCTTCTGTTCTATCTCGTATCGAATAATGGCAGGAGCCATCCATGTCCCAGCAAGCCCAGCAGATGCTCGACCGTCATCGCGAGACACTGGATCGCGCCGTCGAGGCCATCACCTCTCGCGATTACTGGAGTCCCTATCCGGAGAACATCAAGAATTATCCCGAGGAGGCAGTGAAGGGGGCAAAGCAGCGCTTCGAGGCGCTGCTCAAGCAGCCCTTTGCTCTCAAGGTGCCTGCGGTCGGTCGCCAGGTCGGTGCCGAGGTCTCTCCCTATGGGTTCGAGCTGGGCGTGACCTATGACCAGCCCGAGCAAGAGGCGCTGATCATGGCCATGCAGGCCGCGATGCCTGCTTGGCGTGACGCGGGTGCCGAGGCGCGAGTGGGCGTCTGTCTCGAGATCCTATCGCGCTTGAACGCCATGAGTCCGGATATTGCCCAGGCAGTGACCCACACCAGTGGCCAGGCGCCAATGATGGCGTTCCAGGCCGGCGGCCCCCATGCCCAGGATCGCGGTCTCGAGGCCTTGGCCTACGCCTGGCAGGCGATGTCCCAAGTGCCAGGAACGGCCAAGTGGGTGAAGCCCCAAGGCAAGCATGAGCCGTTGGTGCTCGACAAGCGCTACCATATCGTACCGCGCGGTATCTCTTTGGTAGTGGCCTGCTCCACCTTCCCCACATGGAACACCTTCCCGGGTCTGTTCGCCAGCCTGGCCACTGGCAATCCGGTGATCCTCAAGCCGCATCCGGCTGCCATACTTCCGGTGGCCATGACCGCTCGCGTTGCCCAGGAGGTTCTCGAGGAGGCCGGCTTCGATCCCTCTTTGGTGAGCCTGATGCCCGACACTGCCGAGGCACCGGTAACCAAGGAGCTGGCACTGGATCCGGCCGTTAAACTGATCGACTACACCGGCTCGAATGCCTTCGGCGAGTGGTTGGAAAGGAACGCCATCCAAGCCCAGGTGTTCACCGAGAAGGCCGGCATCAATACCGTGATCATCGACAGCGTCGATCAGATAAAACCGGTGGCACAGAATCTGGCCTTCAGCCTGAGTCTCTACTCCGGCCAGATGTGCACCACTCCTCAGGCAATCTATGTACCCAAGAATGGCATCAAGACCGCAGAGGGTCCGCTCTCCTTCGACCAGGTGGCCAGCGCCTTGGCCAAGGCCGTCGAGAAGTTTCTTTCCGACAACGACCGCGCCTGCGCCGTGCTGGGAGCCATCCAGTCGGTGGCAACCGTCGCACGCATCGATGAGTGCCGCGGCCTGGGGGAGGTGCTTCTCGATAGCGAATCCCGCGAGCACGCTGATTTTCCCAGGGCGCGCATCCATACCCCGCTGCTGATCAAGGTGGATGCCAACCAACGAGACGCCTATGGTGAGGAGCGCTTCGGCCCGATCAGCTTCGTTATTGCCACTGAAAGTACTGCGCACAGCATCGAGCTCGCTCGCGAGGTGATCGGCGAGAAAGGTGCCATCACCCTAGGCGCTTACACCAACGATGATGCTGTAGCCGAGCAGTTCGAGCAGCTGGCCATGGACGTAGCGGCTCCGCTGTCGCTCAACTTGGACAGAGGTGTCTTCGTCAACCAGTCAGCTGCCTTCAGCGATTTTCATGCTACCGGCGGCAACCCAGCGGCGAACGCCTCGCTAAGCGATCAGGCCTTCGTGGCGCGTCGCTTTGTAGTAGTGCAGAGCCGTCGCCACGGCCAACTGAACTGAGGAGATGCGTCATGCCTTGTTACCGACTCGAAGGAGTGACCCCGGTGGTTCATCCCACCGCCTATGTGCATCCCACTGCAGTACTGATAGGCGATGTGATTATCGGCCCGGGCTGCTATGTAGGGCCCAGCGCGGTGATGCGCGGCGATTTCGGCCAGCTGGTGCTGGAAGAGGGCGCCAACCTTCAGGACACCTGCGTCATGCACGGCTTCCCTGGCTGCGTCACCCGCGTGGAGAAGGATGGTCATATTGGCCATGGCGCCGTACTGCACGGTTGCGTGGTGGGCCAGGATGCCATGGTGGGGATGAACGCCGTGGTGATGGATAACGCCGTGATTGGTGCACGCTCGATCGTCGCCGCGGCAGCCTTCGTCAAGACCGGCTTTGAGTGCCCGCCCCAGTCGCTGGTGGTGGGTGCGCCAGCCACGGTCAAACGTGAGCTGAGCGACCAAGAAGTGGCCTGGAAGCAGCAGGGCACGCGCGAGTACCAGCGCTTGACCGAGCGCTGCCGGGACAGCCTGGAGCCCTGTGAGCCGTTAGCCGAGCTGGACGCCAATAGACCGCAGCTCAACGCGGGCGATACCCAGCCCAAGCAGCAGACCCTCGGCAAGGGGCAATAAAAGCATTTTCAACTTCGAAGGTCGGCACGAGGGCATGGCCAGCTGAACGAATACGCGCCTCGCTACGGCCGGGGGAATGTGATTTTCAATCTGGCCTGGAAGCCCAGCAGGTTAATACCTGCTGGGCTTCCTTTCTTTGCTAGGCCACTCTTGGGCTTGGCTCGGCAGTACGCCACGGCGAAGTGTCGCGAAGTGAAAAATATACTGTAGCAAGATGGAACACTTGCCAGGGAAGCAGCGAATCAAGCATGAATATCAACGGCCATTTTCTCGTTATCCATTTGAAAAATAATTACTTTTATTGTGATGGCATCAAGATTTCATAGTGTCTTGGAGAAGAGTGGCTTGCGTCTCATCGAATGAGACGGTGAGTGACAACAATAAACGACAAGGGAGTATACCTTGATGACTCGTTCCCTGAGACGAGGACTGTGCGTCATGGTCCTCACCGTGACACCCCTAGCATACGCCATCGCAAATTCTGGTCCCGAGTTGGTCGACCAGCACTGTTCGGGCTGTCACGTGGCCCGGGAGGGGGAGAACTCCTGGAGCCGTATCAGCCAGCAGCGCAAGACGCCGGAAGGCTGGGAGATGACCATCGCCCGTATGGGTATCATGCACGGCGTAGAGGTGCCTCCCGCCGACCGCCGCGCGTTGGTCAAGTACCTGGCCGATACGAGAGGGCTGGCGCCGGAAGAGAGCGCGGCCGAAAGAGCACTGATCGAGCGACGCCTGAACCGCGTCGAGGAGTTCGATCATCCCACCTTCCAGGAGATGTGTGCTCGCTGCCACACCGGTGGCCGCGCCATGCTGCAGCGTCGACCTGAAGCGGAGTGGGACAAGCTGGTGCACTTCCATGTGGGCCAGTTCCAGACGCTGGAGTTCCAGGCCATGGCTCGTGACCGCGATTGGTTCGGCCTGGCCCGTAGCGAGATCGTGCCATGGCTGGCGGAACAGCTGCCGCTAGAGTCCGAGGCCTGGAGTAACTGGCAGGAGGTGTCGCCGCGTCAGCCCGAGGGCACCTGGCAAATGTGGGGCAACTGGCCGGGACAAGGCCGCTTCGTTGCCGATGTAGCAGTCACTCCCGAGACGGGTAGGGATCGTTACCGCCTGGAGGTATCGGGCGAGTTTCTAGACGGGCGTCCGCTTCTCGGCGAGGGGCGAGCCGTTGTGTACACCGGTTATGAGTGGCGAGCGAGCCTGACGCTCAACGGCCACGAGTTCAAGCAGGTGCTGGACATGTCAGAAGAGACGGCCCACGGGCGTATCTTCGACGACGCTGATGAAGCCTACGGCATGCAGGTTACCATGCAGCCCGCCGATGCAGTGTCGGGTGTGGCGGCGACGTTGCCCACCGCGTTGAAGGCCGGCCAGTCACAGCGCCTAGTCGTGATGGGTAGCGGCCTGGAGAACGGCGAGATCACGCTGGGTGATGGTATCGAGGTAGAGGAGGTAGTGGAGCGCAGCGATACGCGTGTAACGCTTCAGGTAAACGTCGCTGACCATGTAGCCCCGGGCTGGTTGCCGCTTACCGTGGGTGAGCACCGGCAGGATGAGCTGCTGGTAGCTTATGACGAGGTAGATTACCTGCAGATCGAGCCCGAGCTTGCCGTGGCGCGGGTGGGAAGCCCCGAGACGCCAGCCGTTAGCGGTGTCTTCCAGGCGATCGGGTATCTCAAGTCGCCGGATGGCGGCGAGGACATTGCACTGGGCGACGTGCCGGTGACCTGGTCGGTTCAGCCCTGGGACGAAATCGCCGAGCACGATGGCGACGTTCAGTACGCCGGGGTCATGGACAAGGCGACGGGCATCTTCGCACCGTCGGGGGCGGGGCCCAATCCGGATCGCAAATATGACGCCAACAACGTGGGCAATCTGCGTGTTATCGCCGATGTGGAAGGGCAGGCGACGGCGGTGCAGGACGATGCCCACCTGATCGTTACCGTCCAACGCTGGAATAACCCGCCGCTGCGCTAGGAGATCGTCATGGGCATGCTGCAATCCATACCGCAGAACCTCCATCGGGTAACGGTGGAAGGAGATCCACTGTGGTTCCATATCCCCACAACCAGCCTATTTGCCCCGGACGCAGTGAGCGAGCAGCTGCTGGACTTGTTGAATAGCGAGGTGGGCGGCCTAGATGCGGCGACCTTGCATCACCGCTTCGTCGGCCAACTATCGCGCGATGACCTGCAGGAGCGAATCGACCAGCTAAAGGCCCTGAAACTGATCACCGAAGGGGAGGTACAGGCTTACAACCCTCGGGTCGAAGTCGAGCAGTTCCCGCTCTCCACCGTGGTGCTCAACGTCAATACCGGCTGCAACCTGAGCTGCAGCTACTGCTACAAGGAGGACCTCGACAATCCTCGCGACGGCAAGAAGATGAACCTTGCCACTGCCCAGGCCTCGGTCGAGATGATGCTAGCCGAAGCGCCGCAGCGAGATCGCTACAACATCGTTTTCTTCGGCGGCGAGCCGCTGAGCAACATGCCCTTGATCCGTGAGGTGGTGGCATGGGCCGAGGAGCGTATCCACGGGCTCGGCAAGCAGGTCGATTTCACCTTGACTACCAATGCCACCCTGCTCAGCGAGGACAAGATCGCCTATTTCCAGGCCCACCGGTTCGGTCTCACCGTGAGCATGGATGGCCCCAAGGCGGTGCATGACAAGAATCGCATAGCCGTCAACGGCCAGGGTACCTACGACCTGGTGGCACGACGTATTGCTCCGTTGCTGGCGAACTACACTGCACGGCCCGTAGGTAGCCGGGTGACGCTGACCCGTGGCGTTACCGACGTGGAAGGCATCCATCACCATCTCGTCAACGAGCTGGGCTTCGCCGAAGCCGGCTTTGCACCGGTGACGTCGGGAGATATGGCGGAGTACAACCTCACCGGCGATGAACTGAAGGCGGTCTTCAACGGCATGGTTCGCCTGGGCGAACGGGCCGTGGAGGCGGCTATCGAGGGTCGCGACATCGGTTTCGGTAACTTCAACCAGCTGCTCACCGACCTTTGGGAGGGCCGCAGCAAGGCGGTACCCTGCGGCGCGGGCCTGGGGCTGGTGTCCGTCGATCACGAGGGCGACGTGCATCTCTGCCATCGTTTTACCGGCTCCGACATGCCCACCTTCGGTAATGTCAACGACGGCCTGGACCATCAGGGGCTCAAACAGTTCGTTGAGGCGCGCTCGGACCGCACTGACAGAGGGTGCTCGGACTGTCGCATTCGCAACTTGTGCTCGGGCGGGTGCTATCACGAGAGCTATGCCCGCTATGGCGACCCGATGACACCGACATATCACTACTGTGACCTGATGCGTGACTGGGTGGACTTCGGCATCCAGGCCTATGCGCGCATCCTGCGCCACAACCCCGCGTATTTCGATGGTCCCCTGGCCGGGAGGCAGACCGCATGAACAAGAACAAACCCCTTCAGCAACTGGGGCTGACGCCCCTCAACCAGAAGGCCCGCCAGCTCGATCAGGCGCCTAGCCGGGAAGCCCGTGAAGAGGTCCAGGCCATGCAGACCGTGGCCGGTTGTACCTCGAGTTTCGACCCGGGCTGGGAGGTTGATCCCTTCGGGGGCGTGGCCTCGCTGTGCCAGCCGATGGAAGCCGACCTCTATGGCTGCGCCGACCCCTGCTGGTGGCCGGCACAGGTGCCCGACACCATGAACACCTATCCCGAATGGGGGAAGGGAGCCGATCGTGCCGAGCGCGACTGGCGCAAGCTGGACAGCGTCTATCCGGGGGAAGACGATGAATAAGAACGCCTTCAGAACTTCCGTGATGCTGGGCATGGGCGCGTTGATGGCGAGCGCCGTGTTGCCTGCCTGGTCACAGTCATCCAATACGGACGCTGCCGCTCCCCGGGAATACTTGGTGACATTGGCGCGACCCAACCAGCTCTACGTGATCGACACTGAAACCCGCGAGATCACACGGACCTGCGACCTGCCGGGGGATTCAGCGCCCGGCACCATTCAGTTGTCGCCCGACAATCGTATCGCCTATGTGTTGCACAATCGTTGGGAAGATGCGACCGGTGTCGACCTGACCAATTGCGACATCGTCTTTCGTGCCCAGCAATCGAGTGGCAACGAACGGGTCAAATCGATCGCTTCGATCGCCCTGAGCCCGGACGGTACGCACCTGTACACCGTACAGAACCCCGTCAAGATGTTCTTGGACCACTACGAGGTTCAGGAACCGCGAGTGGCGATCTTCGATACTGCGGATGGCCTCGACGCCCAGCCCATAAAGACCTACCCGGTGCCGCGCCAGATCGCGACCATAGCCACGGATGCGGATGGTTGGCTGTATCTGGGCGGGGCGGATATCTATCGCATGGATACACAAACCGGCGAATGGGAGACGGCCATCGCCAACCGCAACTGGGACCGCACTGGCTTCAGTCGTCCTGATTCTCTGGCGATGTGGTCCACCGGCGAGGTATCCCAGGAATTTCTACGGCCTTATAGCGTAGCCAAGCTTGAGAACGACGAACCGGTGTCATTTCACTGGGGGATCAGTCGTATCGACCTGGAGACCGGTGAGATCGAGAACAAGGAGATCGGTCCGTTCGAGTTCATCATTTTCTCGATGGTGTCCGACCCTAATAGCCCCGACGATTTCTATGGGGTCTATACCCAGCTGAGCCACTACGACGCCGAGACCCAGGAGTTGGTCAAGGTCATCGACCTGGATCATACCTATTACAACATCAACTCATCGTATGATGGCAAGACGCTCTATCTGGGCGGCGCATCCAGCGATATCGCAATCTACGATACCGAGTTCAACGACCTGGGCCGGATCGAGCTGCCGGGCGACATGGGCGCAGCCACTCTCAAAGTGGCGCGGTTCTGACACCCTAATAGCGTTATACGTTGCTTGGATGCCGGCCTCATGTCATCGGGGGCGGCATCTTTTTATGTGGGCGTTGCCTGGCCGGGAGGACGACATGCTGCATGACACAGACGCCGGCCACCACCCGGGTCGCCTGCCCTGGGGTTGGTTGTATCGACCGCTCCGGGCACGACGCCGAGCCCTGCTGGGGCTGCTGAGCTTGAGCCTGATGGCGACAGGGCTTGCCCTGCTACCGCCGCTATTGACCCAGCGGCTGATTGACCAGGGCCTTATGGAGGGTGATTTCGGCCGGGTCATAGTCTATGCCGCCGGGTTGGTGGCGGTGGGGCTCGGGGCGCTTACCTTGCAGGGCGTATTGCGTATTCGCCATGTGCGCCTATCGGCGATGCTGCTGCTGAGTCTGCGACGCTCCCTGTTGAGACGGCTGCTACGTATGCCCCGTGCGCGCTGGCAGGCCCGGGGGCGCGGCGATCTGATGAGTCGCCTCGATGGCGACCTGTCGATCCTGCAGGGCTTCGCCTTGGATGGGCTGCTCAGCGGTTTTTCCAACCTGCTGGGGCTGATCGGCGCGCTGGCGATGATAGGTGTCTTCAGCCCTGCCTTGATGGCATCGGTGGCGCTGCTGGTGCCGCTGCAGTGGGCCTGGCTGCGCTTCTGGCGATCGAGGCTGGTCGCCCGGCAACAGGCGCTGCGGGAGCACAGCGGTGATCTCTCCGGCTTCTGGCAGGACACACTCTCCCATGGCCAGTGGTTCCAGGGCCAGGCACTGGAGGCGCCGAGGCTCAACCGTCTCCAGGGGCTGGGCCACGAGCAGCTGCGACGACTCATTGCCCTGCGTCGAATCGGCTTCATCAGTGATGTGGGGCCGCAGATGATCCTCTCTCTGGCACGCGCTGGGCTGTTGCTATTGGGTGGGTATCTGGTGATCGAGGGCCGCCTTCAGTTGGGCGAACTCGTCGCGCTGCTGGCCTATCTAGGGATGGTAATGGCACCCATCGGAGGCTTGCTGGGGCTCTACGGGGGTTGGCAGCGCGCCCGAGTGAGCGCCGAGCGGATCGCCGAGCTTTTTGCCGAACCCGCCTTGCCGAGTCCCAACCAAGGGGAAATACCCAGCGGTGAAGGAAGGATTCGCCTGGAAGGGGTCGGGTTTCGCTATTCCGATCAGACCGACTGGCTGTTCGCCTCGCTGGATCTGTGCCTCGAGCCGGGCGCCAAGGTCATGGTAAGCGGCCCGTCGGGGGCGGGAAAGAGTACGCTGGCCAGCCTGTTGCTGGGTCTCGAGACCCCCCAGGGCGGTCGTATCCTGGTCGATGGCAAACCCTTGGCAAAGCTTTCGCGTCGCGCCTGGCTCAAGCGCGTGGCCTGGATCGAGCAGCACCCCAGCCTGCTGCGGGCCAGCGTCGCCGAGAACTTGCGCCTCGGTGCGCTGCCGGCGAGTGACGAGGCACTGCGCGAGGCACTTTGCCGGGTTGGACTCGGGGAGTGGCTGTCTGCCTTGCCTCATGGGCTGGACACAATGATCAGCGATCATGGGCAGAGCGTTTCAGGAGGGCAGCGTGCACGGCTTGCCCTGGCAAGGGCGCTACTCAAGCGCCCTTGCCTTGTCGTGCTGGATGAACCGACCGGCGCGCTCGATGCACGCTCTGCCGACGCCTTTGATGCAGTACTCGACGATGCCCTAGGTAACTCAACGCGTCTGATCATCAGTCATCAGGGGGAGCATTTCGGTAACCTCGATGCGCATTTCACGCTTGAACATGGCCAGCTAAAAGAGGCCGAACGATGTCACTGATTCGGTTGGCTATGATCGACAGCGGCATTGGACGCGACCAACCGATTGCCCTGCGTCGCTTCCATAGCCTGGTGGAGAGCCAGGATCCCTATGATCGCGTTGGCCATGGTACCGCTATCCTGCGCACCATCGGCTGGCATGTGGGGCTTGAGCGGTTGGAACTCGACTTGGTCAAGCTGTTCGATCGTCGGCTGACCGCCGGTAGCCGCCAGCTGGTTCAGGCCATGGAATGGCTCGCTCAGGCGCCGCCGGCGTGGGTCATCTGCAGCGTGGGGCTCACCGACCCCGACCCTGCGTTGCATACCTCAATCCGCCGGCTTCATGCCGCCGGCACGCGGATCGTGGCATCCAGTGCCCGCTTCGGTTCGAGCGTCTATCCCGCCGCCTGGCGGGAAGTGTTCGCCGTGACCGGTGATGCCCGTCGCCTGCCGAACGCCCCTGGCCTTGGCACCGACGGGCGTTGGCTCGCCTGCGCCTGGGCGGCCCAGCCCGACGGCCTGCAGCCGTGGCAAGTCGGCCCACCTCAGCAACAACATGCCGGCCGCCAGATCTTGGGCGGTGCCAGTTTCGCGGCGGCCCATGCGCTGGGCCGCTGGCTAGCCACGCAGCCCCCTCCCGACGAGGGCTAGGCTGGCGGCAGCACTGGCCAGTCCTGCTGCGCCTGCCACCAGTGACGAATGGCCTCGGCAGCGGTACCGGCCTGTCGCAGCAGATCCCGGGAGCGGATGAGGTCGCAGGCCTGCATCGCTGCGACCAGTGGCGCCAAGGGCTGGCCTGCCACGGCATAGATACCCAGCGGCTGAGCGGGGGTGATCACCAGAGAACGCGGCTCGAGGCGCCCCGCGACAATAGCGTGGCCCTGTCTTACCTGCACGCTGGCCCACGGCTCGCCGACGTGCAGGGGAGCGTGATCCGGCCAGTGGCAGCGGGACAGCCAGTAGGGCGCACCATCATGGGCGGCGGCCAGGCGATAGAAATCCCGCCCGGCACGGGCGAAGCGCCAGTACATGGTGTCCTGGCGACGCTGATGGAAGCGCTCCAGGGGCGCTATCGGCTCGCCTTCGAGCACACCGGTGATGAACGGTACCAAGCCATGAGCGGAGGAGAGGGCATTGAAGATGCCTTGACCGGAGAGCGGATCCACCGCCATGGCCGCATCGCCGAGTCGCCATACGCGGCCTTCACGCACACCGGTGCGGCCTATTTGTGTGGGGCGCAAGTAGGCCTGCTCGATACGTGCCGATTGCCAGATGTCGGCGAGGGTCGACTGGCGCGCAAGCCAGTCGGAGGGATAACGGCGGGCCACATCGAACTCGGCTCTCGGCAGCGCCAGCTGCAGGTACTCGGCGCCCGCCGCCCGGGCCCACCAGGCCCATCCTCCACCGTCGAGGGTACAGGCCTGGCTGGCAGGCGGACCCGATGCGTGGCCTCGCAGGATCAGTGCCGGACGGGCCCACGCCGGCGAATCCCGGTAGCGTCGCTGCCCCGCGGCACGGCCACGCGCTTCTATTCCCCAGCGTGCCCGCAGTGGTGCTGATGGCCACTCTGGAAGCGTGAGCGTAACGCTGTTGCCATTCTCCTCCTCCCACCGCCCGGCACGGGTGCGAACGACCTCGATACCGGTGGCCTCGAGGTCGTCGAGCAGCGCTTGATCGAAGCCGGGGCGGGGCAACAGCCACTCCTGGTTGGGCGCGCGGCTCTCGCCACCCCAAGTGACTCGCCTTGCCACGGGGCCCAGTCCACAGGCGGCAGCACGCGCAAGACCCAGGGAGCGGAGGGCCTGTAGGCTTCGTCGGCTGATTCCTTCGATGCCACGGTACTCACGACAGCGGCTGACCACCGTGACACGATATCCGGCCCGAGTCAGAAGCAGGGCCAGGGCGGCCCCGGCGGGGCCGGCTCCGGCAATCAGCATATCAACGGGGCGCGGCATATACCTTCCTCGCTGTTAGAAGAAAACACCGACCACAATCTGAGCGTACAGATTAGTGTCGTCGTCGCTCAGTTGTACGCCGCCCTCGCTGGCGCTGGCATCAGGCGTGTACCAGCCGATGAGCGGCGAGACATATAGCATCTCGGTGGGGAACCACTCTGCGTAGAGGTTGAATTCACGGCCGTCAAGGTTGGCCTGCGCGGCGGTATCGAGGCTCTCGAAGTCGAACGCCAAGGCGCCCAGGGTCAGGTTATCGGCCACCTGGGCGGAGACACCAAGATGCCAGACTTCGCTGTTGCTGTTGAAGGGGCCGGCATAGTTGCCCGCCACCTCGCCTTGGAACCAGGTGCCGTAGCCACGGGTGAAGCCATAGAAGAGGGGGTCCCATTGCTCAGAGAAACGCGAGTAGCGAAGCGAGACCGTCGGCTGCCAGGGCACGTCAGTAAAGGTCCAGGAAGGTTCCAGATACCAGGCATCTTCGTTGGTATCCTTGTGCTGCGTCGCGTATTCGCCGCGTAGAGAGAGCGCTTCTTCGATCATGGCCTGCTCAAAGCGAACGCTGTAGACATTCATGCCATCACGTTCGGCAAGGAAGGGGTCGGCCTGGTCCGCGTTTACCGCGAGCCCCCGAAGGTAGGTACCTTCCATCAGCCCCGAGCCATGGGTGTATTGGGCCGTCATTGCGCCCAGCTCGGTTTCGGCCTGGGCCGCGTTGTCGGAAGCGAGCCAGGCGAGCTGTAACTGCCACGTCTCGTTACCCGTCCTGACCAGGGCGGTATTGTCGAAGGCTCGGCGAGCCGCCAGATAATAGGCGCCGCCCCGGTCCAGCTCGTCACCGAGGAGATTGCCGAGGTTGAGGGCATCACCCGCCACCAGGAAGCCGTCGCCCAGAATAACGGACTGTCGACCGGTGGAGACGTCGAGTGTCCAAGGATCATCGCCGGCCGTCAGCGCGTCGTGACGGTAGCCGAGCAGGGCATCCTCGAGTTCGAGCTCGCGCTCTTCGCCGGAGGTGAAACCCGCAGCGTCGCCGTCGCCCCAGGTGGCGCTGCCTATGACGCTGACCTGACCATACAGACCGCCGGTCTGGTAATCGCGGCGTGCATAGGCGGCGCCGAGTTTTGCGTACCCTTCGCGCCAGTCGTATTCGCGCTGTTCGGCGCCTCCCATGGCATAGCCGTAGTCGCTGTGGAAGACTCCCAGCAGGGCCTCGATGTCGATGTTAACGCTGGCGTCGCCCAGGTCGACCATCTCGTAGGCCGTGGCCGGGGATGACAGGGCCAAGGAGACACAGAGGCACCCGCCAAGGTGGACGGAACGCGAAAGAGGGCACGTCTTGTTAGGCATTATGATTGTTCTCTCGTAAGTGAAAGTGATGCCTGCGGGGTCTCGTTCCAAAATGGGTCAGACCAGCATGACGACCGATTTCTGCTCGGTGTAGTGTTCGATAAGGGAATCGCCCATCTCGCGCCCGATTCCCGATTGCTTGAAGCCGCCGAAGGGCATGCTGGGATCGAGCAGGTTATGACCGTTGACCCAGACGCTGCCGGCGTCGATCTCGGGAATGAGGCGGTGAATGGCCGAAAGGTCGTTGGACCAGAGGCTGGCGGCGAGGCCGTAGGGGCTGTCGTTGGCCAAGGTGACGAGTTCGTCGAGATCGCGGAAGGTCTGCACCACCACTACCGGCCCGAAGATTTCCTCCTGCACGCAGCGGCTGTTCTGGGCCAATCCGGTAATCACCGTTGGCTCGACGAAGAAGCCGGTGTCGCGGCCTGCGCCCCCCCCTGTGGCGATCTGGCCGCCCTCCTCCCGTGCATAGCCGATGTAATCCAGCACGCGCTGCTGCTGCTTGGCGGAAACCAGCGGCCCCAAGGTGGCGCCTTCCTCCCAGCCGGGCGCCATGGTGAGCCCCTTGGCGTGTTCGGCGAGCTTCGCGACGAAGGCGTCGTGGGCCGCTTCATGCACATAGATACGCGACCCGGCGGTGCACACCTGACCCTGGTTGAAGAAGATGGCCTGCGCCGCGCCGGCAGCGGCGGCTTCGATGTCGGCATCAGCGAGGACCATGACCGGGGACTTGCCGCCGAGCTCAAGCGTAGTGCGGGTCATGTTCTCCATGGCCGCCTTGCCGATCATCTTGCCCACCGGAGTGGAGCCGGTGAAGGCGACCTTATTGATGCCGGGGTGCGCGGCCAGCGCAGCGCCCGCTTCGTGCCCCAGGCCGGTCACGACATTGAGGGTGCCTGCCGGAAAGCCCACGGACTCCACCAGCTCGGCCAGCAGCAGGGCGGTGAGCGGTGTGTCCTCGGCAGGCTTGAGGACCACGCTGCAGCCCGCCGCCAGCGCCGGGGCGATCTTCCAGCTGGCCATCAGCAGAGGGAAGTTCCAAGGGATGATCGCGCCCACCACGCCCACCGGTTCGCGGCGGGTATAGGCCACGATCTGCTTGTCGCTGGGGGCGTAGGGCATCGAGGGTGTCATGCTGCGACCCTCGATCTTTGTCGCCCAGCCCGCCGTGTAGCGCAGGAAGTCGATAGCCAGGGCGACGTCCATGTGACGAGAGAAGGTCAGCGGCTTGCCGTTGTCCAATGTTTCGAGCATGGCGAACTCATCGGCCCGTTCCTCCAGCGCATCCGCCAGATCCAGCAGCAGCTTCTCGCGCCGTGAGGGGCGGCTGTGCCGCCATTCGCGGAACGCCGTGCGGGCGCTGGTTACCGCCCTGTCGATATCGTCGGCATCGCCGGCCGGCACCTGGCAGATGACTTCCGCCGTGGCGGGGTTGAAGACCTCCAGGGTCTTGCCAGACCTGGCGGGCAGCCATTCCCCGCCAATGAACATTGCATGGGTCCTGTCCAGCCATTGTTGTATCGTCGTCGAAGGCAGCGGCATGGATAGTGCTCCTGTGGTTGGGTCTGCGTTATGGTTGACTCAAGCCCATTGAGATACGCCGGGCTACCCTGATCGATAGCAATCGCCATGCCAGCAATGAAAGAAAAAATATTCCTACAAAAAGCATTGGGTTACGGAGTTCCCTCGATGACGTTCCAGCGTTGTCGCGTTCTCGTACACGACAACTGTTGCAACTTGGGACACTGAGGCGAGGAGCGTGACCCAGCGGGAGTGCGACATGTATAACAAGGCTGCCCTGAGAACCCCCGGTGTGATGCGTCAGGCGCACCAACAGATCAGAGCGGGGACGCTGCCGGTAGATTTGCTGGACGCTTCAATTGGCCGCTCTTGGCAGCGCTGTCTGGAATACGGCCTGCTGGACGGCAAGATCGACTTCCCTCGAATAACGCGTGCGGAGCTACGCGAGCAATGTCTTGCGAATCGGCGCCTGGTGGAGTTGGCGGAACCGATGGTCAAGCGCGTGGCGGACGACTTGGGTAGTCAGCTGCTGCTGGCGTCGCCTGATGCCACTGTCCTCAAGACCTATGGCAAGCAGTTTTCGATCGATGGCCGGCTGCGTATCGAGCCGGGGATGAACCTGGACGAACGCTGGTTCGGTACCAATGCGCCAGCACTCGCGCTTATTGAGCGCGCCCCTGTGCTGGTCAATGCCAACGAGCACCTCCTTTTCCCCGACAATCCCGTTTCCTGTGTCGCAGCACCACTATATGGCCTGAATGAGGAGTGCCTGGGCCTGCTAGACCTGACCTTCGATGCCCGACATCCACGCCCCGAACTTTTCCTGCGTCGTGTAAAGCAGTTGACCTGCGCCATCGGGCAGCAACTGTTTCGACGCCAATATCAGCATCGCTGGGTACTGCAGGTTCATGCCTCCATGGCCGAGCTCGACAGCGAAACCTGTGGCTTGGTAGCCATCAACGATGAAGGGTTTATCCTGGCCGCCGACAAATCGGCCCGGCAGTGGTTGAACTATAACGGTGCGATGCAGGTGGGGGGCCATGTTGAGGAGCTGCTGGGCTGTCCATGGTCGGTGATGCGTCGACAATGCGAGCGCCAATCCGCCCTGCTGGGAATCGAGTTGGCGGAGTTACAGCTGGTGGGTCGGCTCAATGCTCCCGACGGCTGGCAACCGGCCGAAGTGGGAGTAGTGCCGCAGCGACGGGATGTGAACCGGCCGCAAATCGCAGTGCAGGTACCAACTCTCATGACGCTGACGCAGGGGTGGTGCCAAGAGCAGCAGCGCGAAGCCATTCGCGCCAGCCGCGCCCTCAAGGCTGGCCTTCCGGTGCTGCTTCAGGGTGAGACGGGCACGGGGAAGGAGCAGTTGGCAAGAGCCCTGCATCAGCAGGCTGAGACGCAAGGTGCCTTTGTAGCGCTCAATTGTGCGTCCATTCCTGAAAACCTCATCGAAGCCGAGCTGTTCGGATATGGTGAGGGAGCCTTCACCGGCGCTCGGAAGGGAGGCCATGCCGGACGTCTGGTGCAGGCCAGCGGAGGCACGTTATTGCTGGATGAAATCGGCGACATGCCACAGTCGCTTCAGGCGCGGCTGCTGCGTGTAATGCAAGAGCGTGTGGTGGTGCCACTGGGCGATCATCGCGAGATACCCATCGATATTCGCGTTATTGCCGCCACCCACCGTGACTTGGAAGAACTGGTGCGGAAAGGCGAGTTTCGCGAAGATCTGTACTTTCGCCTAGCGGGTGTGGTTGTGGAGCTGCCTGCCTTGAGCAAGCAAGCAGATGTAGCATCACGGATCGAGGAGCTTTGGTATCGGCTGTGCCTGCGCCATGAACGCCAGCTGCCACTCGATGATAGGCTCTTGTCGCATCTCGCCGCTTACCCTTGGCCCGGTAACTGGCGTGAACTCGAGTATTGCCTGCAGGCAGCTATTGTCGGAGCAGAGCCGGAGCTTGTATCGCTCACCTTGAGCGATCTTTCGCCACGCTGGCAGCGCAAGCTGACGCGAAGGGTACACGCCCCCGTCGACTCGCAACAGGGCGATGCTCGATCACTCGATGCCGTGGTAGCCGAAGACGAGGCGGCACCCCGTAGCCTGAAGGCACTGGAGCGAGAGCATATCGAGCGCACTTTGGAGGCTCACGACGGCAACTTCACTGCTGCTGCTCGAGCCTTGGGCGTCAGCCGCTCAACGCTGTACCGGCGGCTGGGATAGAGGTCAGTCCAACCCCCCGAAGCGCTGGTAGAAGCTGGGGCCCGGTGCCGGAAGCGGGCCCTCGGCCGTTTCGAGATGCTGGTCGAGCCAGCGCTCTGCGCGCTGATAGATCGTGCGATAGATATTGCGGCACAGCTGATAAGCGTTGCGCCCCTCCCAGGCGGTCGGCAGTAGCTCATCGGGTAGCTGGGGGTCGCGCAGTTGCACCTTGCGATATTCGTGGATCAGCAGTGTACGGGCAATGAAGCACTCCTCCTCGCCCAGGTGATTCTCTTCATCCAGCGCCTTCCAAAGTGGGCGGAACTGGGCCAGGAATCGCTGATAGTTCTCGGCCAGGCTTTCCAGGTTCCAGCTCTCCCTGACCTGTCGGCGTAACGGCCTGCTGGCAAGAGGCTCTACGGCTTCGGTCTGCATGATGATGGTATCATCGGCCGCGTCCATTTCCTGAAGAGCTGCCATCGCTTCGCTGCGGTTCAGGTTGGGGTGGGCCAGAAGCCCTTGGGCGAAATAGCCGAAGCCCAGCCATTCGAGCTCCTCGCGAACCTTTTGGCGGCGTGCGGCATCCAGCTGCGATAGCAGTACCAGTGACCACTGCCCGTTCCAGGGGGGATGCGCGCCGTGATAGACCCGTTTGAAGGCTTGTTCGAAGCGCCGCCGTCCTGGGCCACTGAGGCTGTAATAGCTGCGTCGTCCTACCTTCTCGCCCTGCAGCCAGCTCTCCTGAGTCAAGCGATAAACGGAAGTGCGTACCAACCTCTCGTTGATGCCGATGGGGGCGACAAGCTTCGACAGGCTGCCCAGCCAGACCGTGCCTCCTCGCGGGGCAATCGAGTCACCATAAATCGTGATGATCAACGAACCGGCGCGAATAGGGTGGCGCTTCTGGAAATTGTCGATAAGCGAGACAACGCAATCGTGAGCGGAGGACATGATGTGAGCCGGTTTCCCAAGTTGTGATACTGTTGCAGGCCGAGAACAGATCGAATCCAGGCGCAAATAGAGTACCACAGCCAAAGGCATTACTGCTGAGTCATGAGGCTGTAGAGGCTTGTTTCGCTACGTTAGGGGGCAGCTCTGTTTTAGTTGTGTATCGCTATTCGAGGCGAATGCAATTTGCAGCTGTTTCGCCCTCTATCACCGGCCGAAGGTAGAACTGCCCGCCATGTTGCAGCGGGTGCGGCCCTGGCCGCCGAAGTTAACGAAGCAGTCCTGCTGCGAGTGGCCGCCGGCGCTCACCTGGTTCCAGTACCAGCCCGAGGGCGAGCGTGAACACGACGAAAGCCGCATGCTTCACGCTTCCGCTACCTGCTCCTGTGAGGCTGGCATACGCCCACCGAGGCGGGTGGTGATCTCGGCCGCGGTCTCGTGAACCAGTTCGCCCAGCTCCTTCAGGCGCGACTCGGGGATGCGTGCCACCGGGCCGGAGACGGAAATCGCCGCCAGCGGTGTGCCGTGCTCGTCGTGCAAGCAGGCGGCTACGCAGTGCAGGCCGATGGCATGTTCCTCACGATCGCAGGCGTAGCCCAGTCGGCGTACCAGAGCGAGGTTGGCGCGCAGCGTCTCGGATGAGTGCAACGTGTTCTCGGTGACTCGCTCCAGGCCACGTTCGGCCAGCACCCGCTCGAACTCGTCGTCGGGCAGCCAGGCCATCAGTGCCTTGCCCACGCCCGAGGCGTGAAGCGGTGCGCGCGAGCCGAGCCGGGTGATCATGCGCATCATCTGGGGCGACTCGCTCTGGGCGAGGAAGACCGCCGTGGCGCCATCGCGGATGCCCAGGTTGGCGGTCTCGCCGGTCTGCGCGGTCAAGCGACGCAGGAAGGGGCGGCTGGCGGCGACGAAATCGCGCGCCTCGAGGAAGCTGTTGCCGATGCGAAAGGTCTTGACGTCGATCTTCCAGACGCCGAGATCGACATCCTGAGTAATGAAGCCCTGCCCCTGCAGCGCCTGCAGCAGGCGATGGGTGGTGGAAGGCGCTAGATCGACCATCTCGGCCAGTTCCGACAGGGAAAGGCCACCCGGCGTCGCCGCCAGCCGCTCCAGCAGGCTGAGTCCGCGCACCAACGACTGGCTGTGGCCGCTGGCGCTCTTGCCGGGGCCTGGCGGGCGTCCCGCCGTTCTGCGTTTGACTTCACTCACCTGCGTCACCCTTTGCTTTATCGATCTGGCCGGCCTCGCGTGGAAGGCCGTCGACAGGATACCCGTTCGAGGTCCGTTTGTCGCGGCTGCGGAAATGCGTTCCACGTAAGCCCGGCCGTGCTCAACGGTGCCGCCATTGAGGGTCCCGCTTCGCAATGAAGGCGTCGATGCCTTCGGCTACGTCCTCGGCCATCATGTTGCAGGCCATCGCCTCGCCGGCGAAATCGTAGGCCTCACTCAGCGGCATCTGCAGCTGGCGCTGGAACATCGCCTTGCCGGTGCGCACCGCCACGGCGCTCTTGGCACAGATGCTCGAGGTCAGCTCGCCCAACGTCTCGTCCAGCGCCGCGTCGTCGGCCACGCGATTGACCAGCCCCCACTCGAGCGCCTGGTCGGCATCGATGAATTCACCGGTGAACAGCATCTCCAGCGCACGCTTGCGTCCTATGCTGCGCGAAAGCGCCACTGCCGGGGTGGAGCAGAACAGCCCGACGTTGATCCCCGACACCGCGAAGCGCGCCGAGCGCGACGCCACGGCAAGATCGCAGCTGGCCACCAGCTGGCAGCCGGCGGCGGTGGCCAGCCCCTGCACGCGAGCAATCACCGGCACCGGCAGGTTGACGATGCGCTGCATGACCTCGCCGCAGCGGGCAAACAGGGTCTGGTAATAGGCCTTGGCGGGGTTGGCGCGCATCTGCTTCAGGTCGTGGCCGGCGCAGAAGGCACGCCCCTCCGCGGCGATGACGACGCAGCGCACCGCCTCGTCCTCGGCAAGCCGGTCTAGCTCGCCTGCCAGCGCCTCGAGCAACTCCTCCGACAGCGCGTTGAACTGGCGCGGCCGGTTCAGCGTCAGCGTGGCGGTGCCGCCCGCGTCGTGACGGAGGACCGCACGCTCATCGTCGATCGTGTTCATAATCGTATCCTGTAGCAACCTGCCCGCCCCCAGCCTAGCCCGTCGAGAACGCAAATCGGCAGCCATGCGACCAAAGGCGATGGGAAGGAGGCGGGTGCACCTGTCCTGCTTCTGGCCTAAGGGGTTGTCCAGGAACTGGCGGCACTTCTCCCATTATCCGGACGATGACTACGGGATCCGCTCGGGGTCGGCTGCCCGCTCGCGAATGGCCTTGAGCCGCGCCAGGCGATCACCAAACAGGTAAGCGCCGAGAGCCACCAGGATCAGAACCGCGCCGATAAGCATCGACGAGGAGGGCTGTTCCTGGTTGAACGTCATGCCCAGGCCCAGGGCGAGCACCGGGGTGATCAGCGTGACCAGCGCCACGGTGGCGGCGGGAAGCCGCGAAAGGATCAGGTAGTAGCAGAGAAAGCCGAGCAGCGAGCCGAATAGCGCCAGGTAGAGGACCGCCCACAGCCCGCGCGGGCTCAGAGGCACCGCCAGCGGTTCGCCGCTGGCCAGCCACAAGATGAAGAAGCACGGCAGGCTCAGGCCCAGCGCGCCCAGGGTCTGCTCCAACGGTCCGAGCCCGGCGGCGGCGCGCTGCACGGCAATGCCGCTGCCGCTGAACAGGGTCACGGCGAGTAGCATCATCAGCAGGGCGGGTAGCTGGTCGTTGCCCAGCACCAGGCTGTCTGCGAACACCACGGCCAGGCCCACCACTCCCAGCAGGCAACCGATCCAGTGCCAGCGCCTGAGCTTCACGGCACCTGGCATTAACTGCAGGATCAGTCCCGATATCAGCGGGGCCATGCCAAAAATCACCGACATCATGCCCGAAGGCAGCGTCAATGATGCTTGATAGCTCAGTGCCATGGCGCCGAATACCCCAGGAACCGCTGCTGCATAGCTTTTCAGCGCGCGGCCATCGCGGCGCAGGCGTCGGCGCAGCAGGAGCAACACTGCCAACCCCGCCAGAAAGGCGATTAGCATGCGCAACATCACGCTGCCCACCGGTGCGCCCGCCTCGGCGCTCCATTTGATGGCCAACGGCGTCGTGGCCCACACCAGTACCACGATCAGGTAGGCGGCAGCGGTCGGCATTTACGGTGTTCCTTGGCAGCGGGGCAGGAGAGCGGATCCTATCGTTAGGAGATTCATCATTAGCACAGCGGAGGGAAAGCGTCGAACAGCACGGCACGAATCGCTTCGCCAAGGTGCGAATAGGCGTGAATCGCCGCGCGTCATCTGGCATGTTGCCAGGACACGCTTGGCGTCTCATATCCCCTCCACAAGCCGATTCGGCATGACCGACGAGAGGTGTCGATGCAAAATGCACAGTGCCTGGGCATCCTGCTGCCCGAGGACGGACCGTCCGATTACGAATGGTACGAGCTCAACCAGCGACCCGGTATTGGCGAGTCGCTGCCCACCATCGAGGTAGGCAAGGTTCTTAGCGACGGCCATCACGAGCACACGGCGCTGATGTCGCTGGGTGCCACCGACCGCCTGGCGGCGGTAGGCGAAGGGTTGGTGAAGGAACACGGCGCCCAGGCGGTGGTCTGGGCCTGTACCAGCGGTAGCTTCATCGGTGGGCTCGAATGGGCCTTCGCCCAGTCACGTGAACTCTCGCAGTGGCTCGGTGTACCATCCACCAGCACCGCTCTGGCCTTTCGCGACGCACTGGCGGCCCTCGAATATCGCCGGGTCGATCTGCTCAGCCCCTATCCAACGGAGGTCACCGACCAACTGGTACGCTTCCTGGGCGACAGCGGCGTGACGGTCGATGGCCTGCAGGTGCTGGATTGCCCCTATGCGGCCGACTCCCATCGGCTCGATATCGTCGCATCCGTGCGCGACTTCGCCATGGCGCACGAGTCGGGCAATCCGATTCTGGTGCCTGACACTGCGATCAATACCCTCGAGCGGGTCGAAGCGATGAGTCGCGCGGCCGGACGCCAGGTGCTCACGGCCAATCAGGTGAGTCTATGGGCGGGGCTTCGGCTATTGAAGCGAAACGGCGGTCCAATCCGCTATCTACAGGCCCTGGCCGAGGTGTCGGCTCCCGGCGCCTGAGTCCTCTTCGCCTGGCGAGGCGAGCCTCGGTGCGTTGCGTTCGCTGTCATAACTTGCGTTAAGCCGGCAGTACGATGAGTTCTGATATGTTCCAAGCGGGGCGGGACATGTTTCCAAAGGGAGGATGAATGAGCGACGAACTGAGTGAGTTCGAACAGAGCGTCAAGCGCGAGATTGACGCTTTCATGAAGCCCGAGAAGGCCTCGCCGCCCTCGCGGGAATCGGTTGCCGGCAAGGCGAGCCCCGCCACCCAGGGGAAGAGCGCCAGGGGCAAGGAAACTAACGGCGAATCTGCCAAGGCCTACAAGACCGGCCATCTGGTGCGGCTGGCCGTACGCACCAAGCAATTGGAAACGGATACCGTCTTCGAGCATCGCTCAACCAGCATCTCCAAGTTGGAGGCTCAGTTGGAAGCGGAAAAGGCCGCCCGGCAAGCCGGCTACCCGATCATTGGCTACGTGATCGATATCCAGAGTCTCTAGTCGGTTCGAGCAGCTTCTTGTACGTCATACGCCGCGCGTCATCCTGTTGGCATGCGCCACACCCGACGTGCCCTGCACAGGTTACGGTGTTCGCTTCGCTTTAAAAGCCGCCGCACATGAGGTGCGGCGGCCTGGAGCGTGACGCCGTTGACGTCAGTCCTCGAAGTTGGTCTCGGAGTAGAGCACCCGCACGCGCAGGGTGTGCTCGACCTTGCGCAGCGCCTCGAGCGCCTGGGGGCCGTAGGCTTTGTCCACGTCGATGACCACGTAGCCGACCTTCTCGTTGGTCTGCAGGTACTGGCCAGAGATGTTGATGCCGTTCTCGGAGAGCACCCGGTTGATCTCGGAGAGCACTCCCGGAACGTTGTCGTGGATATGCAGCACGCGGTGCTTGTCGGGGTGCGCCGGCAGCGCCACTTCGGGGAAGTTGACCGCGGTGACGGTGGTGCCGTTGTCGGAATAGGTGACCATCTTCTCGGAGACCTCGATTCCGATGTTCTCCTGGGCCTCGAGAGTGGAGCCGCCGATGTGCGGCGTGAGGATCACATTGGGGATACCACGCAGCGGGCTGACGAACTCCTCCTCGTTGCCCTTGGGCTCGACCGGGAAGACATCGATGGCGGCACCGTAGAGGCGACCGGCCTCGAGCGCCTCGGCAAGATCCTCGATCACTACCACGCTGCCGCGTGAGGCGTTGATCAGGATGCCGCTGGGTTTCATCAGCGCCAGCTGGTCCTTGCCGATCATCCATTTGGTGGAAGGCAGCTCCGGCACGTGCAGGCTGACCACGTCGGCACGGGCCAGCAGCTCCTCGAGGCTTGCCACTTGGTTGGCGTTGCCCATGCCGAGCTTGGTCACCACATCATAGAAGATGACATTGAAGCCGAGCGACTCGGCCAGCACCGAGAGCTGGGCGCCGATGTTGCCGTAGCCGACGATGCCCAGCGTCTTGCCGCGCGCCTCGTGGGAGGCCTTGGCGCTCTTTAGCCAGCCGCCTTGGTGGGCGCGGGCGTTCTTCTCGGGAATGCCGCGCAGCAGCATGATCGCTTCGGCCAATACCAGCTCCGCCACCGAGCGGGTGTTGGAGTAGGGCGCGTTGAAGACCGGGATGCCGCGCGTAAGCGCCGCGCCAAGATCAACCTGATTGGTGCCGATGCAGAAGCAACCCACGGCGTTGAGTTTCTCGGCCGCGGCGAAGACGCGTTCGGTGAGCTGGGTGCGGGAACGAATGCCGAGGAAGTGTACGTCGCGAATCTTCTCGATCAGCGAGGCCTCGTCGAGCGAGGTGGGCAGGTGCTCGATGTTGGTGTAACCGGCATTCAGAAAATTGTCCACCGCGCTCTGGTGGATGCCCTCGAGTAGCAGGATCTTGATCTTGCTCTTGTCCAGGGACGTCTTGGCCATGGTCGAATCAACCCCTTCTTGGTGCGCCGCGTACGGGAAGACCGGAACGTACCGAAACGGTTCGGTGTCTCCGGTATCAGGCTGGAAACAGGGCGCCAATATTAGCACAGCGGGTCGACACGAGGATGAAAATGCTGCGCCGCGAAGATGAACGCGCTGCACGTTGCGCGCTCCGGCAGACGACCCCCGGGGCAGTGCGTGTATACTGGACATCCCGAAAACAGCGGCGACGAGCCAGAGGTGTCATGGCCGAACGTGACGAGCAAGCGGTGAGCGAAGCGGCGCCGAACGCAGACGCCGAGATCGACTTCGCCACCACCGTCGAGAGACTGGAACGGCTGGTGGAGCAACTGGAATCCGGCGAGCTGTCGCTGGAGGGGTCGCTTGCCGCCTTCGAACAGGGCGTGCGCCTGACGCGTGAAGCCCAACGTCGCCTCGACGAGGCCGAGCTGCGCGTACGTACTCTGATCGAACGCCCCGACGGCAGCACCGACTTCGCTTCCTTCGAGGCGCCCGACGGGGAGGACGAGAGTGAACACTGATGCGTTCGCGGCTCGCCTGGCCGCCGATCGTACCCGGGTCGACGCCTGCCTGGCACACCTGTTCGATGCGCGCCAGGCGTCGGCGGTACGACTCGAGTCCGCCATGCGTCACGGTCTGCTGGTGGGCGGCAAGCGGTTGCGTCCGGTGCTGGTCTACCTGGCCGGTCGCGCCCTGGGTGCCGCCGACGAGGCGCTCGATGCGCCGGCCGCTGCGGTCGAGCTGATCCATGCCTATTCGCTGGTGCACGACGATCTGCCGGCGATGGACGACGACGACCTGCGCCGCGGCCAGCCCACGGTCCATCGTGCCTATGACGAAGCCACGGCGATACTCGCCGGGGATGCGCTGCAGACGCTCGCCTTCGAGGTGCTGGCGCGCGCCGCCCACCCGCGCTTGCCTGCGCTGATGCTGACCCTGGCCGTGGCCGCCGGGCGCGACGGCATGGTGGGTGGCCAGGCACTGGACCTGGCGGCTGTTGGCGGCCACCCTGACGTCGAGGCCCTGGCCACCATGCATGCCCACAAGACCGGCGCCCTGATTCGTGCCGCGATCCGCATGGGAGCCCTGACGGCAGTGGACGAGCACGACCCCCGGGTGGTGGCGCTGGACCGCTACGCCGAGGCACTCGGCCTGGCCTTCCAGATACACGACGACGTTCTCGACGTGACCGGCGACACCCAGACCCTGGGTAAGATTTCCGGCGCCGACGCGGCCCGCGACAAGCCCACCTACCCGGCACTGTTAGGGCTGGACGGCGCGCGCGCCCGGGCCCATGAGCTGATCGAGGAGGCGCTGGCGGCGCTTGACCCACTGGGCGAGGCGGGGCTCCCGCTGGCCGAATTGGCCCGGTACATGATCGAGCGCGACCACTAGCAATGGCATGAAGCCAGGACAAACGAAAAGCATGAAGCTCTACGACGCAATTCCCGCTGAACGCCCGGTGACGCCGCTGCTGGACACGCTGGACACGCCGGCGGCACTACGGGCCATGACCACCTCCCAATTGCTGCAGGTGGCCGACGAGTTGCGCGCCTACCTGCTCTACAGCGTGGGCCATAGCGGCGGCCACTTCGGCGCCGGGCTGGGTGTGGTGGAACTCACCGTCGCCCTGCATCACGCGCTGGAAACCCCCCACGACCGGCTGGTGTGGGACGTCGGTCATCAGGCCTACCCGCACAAGATTCTCACCGGGCGCCGCGAGGCGATGCCCAGCATTCGCCAGTACGGCGGCCTCGCGGCGTTCCCGCGGCGTGCCGAATCGCCCTACGACACCTTTGGCGTGGGCCACTCCAGTACTTCGATCTCGGCGGCACTGGGCATGGCGCTGGCCAGCGCCACCCGCGGCGACAGGCGTCGGGTCTGCGCGGTGATCGGCGACGGTGCGTTGACCGCCGGCATGGCCTTCGAGGCGCTGGTGCACGCCGGACACCTGGACGCCAACATGCTGGTGGTGCTCAACGACAACGAGATGTCGATCTCCGAGAACGTCGGCGGCATCGCCAGCTACCTGGCGGGGATCCTCGCCAGCAAGCCCTATCTCACCTTCCGCGAGGAGGGCAAGCGTGTGCTCTCTCGCCTGCCCGGGGCGCTCGAGCTCGCCCGACGCACCGAAGAGCACATGAAGGGCATGGTCAGCCCTGCCACGCTATTCGAGGAGATGGGGTTTCATTACATCGGCCCGCTCGACGGCCACGACCTGCCTGCACTGATCCAGACCCTGCGTAACCTGCGCGACCTGGACGGACCGCAGTTCCTGCACGTGAAGACCCGCAAAGGGCGCGGCTTCCTGCCCGCCGAGGCCGACCCCATCGGCTACCACGCCATCACGAAGTTGGAAAAGAACGGCGACGCGCCGACCGGCAAGCCCATCGAACCGGCCAAGAAAAAACTCCCCAAGTATTGCAACGTCTTCGGCGAGTGGCTGTGCGACATGGCGGCGGTGGACGAGCGGTTGATCGGAATCACCCCGGCGATGCGCGAAGGCTCCGACCTGATCCGCTTCTCCAAGGAGTACCCGACACGCTACTACGATGTCGCCATCGCCGAGCAGCATGCGGTGACGCTGGCTGCGGGCATGGCCTGCGAGGCGATGAAGCCGGTGGTGGCGATCTACTCCACCTTCCTGCAGCGCGGCTACGACCAGCTGATACATGACGTGGCGGTACAGGGGCTCGACGTCACCTTCGCCATCGACCGCGCCGGCCTGGTCGGGGAGGACGGCCCCACCCACCACGGCAGCATGGATCTTTCCTACCTGCGCTGCATTCCCGGCATGGTGATCATGGCCCCGGCCGACGAGGCCGAGTGTCGCGCCATGCTCAGCGCTGCCTATCACTACCCCGGGCCCGCCGCGGTGCGCTATCCCCGCGGCAGCGGGCCGGGTGTCGAAGTGCCCGCGAACCTCGAACCGTTGGAGATCGGCAAGGCCGAGACGCGACGTCGGGGCAACGGGATCGCGCTGCTCGCCTTCGGCAGTCTCAACGGGCCGGCGACACAGGTGGCGGAATCCCTCGATGCCACTCACCTCAACATGCGCTCGGTGAAGCCGCTCGATAGAGAGGCGGTGCTGAAAGCCGCCGCCGAGCACGAATTGCTGGTCACACTGGAGGAGAACGTGGTGGCCGGTGGTGCGGGCAGCGGTATCAATGAACTGCTCGCCGCCGAAGGCGTGCAAGTGGCCGTGCTCAACCTCGGTCTGCCCGACGCCTTCGTCGAGCATGGTAAGCCCGCCGAACTGCTCACCGAATGCGGCCTCGACGCCGCCGGCATCGAGGCGGCCATTCGCGCTCGCCTCGGCTGATCCCGGCCGGGCAGGCTTGCCCGGCGGGTTTCATTTTCCCCCTTCCGCCTGATGCCGTGCTTGATTCCTAGGCATGAGCGATACGTCGTGCTCGTGTTGCGCCGAGGTAATCGCTGTATCCGTATGACCTATATTTCTCATATTGGTGTAGTCATTTTCCTACAACGGGTGTAAGCCAACTTCGCCTTTCCGTGTCGCCGTTTATCGCCACGGTAAGAGCGATCCGCACCGCGACGGTGCTGGGAGCGGAATCGTGTAAGCCAACATGAGCACACGTAACTGACACGTAATCGTCATGTACGGCAAATGCGCCATTTGGCACATGTCGCCCGCGTGATTACCCTCTCGCTCACAAGCAAGGGTGACAACGCTTCTCACTTGACTGACGCCGCATCCGTCCGCACATCGGGCCGGTGCGAGCGGGGCGTGGTGAGTTGTGACGCGAAAGGGTAATTCCAACACGGCGGTCCATCAGGGAGCTTCAGCATGGCGAAGGAAGGAACCGTTGCGCCGAAAGAGCGCATCAACATCAAGTACGTGCCGGCTACCGGCGATCAACAGGCCGAAACAGAGCTGCCGCTCAAGCTGCTGGTGGTGGGTGACTTCAAGGGCACCGCCGAAGCCACGCCGATCGAGGCACGCGACAAGGTCTCGGTGGACAAGAATAACTTCCATTCCGTCATGCGCGAAGCCGGCCTCGGCCTGACGGCGAGCGTGCCCAACCGCCTCGAGGAGGGTGAAGACGCCGGCGAGCTGGCGGTCAATCTCGAATTCAAGTCGCTCGATGACTTCACGCCCGACAGCGTGGCACGCCAGGTGCCGGAGTTGCGCAAACTGGTCGAGCTGCGTGAAGCCCTGGTCGCCCTCAAGGGACCGCTGGGTAATGTGCCGGCTTTCCGCGACCGGCTGCAGAAGCTGATGGAGAGCGAAGAGGCGCGTGCGCAACTGCTCGCCGAGCTCGACCTTCTCGATTCTCGAGACGACTCCAACGACTGACGACACTCCCCTGGCAACGGCCACATCGGGGCGGCACCGCGGCGTTGATGCTCCCCGGCCAGGCAACGGATTCGAGGCAATTTCAATGAGCGACATGGCACAAACGCAGGGTCAGGCAGCCGAGGCCCAGGCCGAATCGTCCCTTCTCGATCAGGTGATGGCGCAGACGCGCATGGCGCCGGCCGATGAAGGCTACGACATCGCCAAGCAGGGCGTGGCGGCGTTTATCGCCGAGCTGTTGCAGAGCGACGGCACCGCCCCTCAGGTCAACAAGGCGGTGGTCGACCGCATGATCGTCGAGCTCGACCGCAAGATCGGCGGTCAGGTCGACGAAATCCTGCACGACCGCGGCTTCCAGCAGCTCGAATCGGCCTGGCGCGGCCTGAAGCTGCTGGTCGACCGCACCGATTTCCGTCAGAACATCAAGCTCGACCTGCTGCACGCCACCAAGGAGGAGTTGCTCGAGGACTTCGAGTTCGCCCCCGAGCTCAGCCAGAGCGGGCTCTATCAGCACGTCTATGCCGCCGAGTACGGTCAGTTCGGCGGCGAGCCGGTGGGCGCCATCGTCGGCAATTATGATTTCACGCCCTCGACCCCCGACATCAAGCTGCTGCAGTTCACCGCGGCGGTGGGCGCCATGGCCCATGCGCCATTCCTCTCCTCGGTGGCGCCGAGCTTTTTCGGCATCGACAGCTTCCAGGAGCTGCCCAACATCAAGGACTTCAAGGCCATCTTCGAGGGGCCGAAGTACGCCCGCTGGCGCAGCCTGCGCGAGTCCGAGGATGCGCGTTACTTGGGGCTGACCGCGCCGCGTTTCTTGCTGCGCATGCCCTATGACCCGGTGGAAAATCCGGTCAAGACCTTCCACTACCGCGAGACGGTCAGCGAGAACCACGAGCACTATCTGTGGGGCAATACCGCCTACCTGCTAGCGGAGCGTCTCACCGACAGCTTCGCCAAGTACCGCTGGTGTCCCAACATCATCGGTCCGCAGAGCGGCGGCGCGGTGGAGAACCTGCCGGTGCATACCTACGAGGCACTGGGCCAACTGCAGGCCAAGATTCCCACCGAGGTGCTGGTCACCGATCGCCGCGAGTTCGAGATGGCCGAGGAGGGCTTCATCTCGCTGACCATGCGCAAGGGGAGCGACAACGCCGCCTTCTTCTCCGCCAATTCCGTGCAAAAGCCCAAGGTCTTCCCCAACACGCCCGAGGGCAAGGCCGCCGAGACCAACTATAAGCTCGGTACTCAACTGCCCTACATGTTCATCATCAATCGCCTGGCCCACTACATCAAGGTGCTGCAGCGCGAGCAGATCGGTTCCTGGAAGGAGCGCCAGGATCTCGAGCGCGAGCTCAACGTATGGATCCGTCAGTACGTCGCCGACCAGGAGAATCCGCCGGCCGAGGTGCGCAGCCGCCGGCCGCTGCGGGCCGCTTCTATCCAGGTCTCCGATGTCGAGGGCGATCCGGGCTGGTACCAGGTCTCTATGGCGGTACGGCCGCACTTCAAGTACATGGGCGCCAACTTCGAGCTATCGCTGGTGGGTCGTCTGGACAAGGAGTAAGGGGAGGCCGCTGCCATGCCGCTTCACCGTGGTGGCGTGCTCGGCAACCGGCTGTTCGAGCGCCTCGCGGCGCCCGACCAGCCGGACGCCGTCGCCGCCGAGGCGAGCCTCGCCGAGACCGTCGAATCGATCAAGCGTCACCTGGTCGATCTGCTCAACAGCCATCCGGGGCACAGCGAATGCGCACCCGAACTGGGGCTGCTCGACTTCAACGACGCAACCATCGGTGTGCTCGACCTGGAGCGCAATATCCAGCGTGCCATTCGCCAGTGCATCGAGCGCTTCGAGCCGCGCGTGAGGCGAGTGGAAGTGGAGTCGTTGCCGCGCAACGGCGACCCGCTGCAGTTGCGCTTTCAGGTGCATGCCACGGTGGAATTGGGGCACGACAACGCCCAGACCACCATCGACCTGTTGCTCAACGACAAACGCTACCAGTGCTTGAACTGAGCACCTAAGCATTCAAGTACTCAGGGAGTGAGACGCGCATGCTCAATCGTTATTACCGGGATGAGCTCGACTACCTGAAGCTGCAGGGTCGGGAGTTCGCCGAGGCCAATCCCGGCCTCAGCCGCTTCCTTTCGGAGCGCAGCACCGATCCGGACGTCGAGCGCCTGCTGGAGGGGTTCGCCTTTCTCACCGGCCGTATGCGGGAGAAAGTCGAGGACGAGTTTCCCGAGCTGACCCACTCGCTGATCGGCATGCTCTGGCCCAACTACCTGCGCCCGGTGCCGAGCATGACGGTAATGCAGTTCACGCCGAAAACGCATGCGCTGAGCGGACGTCAGGTCGTGGCTGCCGGTACCACGCTGGGCGCGAGGCCGATCGATGGTACCGCCTGCCGCTTCCGTACCTGCCACGACGTGACGCTCTATCCGCTGGTACACGCTGGTGTCGAAGCGCAGCACTCCCGCGAGGCGTCGGTCGTCGAGCTGGCGCTCGACGTGAGCAGCGACCAGCCTCTCGATGCCCTGGGTATCGACCACCTACGCTTGCACCTGGGGGGCGGCGGCTACACTGCGCGCAGCCTCTACTTGTGGCTTGGCCACTACTTGTCACGCCTGGAACTCGAGATCGACGGGGTCTGCCTGCCGTTGCCGCGCGACATGCTCGCACCGGTGGGCTTCGCTCGCGAGCATGCGCTGCTGCCTTATCCACGCAACGTCTATCAGGGCTATCGCATCCTGCAGGAGTACCTCTGCTTTCCCGAGGCGTTCCACTTCGTCGATCTGCTCGGGCTGGGCCGGCACTTGCCGAAAACGCACGCGTCGCGCATCACCCTGCGCTTCGTCTTCTCGCGCACCCTGCCGGTCGATGCTCGGGTACGCGATGAGCATCTGGCGCTCTACTGCGCGCCGGCGATCAATCTGTTCACCCATGACGCCGATCCCATCGACCTTAACGGCGAGCGTAGCGAGTACCGCATTCGTCCGAGCAGCCGATCACCGGCCCACTACGAGGTGTTCAGCGTGGACGCGGTACAGGGGTGGCTTGAAGGCGATGGCGGCAAGATTCGCGGCGAGCCGCGCCCGTACGTGCCGTTCGAGAGCTACCAGCACCAGATCGAGCGCGACCGGGGGCGCGAGGCCCGCTACTTTCGCGTGCGTGTGCGCGACAGCCTGCGCGGCGATGGCTTCGATCATGATATCGCCTTCGTCCGCGCTGACGAGCAGGCCTGCCTGGGGATGCGTGAAACCATCTCGCTGCGCTTGACCTGCAGCAATCGTGCGCTGCCCGAGCGGCTGACGGTGGGCGACATCTGCGCTTCCACTGACTCGAGCCCGGTGTTCGCCGACTTTCGCAACATCACCCGGCCCACGCCGGCACTGCGCCCGACCCTGGACGGCAGCCTGCTGTGGACGCTGATCTCCAACCTGTCGCTCAACTACCTGTCGCTGCTGGAACGCGACGCGCTGTGTTCGGTGCTGCGCGCCTATGACTTCCGTGCCCTGGTCGACCGACAGGCCGAGCGAATGTCGCAGAAACGACTTGCCGGGGTAATCGACATCGAGACCCGCTCCATCGACCGTCTCAAGCGTGGGCTGCCGGTACGCGGGCTGCGTTCGGTCATGACCCTCGACCAGGAAGCCTTCGGCGACGAGGGCGGCCTGTATCTGTTCGGCAGCGTGCTGGCGCGCTTTTTCTCGCTCTACGCCAGCATCAATTCGTTCCACGAGCTGCATGTCGTCAATCGACACAACCAAGAGCGCTACTCATGGACCTTGCAGTCGGGCCAGCAGCCCCTGATCTAGCCCCGGCTGCCCTGATAGAGGGCGCCCGACGCTACGATTTCTATCAGCTCGTCGAGCTGTTGCATCGTCATCACGACGATGATCTCGAGCGCACCGGCGGTCTTCGCCCCGGCAGCGAACGGGTGCGCTTCAGCGCCTCGGCGTCGCTCGGCTTCCCCGGCAGCGACGTCGTCGCTCTCGAGCCGCGCCCCACCGGCGGCTACGCGCTAGAGGTCAGCTTCTTCGGCCTGCAGGGCGCCCAGTCGCCGCTGCCGGGCTACTACCTGGAGTCGCTGGCCCATGAGGCGGCCCACCACGAGGGGGTGGCCCGCGATTTTCTCGACTTCTTCAATCATCGCCTGCTGACCCTGGTGCACCGCAGCTGGCGCAAGTATCGCCACTACGTACGCTATCAGGACGGCGCCAGCGATGGCTTCTCCGCGGCGGTATTCGCTCTGGTGGGGCTGGCCGACGGGGAGCTGCGCGGCGATACGCCGATCAACTGGAGCAAGATGCTCGCCTATGCCGGGTTGCTGGCGGGGCGCTCTCGCTCTCCCGAAGTGGTGTGCAGCGTGGTCGGTCACTGCTTCGATCTCGACGACGTCACCATCGAGCAGTGGGTGCATCGCTGGGTCGACATTCCCGACGATCAGCGCAGCCGGGCCGGCCAGTCGGCCATGACCCTGGGCGGCGACATGGTCGCCGGTACGCGGGTTGCCGACGTCGGCGGCAAGTTCGCTCTCTGCCTGCGTGGCCTCACCCTGACGCGCTTTCGCGACTTCCTGCCCGACGGCTGCGAGCACGCACCGCTGAAGACGCTGGTGAGCTTCGTGCTACGGGAGCCGCTGGCCTATGACCTGGAACTCGAGCTGTTGGAGAGCGCCGTGCAACCCATGCGGCTCGGCGAGTTCGGCAGCAGCCAGCTCGGCTGGACCACCTTCGTCAACCCAGAATCCGGCGATGCCTCGCGGCGCCGTCGGGTGCGCATCCAGATGACAGGGTAAACGCGATGTCTTTTCCCACACGCTCCGTCGCCGTCGCCACCGCCGTCACCCTGGTGGTGATCAACAGCGAACGGCTGGAGGGGCGCTCCACCAGCAGTCATGTCTTCACCGAAGCGGGCGGCTCGCTGGGCAGCGCCGCCGGCGACGACTGGCTGTTGCAGGACCATGCCGGACGCATTCGCCCGGGACACGCCCGGATCCTGCGTATCGACGGCCATTTCTGCCTGATCGACAGCAGCGGCCAGACCTTCATCAACCACGCCACGCTGCCGCTGGGGCGCGACCGGCGGGTCGCCCTGCGCGACGGCGACGAGCTGCGCCTGGGGGAGTACCTCGTCCGCGTGCACCTGGGCGACCGGCAGGCCAGGCAGCCCGGTGCCCAACCGCTCGCGACACTGGTGGACGAGGAGCAGGAGGAGCTGGCGGGCCACGGCGTAATGGCGTACCGCGGCGAGCCGGCGGCGGGCTTTGCGCCCCAGCGCCGCGACGACCCGCTCGAGGCGTTGGGCGAGGCCACACCGGGCGCCAGCCAGCGCGACCCGCTCACCGCGCTTTCCCATACGCGAGAGCTCGCATCCGACGACGATGCGCTGCTGGGTGCGCTGGCGGAGGAGAGCCGGGGCGAGGCGAGCTGGCACGAACCGCAGGAACGCCGCGAGGCGGCGCCGACGACACGACGTTACGAGGACACCACAGAGATGAATCGGGAAATGGACGAAGGGCTGTTGAACGATCTGGAGCGCTCGGTTGGCGAGCAGCTCGAGGAGCGCTGGCACGATCCGCTGCCGGCCAGCGGCGGACACGCCGGAACCGACCCGCTGCTGCGCGCCCTGGGGGCCGAGCTGCGCTTCGCCGACAGCGAGGCGCAACTGAACTTCCTCGCCGAGGCCGGGCAGACCCTGCGCGCCGCCATCGAAGGCCTGCAGGCGCTGCACCGTGCCCAGGATGACAGCCGCTACCCGCTGCGTGATCGCCGTCTGCAACCGATCGAGGACAATCCGCTGCGCCTGGGTCAGCCCTATCGCGAGACGGTAGAGACGCTGTTCTCGGCGAGCCGCAGCCCGGTGCACCTCTCGGCGCCCGCCGCGGTCGCCGAGTGCCTGGCGCATCAGGGCCAGCATCAGGCGGCGGTGGAGGAAGCCATCGGCCAGGCCCTGCAGGCGATCCTCGATGCCTTCGCTCCCGACTCACTGCTCAAGCGGTTCCACGCCTACCGCGGTGCCGGCAACCGGCTCGACGACGAGGGCAGCTGGGCCTGGGAGATGTATCGCCATTATTACCAAGAGCTCAACTCCGGCCGCCAGCAGGGTTTTTCCAAGCTGTTCTGGGAAGTCTTCGAGCAAGCCTACGACCAGTCGGTGCGTCGTCAGCAGCGCGAGACCAAGTGAGCACAACAAAAAGGAACGCAGGAAGCATGAGCACAAGATACTGGAGCCAAGGATACTCTGCGCACCCTCTCCTGGGCTGGCTGGCGGTGGTGGTGCTGTCGTTGGCGCTCAGCGGCTGCGCCTCGACGCGCGAGGCGGCCGGCAAGACCTGGCAGGTGATGCGCGACCCGTCGATCCCGGTGGGCTATCCCGAGGACCGGCCGAGCCGGGTCGATCTCGCCATGGTCGCCGAGCCGAACGCCAACCCCAACGTCGAGGGCGACGGCACGCCGCTGCGCTTCCAGATCCTGCAACTCAAGGATGACTCGATGCTGATGGCGGCCGACCACAACCAGCTTCGCGATGACCTCGAAGGGGCCCTCGGGACCAACTACCTGGCTCACGACGATTTCACCGTGCTGCCTGGACAATGGAAGTTCTACGAGCCGTTCGAGGTCGACGAGGAGACTCGCTACATCGGGCTGATCGCCTTCTACAGCGATCCCGATCAGGCGCAGTGGAAGAAGGTGGTGAAGGTGGCGTCCCGGGGCGCCGATTATCATCTGCTGGTTCACCTGCGCGATTTCGACGCCGAGCTGAGGAATGAAGACTGATGGCCAGCCGCAACCGAGTGGTCTGGAGCGAGGGCCTTTTCATCAAGCCGCAGCATTTCCAGCAGCAGCAGCGCAGCCTGGAGGGCCTGCTCGAAACGCGCCTGCGCGGCGTCAGCCACACCCTCTACGGCTTCCAGACGCTGGAACTCAATGCCGAATTCCTGAGCTTCGGACGCATCGCCATCAGCCGCGCCAGCGGCGTGATGCCCGACGGCACGGCATTCCAGCTGCCCGATGACGACATCGAGCCGCAGCCGCTGGAGGTCGACGATGCGGCCATTGCCAACCAGCGGGTCTACCTGGGTCTGCCCCTGGCCACCGATGCGGTGGGTGAGGTGCGCTGGCCCGACGACGACCTGCCGACGCGTTATCGGCTCGCCCAGCGCAGCGTGCGCGACCTGCACTCTCGCGATGGCGACACCGCCGAGCTCGATGTCGCCCGGGTCGCCCCTCGGCTACTGCTCGAACGCGACGATCGCAGCGCCTACGCTTGCCTGGCGGTGGCGCGCATCGTCGAGCGCCGCCCCGACGGCAGCCTGATGCTCGACGAGCAATTCATTCCCACCTTGCTCAATGTTCAGGCGGCGCCGGTGCTGCAGCGCTTCGTCGGCGAGATGGCCGGGCTGATGCGCGAACGTGCACGCAACATCGCCCATCGTCTCGCTACGCCGCACCAAACCGGCGTGGCCGACGTGGCCGACTTCATGCTGTTGCAGTTGCTCAACCGCGCCCAGCCGCGGTTCCAGCATCTGGCGCGCCTGGGCCATCTGCACCCGGAGCGGCTGTTCGCCACCATGCTGGAGACCGCCAGCGAGCTGGTCACCTTCACCGACGAGTCGCGCCTGCCGCCGGAGTACCCGGCCTACGATCACGACCACCCCGAGCGCGCCTTCCGCATGTTGATGCAGAGCCTGCGCCAGGCGCTCTCCACCGTGCTCGAGCCCCGGGCACTGGCGATCCAGTTGCAGTCCCGGCGCTATGGGCTGCTGGTGGCGCCGCTGTCGGACCCGGGCCTGCTCGACAGCGCCGACTTCATCCTCGCGGTGCGCGCAGACATGCCCCACGAGCGGCTGCGCAAGCTGTTCTTGCAACAGACCAAAGTGGCCAGCGTCGAGCGCATCCGCGACCTCATCAGCCTGCAACTGCCCGGCGTACCGCTGGAGCCGCTGCCGGTGGCCCCGCGCGAGCTGCCCTACCACGCGGGATACAGCTATTTCCGTCTCGATCGGCAGAGCCAGGCCTGGAGCATGCTCGACGGCGCCAGCGGCTTCGCCTTTCACGTGGCGGGAGAGTTTCCGGGATTGGAACTGCAGTTCTGGGCGATCAGGAGCTAAGCCATGCAAGAACTTGCCACACAATACGAGTCCGACGCCGGCGCCTTGGCGCGCTACGCCCCCACCCGTCATGAAGATCGCATCGACGAGCGTGGGCTCGAGCGACTGATTCACAGCCACGCCGAGCAGCTCGACGCCGACGAGGACTACTGGTTCCGCCTGCGCGGCTACAACCTCAACCCGCTGGTGGATGCCGCCAGCTCGCTGCTGGGCATGGTGGTGCGGGTACGTCAGCTCGACGGCATGAACGACATCGACCGGCTCTACCGCCAGGTGATTGACGAGATCGCGGCAATCGAGGTCGAGCTCACCGAACAGGGCTACGATCGGCCGACGCTGCTGGCCTTCCGCTATGTGCTCTGCTCGTTCATCGACGAGGCGGTGATGGGTACGCCCTGGGGCCAGCAGAGCAGCTGGGCAGAGCATTCGCTACTGACGCGTTTTCACAACGAGACCTGGGGCGGCGAGAAAGTCTTTTCCATCCTCGCGCGGCTGCAGCAGGAGCCGCAGCGTTACCGCGACATGCTGGCGTTCATCTACCTCTGCTTGTGCCTCGGCTTCGAAGGACGCTACCGGGTCATGTCCCATGGCCGCGAGGAGTACGAGCACGTGGTGCGCACCCTCGGCGACCAGCTGGCGGCACTCGGCGACACGCCCGAAGACAGCCTGACTCGGCCACTCGACAACGTGATGCCGGGGCATCGCCGGCGCGGACGCGGCCTGCCGGTGTGGGCGGTATTCGCCCTGTTCGCCGTCGCCATGGCCGGCACCTACCTGGGCTTCGCCTGGACGCTTGATCAGCAAGCGGCCCAGGTCGGCACCCTTCTCGACCAGATTTACCGTTAGGAGATCCCATGCTCAGGGTAGAGCTTCCCGCGCTGATCGGACGCCTCAATGCCGTTTCCCGCCAAGGCCTGGAACAGGCCGCGGTGCTGTGCGCCGAGCAGCAGGCTCCCGAGGTCACCGCCGGCCACCTGTTGCAGGCGTTGATCGACCAGCCGCTGTGCGACCTGCGCTGCCTGCTCGAAGGACAGGGCGTGGATATCGGTGAGCTGCGCGCGCGTCTGGCCGAGGAGACCCGTCCGCCGCGGGACCTCGCCGTGACCACGCCGAGCTTCTCGCCGCTGCTGGTCGAACTGCTGCAGGACGCCTGGCTGCTGGCCACTACCGAGTTCGCCTACGATAGCCTGCGCAGCGGCCTGATCTTCACCGCCCTGCTGCACAACGCCGGGCGCTACCTCGGGCCGAGAAGCGCCGCGCTACTGGCCGAGATCAACCGCGAGGGGTTGCGCCGTGGCTTCGAACGACTGGCCGCCGATTCCGCCGAGGCGGTGCGCGTCGAGCCGAACGGCGAAGGGCGGCGCCAGGCACAGGCCGCGCAGGGCGACAGCGCCCTGACGCGCTTCGCCACCTCGCTCACCGAGCAGGCCCGGCGCGGCGAGCTCGACCCGGTGCTGTGCCGCGACCCCGAGATCGACCAGATGCTCGATATCCTCGGCCGGCGGCGCAAGAACAACCCC
>NZ_PJRN01000021.1 GCF_002930105.1 Billgrantia saliphila | reverse complement strand
CAGCCGCTGCATCACTACATGGGCTGCTCCACCTTCAGCGAGTACACCGTGCTGCCCGAGGTCTCGCTGGCGGTGGTCTCGCCCGAGGCGCCGCTGGACAAGATCTGCCTGCTCGGCTGTGGCGTGACCACCGGCATCGGCGCGGTGCTCAACACCGCCAAGGTGGAGCCGGGCTCGACGGTGGCGGTATTCGGCCTCGGCGCCATCGGCCTGGCGGTGATCCAGGGCGCGACGATGGCCAAGGCCAGTCGGATCATCGCCATCGACGTCAACCCCGACAAGTTCGAGCTGGCGCGCCAGTTCGGTGCCACCGACTTCGTCAACCCCAAGGAGTACAGCGACCCGATCCAGCAGGTCATCGTCGAGCTGACCGACGGCGGGGTGGACTACTCCTTCGAGTGCATCGGCAACGTCAACGTGATGCGCCAGGCGCTGGAGTGCTGCCACAAGGGCTGGGGCGAGTCGGTGATCATCGGCGTGGCCGGGGCCGGCGAGGAGATCTCGACGCGGCCGTTCCAGCTGATCACCGGGCGGGTGTGGCGTGGCTCGGCGTTCGGCGGGGTGAAGGGCAGAAGCGAGCTGCCCGGCTACGTGGAGCGCTACATGAACGGCGAGATCAAGATCGACGAGTTCATCACCCACGACATGCCGTTCGAGCGAATCAACGAGGCGTTCGAGCTGCTGCACGCGGGCAAGAGCATTCGCACCGTACTGCACTATTGATAGGTGCCCGACGCAGCGCGAGTGAGACGCGCCCCTTTGTAGTGTTGTTGACGATTCAACGCGCGAAGGGGCGGTCCACATACGACGCGCGGCACGAACAGTGCGAAATCAGCCATAATGTCTCAATCGGCGGTCAGCGCGCCGCTGCCCAGGGATCGAGGGAGAAGAGCCCATGACCATGACCGAACATCTCGAGCCGGTTTCGGCAAACAAGAGTTTTGGCGGCTGGCACAAGCGTTATCGGCACCGTTCGCGGGCGCTCGATTGCGAGATGATTTTCGCCATCTATCTGCCCCCGCAGGCCGAGACCGAGCGAGTGCCCCTGCTGTGGTGGCTATCGGGCCTGACCTGCAGCGACGAGAACTTCATGCAGAAGGCGGGGGCTCAGCGTGTCGCCGCCGAGCTGGGTATCGCCATCGTCTGCCCCGATACCAGCCCGCGCGGCACCGACCTGCCGGGAGAGCACGACAGCTACGACTTCGGTTCGGGGGCCGGCTTCTATGTCAACGCCACGCAGGAACCCTGGAAGCGGCACTATCGCATGTACGATTACGTCGCGGAGGAGCTGCCGTCGGTGGTGCGCCAGCACTTCCCGGTCAATGGACGGGAGTCGATCAGCGGCCACTCCATGGGCGGCCATGGTGCGCTGACGCTGGCGCTTCGGCGCCCCGGCCACTATCGTTCGGTGTCGGCCTTCTCGCCGATCGTCAATCCCAGCCAGTGCCCTTGGGGGCGCAAGGCCTTCCGTGGTTATCTGGGCGACGATCCGGGGGAGTGGACGCAATACGATGCCTGTGAACTGGTAGCCAAGGGTGCCTCGAGCCAGCATCTGTTCATCGATCAGGGCGAGGCCGACGACTTTCTCGAGGAGCAACTCAAGCCCGAACGGCTGGAGGCGGTATGCCGTGAGCATGATCACCCCCTGACGCTGCGCCGCCAGCCGGGTTATGATCACAGCTATTTTTTCATTGCCAGCTTCATCGAGGACCATCTTCGCTATCATGCCGAGCACCTCTTCAAGCGCTGAGCGAACCCCCTGACAAGGAGGCGAATGATCCGCTTCTGGCTTCATCGCGCACTACGCTGGGCGGCCCTGTTCGGGGCCGCCTTCGTCATTGTCTCGATCCTGCTGGTGATGCTGTTGCGCCACGTACCCGTCTACGGTTCGACGGTTATGCTCGAGCGCAAGGTCGAATCCTGGCTGGCCGGTGAATCGCTCCCCATACGCCACCAATGGCGACCGTGGGCAGAACTTTCCGACCACGCCAAGCTGGCGGTGATCGCCGCCGAGGATCAACGCTTCCCCGTACATCGTGGGTTCGACGTGGACGAGATGCGCCGCGCCTGGGAGGCGAGCCGCAACGGGGCGAAGTTGCGCGGGGCCAGCACGATCAGCCAGCAGACGGCCAAGAACCTGTTCCTCTGGACTGGGCGGAGCTGGCTACGCAAGGGGCTCGAAGCCTGGTTTACCGTGCTGATCGAGGCGCTGTGGCCCAAGCAGCGCATCCTCGAGGTCTATCTCAATATCGTCGAGTGGGACCATGGTGTGTTCGGGCTGGAGGCTGCGGGACAGCACTACTTCGGCGTGTCGGCCGACCGTGTGAGCGAGGTTCATGCCAGCCGGCTGGCGGCGATCCTGCCCAATCCGCGCCACTGGGATGCGACCCGCCCCGGCCCTCATGTCGAACGGCGCAGCCAATGGATACGTCAGCAGATGCGCAACCTTGGCGGTGCGCGCTATCTCGAACGCCTTGGCGCCGAGTGAGCCGGCGTGTCAACTGCGAGCCTGGCCGCGTGCCGCCATGACGACACCGAGGATGGTAATGGCCATGCCGACCAGGGCCACCACGGGCAGGCGTTCGTCGAACAGCCACCACGCCTGCAGCGCCGTGACCGGCGGCACCAGGTAGAACAGGCTCGCGACGCGAGACGCCTCGCCGCGTCGGATCAGTGCCATCAGCAGCAGAATCGCGGCGATCGACAGTACCAGGACCAGCCAGGCCAGCGTCAGAATGAAGGTCGGGGTCCATTCAATATGACGGTCCTCGAACAACAGCGCGCCGAGACCGAGCAGTATCCCGGCTGCGAGATACTGCACTGCCGTGCCCGAGAGCAGCGGCATGCCGGTGCAGAAGCGCTTCTGATAGAGCGTGCCCAGGGTAATGCCGGCCAGGGCGACCAGCACGCAGGCGAGCGCGCCGAGGCCGAAGCCCTGGAACAGGTTCGTGCCCGGGTCGAGTTTGCTACCGAGTACCAGTGCGATACCGGCCAGCCCCAACGCCAGCCCAAGCCATTGGATCGGGGTGATGCGCTCTCCCAGCAGAGGGCCCGCCAGGGTGGCGGTCAACAGCGGCTGAAGTCCGACCAGCAGAGCGGCAAGGCCGGCGGGCATGCCCAGTGAGATGCTGTAGAAGACCCCTCCGAGATAGGCGCCATGCACCAACAGACCCGATACTGCGATATGCGCTCGCAGCGCATTTCCTTTGGGCCAGCCACTGCCCAGCAGCTGCACCAGCGGGATCAGCAGCGCCAAGGTCAAGACGAAGCGTACGAAGAGGAAGGTGAACGGCTCGGCATGGGGCAGGCCGAACTTCGCACCGATGAAGCCGGTACTCCACAGCGCCACGAACAGCACCGGCATGCCGGCCAGTAGCACGGCGTCGAGACGGGAAGTGGCGGTCGTCGTCATCTCAGGGATGTCCTTATGCTCTGTCGAATCATCGACGATACCGCTTCGTAGCGGGCAAACGCTAGCAGGTTAACATTTTGCGAAGCGCGTTCACGGTCACCTTTCTTAACAATTCGTAACACAAAAATCTGAACTCTGCTGACACCCCTTCGTCAGACTTCGTACATACACCGCAACACCCCCTTGGAGGTATTTCATGCAACGGATGACTGCTCTGTTTTCGGCTGCTCTGCTGACTGCCGGTCTGATGACCGCACAGGCGCATGCCCAGCAGGACCCTGCCCAGGACCCGGCGGCCGGTCAGTCGCAGGCACAGGCACCTGCTCAGGACTTCTCCGACGATCAGCTGCAGCAGTTTGCGGATGCCTCCCAGGACATCGCCGTGATCTCTCAGGAATATACCGAACGTCTGCACGCGGCGGAGGATGAGCAGACCCAGCAGGAAGTGCGCATGGAGGCCAACGACAAGATGGTCGAGGTAGTCGAGGACAACGGCCTCGACGTGGATACTTTCAACGCCATCGGTCATGCCATCCAGCAGGATCCGGAGCTGATGCAGCGCGTTCAGCAGATGGCCGAGCAGTCATCCTGATCCGGCATCCAGTAATGTAGCGTCTGACAGGGGCCGCCTTCGGGTGGCCCCTGTTCACGTTGGGGCTTTACACCGCCTTCGGGCGTTTACACACTGACAGGGATTGTGGGAACCGGGCAAGCGCATGGACACGGAAATACTCGAGATACGCCAGCACATGGGGCGCTTTCCGCCCTTCGATGTCCTCGATGATGCCTTGCTCGACGAAGTGGCCGGCCGCGTCGAGGTGAGCTACTTCCAGGCCGGGACGGACATACTCCACCTCGACCAGGAGCTGCACGAGCTGTGCTATATCCGCAGCGGCGCCGTGGAGATCCGGCGTCGCACGGGGGAGCTCTACAACCGCTTGGGTGAGGGCGATATCTTCGGTCAATTCAGCCTGCTGCGAAACAATCGGGTGCGCTTTCCCGCCATCGCCCTCGAGGATACGCTGCTCTACTTCATTCCCAAAGACGTCTTCCAGCATCTTTGCGAGGCCGACGAGCATTTCGCCGACTTCGTGGAGCTGGAGCGGCCACGCCTGGAAGCGGCGGTAGAGGAGCACCGTAAGGCCAACGACATGATCATTACCCGGGTACGCAAGCTCTTGACGCGCTACCCGGTCTTGATCGAGGCCTCCACGACGGTGCAACAGGCGGCACGGCAAATCAGCGAGGCGCAGGCCACGGCGGCTCTTATCCTCGACGCACCCGACGGCGATCCCCGCCATACCTTTACCGACAGCGAGGATCGTGCCTGGCGACTGCGCGGGATTCTCACCGACAGCGATTTTCGCACGCGCATCGTGGCCGAGGGCTTGCCGCCCGACACGCCGGTGGGGGAGCTGATCGGCAACCGACCGATAACCATCCAGTCGGACGAATCGGTGCATGAAGCGATGCTGTGCATGCTGCGCAATAACATTCACCATCTTCCGGTGCTCTACCGCCGTCGACCGGTGGGCGTCCTGCATCTCTCCGACATCATCCGCTACGAGACCCACAGCAGCCTTTATCTGGTCAGCAACATCTTCAACCAGTCGAGCGTCGAAGGGCTGGCCCGGCTGGCGCCGGACGTCAGAGCCGCCTTCGTGCGCATGGTGGAGGAGGGGGCCGACTCGCAGATGGTCGGCAGTGCGCTGTCGAGTATCGGACGCAGCTTCGTGCGTCGCCTGTTGGAACTGGCGGAGGAGGCGCTGGGACCGCCGCCGGTGGGCTACTGCTTCATGGTCAACGGCTCCATGGCGCGCAACGAGCAGACCGTCGTTACCGACCAGGACAATGCGCTGGTCCTGTCCGACGATTTCGAACCGACGCGCCACGACGCCTATTTCGCCGACCTGGCCCAGCGCGTCTGCGATGGCCTGGACGCCTGTGGCTATCCCTACTGCAAGGGCGAAGTCATGGCCACGAACCCCCGCTGGCGCCAGCCTCTCTCCGTGTGGAAGCGCTATTTCGACGAATGGATCGATTCGCCCACACCGGAGAGACTGCTGCATAGCTCGATTTTCTTCGACCTTGATAGTGCCTATGGCGAAGAGGCCTATGTCGAGCAACTTCAGGATCTGCTCGCGCGCAAGGCGCCGCAAAGCCCCCGGTTCCTGGCGGCCTTGGCGCGCAACGCCCTGAACCGCACGCCTCCTCTAGGGGTATTTCGTACTTTCGTGATGGAGAAGGACGGAAAGCATAATAACTCGATCAATATCAAGCGCCGGGGCACCGCGCCCATGGTCGACCTGATTCGCGTCCACGCCCTGGCCTGTGGCTCGAGTGCGCAGAACAGCTTCGAGCGGCTCGACGATATCGACAAGACCCAACTGCTGGCCCCGGGCGCGGGCGGCAAGCTTCGCTATGCCATGGAGCTGCTGTCGATGGTGCGGATTCGCCATCAGGTCTACGACCTCCAGCATGAGTACGTACCCGATAACAACATTGAGCCGGAGAACGTCGCCGACAGTGAACGGCACCATCTCAAGGATGCCTTCCAAGTGTTGAGCCACGCCCAGAAATTCCTCAAGTACCGCTATCCGATCCCGCCGCACAGCGGCCGGGAGCGCTGAACCCATGCTATCGCATCGTCTGGCGCGGCGAGTCGAGGGACGAGAATGGCCGACGTACCTGAAGCAGCGCGCGGCCGAGACGCAGAGCCCTTTGCTCCAGCGCTTCTTCGCTGCCGGCTGCCCGGCACCGGACACGCCCATTGGCGAGGCGCCGCTGGTAGCGCTGGATCTCGAGACCACCGGTCTGGACGTGCAGCGCCATGCCATCGTCAGCATCGGCGCCGTACCTTTCACGCTGGATCGGATTCCCCTGGCACGGCGACGCCACTGGATCGTGCGGCCCAGTCGGCCGCTGTCGCGCGAATCCATTACCCTGCATCGCATTACGCATGCCGAAGTCGAGGCGGCGCCGGATCTGGCCGAGATCCTGCCGGAGCTGCTGGAGACCTTGGCCGGGCGACTGGTGGTAGTGCACTATCGCCATATCGAGAGGCCCTTCCTCGACGCGGCGATACGGGCACGGCTGGGCGAGGGCGCACGCTTCCCGATGGTCGATACCATGTCGCTGGAGGCACGTCGGCATCGACTTTCTCCATGGGCGCGTCTGCGCCGCTGGATGCGCCGTCCGCCGGTGTCGATACGCCTACCCGATTCGCGGCGACGCTATGGCCTGCCGGATTACCATGGACACCATGCACTGGTCGATGCGCTGGCCACGGCTGAACTGCTCCAGGCGCAGATAGCGCATCACTACCGGCGAACGGTGCCCGTGCACGAGCTGTGGAGCTAGATGGGACGAAAAAGGTCAGTGCGCGTCGCACCTGTTACGTCGGCTTGGGAAGGTTGGCTTTGCAGCCAGACTTACAGCCAGAGTTCAGCGAAGGTATCGCCATCCACCGGCCGGCCGAAATGGAAACCCTGTACACCGGTGCAGCCCAGCGCACGCAGGGCCTCGGCCTGTTCGGCTTCCTCGACCCCTTCGGCCACGGTCAACATACCCAAGGTCTGGGCCATGGCAATGATAGTGGCGACGATGGCATGGTCGTGGCTGCTCTTGAGCATGTCCTTGACGAAGGACATGTCGATCTTGAGGGTATCGGCGGCGAAGCGCTTCAGATAGGTGAGCGACGAGTAGCCGGTACCGAAGTCGTCGATGGCCAGACTGAAGCCCGCATTGCATAGCGCCCGGGTGATGCGCACGGTCTGCTCGGGGTTGCGCATCAGGCCGCTCTCGGTGAGCTCCAGGCCGAGCTTGCCGGGCGGAATGCGAGTGGCGATACGCTGGATGTGTTCCGCTAGGCGCGGATCGTCCATCTGCTGGGCGGAAACGTTGACGCAGAGCCTTCCAGGGAACGGCTTGCCTTGATGCTCCCAGGTCTGCAGCTGCTGGCAGGCGGCATCCAGCACCCATTCGCCGAGCTGTCGTATCAATCCATGCTCTTCCGCCAGGGGAATGAATACGCCGGGACTGACGTGCCCGAGGATATCGTCGTGCCAACGGCACAGCGCCTCCGCGCCGATCAGCTTGCCGGTCTTGAGGCTGAACTGGGGTTGGAAGGCAAGCGATAGCCGTCCCTGGGACAATGCCTCGCTGAAGCGCACTTCCAGCACCTCGTGCTGGTGCAGTTCGTCGGCCATGGTGGCATTGAAGAAGCGGGTGCGGCTGTTGTCACGCTTGGCATGGTTGAGGGCGATGCTGGCGTGCTGGAACAGCGATTGGGCGGTATCGGCATCGCGGGGAAAGAGCGCGGCACCAACGCTGGCCGAGACGGAAAAACTGCGCTCGGCAAGCTGGATCGGTGGCAGGAGACTGTTGCGGTAGCGTTCGATGGCATGGGCCATGGCGGCCGGCCGGGTGTCGGTCAGCAAGACCATGAATTCATCGCCGCCCAGGCGGGCGACGAACTCGCCTGGCTCGGCCTGGGCACCGAAGCGCCCGGCGATCTCGGCCAGCATCAGATCGCCGAACTCATGCCCCTGGGTATCGTTGATCTGACGGAAGCGCTGCAGGTCGAGGTAGAGCAGGCCGAGGCAGCTGTCTCGCAGGCGGGCCTGCTCGCAGGCTTCCTCCAGGCGCTCCATGAAGTAACGCCGATTAGGCAGCCCGGTGACGCTGTCCCAGTAGATCAGTTGCTGGATGCGATAGTCGCTGCTGCGGCGCTTTTCTTCCTCGGCTCGGCGTGCCATCTCGGCACCCGCCTGGGCAGCGGCGATACGCAACACTTCCGGGGCGTAGTCCGCCATGTTCAACGCATGGCCCGAAAGGACGGCCAGCAGGCCGACGAGATGTCCTTCGGGAGCGCGCAGCGGGATACCCACGTAGCTCTCCACTCCCAGTTCCTGCAGCATCGAACTGTGGGGAAAGCGTTGACGAACACTTTCGGAGAACTCGCAGACCTGATCGCTCAGTACATGCTCGCACGGCGTACCGGCAAGCTCATAGACTGAAGTGGGCTGGAGAGAGCCGCGCGACCAGAAGGCAACGGTGCGGATGGAGGCATGGTCTGACAGCAACTTGCCGATCAGCACATGGTCCCCTTCGAATATCGTCGCAAGACGTTCGACCAGATGATCGAGCGCATGGGGGGTGCCGGCCTTGCCCAAGCCATCGGCGAGCAGACGAAAGGCGTCTTCGGGGGCCATCATGGGCGGAGAACGGCTCCTTAAGCATAGTTATAGTGAGCTTTACGGAATATGCCCGAAGCGACTGCACGTTGCTAGTGGCCCGACGTCATTGATGGGGACTTGACGAAAGCAAAATCATGGCTTTCGCTCACTGTGACCCGGTGAAGCGCGAGCCCATCATGAGGTGCGGCATGCAACCAGGCGGCGCAAGCGCCGCCTGGATGGGCGGGAAGGGTAGGCGTCAGCCTCGCGGCTCGCTCATCAGCCCCTTGACGATGGCATAGCAGCCTACCAGCAATACCAGCGTGAAAGGCAGACCGGTGGAGACGGCCATGGCCTGCAGAGCGGCCAGTCCGCCCCCTAGCAGCAGAGCGATGGCGATGACACCCTCGATGATGGCCCAGAACACTCGCTGCGGCTTGGGGGCATCGACCTTGCCGCCGGCAGTAATGGTGTCGATGACCAGTGAGCCGGAGTCCGACGAGGTGATGAAGAACACCACGACCAGTACGATGCCCACGAAGGAGGTGATGGCAGTGAGCGGCAGCTCACCGAGCATCACGAACAGCTGCAGCTCGAGCGCCGCGTCGCGTACCCCCTCGAAGTCGGCATTGACGAATTGATCGATCGCGGTGCCGCCGAAAGCGGTCATCCACAGCACCGAGACCAGCGACGGCACCAGCAGTACGGCAATCAGGAATTCCCGCACGCTGCGCCCGCGGCTGACACGAGCGATGAACATGCCGACGAAGGGCGACCAGGAAATCCACCATGCCCAGTAGAAGGCGGTCCAGCCTTGGGAGAAGTTGGCATCCTCGCGACCGAAGGGATTCGACAGCGCGGGGAGGTTCACCAGGTAGCCACCGAGGTTCTGGAAGAAGCCGGTCAGGATCAGCAGGGTCGGGCCGACCAGAATGACGAACAGCAGCAGCAGCACCGCCAGCCCCATGTTGATTTCCGAGAGCCGACGCACGCCTTTGTCCACCCCGGCGAGAATCGACACGATGGCCACCGCGGTGATGCCCATGATCAACAGCACCATGGTGGCGTCCGCCTCGGGAACGCCGAAAAGATAGCCCAACCCGGCCGCCGCCTGGGACGCCCCCAGGCCCAGCGAAGTGGCCAGACCGAAGAGGGTGGCGAATACCGCCAGGATATCGACGACATGACCCGGCCAGCCCCAGACCCGCTCGCCCAGCAGCGGGTAGAAGATCGAGCGCATGGTCAGCGGTAGGCCCTTGTTGAACGAAAAGATGGCGAGTGCCAGCGCGACCACGGCGTAGATGGCCCAGGGGTGGAGCCCCCAATGATAGATGGTAGCGGCCATGCCCAGGCGTGCGGCCGCTTCCGGATCGCCCGCAGCGGCGCCTAGCGGCGCCCAATCGGTACGTACACCATCCTCGACGGAAGTGCCTCCGAGCGCCGCGCCGAAATGCGACATCGGCTCCGAGACGCCATAGAACATCAAGCCAATGCCCATGCCTGCGGCGAACAGCATGGCGAACCAGCCGGTATAACTGAAGTCCGGTTTGGCATGCATGCCGCCGATACGCACCTTGCCCAGCGGCGACACGATCAGCCCCAGACAGAGCAGAACGAAAATGTTGCCGGCGAGCAGGAAGAACCAGGCGAGGTTGCCGGTCAGCCAGTCGCGCAGGGCATTGAACAGCGGCTCCACTTCGGCCTGTAGGGCCAGGGTGAGGACCACGAAGAATACCGTGACCAAGGCCGAGATGGTGAAGACCTTGCCATGCAGGTCGATGCTGAAGCCCAGCTTGCTGGTGGCCAGGTTGTCCTGTCCGATGACGTAGTCGGTATCGATCAGGTTGGCCGGTCCCTCTGGAGCCGGCACGCCTTCAGAGGAGGTGTCAGCCTCCCCTGGGCGCTCGTCGCGAGGATCGTTTTCCACGTTGCGCTCTCCCATTGCGTGACATCGATGGCGGTGTGGGTTCGATCAGCCCTCGGTGGGTCTGATGAGAAAGACCGAAATATCGGTATGAGTGGCGATCTTGCCGCCATGGGACGGCAGAATGGCGCCCAGATGTTTCGGTGGATGCGTTGCCATGACCACCAGGTCGGCACCGACATCCCCGATTGCCTGAAGCAGCAGGTCATCCAGATCGGCGGCCGGATCCGCACTGCTCAAGGTTCGGGCACTGATGGGACATCCATGTTCTGCGGCCCGCTGCCGTGCAAAGTCGTCGAGCTTGTGCTGATACTCTTCAGGGGTCCGGGCAACGCTGCTGGGTGTGGTGGACGTAACTCCCACATAGCAGACCTCGGCGGCATAGAGCCGGGCCAGATCGGCGGCCACTTGCAGCGCAGGCTCGAGCACCTCGATATGGGCCAGGTCCACAGGCACCATGAGCTTCTTGTACATGTCGTGCTCTCCCTTCTTCGCGTGAATCCTGCGATCGTCGAGATGCCAGGTCGAACGTTTCCATCGCCTTGCTCCCAAACGATCTCGTTTCCACTAGAAGTGTGGCGACTTTGGTGAATCATGCCAGCGTAACGGCTCAGGCCGGGAGGTTTGCCCCCGGCCTGAATGGTGAACAAATATTGTACACGAAATGAGCCGAACTGCCGAGCCGCTCAAGCACAGTCTTGCCGCGATACGACACGCACAATCCTTTCTGCGATTCGGATAATGTAACGGGGCGTTACCGCTATTTTTGTTCGCTGTCTTTTTCTCATTCAACGGTATTTGGACCCAGCGAGGATTGCAGCCCCGGCGGCGTAGGGATACGGTCTTTACATACTGACAAGAAACACGGCCGGATCACGTTGAGACGAGGCAATCAGGCTTCGTCATGTCGATGGCCGATATGGGAACGCTGAATGAACGAAAGCCTGCAACGAGAAAAACAAGACGACGCAGGAGAGGCGACAGCCGTAGCGGATGCCTGCTTCGCGCGTTTCATCGACGTCCAGAAGAGTTATGACGGCGTCGAACTGGTAGTGAAGGGATTCAATCTCGACGTCCGACGCGGGGAGTTCGTGACGCTGCTGGGCCCCTCCGGCTCCGGCAAGACCACCTGCTTGATGATGATGGCAGGGTTCGAGACCCCCACCCACGGACAGATCCTGCTCCAGGGCGAACCGATCAACGACCTGCCCCCGCACAAGCGCGGCATCGGCATGGTATTTCAGAATTACGCTCTCTTCCCGCACATGTCGGTGGCCGAGAACCTCGCCTTTCCCCTTCAGGTGCGCCATCTTTCGAGGGATGAGATCAAGCGCAAAGTGGCAAAGGCGCTGGCCATGGTGCGACTCGAGGATTTTGGCGATCGCCGCCCGGCGCAGCTCTCCGGTGGTCAGCAGCAGCGCGTGGCGCTGGCTCGCGCGCTGGTCTTCGAGCCGAAGCTGGTGCTGATGGACGAGCCGCTCGGAGCGCTCGACAAGAACCTTCGCGAAGAGATGCAGTACGAGATAAAACGCATCCACGCCGAGTTGGGCGTGACCATGATCTACGTGACCCACGACCAGACCGAAGCGTTGACCATGTCGGACCGCATCGCTGTGTTCAACGACGGCGTGGTGCAGCAGCTCGCCAGCCCCGAAACGCTCTATGAAGCGCCCGAGAACGCCTTCGTCGCCAACTTCATCGGCGAGAACAACCGGCTTCATGGTGAAGTGATCGAGTCGATCGGCGATCGCTGCGAAGTCCGCCTCGACAGCGGCGAGACGGTGGCCGCCCGGCCGGTGGCGGCCGGCGGCATCGGCGCGCGTACGACGCTTTCGCTGCGCCCCGAGCGAGTCGGAATCGTGGGCGAGGGCGACGAGGCGTCCTTCGACAACCATTTTCAGGCCGAGGTGAAGGAGGTGATTTACCTCGGGGATCATCTGCGAACCCGTCTCGAGGTTTGCGGCAATGACGAGTTCATCATCAAGACGCCCAATGCGAAGGGGTTCCCTTCGCTAAGGCCGGGCCAGACCGTCGAGGTCGGCTGGTCCAGTCGCGACTGCCGGGCCCTGGACGCCTGACAGCCGACACTGCTGCCCATACCAACAAGCACAACGAGCGGAGAAGAACCATGCCATATAACGATAATCATGCGGGGAAATTCGCGGGGCGCAGGCTGCTCGCGAGCGCCGTGGCAGGCGTTTCGCTGGTGGGACTGTCGAGCCTGGCCCAGGCACAGCAGACGCTCAACATCGTCTCCTGGGGCGGCGCCTACAGCATGAGCCAGCAGAAGGCCTATCACGAGCCGTGGATGGAGCAGACCGGCGACGAGATCATCAATATCGACCGCAGCGGTAACGCCCTGGCCGGCCTGCGCGCTCAGTCCCAAGCCGGAAACGTGACCTGGGACCTGGTCGACATGCTGCCGGCCGATGCCATGATCGCCTGTGCCGAGGGCCTGATCGAGCCGCTGGATCACGATGAGCTGCTGGCCGACGCGCCTGACGGCACGCCACCCAGCGAGGACTTCGTCGACGGTGCGCTGGGGGAGTGCTTCGTAGCTTCCATCGTCTATTCGAATATCGTCGCCTTCAATTCCGAGATGTTTCCCGACGACGCCCAGCCCAGCACTATCCATGACGTCTTCGATCTCGAGAACTACCCCGGCAAGCGCGCCTTGATGCGCAAGCCGATCAACAACCTGGAATGGGCGCTGGTAGCCGATGGTGTCGCGATCGACGAGGTCTATGACATGCTCGAGACGGAGGAGGGGGTTCAACGCGCCTTCGCCAAGCTCGACACGATCAAGGACGAGGTGATCTGGTGGGAGGAGGGCGCCCAGCCGCCTCAGTTGCTGGCGGACAAGGAGGTGGCCTTCGCCTCGGCCTACAACGGCCGTATCTTCGACGCCATGGTGAGCGAGGATCAGCCCTTCGAGATCATCTGGGACGCCCAGGTGTTCGAGCTGGACGGCTGGGTGGTGCCTACCGGGAAGCTCGACAAGGTTCGGGACTACCTGTACTTCGCCACCGATACCCAGCGACTCGCCGATCAGGCCCAGTACATCTCCTACGGACCGGCGCGCTACTCTTCATCGGACATGGTGTCGAACCATGCCGAGACCGGTATCGACATGATGCCGCACATGCCGACCTTTCCCCCCAACTTCAAGACGGCCATTCAGAAGGATGACGAGTTCTGGGCCGATTACAGCGACGAGCTGACCCAGCGTTTCGACGCCTGGCTGGCCCAGTAACGGAGCGACCGTCACCCGGAGGGACCGGGTGGCGGTCTTCCGGTTGCCTTACCGCTCTATCCGGTCGCTGCATGGAGAGGTCGTGTGTCCGAGTCTTCCGCTATTCCCTTGACCACCGCCGATGGCGTGCCGCTGAAGACCAGCTTGCGGCGAGCCGTGCGACGCTCGCGGGTCAAGGCTTTCCTGCTGGTATCGCCGCTGTTGCTGTTCCTGGTCGTGGCTTTCGTCATGCCCATCTTCGACATGTTGTGGCGCAGCGTCGACAACCCCGAGGTCTCGACCCAGCTTTCGCGCACGGTTACCGCGCTTGAAGGGTGGGACGGCGAGTCACTGCCCGGCGAGGAGGTGTTTGCGGCCCTCGCCGAGGATCTGCGAGAAGGCCAGGAAGCGCGCAATCTGGGGTTGCTGTCGAGCCGCCTCAACTACGAGAAGTCGGGCATGCGCTCGACCATCAGCCGCACGGCACGTCGCCTGCGCACCATGGAGCCGCCTTACAAGGAAGCGATGATCGCGGCCAACGACACCTGGGGTGAGCTGGACACCTGGCAGGTCATTCAGCGCGAGGCCACGCCATGGACGCTCTCCTACTACCTGGCCGCGGTGGACCGTCAGCTCTCGCCCGAAGGCGAGATCGTCAAGGTGCCGGAGCACCTCGAGATTCATGTCTCTCTGTTCTGGCGCACGCTGTGGATGAGTCTGGTCATCACGGCGCTGACGCTGTTGCTCGGCTACCCGATCGCTTTCCTGCTGACTAGCTTGCCGCTGCGCCACTCCAACCTGTTGATGATTCTGGTGCTGCTTCCGTTCTGGACTTCCCTGCTGGTGCGCACCACCACCTGGATCGCGATTCTGCAATCCCAGGGGGTGCTCAACGATCTCCTGGTGGGGCTCGGTGTGATCGCCGATGAGGCGCGTTGGCAGATGATCCACAACAAGACCGGCACCATCGTGGCCATGACGCATATTCTGCTGCCGTTCATGATTTTGCCGCTCTATTCGGTCATGAAGACCATTCCGCCGAGTTACATGCGGGCGGCTCGCTCGCTGGGAGGGCGGCCGTTCACCTGTTTTCGCCGGGTCTACTTCCCGTTGACGATCCCGGGCATCGCCGCTGGTGGCATACTGGTCTTCATACTCTCCATCGGCTACTACATCACCCCGGCGCTGGTGGGCGGTCAGTCGGGACGCTTCATCACCAACACCATCGCCTACCACATGCAGACATCGCTGAACTGGGGCCTGGCGGCCGCCATTGCCTCGATCCTGTTGTTCGTGGTCGTGGTCTGCTATCTCGCATTCAACCGCCTGATCGGCGTCGACAAGGTCAAGCTGGGGTAACCGATGGCCATACCTTCCTACGCCACCCGCGGCGAACGCATCTGGCACTATGTCTTCCTCGGCCTATGTGCGCTCATCTTCCTGTTCCTGGTGGGGCCGCTACTGATCATCATCCCGCTGTCGTTCAACGCTCAGCCCTACTTCACCTTCTCCCAGGAAATGCTGACGCTCGATCCGGCCGGGTACTCGCTGCGCTGGTACGAGGACTTCTTCACGTCTAGCGCTTGGCTCAATGCGATCAAGAACAGTTTCATCGTCGGCATCGCCTCGACCTTTCTGGCCACGATACTGGGAACCGTAGCGGCACTGGGACTATCGAGCCGCCACATGCCGGCACGCAGCGCGATCATGGCATTGCTGATCTCACCCATGATCGTGCCGCTGATCATTTCCGCCGCGGCCATGTTCTTCTTCTTCTCCAAGGTCAATCTGGCCCAGACCTACCTGGGCGTGGTACTGGCTCATACGGTGCTCGGCATCCCCTTCGTGGTGATTACCGTGACCGCGACCCTGTCGAGCTTTGATACCACCCTGATCCGGGCGGCCCATAGCCTGGGCGCCAATCCCACGCGCACCTTCTTCAAGGTGGTGCTGCCGTTGGTGACGCCTGGCGTCGTTTCCGGTGCGCTGTTCGCCTTCATCACCTCCTTCGACGAGGTGGTGGTGGTGCTGTTCCTGGCCGGGCCGGAGCAACGCACCATGCCGATTCAGATGTGGTCGGGCATCCGTGAGCAGATCAGCCCGACAATTCTGGCCGTGGCTACCCTGCTGGTTCTGCTCTCGATGCTGCTGCTTACGACGCTGGAGTTGTTACGTCGTCGCAGCGAGCGCCTGCGGGGTATCAGTCCCGGCTAGCAACTCGGCAGGGCCCGCTTTCACAGGGAGACATCGAGCATGTCTCCCTGCGTCGTTACGGCGGGAGCCGGCGACAAAATGCTGTGGCAGAGCGGCCCATGTGTCAGATTGCACCACCTCCGGCCCGCGTACTCCGCTTCCCTTCTTGTCCGCAAAATCTCCCTAACTTTTTGTATTTGCAATTTTTTTCTTCTCTTTGGCAAGGCTGGCACAGGCTATGCAACGAGATAGGGGAAAGGATGAATCACTTAAAGGGAGACTTCACATGAGCCATGACAAGCATGCAAATTCCCGTCCGGCATGGAGGCTGACGGCTCTGGCCTCTGCAGTGGCTCTTGCGCTGGGTACGTTGTCGCTTGCCGGATGCGGCGATGACGAAGAGGATCTTCCCCCAGTGGAAGAAGAACGGCCCGTCACGGAAGAGCAGACGTCGCCCATGGAGGATGCAACAACCGACCCGGGCATCGACCAGACCGGTACCGCGAGCGGAGACGGTGCAGCGGAGCCCGTGAGCGGTGTTGAAGAGGCGCCGGAAGGAGATGCGCTGACCGAGCAGAATGAGCAGGAAGAATCGCTCCCCGAAGCCGAGCAGGAGCCGGTACCTGAGGGGCAGCAAAACACCATGGAAGGCAATCAGGAAGGCAGTGCTTCGGATACGGGGGCCCTGACCGAGGATGAAGGAGCATCAGCTCCTGCAGACGAGGAGCAGCGGTAACTATCCGCTTCGACCGATCTTATGCTGCCGCCGTGATGAGGCGGCAGGCGAGGGCAGGAAGCCCTCTACATTCGTCGCAAGACGAGAATCTCAGGAGGTGGAAATTATGATGTCCAAGGAATTTCTGAAGACGCTTGGCGTACTTGGTGTGACCATGGGGCTGACCGCAAGCCCGCTGGTCCTGGCCCAGCAGACGCAGCAGGACGAGTATCAGTACGAGTCGAATACTTCGGAGACCATGCCTGAGGCGGCGCCCGGACAGGATGCTTCGCCGAACCGGAACGACCCGGCAGCGCCTGGCGTGAACGGTAATACCGACGATTCCCTCAATCCGGGGGGCGGTACCGGTACGACGACCGGTGGTCAGACTTCACAGGGTATGGGTACCGAGGAAGCACCGGGTCAGGATGCTTCGCCCAACCGTAACGATCCGGCAGCGCCGGGCGTGAACGGTGCCAGCGACGATAACCTCAACCCGGGTGCTGGATCCTCGCAAGGCATGGAAACGTCACCGGGCGTCACTCAGCCTGGCAGCGACTCACAATCCGGAACAGAAGCAGCACCGGGTCATGAAGCCACTCCGGACTCCAACGATCCGGCAGATCCTGGCTTCGACGCCACCACTGAGGAAGAGGGCGCCTTCTCACCGGGTACCGAGCCGCAGCCGGGCACTCAAGGTGCTGAAGGCGAGTCCGGCTTCGGTGATGGCACCGAGCCCATGCCGGGCGAAGAGGAATTCGAGAACGAGGAAGAAGAGTGGGACTATCCGGAAGAGGATAACGGCGAGTCGTAACTCTCCGCCCACTGGCCCCGGCCCAGCCGGGGCCTCAGGACATTCGCGCAAGGACGCGCACAAAGTATGACGCAGCGTAATCCGCTGGCGGCCGCCACCCTCCCCCCTTGCTCCGCCAGTTGGATTGCATGGCGTACTTGGCCCCCGAGCTCCCACGGGGGCTTTTTTCGTGCACCCTTCGCCAGCTCGAAGACGGTTCGCGAAAGCACCTGGCGAATCAATCTTCCTCGAGGCGTCGGTATAGCGTTCGCCTGGCGATACCCAGGATATCAGCGGTGCGTCGCTTGTTCCCTCCGGTGGCTTCCAGCACCTTTTGGATGTAGCGCTTTTCGACCTCTTCCAGGCTCGGCCAGCTTTGCTGTGTCGGCGCGACCAGCGCGTTGCCCTCGGTGGGGCGAATGTTGCGCTGCTCTTGGCCATGCTGACGGATGCGCTCGGGCAGGTCGGCATAGCTGAGTAGGCCGTCCTCGGCCAGGGTCACGGCGCGCATGATGGCATTTTCCAGTTCACGAACGTTACCGGGATAGGGATAGTCGAGCAGGGCCTGGAGTGCTGTCGGTTCGATGCGTTCGATGCTCTTGCCCTGGCTGCTGGCGTGCTTGTCGATCATGGCCGAGATCAGCCGCTCGATGTCGCCTTGGCGCTCGCGCAGTGGCGGGATGCGCAGCGAGAAGGTCTCCAGCCGGTAGAAGAGGTCGCTACGGAAGTTGCCGCTCTCGATCTCTTGTTCCAGTTCGCGATGCGTCGCGGCGATGATGCGAACGTTCACCGACTCCTCCTTCTCGGCACCGACCGCCTTGACCATCTTTTCCTGCAGGGCGCGCAGCAGCTTGGCCTGCAAGCCGGGGGACATCTCACCGATCTCATCGAGGAACAGGCTGCCACCGTTTGCGGCTTGGAAAAGCCCCTGACGCGATTCGTTGGCCCCGGTGAAAGCACCCTTCACGTGGCCGAAGAATTCACTCTCCATCAGTTCGGAGGGAATGCTGGCACAGTTGACGGCCACGAAGGGGCATTCGGCGCGGGGGCTCTCGGCATGAATGGCGCGGGCCAGGAGCTCCTTGCCGGTGCCGCTCTCACCGAGGACCAGTATCGGCGCATCGCTCTTGGCCAGCCTCGCGGCGTCATGGAAAAGTGACTGCATGCCTTCACTTTCGCCGACGATGCCATGGAAGTGGCCGGTCGGCGACGCCTGTTGAAAGCGCTCGGCCAGGCGGCGATTCTCCAGGACACGAAAGACCGCCTCGCCCACGCCCTCCAGATCCAGCGGCTTGGTCAGGAAATCGTCGGCGCCTATCTTGAGGGCCTCGACCGCCTGGTCGATAGTGCCGAAGGCGGTGATGACGATGAAACCCACGTGGCTGCCTTCGCTGCGCAGTTGTTCCAGCAGCTGCATGCCGCTCATGCCCGGAAGGCGCACATCGCTGATGATCAGCGACACTTCGGTATGGCTCAGCGTGGCAACGGCATCCTCGGCGCTTCCGGCTCCCAGGGTCCTGTAACCCGCTTCCTGGAGTTCCTCCTCCAGCAGCTCCAGGATGGCGGCGTCGTCCTCGACGATCAGTATCGGCAGTGAATCAGAGTGGCTTCCTGTCACGCGGTTCCTCCTTCGTCGGTATCGCGCCGGGGAAGTCCGATTTCGAAGCCGGCTCCGCCCAGCTCGCTATCGAACACCCCGACGGTACCGCCGTGATCGTTGATGATTCGGTGAACCATGGATAGCCCAAGGCCGCTGCCTTGGCCCACGGGCTTGGTGGTGAAGAAGGGGTCGAATACCTTCGGCTTGTCCGCATCGCTGATACCCGAGCCGTCATCCTCCACCCACAGCGACAGCCAATCCTCGCTCTCACGAGCCCGGATCCGCACCCGACCAACCCCCTCGGCCTGGGCGGCATTGCGCATCAGATTGGTCAGGACCTGGATCAACTGCTGTCCGTTGGCCAGTAGCGGCGAAGCGGAGGAGGGCAGGTCGAGCTCCAGGCGAATGGCGCGCTGCTCGAGATCCTCCTCCACCAGTTCGCGTGCCGTCTCCAGCAGCTCGTGAAGATCCAGCGGCTCCTTCTCCACGTTGTGGCGACGCCCCAGCTCCATCAGCTGGCGCACGATCTCCACGATGCGCTCCACTTCGCCGCGGATGCGCCCCAGCTTGGCCCGATCGTCGTCACTCAGCGTATCGCGACGGGCCAGACGCTGGGCCTGGCCGTTGATCACGGTCAGCGGTGCGCCGATCTCGTGCGCCACCCCCGCGGCCAGTACTCCCAGTTCGGCCAGTTTCTTTGACTTGCGCAGCCGCTTTTCCAGCTCGATCTCCTTGCGCCGGCGTGCCTCGATATCGGCATCCTTCTCGGCCATGGCATCGAGCATGCCGTTGAGCGCCACCGCCAGGCGCTCGTACTCCTGAGGGCCCTGCGCTTCGGCACGCTGGCCGCGATCGCCGGCCTCGACGCGCTGCATGACGGCAAGAAGACGCTCCAGCGGCCGTTCGATATGGCGACGGAACCCCCACCAGATCCCCAGCACGATGCCGGCAGCCGCGACGACGAAGGCCAACAGGGCCAGCAGGCTGAGGAAGCCGGTGTACTTCTCGATGCCGGTATTGAGCCGGTTGACCTGGAGCACGCCTTGCACCTCGCCGGTCGCCGAGGTGAGCGGTTTCAGGGCCGAGTAGTAGTGCCAACCGTCATGCTCACGGTAGGCGGCGCGCATCTCGCCATGCTCGGCCACCTCTCGAATGGTTTCGGGGCTGAACAGCGCCTGCCCGAGCCCGAGGCCGTAGATCTCGCGGCCCTGGGCATCGAAGACGTACGCGCCGTAGATCCGGTGGAAGGAGAAGGCGGAATAGAGCGACTCCTCCAACGGCTCGGTGGCGTTGCGGGACAGCGCATGGCTCAGGGTGGTGCCGATCACGTTGGTGATGACCTGCACCTCCCGCTCCAGCCGGGAGCGCACATTGTCCTCGAGCGACTTGATGGCGACCAGACTGAAGACCAGCAGCACGAGGAACAGCGGAGCGATGACGGTAGTGAGTATCAGATTGCGTAGGCGCATGGCAGCTCGCGGGCGGCGTTCGACGATAGCCGGCGCCGGGCAGGCCGGCGCCGCTCCTGGTTCATTGCACCGGACTCAGCCGATAGAGGCTGCCCTGCGTATCGTCGCTGAGCAGATAGATGGCATCGTCCCAGCCCTGGCGAACGTCGCGAATGCGGCCGATTTCCCCGTCCAGGATGACTTCGCTATCGACCACCTGGCCGTTCTCGAGGGACAGGCGCAGGAGTCGCTCGCTCAGCAAGCCGCCCGCCAACAAGTCGCCCTGCCAGCCCGTGAAGGCCTCTGAGGTGACCTGAGCCAGGCCGGCAGGAGCGAAGCGACCCTCGAAGACGTAGGCGGGGTCGCGCATGCCCGGTGCGCTGTCGCGTCCCATGCGTTTATCGCTCGAGTAGGCGAATCCCAGCGAGACTTCCGGCCAGCCGTAGTTCTCCCCGGGCTCGATGCGATTGAGTTCGTCGCCGGTGCGAGGGCCGTGTTCCGTCGCCCAGAGGGTGCCGTCGCTGGCGACCGCCAGTCCCTGGGGGTTGCGGTTGCCCATGGAATAGATTTCGTCGGCAACGGCATTGTCGTCGACGAAAGGGTTGTCGTCCGGCACTTCGCCGTCATCGGTCAGGCGCAACACACTGCCGGCGTGATCCCCGCCGTCCTGGGCGCGTTCGCTGTCGCCGCGGTCGCCGATGCTCATCGCCAGGGTGCCGTCCTCCAGCCAGGCGAGGCGCGAACCGTAATGACGGCCAGGATCGGAATAGCGGTTCTGCTCGAACAGCGTCTCAAGGTCTTCCAGCCGAGCGTCTCCGAGCCGGGCACGGCTCAGAGCCGTGGCGGTGCCGCCGTCGCCGGGTTTGCTCCAGGTGAAATAGATCCAGTCGTGCTCGCCATCGCCGTAGCGAGGGTGAAGGCTGACATCGAGCAACCCGCCCTGCGTTCGGGCGTTGACCTCGGGAATGCCCTCCAGTTGGGTCGGCTCGCCATCGTTGCCGATCAGTACCAGCCGACCGGGACGCTCGCTGACCAGGAAGCGGCCGTCGGGCAGCATCGCCATGGCCCAGGGATGTTCCAATCCGGAGGCGACGCGCTCCAGGCGCAGGTCGAGATGTTCGGTGGCAATGCGCTCTTCCACTACCTCCGCCGAGTAGGCGCCGGTGGACACTCCACCGAGACCCGCCAAGACCCAGGCGACACGAGCCGGCAGCGACATCGCCAGCCGCTTGCTTGCAACGTCCATCTGCTCCTCCCTTGCTTTGCGATCCGCCCCCAGGTTGTGACCCGCTTGCGGTTGGGGTGTTCCTGTCACCCTTCGGTGCGCTTGAGCTCCCTATACATAAGTTAGCGCTACATCAAATCATGCTACATCAATACGGCCAGCAGTACCGGCAGATAGATCAATGCCAGCAGCGTCGAGCAGAAGACCAGGCTGGCGACGTAAGCCGGTTCCCGCCTGGCGCGCTGCGCGAACAAGTAGTTGAACACGGCGACCGGCATGCTCATCTGCAGGATGAGGATGCTGTGCGCCAGGGGCGGCAGGCCCAGCAGGGTCCCGACCCCCCATGCCAGCAGAACCGCCACCGGCGTGCGCAGCAGACTGAAGCCGATTCCCGACCGCAGGTTCTTCACCTGGATGCTGGCTAGCGACACGCCCAGAGTGATCAGCATCAGCGGCACGGTGAAACCGGAGATCAGGTCGACACTGTTGGCCAGCCAGAGCGGCAGCTCGGTCTCGGTCAGCAGCAGGGTCAACGCTATCAGGATAGCGTAAACCGTCGGTGTCCTGACCAGAGTGCGCAGGGGGTTGCCGCTGCTGCTAGCCATGATGGCGCCGAGGGTGAACTGGAACAGCGAGACGGTCACCATCACGGTGATGCCATAGGCGAAACCGGCGCTGCCGAAGGCATACAGCACCACGGGAAGCCCCATGTTGCCGGTGTTGGGGTACATCATCGGCGCCAGCAGGACACGCCAGTCGCGACGCAACAGGCGAGACACGACGAAGGTGGCGGCGGCCATGCTGAGAATCACCAGGGCGGTGGCCAGCATGGTGCGCCCGAAGGTGCCGGCGTCGATTTCGGCGCCGGCGAGAGAGGCCAGCACCAGAGCGGGGGTACCGATATTGAAGACCAGACGGGTGACGAACTCGACGGGATAGGGATGACCCAGGCGAATCCAGGTGAAACCGAGCCCGGCACCGGACAGTACCGGCGCCATGACGGCGAAGAGTTCGGCGAGCATCGCACTTCCTTGATCAGGTGAACGGCTATTGTCCTGAATCCAGGGCCGGGGAAGCAACCGGCCGGCTCGCTGAAAGCGGCCTGGACCATGAGCCGAGCCGTACGAGTCGTTGCCTCAAGCGCAACGCACCGTTCGGGACATGATGGTGACTAACGTGTAACAATGAGATTCATTATCATTATCCCGAGTGTGAGGAGAATCCCGTGTCGCCGTCTCGACTTGTCGCGTTACATGCCTGCCGCCCCCTTGTCGTGGGAACCCTGTTCTCCGTGGCCGCCTCGCCGAGTGTCGCCCAGGAAACCCAGCAGCTCGGTACCGTGGTGGTGACCGCGGCGGGATACGAGCAGCAGCTGCAGAATGCTCCCGCCTCGATCAGCGTGATCACCCGCGAGCAGCTGCAGGCTCGTCACTATCAAGACGTGACCGATGCGCTGCGCGACGTGCCGGGCGTGATCGTGACCGGTGGCGGGGCGGGCGACAACGGTGCCGATATCACCATTCGCGGCATGCCCTCCCAGTACACGCTGCTGATGGTCGACGGGCGCGTGCGCAACACTCGCGAGACACGTCCCAACGGTAGCGCCGGCTTCGAGCAGGACTGGATGCCGCCGCTTGCCTCGATCGAGCGCATCGAGGTGATCCGTGGGCCCATGTCAACGCTGTACGGCTCAGATGCCATCGGCGGGGTCATCAACGTCATCACACGCAAGGTCGCGCGGGAGTGGCATGGCGAGGTGCAGCTCGACACAGTGCTGCAGCAGAGCGACGACTCGGGCGACAGCCGCCAGGGCAATTTCTACCTCAGCGGTCCGCTGGTGCAGGACCGCCTGGGGCTGCAGCTCTACGGTCGCGCCTCGCAGCGCGATGAGGACGATGTCCTCTATGGCTACGAGGACAAGCAGTTGCAGAGCCTGACCGGGCGCCTGACCTTCACGCCGAATGACAACCACGACTTCGCCCTCGAAGCCGGGCGCACCCATCAGGAACGACGCTCGCTGATGGGCCGCACAGCACCGACCGAAGGCTGCCGCGGTGGCTGCTCCGACAGTTTCGGCGAATACACCCATGAGCAGCTCGCACTCTCCCACACAGGCCGCTGGAGCGTGGGCACCAGCGAGACCTACGTGCAGCGCGAAGTGAGCGAGAACCGCGCCCGCGAGATCGAGATCACCAATACCACGGCCCGGACCAGCCTCGTGCTGCCGCTGGGCGATCATATGCTGACCCTGGGTGCGGACTACGAAGAGGAGTCGCTCGACGACGCCACCACCAACCAGATCTCCGATCGCACCCACGTGGAGAACAGCCAATGGGCGCTGTTCGCCGAAGACGAATGGTGGCTGACCCCAACCTGGTCGCTGACCGGCGGCGTGCGTCTGGATGACGACGAGAACTACGGCAGCCACGTCAGTCCGCGCCTCTATAGCGTGTGGAATCTGTCGCCCGTGTGGACCCTCAAGGGCGGTGTCTCGACCGGCTTCCGTTCGCCCAACCTGCGCGAGATCACCGCGGACTGGGGGCAGACCAGCCGCGGCGGCGATGTCTACGGCAACCCCGATCTCGAACCGGAGACCTCGCTTAACAAGGAATTGGCCCTGCTGTATGGCGATGCCAGCGGCCTGAACGGTGGCGTGACCCTGTTCCACAACGACTTCAAGGACAAGATCACGCGTGTGGCCTGTCCCGTCGATATCTGTGACGCCGGGCCCAACCAGTTCGGAAGCGATCCTACCTATCGGATCAACGTCGACGAGGCGGTGACCCGGGGCGTCGAGCTTTCGTTGACCACACCGCTGGGCGATGCGCTCGACCTGACCGGCAGCTACACCTTTACCGACTCCGAGCAGAAGAGCGGCGAGTACCAGGGCGAACCGTTGACCCAGCTGCCCAGGCACCAGGCTTCACTGTCGCTCGACTGGCAGGTCACCGGCCGGCTCAGCCAGTGGACCAAGGTGACCTATCGCGGCGAGGAGAGCCAGCCCAACACCGGCCCTTCCCAGAGCGACATCGTGGCGCCGTCCTACACCTTCGTGGACGCGGGCATCGGCTTTCAGCTGACTCCCACCACCAAGGTCAACGCCGGGATCTACAATCTCTTCGACGAAGAGATCGATTACGACGAATACGGCTACGTGGAAGACGGTCGTCGCGTGTGGCTGAGCCTCAACGTGGCCTTCTGATCAAGCCCCAGGCATAGCGGCACGACACGAGCCGGGCCCCCAATCATCTCGGGCGGCCCGGCTTCGTCTTGGTGTCAGCCGCCTGACCCGGTAAGCTGCGACTCTTGTTCGAAAGGGATTCCTCATGTCTGCCAACGCTTCCGCCAACAGTTTCCAGGCCCTGGTGCGCCTGCTGCGCTATGCCCGTGGCTATCGTCGTCGCATCGTCGCGGCAACGACCTGCTCGATCATCAACAAGCTGTTCGACATCGCTCCCGAGATCCTCATCGGCGTGGCGATCGACGTGGTGGTCAACCAGGAGCGCAGCTTTGTCGCCCGGGCGGGCTTCGAGACCGCGCAGGAGCAGATATTCGTCCTGGCGGTGCTGACCTTCTTCATCTGGGCCGGCGAGTCGCTGTTCGAATATCTCTACCAGATCCTGTGGCGCAACCTGGCCCAGCGCCTGCAGGCCGACATGCGCCTGGACACCTACGAGCACGCCCAGCGCCTGGACATGGCCTATTTCGAGTCGAAGAGCTCGGGGCAGCTCGTGGCGACCATGAACGACGACGTGAACCAGCTCGAGCGCTTCCTCGACGGCGGCGCCAATTCGCTGGTGCAGGTCGGCGTCACCGTGGTCGCGGTGGGGGCCGTGTTCTTCTTCATCTCGCCGCTGATCGCGCTGCTCGCCTTCACCCCGATCCCGCTGATCATCTGGGGCGCCTTCTATTTCCAGCGCAAGGCGGGGCCGCTCTACGCCGACGTGCGCGAGAAGGTGGGCGATCTCGCCAGCCGGCTTTCCAACAACCTCTCCGGCATCGCTACCATCAAGAGCTTCACCAGCGAGGCGCGCGAGGCCGAGCGCCTGCGCCAGGTCAGCGAGGCCTACGTCGAGGCCAACCGCCGTGCCATTCGCGTCAGCTCGGCGTTCATTCCGGTGATTCGCATGGCGATTCTCGCCGGCTTTCTCGCCACCTTCACGGTGGGCGGCATGATGGCGCTGCGCGGCGACCTCAACGTCGGCGCCTACGGCGTGCTGGTGTTCCTCACCCAGCGCCTGCTGTGGCCGCTAACGGGGCTGGCCGAGGTGATCGACCTGTTCGAGCGCGCCATGGCCAGCACCCGGCGCATCCTCGACCTGCTGGCGGTGCCGATCACCGTGCGCGATCGGAGCGACCGGCCGCTCGCCGGCCCGGTACGCGGCGAGGTGAGCTTCGAGGACGTGAGCTTTCATTACGAGGCCAGTGGCGTCGGCGTCGAGGGGGTGAGCCTGACGGTACCCGCCGGCAACACCCTGGCGCTGGTGGGAGCAACCGGGTCCGGCAAGTCGACCCTGATGAAGCTACTGCTGCGCTTCTACGACCCCGAGGCCGGACAGGTCCGCATCGACGGCCAGCCGATCGCCGATGTGAGCCTGCACTCCCTGCGTCAGGCCATCGGCCTGGTGAGCCAGGACGTCTATCTCTTCGAGGGCACGGTGCGCGATAACATCGCCTACGGCCGCCCGGAGGCGAGCGAGGCGGAAGTGGTCGCGGCGGCGCGCACCGCCGAGGCGTGGGAATTCATCCAGGCGCTGCCCCAGGGGCTCGACACCCAGGTGGGCGAACGCGGCGTGCGACTCTCCGGTGGGCAGCGCCAGCGCCTCTCGCTGGCCCGAGCGCTGCTCAAGGATCCACCGATCCTGGTACTCGACGAGGCCACCAGCGCCGTGGACAACGAGACCGAGGCGGCCATCCAGCGCTCGCTGGCCAAGATCGGCCACGGCCGTACGGTCATCATGATCGCCCACCGGCTCTCGACCATCGTGCATGCCGACGAGATCGTGGTGATCGAGGGCGGGCGGGTCGCCGAACGCGGCACCCACGACGAACTGCTCGAGAAGGGCGGCCGCTACGCCGCGCAGTGGAAGGTGCAGACGGGTGCCCTGGCGGCTAGCGAGGCGATTGTCTGAGCAGGGCTCGCTACCGACTAAGAGACATCAAGTCTCTGGTTGCACCAGCATCGCGTCGAGGGTGACCGGCACCTCGTCGCCGATCTGCTCGTAGCCGAGCAACAGCAGCACGGAGCGCAGGGTGGGGTCGGCCATCAGGGTGCGACCGTCCAGCGCCACGCGTTCGGCATTGGTCACCTGCACCTGGCCTTGGGCCGTCTTGGTGAAGCGCACCGGCAGCGACTCCTCCCGCATGGCATTGCCCGACTCAACCTTGAGCGTCAGGGTTTCCACCAGCGACTCGCCCACCGCCAGGCGTTCCAATCGCTCCGGCGGAAATTGAGTGGTCAGCGTGGCCAGGGGGCGTTGGGTCAGCCCTGAAAGCCACGGCGGCAATGACCCGAGCCGCTCGATCACATCGCTCTGGTTGAGGCTCAGCGGTAGGCGCAGGGTGCCGTCCTCGTCGGCACTGCCGACCAGCCGACGCACCTCGTGCTGGCGGGGAACGGGGCCGTCGGGGGTGATCTGCATCACCGTGGCCGACACACGCGAGCGCTCCGGCTCGAGCTCCCAGGCCAATGCCGGCAGGGCGAGCAGCAGGGTGGAGGCACCCAGGGCAGTCAGCGATAAAGCAGAGGAAAGGCGTTTCATGGGCGGAGCGTCTCCTGGCGATGGCACTCTTCCCGAGACACGCCGAACGCCGGGAAGTGCCCGAACGGTAAATCCAACACATCGGCCTCTGGCCTCGCCCAGTGCCTTTCGCTATCATACGGCGGCGCAATGCAGGGCCTATAGCTCAGTTGGTTAGAGCAGGGGACTCATAATCCCTTGGTCGCTGGTTCGAGTCCAGCTGGGCCCACCATTAAAATCAGGGCGTTAGCAATTCTCCCTGGTGAGTCCCATGTTCCAAGGGTACAGTTTCGGTACAGTGCCGATCCTTCAGCCCCCTGGAGATTTACATGGCCAGCATCGTCAAGACCCCCTCTGGTAGCTGGAAAGTCGTCATCCGCAAGACCGGCTGGCCCACTACCGCCAAGACCTTCCGCACCAAGCGCGACGCCCAGGACTGGGCACGCCGCACCGAAGACGAGATGGTGCGCGGTGTCTATACCCAGCGCAGCGCCTCGGAGCGGATGACGCTGGAAGCGGCACTCAAGCGCTACCTGGCCGACATCACCCCCACCAAGAAGCCCAGCACCCAGAAGTGCGAACGCCACAAGGCGAACACGCTGATCGAGCAGTTGGGGAAGTACTCCCTTGCGGCACTAACGCCGGAACTTATCGCCAGCTACCGCGACACGCGGCTCAACAGCCTGGGACGCAGGGGGGCAGCCCATCAGCCCCAATACCGTGCGCCTGGAACTCGCCCTGCTCGGCCATCTTTGCACTGTCGCTATCCAGGGATGGGGCCTGGGCCTGACCTACAACCCCGTCCAGAACATCCGCAAGCCCAGCCCGGGGGAGGGGCGAGATCGGCGCCTGAGCCCCGACGAGGAGAAGCGGCTGTTCGCTGGAGCGAGGCGCCTAAGTTTCGCCCCGTGCGTTCAGGTCTCTCCACGGCGACGAGCATCAATGCCCTGGGGCTCGAGACGCTCAGCTGGAAGCGCGAGTCTGCCATGGTTATGAATGAGGTGAGTGCGTTATTACATGAGATGCCCAAGCAGATCCTGCGCTTTAATGGCGTCGTTCGCCTGGACGACGGTAGCGTACTGGCACGGCAGTGTGCGGCGGGGCGGTTAACCAGCCGGGAGATTGAAAACTGGTTTAAAGACGAGAGCGAACTGGACTTCATCGGAGAGGACTCGCCATTTCTCTGTGAATGGCTAACCCAGCGCTTAGATAGTTTGTAATGCTCAAATGAGTAGAGTTTTTCAACTCGCTGTATGTTAGGCGCGCGTCAACCAAATTCCTTGTCTGCTTGCGGAAGGGAAAACTGCTAAGCGCTACTTTTATCGTAGAGTAATACTTCGATACCGAGCTGGGGCATACTAGAACCCCGGCCAACGGAATATAATTTACCAGCTTTGCGCTTGGCCTCACGGACGAAGTTGATGTTCACTCCAGGCTGCAGCACGACCTGGGCAATTGGGGCATCGCCCTGCAGGCAGGCCGACACGATTTTGACCTTGAAGGCAGGGTCGGAACACCGACGACGGCGAATCTTGCGCTCAGTGCTTGGGGAGATCACCGGCTCCAAGCTTCAGCGCAATGTATGACCAACGGGACGTATATTGGCTTCACCCCCTTGCCAGAAAATACGCTAAGGAATTTCAGTTTTGTAACTGAAACGATCGGCTCTGCCCTTGGTGGTCCTCACCTCCACGATCCGATCCCCCGTCGTGTATGTCGTACGCTTGAGGACGACGACCGGCGTCCCTTCAGCAATACCGATCATCTTGGCTGTTTTGGCATCAGCGGCATCGGCGGTGAGTGTTTCCTGGGCCCGCAAGATCGGTACACCGTATTGGTCAAGCACCAAGGCATAGAGGAAATCCGGGATGTGGATGTTTTCATTTTCAAGTCCTGGTACTACGGTGGCTGGCCACCAAGAATATTCGACCAGAATGGGCTGGTCTCCTATCGAGCCCAAGCGCTCAATGTAGACAAGTTCCGAGCCTTCTGCTACGCCAAGTCGTCTGCAAATATCTTTGGGACCGGGTTGCCGGCAGCGAGCGGTCGTTGTTTTCTGAATGCGGATCGAGCGACCTTCGGCATCACCATATGAGAAAAATCGAAACAAGCTTTTCTCGAAGTCGATTCGAGAGACGTAGGTCCCTTTCCCCTGGTGTCTGAACAGCAACCGCTCCCAGACGAGGTTGGTAATGGCTTTCTTTACGGTACCGGGGCTGACTCCCAAGGCCTTTGCAAGCTGTGATTCAGAGGGAATTAGGTCACCGGGGACAAGTCGGCCGGTATTGATAAGGGTCCGAATGTGATCTTCGACGACGCGGTAGAGCGGCTTGCCCTTGATCGCCTCGAGTGGAGTTGAAGTGAACAGGTTCAACCGATCGGCCTCGGGGGGTGTCTCCATATACACGGCGTTTTCCTCACGTTTAGCATCCAGCTGCATGGTCTTCGGTTCCCGTTGAGGCGCTCATGCCGCAGTGACGGGCGTGCTGCCATCGTGTGGATACATATTACCGTACAACACAGATCCCTTGCGGGTGATGGGATACTCGTCCTTTCATCAGAATTTGTGTCTCATTTTGTATCCGTCGGCCAGGTCGAGCGGCTGGCCGAAATTATGACATTAAATACGTAAAAACATGCTCTTGCCTTTTACGCGGCCTGCTTGACTGATGTCTTGTCCTGCACTCCCCCTGTAAGAGTTAGCATGCCTGTCGTTGACAGTCCCCTGATCTCTAGTCTAGTACGTTAGATAGGTTATGTACATGACTTGCAATCGGCAGTTCCTCATATAACAAGTAACGCCCGACGCGGATTGGGCTAGCAGAGGAGGAGTAGTCTCGTGGAGTTAATCCAATACCTACCACAGGTACTGAGCGGCTGGAACCTGACGATACTCATCGCCGGGACTGTGGTTGGGCTGCTGCTCGGGGCTACCCCAGGTCTCAGCCCTACCATGGCGGTAGCCTTGCTCATTCCCTTTACCTTCCAGATGGATGCCACTTCCGGGCTGATTCTGCTTGGGGTGTTGTATACCGCAACGGTGGCGGGAGGTGCCGTGAGCGCCATCCTGGTAAACATACCCGGCGCGCCAGCCAACATAGCGACCATGCTCGACGGCCATCCCATGGCCAGGAACGGTCGCGCAACGGAAGCGCTCCATTACTGCTTCATCAGTTCCGGCGTGGGAGGCGTGATCGGGGTGCTGGTGCTGATCTTCTTCACCCCGTTGCTGGCAGGCTTCGCCCTGCGTTTCGGTCCATCCGAGCTGTTCTGGATCGCGATCCTCGGGATTACGGTGATTGGCTCGTTGGGAAGTACCTCGGTGCTCAAGGGCCTGCTTGCCGGTGCCGTCGGGGTCTGGATTTCGTTGATCGGCTTCAATCCCGTGGCAGGCACCGAACGCTTCGTTTTCACTGAGCACCTGCAGGGTGGCGTCACCATTATTCCAGCGCTGATTGGACTCTTTGCCATTCCCCAAGTCTTCCAGATGGTGGAAGAATCTCGCCGCGGGCGTGGCAAGGAGGCCTTCGGCATGGAGCAGCGTCTAGTCTGGACGTCAGTGGTGTATAACTTGTCCAAGGTTCGCGCGCTGAGTATCGGAAGTATCGTAGGCACACTGGTCGGACTGATTCCCGGCGCCGGTGGGCAAATTGCCGGGCTGATCGCCTATGACCAGAACAAGAAGTTCAGCAAGAACCCTGAAGCGTTCGGCAAGGGCGAGCCGGAAGGCGTGATAACCTCGGAGAGTGCCAACAACTCCATGGTTGGGGCATCACTGGTGCCCATGCTGTCGCTGGGGATTCCCGGAAGCCCGACAGCTGCCGTACTGCTGGGCGGGTTGTTGATCCAGGGGCTTTTCCCCGGACCGGACCTGTTCACCCAACACGCCTCGATAGCGTGGACCTTCATGGGCGCGTTGCTGGTAAGCCAAGTCCTGATGGTGGTGTTCGGGCTCTACATCAGCCGTTTCAGTAAATATGTCATTCGCATACCCAAGCATCATATGGCTGCTGCGGTAGCGGTGCTGGCAGTCTTTGGCACCTACAGCGTTCAGAACAGTGTTTCTGACGTGATGATAATGATGACGATGGGTTGTGCCATGTACTTTGCCATGCGCTTCGGTTTCGGCCCCGGTCCTGTCGTGCTCGGTATTATTCTGGGGCCGATTGCCGAAACCAACTTTCTCCAAGGGCAAATGCTTGGCCAGGCTATGGACGGCACCTTCCAGTACTTCTTCACGGGCGGCATCAATATATTCCTGGTTGCGCTCTGTGTTCTTTCCATCGGTTACAGCATCGTCGCTGAGTTTAAGGTGCGTTCGCGTCAGCGTGGCCAGTCGTCCGGACGTACTGTGGAGGTGAAGTCATGACGAGCCATCGTAAGCACCGCTTGACTGCTCTGGGTGCCCTGCTGGTAGCGGTCGGCCTGGCAACCGTCTCCTTCATGCCCAGCGTGCCGGGGTACGAATTTCCGCAGCTGGCGGCCATTGGTGCCGTGTTGTGTGCCGCCATTCTCGTCCTGCTGGCGCTGGTGCCTCGTCAGCCGATTACCACCGTCGACGAAGAACCGATCCCGTGGGGCGGGATCTGGCCGTTGTTGCTGATTCTGTTTGGCTTCCTACTGGTCATGGGATGGCTGGGCTTCTTTACAACCTCCTTCCTGGCATTCTTCCTCATCACGCAGATTTACACCCCGCAGCGATTTAGTTGGCACGGGGCCATTCGCGGTGCCGCCATTGCGGCACTCTTCCTGGGAGTGCTTTACCTGATCTTCGTAACTGTACTCCGAGTCCAGGTTCCCAGCGGAATCCTGGTTTAACAAAGAAAATAACAACCCCACCCTCAAGGAGCACTGACATGAACAACAAGCGCCAACTCCTCAATACCCCCCTTCTGGCCGGCATGGTAGCGGGTACGCTGGCTGTTGCCAGCGGCGCCGCCTGGGCGGCAGAGGATTATCCGAATAACCCCATCAATGTGATTGTTTCCTACTCGGCAGGAGGTGCCACTGACTTTCAGGCGCGCATCGCAACCTCCAAAGCGGAGGAGTACCTCGGCGAGCCAATGGTGATCGTCAACCGGCCAGGAGCGGGTGGCCAGGTAGGCTGGAACTATCTGGTGCAAAATGGCCGCGATGAAGGCTATGACATTGCCGCATATAATGTGCCGCACTTCATTGCCCAGTCGCAGATGTACGACACGCATTATAACCTCGACAACCTGGAACCCATTGCCAACTGGGGGGTGGACCCCGCAGTACTTATCGTTGGCCGCGACAGCCCCTTCGATACCATCGATGATCTTGTCGAGTATGCCAGGGAAAACCCGGGGCGCGTCACTGTCTCTGGCGCGGGTCTGTTCGTCGGCCACCATATCGCCACCCTGCAGTTGGAAAATGAAGCTGGCATTGAGCTCCGGTATGTGCCCACCTCCGGCGGGGTCGATGCGCTTCGCTTCGTACAGGGCGGACAGGTCATGGCGGGTTTTAACAACCTGTCGGATGCCTACCGCAGCCAGGACCGGCTGAAGATTCTCGGCATCGCCGATCTTGAGCGCGATGAGGATTTTCTCCCCGACGTTCCGACTTTCCAGGAAGCCGGCTACGACATCGATGACTCCAGCGTCAACTTCCGCGGCTTGATGACTCGCTCTGGGGTATCCGAAGAGATCCTTGAGAAGCTCTCGGAAGGAGCGGTCGAAATGTTCAACGATGAAGAGGTCCAGGCCCAGTTGAAGGACGGCGGCTCTCCCATGCGGGTCATGGGGCGTGAAGAGCTGCGCGAGATGTGGCAGGAACGTCACGATTACCTTGAGGAGCTCTTCGCCGGCTTGGACCCCGAGGAGCTCGAAGAGGCTGCAGAAGATTGATCTACCGCTGAGCCGAGAATGCGACAGCCAAGCCGCTGTTGCATTTCCGGCTAGTACGACTGAGCGGGCCGTACATTGACCTGACACTGTGCCATGCAAGGAAGCACGGGGATTAATGTGTGCCAACTCATATATCTAAGTTACTTAGGTAAGGAGAGGATTATGCCAAGCAGCACGAAAGTCACCCAACTTCAGGACACACCTGATGCTAGAGCTGCCGTGGCGTCTCTAGTGGAACGCGCCCGCATTGCTCAAGCCGAGTATGAAAGTTATGACCAGGCACGGGTCGATGAGGTGGTGACTGCCGTGGGTTGGGCGCTGGTCCAGCCTGACAGGAATCGCCAGATTTCCGAGCTTGCCGTGGAAACCACCGGGCTCGGCAACGTGGATGACAAGATCACCAAGAATCGACGCAAGACGATGGGGCTTTTACGCGACCTGCAGGGTGCAAAGAGCGTTGGCGTGATCCAGGAACTGCCTGAGCTGGGCCTGGTGGAGATTGCTCGCCCTGTCGGAGTGGTTGGGGCAGTGGTGCCCTCGACCAACCCAGCGGCAACACCCACCAACAAGACGATCAATGCGCTCAAGGGGCGTAATGCCATCATCTTGGCTCCCTCACCCAAGGGGCAGGCAGCATGCACTCTGCTCTTGGAATTCATTCATGCCGAACTCGATCGAGTCGGGGCGCCACGTGATCTGGTCCAGCAGCTACCGACCCCGGTCAGCAAGGCGACCACCTATGAGCTGATGAGTCAGGTGGATCTGATCGTGGTCACGGGCTCTCAGAACAATGTCAGGTCGGCGTATTCCAGTGGAACGCCGGCGGTGGGCGTCGGCGCAGGCAACGTGCCCGTGATCATTGATGAGAGCGCAGAGCTTGATGATGCGGCACGCAAGATTACCGCCTCGAAAACGTTTGACAATGCCACTAGCTGCTCGTCGGAGAATAGCCTGGTGATCCTCGATGCTGTCTATGACGATGCCATCGCGGCGCTAGAGCGCAGTGGCGGGGTGATGCTGACGTCGGCCGAGAAGCAGCAGCTCGAGGCTGCCATGTGGGAGAACGGAAATCTCAGTCGTCACATCATTGCGCGCAAGGCGCCGGAAATTGCCCAGCGTGTCGGCCTGAGCCGCTCTGAACTACAATCCGCAACCTTCTTTATGGTCGAGGAGCAGCACGTGGGCGAGGAATATCCCTTTTCGGGAGAAAAGCTCTCTCCGGTGCTGGCCGTGTACCGAGCCAAGGACTTCGAAGCGGCCTTTGACCAGACTCGCCGCCTGCTCGACCACCAAGGCAAGGGCCACTCCTGCGGGATCCATACGCAGGATGACGCGCATGTACAGCGTCTGGGACTGGAAATGCCTGTGTGCCGAGTGATCGTCAACCAGGCACACGCCTTCGCCAACGGTGGCAACTTCGATAATGGCCTGCCGTTCTCGCTTTCCATGGGGTGCGGGACATGGGGCCAGAACAGCATCTCAGACAACATGAACTATCGCCACTACCTCAATATCACCCGGATCGCTCGCACGATTCCCAGCAACGAACCCACCATGGACGACCTGTTCGGTGATTACCTGAACAAACACGGCCTTGCCGGTACCTGACGCCTATCCAAGGCAAGCGACGGGAGATAATAAATGACGGTTCTGAATCTGATCCAATCCCAGGCAGACGCATGTGGTGAGAAGGCGTTCCTCATCGCTCCGGAAAGTGGTGAGCAATTGACCTACGCGGAGCTGCACTCAAGCGTCAAGCAGGTATCCGCCCACCTAGATGACATGGGGTGCCAGCGAGGGCAGCATGTGGCCATGCTCATGGATAATGGGCTGTGGACAGCCACACTGCTGCTGGCTGTAATGGCCAGCGGCCGTGTCGCTGTCCCGCTCAATGCCATTGCCGGTGACAGCCAGCTCGAATACGTGCTGGATCACTGTGATGCCAATGTGTTATTCGCTTCCAGTCAACATGAGGAGCGAGCGGCCTCACTGGCAGGCAAGGTACAGCGAAAGATCAGTGTGATTCCCGCGTGTCCCGACCGAGGGCCCGAGTGGCCATCAGGAGAGCAGGGCGAGGGGGCTCAACTCCAGTCCCTCGAGCCCGAAGCGAATGCGTTGTTGATGTATACTTCGGGAACCACTGGAAAGCCCAAGGGCGTGCTGCTCAGTCATGGCAACGTGGTGGCGGGAGGCAGGAACACGGTCGAGGCTCATGCCCTCTCGGCCGAGGACCGAGCACTCTGTGTTCTCCCGCTCTATCACATAAATGCCGAGATCGTGACGGTGATCGCACCGCTGATCAGCGGTGGCAGCGTTATCATGCCGCACCGCTTCAGTACCAGCTCATTCTGGCAATGGATTCGCGGCTATCAGTGCACCTGGTTCAGTGTGGTTCCCACCATAGTGGCTTACCTACTGGAGAGGGGTAACGCCACCAAGGAGCCGATCCCAGCGACGCCCGGCTTCGAGCAGCTGCGCTTCGGCCGCTCGGCATCGTCGGCACTGCCGGCCTCAAGCCATCAAGAGTTCGAAAAAGAGTTCGGCATTCCGCTGGTCGAGACCATGGGGCTGACTGAAACGGCCGCCCAGATTCTCTCCAACCCGCTGCCCCCTTTCCAGATCCAGTACGGCTCTCCCGGGATTGCCTATCGCAATGAGGTCAAGGTCGTGTTGCCCGATGGTACGGAGGCCCCGCGTGGCGAAATCGGCGAACTCATGGTGCGTGGCGACAATGTCATGAAGGAGTACTACAAGAACCCCGAGGCAACTGCTGAGGCTTTGTCCTCTGACGGGTGGCTGCACACCGGGGATCTTGGCTATCAGGACGATGATGGATTCTTTTATATCACTGGACGGCTCAAGGAACTGATCATCAAGGGGGGCGAAAATATCGCGCCGCGAGAGATCGATGATGCCTTGCTCAAGCACCCCGCCGTGCTGGAAGCCGCCGCCTACGCTCAGAAAGACGACCAGTACGGGCAGCAGATCATGGCCTGTGTCGTTTTCAAGAGCGGCCAGAGCGCCAGCGAAGCCGAACTCAAGGAGCTTTGTGACGGGGAAATCGGCAGGTTTAAGACGCCACGTGCGATCCATGCGGTGCAGTGGCTTCCTCGAGGGCCGTCGGGCAAGGTACAGCGACTGAAGATAGCTGACATGCTGGGCGAACTGAGCGAACAACAACAGGAACCAGCGGCGAGACGGGCCTAGCGGCTTGCTCGCTTTGACAGGATAGCAACCCGGTCCGGGAAGCCCGCCTTCCCGGAACCTCTGGAGTTCATATTATGTCTTTCAAGATCAACCGACTTCTGTATGCCACCGACCTGGGGCCGCGCGGGCCCGATGTATTCCGCTGCGCGGCAAGCATAGCCGATCAGTATGGAGCCGATATTCATATCGTGCATGTCATCGAGGAGCCATCGATCCTGCGCAATAATATTGCCGAGCGATATATTTCAAGCTCCGTGCTGGGTGGGTATCGTGAATCCACCCTCGACCAGGCGATCAGCGAGATAAAGCGACGCTTGGAGCAGTTCTCGCGCTCGACCCTGGAGTCGGAGGAAGCGATGAATGCCCGAGTAGCAGAAATCCGGGTGCTGACCGGACGCCCAGGGCGCACCATCCTCGCCGAAGCCGATCGCATCGATGCAGATTGCATTGCCTTGGGTTCGCGTCGTTACGCAGGCGTAAATGACATGATCATCGGTTCGGTGGCAAGGAAGGTGACGCTCAAATCACGCCGCCCGGTGTTCCTGTTTCCTGTCTGAGACCTGCGAAACGAAATGCCTTGGGGGTCAATGGTCCGAGGCCCGTTGCGAAAGCATCGCCTCGAAAGCAATCCCTGCCTGACTGATCGTGCGGTGCGGTAGTCGCACGCGGTAAAGCTGGCGTTCAATCGCCGGCCTACCGATATCTACCTGCTTCACTTGGCCGAGTCTCAATTGATCTCGGGCACAGATACGTGGAACCAGGCCGAGCCCGATTCCTGATGAGACCGTCTGGACGATGGCCTCATTGCTTCCCACCTCGATTGTGTGTGGAGGCCGGATATCCAGCTCGCTGAGGAGCGCCTCGGTCGCTTCCCGGCTGCCCGAGCCGTGCTCGCGAACCACCCAGACGGTCTGGGCATCAATGACCGGGTTCCGCATGGCCCGCTCGGGCGAATCAGCTGCAATGACCACCATGTCTTCCTTGAACCAGTTGCGCGCCTCTACCCGCGAATCTGATACCTGGCCTTCGACCAGGGCGACATCCAGCCGGCAGTCGATGAGCAGCTCGACAATCTGCTTCGTATTCTCGCTGATCAGGCGGATCTCGATATGAGGGTGGCGAGCATGGAATTCGGCGATCAGGGGGGGCAGCCAGTAGGTAGCGATGGTTGTGCTGGCGCCGATCGTGAGGCGTCCGCGCTCCAGGCCGTAGAAGGCCGCGAGTGTCTCCTGTGCCTCCCTCTCCAGCGCAAAGATGCTCCTTCCATAATCGTAGAGCGCATGGCCAGGCTCACTTGGCTTGAAGGAGCGACCCTGGCGGTCCAGTAAAGGGGTTTCCAGTTGTGACTCGAGCTCGCGTACCGCCTTGGATACTGCAGGTTGGCTTATCTCCAGTGCCTCAGCGGCACGGGAAAAGCTGCCGGCCTCGACCACGCTGACGAATATCCGGAGAAGGTGCAGATTCATTATATAACCTTGGGTTATGCGAGATTAACTTCCATGAACTGTATATATAGATTAGTCGAAGCTAGTCTCTAAAAGGAGGTAAATTTATTCCAATTTTCAAGACGCACTGACTGCCAGGTGTTGTGGTCTGGACCGGATGGCAGTTCGAAGGAGGCTAGCCCGTGAAGAACAAGGTTCTCCAAATGCTTTTCGCGCCGAATGGTGCTGTGTCAAGCACGGAATCAGCCTCCACTACTCGGGAGCTGCCCTACTTTGAAGACCATTCGGCCCAGGAGAAGCGCCATACCACCTGCTACATGTGCGCCTGTCGCTGCGGCATCGAAGTGACCGTGGAGGCCAACCAGGTGCGCTTCATCCGCGGCAATCCCGACCACCCCATCAACAAGGGCGTGCTCTGCGCCAAAGGCAATGCCGGGATCATGAAGCAGATGTCTCCGGCCAAGCTGCGCAACCCCTTGATGCGCAAGCCGGGAACCGAACGCGGTGACGGTGAGTTCGTCGAGGTATCCTGGGACGAGGCACTGGATGTCCTCACCGAGCGGCTGCGCGAGATCCGCGCCACCGACCCGAAGAAACTGGCTTTCTTCACCGGCCGCGATCAGATGCAGGCCCTCACTGGTCTGTGGGCGCAGCAGTTCGGCACCATCAACTGGGCAGCCCACGGCGGCTTCTGCTCGGTGAACATGGCCGCCGCCGGGCTCTACAGCATCGGCCAGTCATTCTGGGAGTTCGGCGATCCCGACTGGGATCGGGCCAAGTACTTCATGCTGTGGGGGGTGGCCGAGGATCATGCCTCCAATCCGATCAAGATCGGCATCGAGAAACTCAAGCGCCGCGGGGCCAAGTTCGTCGCGGTCAACCCCGTGCGCACCGGCTACCAGGCCGTCGCCGATGAGTGGGTACCGATCCGACCCGGGACCGACGGCATGCTCGCGCTCTCCATGTGCCATGTACTGCTCAGCCGTGACCTGGTGGACTGGGAGTACCTGGGGCGCTACACCAATGCACCGTTCCTGGTGATCGACAATCCCGGCCATGCCGATGATGGCCTGATCGCCCGCGACGACGAGGGCCAGCCGCTTGTCTGGGACACCGCCCAGGAAGTGTCCGTCAATGGCATGATGCCAGAGGTCGAGGCGGCGCTGTTCGGCGAGTACACCCTGCCCGATGGACGCCGGGCGCGCACCGTGATGACGCTGATCGCCGAGAAGTATCTCGATCCGCAGTATGCCCCGGCGAGGGCGGCGGAGGTGTGCGGTCTGTCTGCGGACACCATCGAGCGCCTGGCGCTCGAGATGGCCCACGTGGCCTTCAAGGAGACCATCGAAATCGAGTGCGAGTGGACCGACTGGGCCGGGCGCAAGCATGACCGCTTCATTGGCCGGCCCGTGGCCATGCACGCCATGCGCGGCATCTCGGCCCACTCCAACGGCTTTCAGACCTGCCGGGCGCTGCATCTGCTGCAGGTCTTCCTGGGCACAATCGACGTGCCGGGAGGGCATCGGGCCAAGGCGCCATTTCCCCGGCATACGCCGCCTCCCGTCAAGCCCGCACGCGACACGGCGCCGAATACCCCCCTGAAGGCACCGCCGCTGGGCTTTCCCACGGCGCCCGAGGACCTGGTCATCGATGCCCACGGCCGCCCGCTGCGTATCGACAAGGCCTATTCGTGGGAGGCGCCGCTGGCGAATCACGGACTGATGCACATGGTCATCACCAACGCGGTCAACGGCGACCCTTACCCCATCGACACCTTGATCCTGTTCATGGCCAACATGGCCTGGAACTCGACCATGAACACCAACAGCGTGCAGGACATGTTGCGGGCCAAGGATGCCAACGGCGACTACAAACTGCCGTTTTTGGTGGTGGTGGATGCCTTCCACTCAGAGACGGTGAATTTCGCCGACCTGGTGCTGCCGGATACCACCTATCTGGAACGTCATGACGCCATCTCCATGCTCGACCGGCCGATCTCCGAGCCGGACTCGCCGTGCGACGCCGTGCGAGTGCCGGTGCTGGCGCCGGACCGCAACGTGCGGCCCTGGCAGGAGGTCATGGTGGATCTGGCCGGGCGGCTGGGCTTTCCGGCCTTTGTCGATGAGCAGGGCCAGCCTAAGTATCGCGGTTACACCGATTTCATCACCCGCTGGGAGAAGGCCCCCGGTATCGGCTTCCTCGCCGGCTGGCGTGGCGAGGACGGCACCCAGCACCTGCGCGGGGCGCCGAACCCGCAGCAGTGGGAGAAGTACAAGGAAAACGGCGGGTTCTTCCAGTACCACCTGCCAGAGCACATGCGCTTCTACCGCTTCGCCAACCGTGACTACCTGGAGTGGGCCAAGGAGGTGGGGTTCAACCCCTCTAGCGAGCCTATCGTCATGGAGCTCTACTCCGAGGTACTGCAGAAGTTCCGCCTGGCCGGGCAGGGGCTCTACGCCGGCCCGCTGCCGCCCGAGACGGTAGACCGCGAGCGCCTGGTACAGTACTTCGATCCGCTGCCCCAGTACTACGTGCCGCTGGAGGAACAGCGCGTGGAGCGGGAACGTTACCCCTTCCATGCCATCAACCAGCGCCCGATGCACATGTATCACTCCTGGGACTCGCAGAATGCCTGGCTGCGCCAGATCACCGCGGAAAACTTCCTGTTCATGAACCGCGGCCGCGGCGAGCGCCTCGGGATCGAGGACAAGAGCTGGGTATGGGTCGAATCGCATCACGGCCGTATTCGGGTGCAGGTTAAGCTGATGGAGGGCTGCCAGGAGGACACGGTGTGGACCTGGAACGCGATCGGCAAGCAGAGCGGGGCCTGGGGCCTGTCAGCGGATGCCCCCGAATCGCAGCGCGGCTTCCTGATGAACCACCTGATCTCGGAGCTGCTGCCGGCCGCCGATGACGAGCGGCGCCTGACCAACTCCGACCCGGTCACCGGCCAGGCCGCCTGGTACGACCTCCAAGTGAGCATCACCCCGGCCGAGCCGGACGAGGCGGGCAGCAGCTGGCCGCATTTCGCCACCGTGAAGCCGCTGCCCGGCGCCACGTCCCCACCCGATCAGCTTCGCTATCAGACCCATGAAGCGGTGCCCCTGCGTCGCTCTCTCCTGGACATCATCAAGCGGAGGTAGACATGAAACTCGGCCTGGTCATCGATACGGACACCTGTGTGGGCTGCCACGCCTGCGTGGTGGCCTGTAAGCAGTGGAACACCTCAGGGACCTTGGGCCCGCTGACCGACTACCAGCCTTACGGTAAGGAACCCAGTGGCGTCGCCTTCAACCGGGTGCGTACCTACGAGGTGGACACCTACCCCAACAACAAGACCATCAACATGCCCATGTCGTGCATGCACTGCGAAACGGCGGATTGCGTCACGGTGTGTCCCACCGGCGCCTCCTTCAAGCGCGAGGAGGACGGCATCGTGCTGGTCGACCAGGACAAGTGCATGGGCTGCAACCTCTGTGCCTGGGCGTGTCCCTATGGCGCACGCGAGCTGGACGAGGCCGTCGGGACAATGAAGAAATGCACCCTGTGCGTGGATCGCATCTATGACGAGTTGCTGCCCGAGGCCGATCGGCAGCCGGCCTGCGTGCTTACCTGCCCCACCAGTGCGCGGGTGTTCGGCGACTTCGATGACCCGGACTCCGAGGTCAGCCGGTTGGTGCGGGAACGTAATGGTTACCAACCCATGTCCGAACTCGGCTACAACCCGGTCAATCACTACCTGCCGCCACGCCACAAGCCCCATGCGGAGACCACGTCGGGTACCCCCCTGCCATCGCTGACCGAGCGCTTCAAGAGCTGGATCGGCAAGAGCGTCTCGCGCTAACAGGAGAGTTACATGCATCCTGCATTGTCCGTCATCTTCTTTACCGTCGCGTCCGGCGCCGGCTTCGGTCTGGTCATGCTCACGATCTCGCTTCACCTGCTGGGTGGCGTGCCGGGCATGGAAGGCTCCGGCACCCTGGCGGCGATCCTCGTCGGCATCGTGCTGGCCACCCTGGGGCTGCTGGCGTCCACGCTGCACCTCGCCAACCCCAAGAATGCCTGGCGTGCCTTCTTCCGCTTCCGCACCTCCTGGCTGTCGCGCGAGGCGGTCTTCTCGGTGCTGTTCTACCCGTGCGTGATGCTCTACGCGCTGGGGCTGTGGCTCTTCGGAGGCGAGCTGGCCTGGTGGTCGGCGATCGCCGGCACCCTGGCGATGCTGCTGGCGCTCGCCACGGTATTCACCACCGGGATGATCTACGCCAGCCTGCGCACCATCCCTCAGTGGAACAGCCCACTGGTGCCTGCCAACTACCTGCTGCTCGGGCTCGCCTCCGGGGCGGTTATTCTGACCGCCCTGACAGTGGCATTCGGGGGGAGCGCGGAAACCGTGGCAACGATGGCGCTGGTGCTGCTGGTGATCGCGGGGATCGCCAAGGGCGTCTATTACTTCTGGATCGGCAAGCCCCAGGGGCCCACCATCAATACCGCGCTGGGCATCACGCGCTCGCGTATCAAGATGCTCGAGCCGGGCCAGAGCAGCGACAGTTTCCTCAACCGTGAATTCAGCTTCCAGGCGGCGGCTGAACGGATCCTGCGACTACGTCTGGTCGTTCATCTCTGTGGCTTCATCCTGCCATTCCTGATGCTGGTGGTACTCCTGAGGACAGATATCGCCATGGTGGCGCTTCTGGCGCCCTTGGTGGTGATCGTCGGATTACTGGCGGAGCGCTGGCTGTTCTTCGCCGAGGCGCGTCACGTGGTTAATCTATATTACGGTCGCCAGCAGTGCTGACAGTGCTGAGCCGGGAATGGGAGGCCTCATGAAACGCACCTCCTCTCCGCGGCTGCCGCGACTCTTCCCCTTTCTGACCTGGCTCCCCGGGGTGGATCGAACCTCCCTGCGCGCCGACCTGTTGGCCGGTCTGACCGGGGCGGTGATCGTGCTGCCGCAAGGGGTGGCCTATGCCTTGATTGCGGGTCTGCCGCCCCAGTACGGGCTCTATACGGCGATTGTCACGGCCATCGTGGCCGGCCTGTTCGGTTCGTCGCGGCATCTTGTATCAGGGCCCACTGCGGCGATCTCTATCGTCGTGTTCAGTGTGGTCTCCGGCGTGGTCTCTCCGGACAGCCCCGAGTTCATCCCCTATGTGATTACCTTGACCCTGCTGACGGGGCTCATCCAACTGGCGCTGGGGCTGGTGCGTCTCGGGACGCTGGTGAACTTCATTTCTCATACGGTGGTGATCGGCTTCACCGCCGGTGCCGCGGTGCTCATCGCCACCAGCCAGCTGCGGCATCTCCTCGGGCTCGAGCTGCCCTCGGGCCAGGCATTCATCCCGTCCCTGATCGACGTCGCCAAGGCTCTGCCTGAGACCAATTTCGCCGTACTGCCCGTCGGCCTGGTGACCCTGGGCAGTGCACTCCTGATTCGGCGCTTTTGTCCGCGCTGGCCCTACATGTTGCTCGCCATGGCGGTGGGTGGCCTCTTTGCCTGGGGGATCGGCGGAGCCGAGCGTGGTGTGCCCATGGTGGGCGCCATGCCCGCTCAACTGCCGCCGCCCTCGATGCCGATCCTGTCCCTCGAGGCCCTGCGCGAGCTGGCCCCCGGGGCCCTGGCCGTGGCCATCATCGCGCTGATCGAGGCGGTCTCCATCGCCCGGGCCGTGGCCATGCGCTCTCACCAGCGCATCGACGGCAATCAGGAGTTCGTGGGGCAGGGGCTGTCCAACGTGGTGGGCAGTTTCTTCTCCTGTTATGCCGGGTCCGGCTCCTTCACCCGCAGCGGTGCCAACTACGATGCCGGGGCTCGCACGCCGCTGGCGGCAGTGTTCGCCTCGGTCATCCTGGTTGGGACCCTGCTGCTGGCACCGGGCATTACCCGACACCTGCCGATGCCGGCCATGGCGGGCATCGTGTTACTGATCGCTTGGAACCTGATCGACTGGCACGAGATCCGTGACCTGGTGAGTATCAGCCGCAGCGAGACAGCTATCCTGGGGGTGACCTTCGCCTCGACCTTGTTGCTGGCCCTGGAGTTCGCCATCTACCTGGGTGTACTGCTGTCGCTCGTCCTCTACCTCAAGCGCACCGCGCAGCCGCCGCTGGTGCCGCTCGCTCCCGAGTCGTGCGCCGGCGCGCCGTACGCGGTGCCGGCCGCTCCCGGTCGGCTACCCGATGGCCAGGTGCAGGTACTCAGACTCGAGGGATCGCTGTATTTCGGCGCCGTGGATCATGTGCAATGGACGCTGCACCAGCAGACCGCCGATGGTTATCGGCACATTGTGCTGGTTGGTCAGGGGGTCAATTTCATCGACTTTGCCGGTGCGGAACTGCTGGCCCGCGAGGTCGATCGGCTGAGGGCGCTGGGCGGCGAGCTGTACTTCTGCAGCTTCAAGCCGTCGGCGCTGACGCTGCTGCGCCAGACCCGCTATTGCGAGACGCTCACCGAGACGAACTGCTTTACCTCGACGGACGAGGCACTGGCGAGTCTTTCGCGTCGCTTGGGCAGCGACTCGTCCGGCCCATAAAAAACCCGAACGCAAGGCACGAGAAGCTAAGGTCGTGCCTTTTCGGCGCGGTCGTATGCCAGTCGACGGTGAATCAGCCGGCCGCGATCGGCAAGGGAATTTCGATCGGGTCTGGTGAGGGAGTGTCTAGAGGTGAGTGGACGGATTCTGTTCCTGCGGCCTTATCGAGTTGGCGCTGGCTCTCCAACTGCGCGGTCAGCGCCGCGAGTGTCACCTGCAGGTAGGCGATCCGCTCTTCCAACTGACTACGGCTGATTGTCCGTTGTGGTTCGATCATGGCTCGTGCCTCCGGCTACCAGATACCAGATACTGGAAGACAGGTTGGGAGACGTCGAGCCTCCCATGTCATACAGGTTATCTCCGCAGTATAAAGAGCCAATGATCGATGAAAAGGAATAAATAGAAGAATTAATAGATTGTACGGTTATATGTTGGCGAGCGAAACAAGCGCTAAAGGGAGTGGGGACGCTGCCACCTCGGGCTGCCGTATCGCCTTAGCCGTGCTGACGGCGTTCCGCAACGACCTGGTCATGGGAGCCTTCTCTTGAAATGTCCTGGCTTGAGGCTCCTGGCCAGTGGATTCAGCCATTGGCCGGGTCAGAGGCCTTCGTTGATGTGGTAGTGGTCGGCGACAGCGATGCGCGAGCGCGATGATCGAGGATCTCGCCGCTGGCCAGTTTTCGGTGGTAGCGCTTCAGCTCCCGCTTGATCACCGGTGCCAGCAGGTAAATGCCGAGGATGTTGGGCACGCAGATCACGAATACCAGGGCATCGGAGAGGTCGAGCATTGACTGCAGTTGGATCATCGAGCCGATCACGATGAAGGTACAGAACAGCCCTTTGAACAGGTTGCGTCCCAGTCGCCCCTCCCCGAACAGGTAGCTCCAGCCCTTGAGGCCATAGTAGGACCAGGAGATGGCGGTGGAGAAGGCGAACAGCAGGGCCGCCACCGACAGCGGCAGCGGAAACCAGGCCACGTTGCGCTCGAAGGCCCGTGAGGTCATCTCGATGCCGCTAGAACCATTGGTGAGGGCCGGGTCATAGTAGAGCGTGGTGACGATTACCAGGCCGGTCAGACTGCAGATGATGATGGTGTCGACCAGGGGCTCGAGCAGCGAAACATAGCCTTCGGTCATCGGCTGTCGAGTGCGCACCGCGGCATGGGCGATGGCCGATGAGCCGATACCGGCCTCGTTGGAGAATACCGCCCGCTGGAAGCCGATGATGATGGCGCCCAGGGTACCGCCGGCGACCCCTTCGGCGGTGAAGGCGCCCTGGAAGATGGCACCGATGGCGTAGGGGATGGCCTCGGCGTTCATGGCGAGAACCAGCAGTGCCATGCTGCAGTAGAGCAGGGCCATGACGGGCACCACCTTCTCGGTGACCCGGGCGATCGACTTGATGCCGCCGATGATTACGATGCCGATCAGCGCGGCCATGATCAGGCCGAATAGCCAGCCCTTGTCGGCAAACCAGCTGGCCTCGGCGCCGCCGGTGACATTGACGAACTGCATGAAGGCCTGGTTGGACTGGAACATGTTGCCGATCCCCAGGCAACCGATCACGATCCCCACCGCGTAGAACTTACCCAGGGCGCGCCCCAGGCGCGGCAGGCCGCGTTCGGCCAGGCCATGGGCGAGATAGAACATCGGCCCGCCGGAGACGCTGCCGTCGGCATTCTGGCGGCGGTAATGGGTGGCCAGGGCACATTCGACGAACTTGGTCGACATGCCCAGGAAGCCGGCCAGCACCATCCAGAACAGCACGCCGGGGCCGCCCAGCGAGATTGCGATGGCGACCCCCCCGATGTTGCCGATCCCCACGGTCCCGGAGACCGCGGTGGCCAGTGCCTGGAAGTGCGAGACCTCCCCCTTGTCCTTGGGGTCGGCATAGTCGCCACGCACCAGCCTGAACGCATGGCCTAGGCCACGCACGTTGATGAAGTTGAAATAGACGGTGCAGAACACCGCGCCGGCGATGAGCCACAGCACCACCAGCGGCAGCTCGGCGCCGAACAGGGGCAGGGTGAAGAAGATCAACGCGGAGGTGAACTGCGAGACGGGGGCGATGAGGGTCTCAACGGCCTGGTCGATACTGGCCGCCTGGGCGCTGGAGGCCGCGCTCAGCAGCAGGGCCAGCGACCCGGCCAGGAGCCGAGCTCGGCGTGGCAGAGAAACGCGCTTGGACATGGGACGCTCACGAATGCCTTGTGGTTGTTATCGGGAAAACCGTGGGCACGGGACGCTTGCCTCTGGCCCCGGCGTTTCCGTCTATTGCTTGTCACTAGTTATGACCCTAGCAGGGCTGGTTCACTAACCGTTGGGGCCAGTCGGGAGATAATAATGGGACCTGTGGCCGGCAATGAATGGCGGAGGCGGAAACCGGCGGCGTCAGCCCATCGGACGATCAGGCCTCGCCATCTTGTTTAGCCGCCATTGGGCGGGATCGATCGGCAGCAGAGCCGCGATTGCCGCCGTGGCAATTACATGGGTGGTGTCGTTGTCCGTGTCGTGGACGTTGAGCCCGCCGTGCACGATGTTGACCTCGGCCCGGCCGCGGGGCAGTTCGGCCGTGACCACGTCTACGTCGACACGATCGGGTTGCTGCACACCGATGGTGACCTGCACGCGCATCTCGCGGTGGTCGATGCCCAGTGACTTGAACAGTACGATGGAGGAGTGGTGCAGGGCGTCCTGCACGGCGCGGCAGGCCGCCTTGGTGTAGTCCTCGCCGTAGAGGTCGTTGCCGGTGCCCATTTCGAGGATGATGCGTCGTTCAGTCATGGTTCCGCTCCATCTCGAAGGAGACGATGACGGCGGCATTGGCGATCACCGTGGTGCCCCCGCCGCCGGGCTTGTCCACGTCGAGCCCGCCCCTGACCACCGAGACTCGCGGCTGGCCGTACGGAAAGATGCTTAGCAGGGCCGCGGTATCCACGGCCTCGGGCTGTTGCACGCCGATCTCGACGTCGATCAGCATGGCCGCCTTGGGAAAGCCGAAGGCGTCGGCAACGTTCAGCGAGTTGTGCCACAGGGCATCGCGAATGGCGCGAGCCGCGGCCTCCGTATAGTTGCGGCTGCGGATCGAGCTGCCCATACCGAACTGGTGTACCAGGCGGGTCTTGGCCATAGCGGTCTCCTCGGAAGTGGCACGCAATGTTGTGCCTAGTGGTGCGATCATCAGCGTCGGTGACGGCCGCCGATCAGCTCGACGATCTCGTCGAACAGGTGGGTGTCCAGTGCTTGGGCCATATCGGTGGCCAGGCAGCGACGGTAGAAGGGGCTGAGGTCCAGGCCCACGCCCAGGCCCAGGATTTCCACCTGGCCCTCCCGGGTGCGGCGGGCGACCACCTCCTTGAGGTGGTTGTCCAGGTAGTAGGCGTCGTTAGCCAGGTTGGTGGCGCTGTCGGCAGGGCAGCCATCGGAGATTACCATCAGCAGGCGTCGGGTCTCGGGGCGCGCGAGCAGGCGCTCGCAGGCCCACTCCACCGCCTCGCCGTCGATGCCCTCGCGGAACAGGTCGGGCTTGAGCAGGGCGGCGATGTCGGTGCGGGCACGTCGCCAGCTGTGCTCGGCGTCCTTGAACACCATATGGCAGACCTCGTTGAGGCGCCCCGGCCTGCGGGGGCGCCCACCGCGCGTCCACACCTGGTAGGTGCGGCCGCCGTTCCAGGCGCCTGTGGTGAAGCCTAGCAGTTCGGTACTCGCCCCAATCATTTCCAGGGCGCGAATCAGGCTCTCGGCCATCATCGTCACGGGCATGATGTGGTGCTTCATCGAGCCTGAGCAGTCGATCAGCAGGCTCACGGCACAGTCGGTGCCCAGCTTGACCTGCTCGCGATAGAACAGGCGGCGCTCGGTGGGCGAACTGACTAGCTGGGCGAGGCGACGCCCGTCGATACGGCCCTCCTCCTCGCCGAAAGCCCAGCCGTCGGGACGTGGCTCCCAGAGCACGCTGCCGAGGCGACGGGCCAGGCGAGGCAGGTTGATGCCTCGCTCGACGGTCGCCTGATCGAGCCGTTCTCGATACTCGCGCAGCAGGGCTCGGCGTACCAGGCTGCCGGCCGCGACCTCGCGGTCGAAGCGGGTGGTGAAGACATGATAGGCCTGGGCACTGTCCTCGAAGACCTTGCTGCGCCCGGTGTTGGCAGCGGCGATTTCTCCATCGTCTCCGTTGCTGTCTTCGAAATCGAGTAGCAGGGCAAAGGCGTCGGTGACCTCATCTTTTTGTACGGCGGCCTCGTCGTCTCCTTCGGTCTGGGCTCGTTCGGCACGCACCCGTTCGCCGACGATGCGGGCGATCGCCAGAGCATGCTCGGCGTAGGCGGCCTGATCGAGACGCTGGCGGCGTAGGCCATGCAGGGCAGTGCCTAGCTCGCCCACCAAGGAGGCGCGGGTGCCCTCGATGTAGTCCTCGGTCTCCTCCAACACCGGGCGGGCGTGCAGCCGCGACCAACACATCTGGGCCACGGTATAGAGCAGTAGGCCAATGCTGCCTTCGGTGAGGCCGGAGCGGTAGAAGTCGCGCGACCAGCGCTCAAAGCGATGTAGCAGGTTGTCGGCCATGCCCGGCATGACGTCGGGCGTGCGGGTCTCCACTCGCAACTGCTCGAGCAGTTCGAAGACCAGCCGCTCGACCGGGTCTTTCGGGCAGCATTGGCGGTGGAGGCTCGCATCAGAGTGCAGCAGGCGCAGCGCAATGCCGTCGGCGACGGCGCGGCAGTCGGCGAAGTCGTCCTGGCCGGGATCAATTCGCAGGTGCGGTGCATGGGTCGGCAGGCGCGCTTCGCCCTGGTAGAGGCGCCGCCCGCGATAGTGCAGATCGAGGTGGCCGGTCATCGCACGCAGGCTGGCCGCGCACAGCTCCTCAATCCGTTGCTGCCGGCGAGCCTGCTGCTGTGCGCTTGCGGTCATGACGGATTCGCCTCAAGCATCCAGGATTCGTCGAGCTCTTCGCCGAAGCAGCGCTGGTAGTATTCGGCGACCAGAGGCCGTTCGGCCTCGTCGCACTTGTTGAGGAAAGACAGGCGGAAGGCCAGCGCCGGATTGCGAAAAATCTCGCAGTTCTCTGCCCAGGTAATCACCGTGCGAGGTGACATCAAAGTCGACAGGTCTCCGGCGGCGAAACCCTGGCGGGTCAGGTTGGCGACCGCGACCATTGAGGCGATTAGCTGGCGGCCCTTCTCGTTATCCTTGGTGGGCACCCGGCCAAGCACGATCGCCGCCTCCTCATCGCGAGGTAGGTAGCCGAGCTTGGCGACAATGTTCCAGCGGTCGATCTGGGCGTGGTTGAGCACCTGCGTGCCCTGGTAGAGCCCGGTCAGGTTACCTAGCCCCACGGTGTTGGCGGTGGAGAACAGGCGGAAATGCGGGTGGGGATGGATTACCCGGTTCTGGTCGAGCAGGGTGAAGTGGCCGTCCCGCTCGAGGATGCGCTGGATAACGAACATGACGTCTGGTCGCCCGGCGTCGTACTCGTCGAAGATCAGCGCGACCGGCCGCTGAAGTGACCAGGGCACGATGCCCTCTTGGAATTCGGTCACCTGCATCCCGTCGCGTATCACAATAGCGTCCTTTCCCACCAGGTCGAGACGGCTGATATGGCCATCCAAGTTGACCCTCAGGCAAGGCCAGTTGAGGCGAGCGGCTACTTGCTCGATATGGGTCGACTTCCCGGTTCCATGCAGCCCTTGGACCATCACACGGCGATTGCGGGTAAAGCCGGCCAGAATCGCAAGCGTGACGTCTGGATTGAAGCGATACACCTCATCGATCTCGGGCACGTACTCATCGCGTTTACTGAAGGCAGGCACCTGCAGGTCGCTATCAATGCCGAAAAGCTCACGTGCCGAGCGCATCACATCGGGTTTGGCGTTCATCAAGTCAGTCATTGCTGCCTCCTCGGCAAGGTTGCCGTTGGGTCTGACCCGTTTTGGTCCATGAAGGTCTGGCGGTGAAATATGCCAGGGGGCTGACCCTAGTCTATACATATTTCTTATAATTGATCAAATCGTACCGTTTTTCGAGATATGTGTTGACGACATTGTGGGTAGGAAGCTAGATTTTGCTCAGGTTTCTAAAAACGAGACCATTCGTACCATAAAACGTTTCGGCGATCGCCGAGGAGGACCCCGATGAGCACCCCAGAGAACCAAGACGCCCGCCATGTCGTGCAGGGCAAACAGAAGATGACCCCGTCCGAGGCCTTC
>NZ_PJRN01000020.1 GCF_002930105.1 Billgrantia saliphila | reverse complement strand
GGGGGAGGACAAGGCCTGTTCCAGAGCCTGTTGCAGTAACGGAGGGAGCGTCCATGCATGCATGCTCGACCCTCGGAAGGGCAGCGCGGCACCGAGCTCGGCCAGGCGAGGTGCATCGAGGGCCAGCGTCAGGGCGCGTATCCGCTGGCCGGGCGGCTGTGTGGCTTGCAGTCCCTGCTGCGCGTCGAGCGTCACGCTTAGCGCCATGCCACCGGTCAACCCCAGGCGCTGCTGGCCCAGTCTCACTTCGGCTTGCCCTTCTAGCATGACGATGATGGACAGTGGGGTGGGGCGGCGTGAACGCGAGTCGTAGCGCTGCAGCACTTCGATATCGGAGGCGACGACTTGCATGCCCCGCGCGGGGGCGAGTTCTCGAATACGGCCCCGTATTACCGGGGCTCGGTGCGCCGCACCCGCCGCAAGCGTGGGGAAGCGGTAGTCAATGCCATAGCGTTCGCCGTAGGTCCGCAGATCACGTGGCGTGTGATGACATGTCGCTTGGGCAGGCTGAATCATGAGGCCACCCCGCGCTTCGATTGGCGGGCACGGCAGGTTAGAGGACAGTTCTCGCAGTAGCCGAGTTCGTCGATCAGATAGCGGATGCAGCAGAGGCGGCGTACCCGCTGGGGTTCGTCGCCATCGGCGGTCCGATAGCGCACGGGGCGGTAGAGGGGGTTGCGCTGGCCATCGGGGAGAATGGCCGCTTCCAGGAAGGCAAGCGCCGGTGCATTGGCGTCCGGTGGCGCCAAGGGGTGGTGCGCGAGCGCATGAGCGAAATACTCGAAGTAGTTGCCGGCGTTGCTCCAGAACACCTTGGGCGAGGCGCTGCTGAGCTTGGCCAGCGTCTCGATCAGCGGGGCCAGGTGGCCGTCGAGCAGAGTGGCGAAGCGTTGCGGGGATTCTCGCGTGTCCAGTGGTTGCCCTTCGTGGCGCAGGATCAGTCCCGTCGTCTGGCCGTCCCGATCCTGCGCCAGGCGCAGGCGGTCGAGGTCCAGGGGCAAGTCGCGCCCCAGCACCAGATTGGCGGCCAGCCCGGTCGCCAGCAAGCAACTGAAGTGCCATTTCGACCACAGCGACGCTACGGCGCGACGATCGCCATGGCCATGGCGACGACCGAAGCGTGTCATCAGCTCGTCGAGGTAGGGTGGATCGAGCAGGTCCGAGCCCGCCACGCCGGCTGTCGTCGCGTCGTGTCCCAGGCGAGCCGGCGCCAGATTCTCCAGCGGCCCGACGTAGAGCTGGGGCAAGACATAGGGCAAGGGTTCGTCCACTACGGCTAGCCGGGGCATTCGAGACGCGCCTCAGTGGGCAACCGACCGGAATATACCGGGACGTGTCGTGGCTATGCCCCGGCGCGGTCAGTCGTGAAGTGACGGAACGTTATGGCAGCGCCCAGCATAGCAGGAGTCGAGTGAATATCAATGAGATTGATTGGCATTAATTGATAGCGCTGGCATGGCTGAGTGGAGTGACGTTGCCGGCATGCAGGCTGAGCGAAAACGCCCGGCGCATGGCCGGGCGCAATCTTGCGGACCTATGCCTAGAGCATGAGGTCGTCGGCGCGCAGGGTATCGATGCCGAGCACCGAGATCTGCAGATCGACGACGCCGTCGCCGTTCACATCGCCCTGTACCAGGTCGCCTTCGCTGCGCAGTTCACCTGCCGTGCCGCTGAAGGCGGCGTTGCCAACCCAGGCGAAGGCCTGATCGCCCTCGCTGGCCAGGTCGGCATCGATGTGGGAGAGATCGATCAGGTCGCCTTCGTTGCGATCGAAGTCGACGATGATGTCGCTGTCAAACGCCGTGGACTCTAGAGTCGAGAGGTAGACGAAGCGATCGCCTCCTGCGCCACCGGTCAGGCTGTCGCTGCCCAGGCCACCGTAAAGCGACTCGGCATCCGTCGTGCCGACGATGATCTCGTTGGCCTCGGTGCCGATCAGGCCCGTGTCGTCACGGGCCGGTTCGCTCGCCAGCTCACCCGTGGCGGCGATGTCGCCGGGCAAGGCGTGCTCGCTGCCTTGAACCTTGTAGGAGAAGCGCCACGTCTCGCCGGGCTCCAGCACCGTGCCGCTATTGGCCGCATCCACGATATAGCCCGAGTCGCTGACTGTGAACGAGCCGTTCCACAGGTCCGTGATCGTGCCGGGCAGGCTGAAGCTCACCGCTGGCTGGTTGATGGTCACGTCCGAGCTATTGGTCACGAACACCTCCGTCATGTAGCCGCTCGACCAGGTCTTGGTGATGTTGCTGCTGACTTCAAGGAAGTCCGACGCCGTGGGGGCGGGGTCGAGCGCATCGACCAGCGCGGCATCGGCGAGTTCGCCAGCCACCAGAGCGCCCGGGTCGAGCGTCAGCTCGGTGCCGTTCAGGGCTAGCGACGTCGGCAGTTCGCTGGTGGAAGCATACGCCTTGAAGGAGAAGCGCATGACGCCGCCTGCCTTCAATACGTCGCTGCCTTCGTAAGCGACCTGATAAGTATCGCCGGAGCGTGCCAGCAGCGTCGCACCATAGAAGGTGGTGATTTCCGCCGGCAGCGTAAAGGCGATCTCGGGATCTGCAATATCGGTGGCAGAGTGGTTGGTGATCTCCACTCGCATCACGTAGCCACCCGCCCAACGATTGACCACGGCCAGCCCGACGTCTAGCTCACTGGCATCGAGTGCCTCGGGGACGTCGGGTGCCGGGGCGTCGACGGTGCCATCCGCATTGCTGGGCTCGGTCGTCGTGATCGGTTCGATCGTGCTCGATTCCGGCATCGATTCGACAGGCTCTTCTGTAACGGTCTCTTCCTCGGCAACGGGTTCGTCGCCGATGGTTTCCGGCTCGAGAGGAGCCAGAATCTCTTCGGGGGTTGGGACTGCAGCAGAGCCGCCTTGCGAGATCGTGCGAGTGGCAATGTCGAGGACGGTGCCATCGGCGAACAGCGCACGCTCGATATCGATTAGCGTATTGTCGTCGCTGTTGCCATCGAGGGAGACGCTGCCGTCGTCATTAAAACGGATCTTGTAGGCGCTATAGTCCTGCTCAAGGTGAGCAATATCGAAGCCGGCACCGCCGTCGAGAACGTCGCTGCCCAGGCCGCCACGTAGAATGTCGTCGCCGGTACCGCCAATGAGCGTGTCGTGGCCCAGGGCCCCGTCGAGATAGACGCCGTTGTCGGTACCCTGGATGACGTCATCGCGGCGCGAGCCGACCACGTAATCGAAGGTGATCTGGTTGGCGCCGGCCTCGGTGATGGCGCCGAAGGTCTCGCCGCCGCTGTTGTACCACACCACGGTCGACATTCCGTCGGCATCGGCATCCCGAATCGAACGCTCTACGTGCACGGTGTTGTCGTGATCCTGGCCACCATGGAAATTGATGTCGCGGTCTGTGGAGAGCACGTGTATGTCATTGCCCACCGAGGAGCGCCACGAGGCGAACAGCACGCTGTGGCGCATGCCCGAATCCTCGAGATTGGTCAGGTTGCCGTCGTAGCTCTCACGCAGTTCAAAAGCGTAGCCATTGCCACCGCTGCCCTTGTTGAAGGCTCCGTGGGCACCGAGAGAGTCAGCGGCCAGGTCGAGGCTGAGCGCGAATTCGAAAGCCGTGGAAGGGCCGTCGATCACTTCTATGTCTTCGACCCGAGCCCCCACGGTGCCGTTGAGCTTGATCGCCTGATAGCCGGTCAATTGGTTCAGCGTATTGCTGAACACGCCCTTGTCGGGGGTGCCCAGATCGTACTCTACCGTGAAGCCCTGCAGGGTCACGTTCTCCAGCGCGTCGAAGCGCTGAATCTTGGTCGCGCCGCCGTCGAAGTCGAAGTGCACGCCTCGGTCGAGTACCACCGTGCCGCCATCGACCGAGACCACCTTGGCCATGCTGGTCCGCAGCGGGGCATTCAATTTCTGCCAGGAGGTATCGCCGATCTCATCGAAGTATTCCTGGGTGTTGTCCTGCCAGATGCGTACGGTATCGCCCACCTGCAAGCCATGATTCGTCTTGAGCGACAGGATACTGTCCCCCTTGGCGGCATCCTGGTTCAGGTAGCCGGCAAATCGCGTTGCCGTGCTCTCCACCAGGAAACCGTGCGAATCGCCAGCGGCAAGTGATTCATCGGTGAAGGTAATGCGGGTCTCACCACGTCCCGCGCCGACGATGGTGATATCCGAGCGGGCGATCGTGATCATGTGATCGAAGCGGTACTCTCCCGCTGCCAGACGCAGGATGCTGCCTTCCGGCGCGCTGTCGATCAGTGCCTGCAGTTCGGCGGCGGTGATCGCCGGGCCGATGGGGATTTCACCCTCGACGGATGAACTGGATTCTACGAGAGTCGTCTCGACGGTCTCGACGGTCTCGACGACCTCGGTGGCTTCGGTAGTCTCAATGGCCTCGGAGGCCAGCAGCGCTTGCGCTTCGGGCGAATACTCGGGACTGACGCCATTGACCGTCAGGGCGTCGGGCAGCTTGCCGCTCTCGCTGAGGACCTTGAACTTGAACCTTACAGTCTCGCCCGGGGCGATATCGTTGTCGGTGTCATCGTCGATGATGGAGTAACGGTTATCGCTGTGTCCGGCGACCACGCCATCCCAGATATCGGTGATGGTGCCGTCGAGCGTGAATTCGACCCGATAGTCGACGATCGGTTGGGTTCCCTGGTTGGTGATGAAGATTTCCATCACGAAGCCGCCATTCCACTGGCTGCCGAGAGAGGCATCGATGAAGGGACGCATGTAACTACCGCCATTGATAGGTAAACAGACCGCCGGGGCGGGCAGGGTGTCGGCTGCGGCAGAAGAAGAGCGCATGCGAGCCAGAACGAGGCTCGGATTGCATGGCCGGGCAGTCAGTTGCCCATCGCCGTCCCTGGATTCATCTATCGGGCAGAACAACGCGAATATAGCGCTTCGCTCCGTTTCGCTTTGGAACGAAAAGCGTACATTTCTTTACGCAATTCCTAAGCTAACTATGGTGGCCGAGAAGCTCTCCGAGCGCATGAGGGGTGGTCGGCGAGACATACCGAGGATTGATAACTATTATCATTAATGGCATCATCCTACGCCGCCCATCCAAGGCTACCGTTCGCCGTTACCGTCTCGGGAGTTACACCAGTGAGATCGTTTCGCTACCCCTGTCTCGTGAGCCTGCTCTGGCTGGGGCTTGTTACGGCGGCCATCGCCGATCCTGATGTGCGCGAGGAGGCCGCACGGGCCCAGCACAGCCAGGCCGAACTGCAGGCACGTATCGACGAGGCCGATGACGAATCACGAGCCATGCTCGCCGAACTGCGCGAGCTGGAAAGAGCAGGCCGCCGTCTCGAACGTGAGAATGCCGAGCTCGCACCACGCCTGGAGCAGCGTACCGACGCACTGGAGCGGCGCGAAGCCGCTCTGGACACCCTGGAGGAGACGCGGGAAGCCCTTCCGGCGCTACAGGCACGACTCGTCGAGCGCCTGGAGCAGTGGGTCGACGACGACATGCCCTTCCTGCGTGACGAGCGCCGTGCTCGCGTGGCAAGCCTGCAGTCCATGGAGGCCGAGCCATCTTCCGCCGCGCGTTGGGAACGCATCGTCGGGGCATGGCGAACCGAGCTGGAGTACGGGCGTGAATTCGATGCCTGGCGCGGTTACCTGGAAAGCGAGGGGGCACGGCGTGAAGTCGACTATCTGCGCCTGGGGCGCATCGGCCTGTATTACCTGACGCCCGATGGCCGCGAGGGGGGTGTCTGGGAGGCGGAGTCCGAGCGCTGGGCGGCGCTCGGCGAAGCCCAGCGCCGCGAGGTGCGTAACGGGCTGCGCATCGCACGCGATCGCCGGGCCCCCGAGCTGCTGACGCTGCCGATCTCGCAGCCGCTCGAAAGCACTCGGGAGGGCGACGCATGAGAACGCCACACTACGTTATCGGTCTGCTGATAGCCGGCCTCTTGGCCGTTCCGGTTATGGCCCAGGCTCAATCCGAGCCGTTGAATACCCTGCGTGCCGAACGCGAGGCCGCCGAAGCCCGCGATCGGGCGCGCTTGGCTGAACTGCTCGAGGATCGCGAAGCACTCGAGTCCGCCCTCGAGGAGGCACGCGCTGCACATGAGGCGGCCGAAGCCCGCAACGCCGAGCTGCAGGCTGAGGCGCAGGCGCTTGATGAACGCCAGGCCGAGCTGGATGCCAGGCAGCAAGAGCAGGGCGACGACCTGGAAGCCATCCTGTCCTCGCTGGCCCGCCACAGCGGCGAGCTGCGCGACAGCCTGGCCGACAGCTGGCTGGTCGTGGTGGGAGGTGAGCTTCCGCCACGCCTCGACGATGCCGAGGTGCTCGAGCTCGATCATCTGGAGGCATTCGCCGATCGTCTGATCGACCTCACCGCCGATACGGGGCGGGTGGTTCGCTTCGAGGCGCCGGTCGCAGCCGCCAGCGGGGAGATCGCGCCGCGTCAGGTCGTACGCTTGGGCGATTTCGCCGCCTTTACCGAGGCACATCTGCTGCGCCGCGGTGCGGATGACGAGGCATTGTCGGTGGTGGAGCGTACCCCGCGTGAGGTTGCCTCTCGTCTCGCCGATTTTCATGCCGGCGAGTCACGCTCCCTGGCGCTCGATCCGACCCGGGGGGAAGTGCTGTCCGCCCTGGCGCAGCGCCCGAGTCTGGTGGAGCGTTTTCATCAGGGGGGAGCGGTAGGTTATGTCGTCGTGGGGTTGGGCGCCATCGGTCTGCTGGTGGCCCTCTTGCAATACCTCTACCTGCTGCGCGTCAGCCTGGCCATGCGGCGTCAGTTGCGCGATTTGAGTACCCTGCACGATGACAATCCGCTGGGACGTGTGCTGTTGCGATTCCGCGCCCTGGCGGACGACCCCATTCCGGAAGCACTGGAGGCGCGCCTCGATGAGGCCGTGCTCGCCGAGTTGCCGCGTCTCGAGCGTGGCCAGCCGTTGGTCAAGCTGCTCGCTGCGGTGGCGCCCTTGCTGGGCTTGCTCGGGACCGTGACCGGGATGATCGTGACCTTCCAGGCGATCACCGTGTTCGGTACCGGCGATCCACAGTTGATGGCCGGCGGCATCAGCCAGGCGCTGGTCACGACGGTGCTGGGCCTGATCACCGCCGTGCCGCTATTGTTCGCGCATACCGCTTTGGCCGGTCGCAGCCGCCACCTGGCGGGACTGGTGGAGGGGCAGGCCAGTGCCGCCCTGGCCGAGCATCTCGAACGCCGCCCGAGCGGGCCGGACGCCACCACCGGGAGCGCGCGACGCGATGCCGCCCTGGTTTGAACCGTTGGAACGCCTGGTCGAGGCGGGCGGCTCGGTCCTGGTGGTGATCGTGCTGGTGGCCATGTTGCTGTTCAGCCTGGCCCTCGAACGCGTGTGGTATTTCCGCATCACCTATCGCCGTGCGCGGCGGGCGCTCATCCGTCGCTGGGCGGCCCGCCGTGACCACCTGAGCTGGAGCGCTCTGACCCTGCGCGAAGTGTGGGCCCGGGAATTGATCGGTCGGCTGCGCCGGCCGCTGCCGTGGCTTCGACTACTGGTGGCATTGTGCCCATTGTTGGGCCTGCTGGGCACCGTGACCGGCATGATCGCCGTGTTCGACAGTCTGGCCCTCAGCGATACCAGCCAGGCGCGCGCCATGGCCGACGGCGTGGCACGAGCCACCCTGCCGACGCTGGCGGGCATGGCAGTGGCGGTGGTGGGGCTGCTTTTCACCAGTCGCCTCGAGCATATCATTCGACGCGAGGACCAGCGCCTGCACGACCGTCTGGCTCGCGCCGTGGAGGAGTCCGATGCGTAGACGTCGCCTTGTCGCCGACGACAGCGAGACCAGCGAGGTCAATCTGACCCCGATGCTGGACGTGGTTTTCATCATGCTGATCTTCTTCATCGTCACCACCAGCTTTATCAAGGAGAGCGGAGTGGAGATCCAGCGCCCCGAATCCAGCGAAGCCAGCCCTCAGCCCGATGCCCAGGTGATGGTGGCGATCACTCCCGAGGGAGCGGTTTGGGTCGATGGCCAACCCGTTGACCTGCATCGCGTTGGTGGCGAAGTGGCCGAGCTGGTGAGCGATGACGGCTCGGTAGTGATTCAGGCCGATCGCGAGTCGACGACCGGCCTGCTGATCGAGGTGATGGATCGCATTCGCGAGGCCGGCGTGGAGCAGGTGGCGGTGGCCGCTAGCCGGAGCCGGCCATGACCCGGATACCCCTCTCCTCGTTGGGGGGTGTGGCCCTGGCGCTCTTGTTGTTCTGGCTGCTGGCATTGCTGGTGACGCCCCCGGAGGAAGAGTTCGACGTGCTCGATACGAGCATGACCATGAACATGGTCGACGCACCCGAGCCCCCAGCACAAAATGAGCAGGAAGAAGCGCTCGAACCCAGTGCCGAACCGCCGCCTGTGACGGAAACCGCGCCGCCTCAGCCGGAGCCGTTACCGCCATTGGAGAGTCGAATCAGTCTGCCGGAGCCTGAGCTGCCACCCGAGCCGGTTGAGCCGGTGGAACTCGATACCCGTCTGCCCGAGCTCAGCGAGGTCCAGCCTGAACCCGAACCGGCGCCTGAGCCGACCCCCGAGCCTGAGCCGGCGCCTGAACCGCCCCCCGAGCCGGCGCCGGCCTCCGAGCAGAGCGCACCGAGCGAGGCGGCGGCGCAAGGCCCCCAGGCCGAGCAAGCCACACCCGCCGAGCAAGGACCGGTGGACGTCGGCGAAATCGCGCCGACCAGCCGCGTACCGCCGGAGTATCCGTCACGAGCCCAGCGGCGTGGCCTGGAGGGACATGTGGAGCTGCAGTTCCTGATTCGCCCCGACGGTAGCGTCGACCGCTCGTCGATTCGTGTGGTCGAATCGCAGCCGCGCAACGTCTTCGACTCGGCCGCCGAGCAGGCCGTGGCCCGCTGGCAGTTCGAGCCTGCCGATGGTGTACGCCGGGCGCGCCAGCGCCTCGAGTTCCAGTTGAGGTAGACGCCATGAGAATCGCTCCCGCTACTCTGCTGTTGCTGACCACCTGCGTCTGGTTGGCTACCGTGCCAGCCGTGACGGCTGCTCCGCCGGCTCTGCCGGGCGATGTCATTGCCGACCTGGAGCGGCTTCAGCAGCAGCTGCAGCAAGGCGCTGACGAGGCGGCGGGGGAGCGGGCCCGGACCCAGGCCCGGCGGCTCGAGGGTGGCAATGCCGCCGATCGCTGGGCCAGTGCCCTGTACCTCCAGCTGCTGGCCGGGGCTGAGACCCAGGCGGGGCGTTATGAGGCGGCGGCCGAAGCACTGCATCAGGCTCGCCAGACACAGGAAGCGCCACAAGAGCAGCGCGATCGTTGGTTGCGAGAAGAAGCGAGGATGAGGATTGCCGCGGGTCAGCGGGAGCGGGGTGCGGAACTACTGAGCGATTGGCTGCAGCGGCATGAGGGTGGGCCCGCCGACTACTGGCGTCTGGCGCGCACTCTGGCCGAGCTCGAACGCTGGGAAGAGGCTGCGCGCTGGGCCGAGCGTGCCTTGGCGATGGGCGAGGCGCCCGATGCTCGGCAGCAGCGTCTCGCCAACATCGTCCTTCAGCGCGCCGGCAAGGGAGCTGAAGCCTTGGCGGCACTCGAAGCCGAACTCAATGCATCATCCGAGGCGGCCGACTGGCGTCGGGCGGCGGCATTGGCCCAAGGGCTCGGCGATCCGGTGCGAGCGGCGGCGCTGTGGGAAGCGGGCTGGCGGCTCGGCGTGCTGGCTGGCGAGGGAGACCTCGAGCAGCGAATCGAACTGCATCTGGCCGCCGGAACGCCGGCGCGCGCGGCGGAGCTACTGGAAGTGGCCCTGACCGAGGAGGCACTGCCCGATACCCTGGCAAACCGGCGCCTGCTGGCTCGGGCCTGGGAGGAAGCCCGCGCCCGAGAGCGTGCGCTAGAGGCCTGGCGTACGGTTGCCGAACGCAGCGGTGAGGGCGATGATTGGCAGCGCCTGGGCTTGCTGGCCAGCGCCTGGGGGAGGCTGGAGCTGGCCCAAGAGGCGATGCAGCAGGCTCAAGTCCGAGGGGTCGATGTGGACGAGCGCTGGTTTACGACCCGCTAGGACTCGCGTGGCCCGGCGGGTCGCAAGAACCCAATTTCAGAGTTCTAATTCGGTCCAGACCGGGGCGTGGTCCGAGGGGCGCTCCATGGCGCGCACCTCGTAGTCGATACCGGCATCCCGCACGCGCTCGGCCAACGGTGCAGTGACAAGGATATGGTCGATGCGCAATCCCCGCCTGGGTTCCCGCTCGAAGCCGCGCGAGCGATAGTCGAACCAGCTGAAGCGGTCGTCGTTCTCGGGGTAGCGAACCCGATGGCTGTCGGTCAGGCCCCATGCCTTGAGCGTGCCGAGCCACTCCCGCTCGATCGGCTGAAAACTGGTCTTGCCTTCGCGCAGCCATCGCTTGCGATTGGCCTCGCCGATCCCGATGTCGATATCTTCAGGCGAGATATTGAAGTCGCCCATCACCACCAGCCGCTCCTCGGGGCGATGCCGCTCCTCGAGAAGCTGGGTCAGGCGCGCATAGAAGTCGCGCTTGTTGGGGAACTTGGTTGGATGATCGATGTTCTCGCCTTGCGGGAAGTAGCCGTTCCATACCGTCAGCGGCTGTCCGTCTGCCGTACGCAGGCGTGCGCCGATCAAGCGGCGCTGAGACGCTTCTCCGTCGCCGGGAAGTCCGAAGAAAACCTCCTCGGGCCCCTCGGGACAGAGCGTCTCGTGACACATCAGGGCGACGCCGTAGTGTCCCTTCTGGCCGTGGAAGTGCACGTGATACCCCATTGCCCGCACCGCTTCGCAGGGGAACTCACTGTCGTGAACCTTGGTTTCCTGCAGCCCGATCACTAGCGGGCGATGCGCCGCAACCAGCGCTTCGAGCTGATGCAGCCGTGCGCGCACGCCATTGATATTGAACGACACCAGACGTATCACTCTTCGTGCTCCTCGCTGTTCTTTTCGTTCTTTTCGTCGCTACCGGGATGAATAGGGAGGCTCACCCCCTGTTCCTGACGTGCCAGCTTGCGTGCCGCCTGCAGCTTGCGCTGCTGGCGTTTCTTCTGAGTGAAGCGCCGCGAAGAGGTCACCTGGTCGGGGTTCTCGTGGCGCCACTTCTTGTAGTCCTTGCGCTTGCCGGTGCGGATGGTCACCTTGTCGGCCAGCGAGCGTGTCTTCTTGCGGCGTGTCATCAGGCCTGGCTCCATGAGTGTCGAAAGGCAGCATGAAGGAGCCATTCTAACAGTCCGATGCAAGAGACGCGCCCTCGACGCCATAGGCTGGTACAATATGCGGCTGAAAGTTCTAACCCATTATTGCTACGGACAAGACACACAGCCTATGAGCGAGTCGGAACAGACCACAGCCCCGGCCGAGAACCGCAAGCCCAAGCGTCGTCGTCGCAAGCCGCGTCGCCGCCAGTCGAGCTGGGATCTGCGCCAGTTTCAGGTGCCTGCCGTGGCGGGCAAGTGGCGCTTTCACGACTTCGATCTGCCCTTGCCGCTGATGCGCGCCATCCACGCCCTGGGCTTCGAGTACTGCACTCCGATACAGGCCGAGGCGCTGACTCACACGCTGCTCGGTGGCGACGTGGTCGGCAAGGCCCAGACCGGCACGGGCAAGACCGCTGCCTTCCTGATCTCGATAATGGCCTACTTCCTCGAAGAAGAGACGCCTGAGGGCCAGAAGCCCGGTGCGCCGCGCGCTCTGATCGTGGCCCCGACCCGCGAACTGGCCCTGCAGATCGAGAAGGATGCCAAGGCGCTGGCGCGCTTCACCGATCTCAACGTAGCCAGTGTCGTCGGCGGCATGGACTACCAGAAGCAGCGCGAGCACCTGGGCAAGAAGCTCGACATTCTGGTGGCCACGCCCGGTCGATTGCTCGATTTCCACGAGAAGCGCGACGTCGATCTCACTCAGGTCGAAGTGCTGGTGCTCGACGAAGCCGATCGCATGTTGTCGATGGGCTTCATACCCGATGTCAAGCGTATCATCCGGCACACGCCGAAGAAGGAGGAGCGCCAGACCTTCCTGTTCTCGGCCACTTTCTCCCATGACATTCTCAACCTGGCCAGCCAATGGACCCACCAGCCGGCCCACGTCGAGATTGAAGTCACGGTGGAGAACAAGGCCAACATCGACCAGCGCGTCTACCTGGTCAGCGACGAGGACAAGCAGCGCCTACTGATCAATCTACTCAAGCAGGAGAGCTTCGATCGGGTAATGGTGTTCGGCAACCGCCGCGACCTGGTGCGCAAGCTCGAGGGGCTGCTCCAGAAGGCCGGCATCAACGTCGCCCTGCTTTCCGGCGATGTGCCGCAAAATCAGCGCATCAAGACATTGGAGCGTTTCCGCGAGGGCGAAGTGCAGGTGCTGGTAGCCACAGACGTGGCCGGCCGCGGCATTCACATCGAGGATGTCAGCCACGTGGTCAACTACACCTTGCCCGAGGATCCCGAGGACTACGTCCATCGTATCGGTCGCACCGGTCGTGCCGGGGCCACCGGGGTGTCGATCAGTTTCGTCGGTGAGGAGGATGCCTTCTCTCTGCCTGAGATCGAGCGCTACATTCAAGACAAGCTTCCCTGCGAGCATCCGCCCGAAGGACTGCTGTAACGGCCATGCTGGACGAGGCCCTCAAGGGCGAGATACAGGCCGCCTACCGCCGCGTGCTGGAGGCCCAGGGGCTGACGCCACGCTACGGCCAGCGCCTGATGATCGCCGAGATCGCCCGCACGCTGAGCGCCATCGAGGTCGATGACGACGGCAAGCGGCTCTCCGACGAGCATGTCTGTGTGCTCGAGGCGGGCACCGGCACCGGCAAGACCCTGGCCTATCTGCTGGCGGGGCTGCCGGTGGCCAAGGCGCGAGGAAAGCGGCTAGTGGTGGCGACCGCGACCGTGGCGCTGCAAGAGCAGGTGCTGCACCAGGACCTGCCGACGCTGAAGGCGCACAGCGGTCTCGATTTCAGCTATGCCTTGGCCAAGGGGCGCGGGCGCTACCTCTGCCTGACGCGTCTGGAGCAGGCGCTTGACGGGGTCGAAGGCAATCCCACCTTGTCGTTGTTCGAGCAGAGCTTGGCGCAAAGCGGTGGTGATCATTTCCAGGCCTTGGCTCAGGAGATGGCCGATGCCTACGGCAGCGGCCGCTGGGAAGGGGATCGTGAAAGCTGGCCGGTATCCATCGACGACACGGACTGGCGTCGCCTGACCATCGATCATCGCCAGTGCACCAATCGCCGCTGCGGCCATTTTGCCGCTTGCGCCTTCTTCCGTGCGCGTCGCGACCTTGAAACCGCCGACATCATCGTCGCCAACCACGATCTGGTGCTCGCCGATCTCTCATTGGGTGGCGGGGTCGTGTTGCCGCCTCCCGGCGACTGTATCTACGTCTTCGACGAAGGCCACCATCTGCCGGACAAGGCGCTGACCCATTTCGCTCATCGTGTGGGCGTCAATGGCATGTTGCGCTGGCTGGGCAACCTGAAAAAATCGTTGACCGAGCTCAACCAGGCGCTGGCGGTACAGCCCACCCTGGCGCGGTTGCTGGCTGCCCTGCCGGGAATCATTGCGGCACTCGAGCCGCGCCTGGGCGAGGCCTTCTCGTTGGGGCATCAACTGGCCGGCCGCCTGCATGGGTTGGAGGAGGGGGAGGAGAACCACCAGTTTCGCTTTCCCATGGGCCGGGTGCCCGACGCCCTGCGCGAACATGCCGGCGCGCTACTGGTGGGCGTCGCCGAACTCTCGCGCACGCTCGAAACCATGACCGGTATCCTGCGCGAGAGTCTCGACCCCGATAAGCACACCGGGCTCGAGCGCGAGCAGGCCGAAGCGTGGTTGCCTTTGCTGGCGCTATTGCATGGCCGGGCGCTGGAGGCGCACGGCCTATGGGAGGCCTACGCCGAGCCCGACACCCAAGGCGAGCCGCCGCGCGCGCGCTGGCTGACGCTCGAGCGCTTTGGTGCCGACCCGGAGCTGACCTTCTCGGCGAGCCCCGTATCGGCGGCGCCGACCCTGGCTCGGACTCTTTGGGGGAGCTGCTTCGGTGCCGTGGTGACCTCGGCTACGCTCACGGCGCTTGGCCGCTTCGAACGCCTGCAGGAGCGGGCCGGGCTCGCCAACCGCTACCGTTATCAGCGCCTGCCGAGCCCCTTTGATTATTCGCGAGCGGTACTCAGCGTGCCGCGCCAAGCGGTGGATCCCGGCGATCGCGATGCTCACGAACGGGCCATCATCGACTTCGTCAGCGAACTGGGCGAGCGCGAGGCGGTGCTGATGCTATTCTCTTCTCGCGCTCAGCTGCGAGCCGTGGAGAAGGCGCTGCCGGCGGCCTGGCGCGAGAGGGTGCTGGCCCAGGACAAGCTGCCCAAGCGTGAGCTGATCGAGCGTCATCGTGCCCGCGTGGACGCGGGGGAGGGCAGCGTCATCTTCGGCTTGGCGAGTTTCGCCGAGGGTATCGACCTGCCCGGGGAATACCTCACGCACGTGGTGATCACCCGACTGCCGTTCGCCGTGCCCGACGACCCGGTCGGTGCGACACTGGCGGAATGGATCGAGAGCCAGGGCGGCAATCCTTTCATGCGCATCAGCGTGCCGGACGCCTCGATCAAACTGGTCCAAGCCTGCGGCCGGCTGATCCGCAAGGAGGCCGATCAGGGGCGCATCACGCTGCTCGATCGCCGCGTGCTCACACGCCGCTACGGCCGCGCACTGCTCGAGGCGCTGCCTCCGTTCCGGCGCGAGATCGACGGTTTCGAAACCACCTGACCGGGCGAAAACGCGAAAGGCCCGCTCTGGCGGGCCTTTCGCGAGGGAATGCGCTGAATCAATCCACCTGACGCTGCGCGAGTACCGGTATGAGCTTACGGGCCATGCGCGTCATCACCTCTTCGGTCGTGGGCCAGTCGATGCAGGCATCGGTAACCGAGACGCCGTACTGCATCTGGCTGTGATCGTCGAGAATTTTCTGGCTGCCCCAGCCGAGATTGGATTCGACCATCAACCCCATGATCGAGCGGTTGCCCTCGAGAATCTGGTTGGTGACGTTCTCCATCACCAGCGGCTGCAGCGCCGGGTCCTTGTTGGAATTGGCGTGCGAGCAGTCGATCATGATGTTGGGCTTCACTCCCGCCTTGCGCAGTTCCTGCTCGGCCAGTGCCACACTGACGCTGTCGTAATTGGGCTTGCCGTTACCGCCCCGTAGTACCACGTGGGCATAGGCGTTGCCGCGGGTTCGAATGATCGCCACCTGGCCGCTCTGGTTGATGCCCAGGAAATTGTGCGGATGCGAGACCGACTGCAGGGCATTGATCGCCACATCCAGGCTGCCGTCGGTGCCGTTTTTGAAGCCGACGGGGCTGGACAGGCCGGAAGACATCTCGCGATGGGTCTGGGACTCGGTGGTGCGTGCACCTATCGCCGACCAGCTGATGCAGTCCTGCAGGTATTGTGGAGAGATGGGGTCGAGGGCTTCGGTGGCCAGCGGCAGGCCGAGTTCCGACAGGTCCACCAGCAGTCGCCGCGCTATGTGGAGGCCCTCCTCGATCTCGAACGAGCCGTTCAGGTGCGGATCGTTGATCAAGCCTTTCCATCCCACGGTGGTGCGGGGCTTCTCGAAATAGACGCGCATTACGATGTAAAGGCTTTCCTCAACCTGGTCGGCCAGGCGGCGCAGACGACGGGCGTAATCGAGGGCGGCATCCACGTCGTGGATCGAACAGGGGCCAACCACCACCAGCAGACGCGGGTCGCTTCCGTCGAGAATGTTCTGGATCGTCCGGCGGCCTTCAATCACCGTCCTTTCGGCGGCTTCGGTCAAGGGGATCTCATTCTTGAGGGCTTCGGGCGTGATCAGGACGTCCTGGGACAGAACGTTGAGGTTGCTGACCTGCTGATCTGACATGTTGCTACCTGTGTCGTGATGCGTTGAAGGCATGTGGGTGATCTACTATACACCCGCCGAGGAAGAAAACCGCAATCGCAACGGAACCCGACGCCTGTACGCTTGTCACAGCGCCGGCGCATGGCGGTCGGCTTGATGCGCGGCCAAGAAACAGGAACACTTGCTTCAACGAAGGACGAATTCGTCCAGGGACTTTCAGCGGCCAACTGGCTCCAGGTTGATACCATGCATGCAGATTCCGTTACCACGCTTTCGCTCAGCCCGTCCTGTCAGGGCAGCTCCCGGCCAGGGGGCAAGTGAATGGGCAACCGGGAAACCGATCAACAGCTCGTCGAACGCGCGCAGAAAGGCGATACACGAGCCTTCGATCTGCTGGTTAAGAAATACCAGCACAAGATCATCGGGCTGATCGGTCGCTATATTCAGGATCACGCCGAGGTACAGGACGTGGCCCAGGAGGCCTTCATCAAGGCCTACCGGGCGCTGGGTAACTTTCGTTCCGAGAGCGCCTTCTATACCTGGATGTATCGGATCGCCATCAATACCGCGAAAAATCATCTGGTATCGAAGGGGCGCAGGCCGCCGGGCAGCGATCTCGATATCGTCGATGCCGAGATCCTTGATCACAGCGGTCGGCTCGCCGATATCGAGACGCCGGAGTCCTCGCTGGCGCGCGACCAACTCGAGGCGGCGGTATTCGAGGCGATCGAGAACCTGCCCGATGACCTGCGTACGGCTATCACGCTACGTGAACTCGACGGGCTCTCGTACGAGGATATTGCCAATATCATGCAGTGTCCCGTGGGTACGGTGCGTTCGCGTATCTTCCGTGCCCGGGAGGCAGTCGATCAGCACATTCAACCGCTGGTGACCACCGCCAGAACGCGGGAGTCGGTGACTGAGTGATTTTTTCAAGGCTTTTCGCCTCTTCGCTGAACTGTCTCGCGTCGATGGCGTCTGAAGCATTGACCGTCGCCTGGCGACGGCTATATGGGCTGTCGGTATTTTGGATGAATGCAATCGAAAATACCGAAATCATTGGTTGCAAGGCGGGGTGCCTTGACAATGTGGGGGTGTGAGGAATGAGTCAGAATGCACGGGAGTCGCTTTCTGCCCTGATGGACAGCGAAGGTGATGATCTCGAGTTGCGTCGTGCGCTCAAGTCTCTCGAAGACGAGCCGGATGCAGCCGACGCATGGCGGCGCTATCACTTGGTGCGCAGCCTGATGCGGCGGGATCATGACATCGATGTCAGCACGGATCTCTCGGCCGGCATCATGGCTCGGCTGGAGCAGGAGCCGGTTCCGCTCCGGGAAGATACGCCTCACGCATCGCGGCGCACCCAACCCTTTGCCCGCAGCGCCGGCATCGCTGCCGCCGTTACCCTGATGGTGATCACCGGCGTGCAGTTTTACAGCGGTAGTGACTTCACCCGCAGTGGTGGCAGCGGCACGGAGCTTGCCGAAAGCGAGTCGCAGGCGCCCGTAGGGCCGTCGCAGCCCAGTCTGGCCTCACGCGTCGGCGTTCAAGGTTCACCGGTCGGCATGCCCCTCTTCTCGCCAGCGACTTCCTCTGGCGCTCAATCCGGGGTCATGCCCGTTGGCGTGGGCTCCGACAGTCCGCTTTTCCTGACGCCGAATCCACGCCAGTCGCATGCCGAGCAGGACCAGGAGCAGGCACGTCTGCTGCAGTCTTATCTCGATCGTCACGCCGAGGGCACCACCTATCGCAGTGGCGATGCATGGATGCCGCTGCTGCGTGCCTCCGGTAGCGAGACGCTGGGGCAGCGCTGATGTCGGGCAGGCGTAGCGCAACACGCCTGGCCGTGCTGAGTGGTCTCGCATTCCTGGCGTACCAGTTGCCCGCCGGCGCCGAGCCGGCAGTCTCTTCGGAGTCGAACCCCGAGCGGTTCGACTGTCGTCAATTGGCCGAATGGGATACGCCTGGATCGGCGCTGGAGTGGTTCGAGCGCAGCCTCTGGGCAAGCCATTGTCATGTCTTCCAGGCGCGTGCGGTGCGCATCGGTATCGATGGCGTCCGCACATTGGCGCTATCCCATGACATTCGTAACGGCATCGAGCGGGAGGTGGCGAGATTCCTTGACGGACCGTCCGTCTTCTTCGAGCGTCATGGTCGTATCGGGCGCATGACCTGGGCCGACAGCGACGACGATGCCCCCGCATCGCCAGCGGGCATCTCCCGTCATATCGATCGCTACTACCGCCTGACCATGGGCAATGACGAGCGCATTGCCAATCGCAGTGCGGTGCGCCTGGATATCGAACCGCTGGATGGCATGCGCTTCGGTCAGCGTCTTTGGCTCGACGCCGACACGGCGCTGCCGCTCAAGCGCGAACTGATCGACGAGCGCGGACGCGTGGTCGAGACTTTTCAGCTCACCGAGCTGCAGCCGCCACAATTGCATGAGGGCGGCGTGGTGCTCGACGCTCGGCGAGCGCCGCCTCGTCAGGCGTGGCGCCCCGGCTGGTTGCCGGAGGGCTTCATCGACCAGCCGGTGGATACCGATGTCGAGCAGCACGACGAGACGGTTGCGCATCGCATCTACAGCGACGGCCTCTCTACGCTCAGTCTGTTCGTCGAACCCATCGAGGAGGGGCGGGAGCGCCTGATTCCCGGCCTTCATCGTTTGGGCATTTCGCTAGCCGTGGTGCGTCATGTGGCGTCCGAGGACCGGGCCATGCAGGTCGTGGTCATGGGAGAGCTGCCGCCGCGAGTGTTGGTCCAAGTGGCCGACAATATCGTATGGAACGGCATGTCGGCAGGCGAGGACGAAGGCTAGGAGACGCTGTCCTTTCGGGGTTCTCCAGGGCTGGGCTTGAAAGCAACATGGGTGTGCCACAGGTATCGTTCGAAACGCGAATCAAGTACATCGTCGAGATTCATTTGGAAGTACGCTGATGCAGGAGCTCATATGAAGCCAATGATGCGACACGTTTCCCTCTGGGCGTTTCTCTTGGCCCTGTTCGTTTCCAGCCAAGCGGCACTCGCTCAGGAGCTACCCGACTTCACGGGGTTGGTGAAGGAGGCCGCCCCGGGGGTGGTCAATATCTCCTCCACGCGCGTCGTGCCGGGAAGAGATCAGGCCTTCCATGGGTTCGGTGGCCAGGAGATTCCAGAGATATTTCGTCATTTCTTTGGTGATCGCCTTCCCATGCCTCCGGGAGGAGGGCCCGGCCAAGATCAAGGTCAGGAGCGGCAGTCCCTGGGCTCCGGCTTCATTATCAGCGAAGACGGCTATGTGCTGACCAATGCCCACGTGGTCGAGGGCGCCGATGAGATCCTCGTACGCCTCAACGATCGCCGCGAGCTGGCGGCCGAGCTGGTGGGGGCCGATACCCAGACCGACGTGGCGCTGCTCAAGGTCGAGGCCGAGGGGTTGCCCACCCTGCGGATGGGGGATTCCGACGCGCTGCAGGTAGGCGAGTGGGTGGCCGCCATCGGCTCACCGTTCGGCTTCGAGCACTCCGTGACCGCCGGTATCATCAGTGCCATCAATCGCACGCTGCCACGCGACGCTTACGTGCCGTTCATCCAGACCGACGTGGCTATCAACCCGGGCAATTCCGGAGGGCCGCTGTTCAATCTGGATGGCGAAGTGGTGGGGATCAACTCCCAGATATTCACCCGTAGCGGTGGGTTCATGGGGCTGTCGTTCGCCATACCCATTAACGTGGCCATGGATGTCGCCAACCAGCTGCGCGAAGATGGACGCGTGCATCGCGGCTGGCTGGGCGTGATGATCCAGCCTGTCTCGCGCGACCTGGCCGAGTCGTTCGGCATGGATAGCCCCAGCGGTGCTTTGATCGCCGATCTCGATCCGGAGGGCCCGGCGGCTCGTGCCGGTCTTGAGGCGGGCGACATCGTGCTCGAGGTCGACGGGGAAGAGGTCGAGCGTTCGCGCAACCTGCCGCGCTTGATTGGCAGAGTGACACCGGGCGAGGAGGCCGAGCTGACCATTCTGCGCGACGGCGAGCGCCAGACACTGGACGTGACCATCGGTGACTGGCCCGATAGCGAGTCCGAGGTGGCGGAGAAGAGTGGTGGCAACGCCCAGGCGCGATTGGGTATCGCCGTAGCCGAGCTCGACGAGACCGAACTCCAGCGCCTGGGGCTCGACACCGGCGTGCTGGTGCGCGAAGTTGATCCAGGCGGTGCCGCAGCCGAAGCGGGTATTGTGCCGGGTGACGTCATCGTCAGTGTCGATCATCGTGCCGTGGAGAGCGGTGAGCAGCTACGCGAACTGATCGAATCGATGCCGACCGATCGCGCGGTGCCGGTACGGCTCTATCGTGAGGGGCGCTCGCTGTTCGTGGCGCTGAGGCTCGGACGCGGCTGACCGGTTCGAGCATTCCCTTTCGACGCCTCCCGCCATGGCGGGAGGCGTCGTCGTATTCGTGTCGTGCGGCTGCGCTGTCCAACCCTCTGTCATGCCGGTACAATACCGCCATCTTCTTGCATGCCCGTCTGCTGTTTGCTTCTCCAAACATGGCCCGGGCGTGTGCACGAACCGGATCTCCTCATGTCTGAAGCAGAAAAAAGCAGCAAACTCAGTCACATAAGAAACTTCTCGATCATTGCGCATATCGACCACGGCAAATCCACGCTTGCCGATCGTCTGATCCAGAGTTGCGGCGGGCTGACCGAGCGCGAGCTGAAGGAGCAGGTGCTCGACTCGATGGACCTCGAGCGTGAGCGCGGCATTACCATCAAGGCGCAGTCGGTGACGCTGGATTACCATGCTCAGGATGGCAAAACCTACCAGCTTAATTTCATCGATACCCCGGGGCACGTGGACTTTTCCTACGAGGTTTCGCGCTCTCTCTATGCCTGCGAAGGAGCCTTGCTGGTCGTGGACGCCGCTCAAGGCGTCGAGGCGCAATCGGTAGCGAACTGCTACACCGCCATCGAGCAGGGGCTCGAGGTGCTGCCGGTGCTCAACAAGATGGACCTGCCCCAGGCCGATCCCGACAAGGTATCCCATGAGATCGAGGAGATCATCGGTCTCGATGCCACCGATGCCTGCCAGGTGTCGGCCAAGAGCGGGCTCGGCATCGATGCGCTACTCGAACGTCTGGTGCGCGACATTCCGCCACCCAAGGGTGACCCCGGATCGCCATTGCAGGCGCTGATCATCGACTCCTGGTTCGACAACTATCTCGGTGTCGTCTCGCTGGTGCGCATCTTCGATGGCACGCTGAAGAAGGGCGAGAAAATTCGCATCAAATCCACGGGGCGCGATTGGCAGGCCAACGAAGTGGGGATCTTCACGCCGCTGCGCAAGGAGACCAACATCCTGCGCGCCGGCGAAGTGGGCTTCGTGGTGGCGGGGATCAAGGATATCCAGGGTGCTCCGGTGGGGGATACCATCACCCACGCCAAGACCCCCGACGTGCCGCGCCTGCCCGGCTTCCAGAAGGTCAAGCCGCAGGTTTACGCCGGCATGTTCCCGGTCAGCGCCGACGACTATGAGGATTTCCGCGACGCGCTGGAGAAGCTGGCGCTCAACGACGCCTCGCTGGAATACGAGCCCGAGAACTCCGACGCCCTCGGTTTCGGTTTCCGCGTCGGCTTCCTCGGCACGCTGCACATGGAGATCATCCAGGAGCGTCTCGAGCGTGAGTACGATCTGGACCTGCTCACCACGGCACCTACCGTGGTCTATGAGTTGGCAATGAAAAACGGCGATATCCGCTACGTCTCCAACCCGTCCAAGCTGCCCGACATGGCCGATGTGGAAGAGATGCGCGAGCCGATCGTGCGTGCCAGCATCCTGGTGCCGCAGGAGTTCGTCGGCAACGTGATCATGGAGTGCGAGAACCGTCGCGGCAACCAGCTCGACATGCAGTTCCTCGGCAGCCAGATCCAGCTCACCTACGAGCTGCCCATGTCCGAAGTGGTGATGGATTTCTTCGATCGGCTCAAGTCCATTTCCAAGGGTTATGCCTCCTTGGATTACAATTTCGAGCGCTTCGAGGCGGCCAAACTGGTGCGTCTGGACGTGCTGATCAACGGCGACCGGGTCGACGCATTGGCGGTGATCATTCATCGCGATCACGCTCACTCGCGCGGCCGAGTGCTGGTCGAAAAGATGAAGGAGCTGATTCCGCGCCAGATGTTCGACGTGGCGATACAGGCGGCCATCGGCGGCCAGGTAGTGGCGCGCTCCACGGTCAAGGCGCTGCGCAAGAACGTCACCGCGAAGTGCTATGGCGGTGACGTGACGCGCAAGAAGAAGCTGCTCGAGAAGCAGAAAGCGGGCAAGAAACGCATGAAACAGGTCGGTCGGGTGGAAATTCCCCAAGACGCCTTCCTGGCCGTGCTCAAGGTGAACGACTAGGACCGGCGACACTATGGATTTCTCACTTCTGTTGGTGGTGGCGGTAGCCCTCACCGGCCTGATCTGGCTGCTCGATATCGTCTGGTGGCGTCCCGCGCGCCATCGTAAGCTGGCCGAGGTGGAGGCGGGTACCACCGAAGGTCTCGAGGAGAGCGCTCGCGAGCGGGCGCTCAAGGAGCCCTGGCCGGTCGACTATGCGCGTTCCTTCTTCCCGGTGCTGCTGGTCGTGCTGTTGCTGCGTAGCTTCCTGGTGGAGCCGTTCCAGATTCCTTCGGGCTCGATGCGTCCCACGCTTGAAGTCGGCGACTTCATTCTGGTCAACAAGTATGCCTATGGCCTGCGTCTGCCGGTTACGCACGATCGCATCATCGAAGTGGGCGAGCCGCAGCGAGGCGACGTCATGGTGTTTCGCTTCCCCAGCGAGCCCTCTGTGAACTTCATCAAGCGTGTGGTGGGCCTGCCGGGCGATACGCTGCGCTACGAAGACAAGCAGCTGTATATCAATGGCGAGCCGGTGCCCAAACGCCTGCTCGACGAGACGCCCGCTACGGCTCCCGGCGAGTGGCTGCTCGAGGAGCAACTGGGCGAGTCCAGCCATCGAATCTACAATAATCCCCGGGATCCCGGCCCTCGGGTCCGTGAAGTCGTCGTTCCCGAAGGGCACTACTTCACCATGGGCGACAATCGTGACCACTCCAACGACAGCCGCTACTGGGGCTTCGTGCCGGAGGAGAACGTCGTCGGCCGAGCGTTTGCCGTGTGGATGCACTGGGATGGCGGCCTGCCGAGCTTCACCCAGATCCGTCGCATCCATTGATGGACCAGAATCAACAGGAATTTCGTGAGCAAATCCCTTACCGCCTTCAGTCGTCGCATCGGCCACACCTTCCACGATAATGCCTTGCTGGAACTGGCCATGACCCATCGCAGCTACGGGGGCCAGAACAACGAACGCCTGGAGTTCCTGGGCGATTCCATCGTCAATTTCGTCATCGCCGAGGCGCTCTACGAGCGCTTTCCCCAGGCGCGCGAGGGGCAGCTTTCGCGCCTGCGTGCCCGCCTGGTGCGCGGCCAGACGTTGGCCGAGTTGGCCCGCGAGATGGCCTTCGGCGAATGCCTGCGGCTGGGCTCCGGCGAGATGAAGAGCGGTGGTCATCGTCGCGATTCAATCCTGGCCGATGCCGTCGAGGCCGTGCTCGGGGCGATCTACCTGGATGCCGGCATGAATGTGGCTCGGGCCCGCGTGCTGGCCTGGTACGCCGAACGGCTGGAATCCATCGACCTGCAGGACACACAGAAGGATCCCAAGACCCGCCTGCAGGAGTTCCTGCAGTCGCGTCAGTCGCCGCTACCGCGCTACGAAGTGGTGACGGTGGAAGGGGAGGCACACGACCAGACCTTCACCGTGGAGTGTCACGTCGAACTGCTCGATTCGCATACCCTGGGCACCGGGTCCAGTCGTCGACATGCCGAGCAGCAGGCCGCCGAGCTGGCGCTAGCGCGGCTCGAGATCCGCGGAGGAGGCAACTCATGAACGAAACCTGTGGCTTCGTGGCAATCGTGGGGCGGCCCAACGTGGGCAAATCGACCCTGATGAACCGCATCCTGGGTCAGAAGATATCGATTACGTCTCGCCGGCCCCAGACCACGCGACACCAGGTCATGGGCATCAAGACCGAAGGCGAAGCGCAGTTCATCTATGTGGATACGCCCGGCATCCATATCCTGGGGCGCGATCGCAACAAGGCGATCAACCGCTTCATGAACCAGGCGGCTACCCAGGCGCTGCGCGACGTCGATTGTGTCGTCTTCATCGTCGACCGTACCCGCTGGACCGAAGAGGATCAGGTGGTGCTGCAGCGCCTCGAGCACGTCGAGGCGCCGGTGATTCTGGCGGTCAACAAGGTCGATCGGATCGAGGACAAGAGCACGCTGCTGCCCTGGCTCGCCGATGTCGGGGCGCGGCGTGAGTTCGCCGCCATTATTCCCGTTTCGGCCAAGCATGGCACCAACGTGTCGGAGCTCGAGGGGGAGGTGGCCAAGCACCTTCCCGAAGGCATGCATCACTTCCCCGACGATCAGGTCACCGACAGGAGCCAGCGCTTCCTGGCGGCGGAGCTGGTGCGCGAGAAAATCATGCGCCAGCTCGGCGATGAGCTGCCCTATCAGGTCACGGTGGAGATCGAGGAGTTCCGCGACGAGGGCAAGATCGTGCACATCAGCGCGCTGATCCTGGTGGAGCGCTCCGGCCAGAAGAAGATCCTCATCGGCGACAAGGGCGAGCGGATCAAGAGCATCGGTCGCGAGGCGCGCATCGACATGGAGCGCGCCCTGGACACCAAGGTCATGCTCAACCTGTGGGTCAAGGTGAAGCGTGGCTGGTCGGACGATGAGAGGGCGCTCAAGAGCCTAGGTTACGACCTGGATTGACCCCCATGCAGCCGCAGCCGGCCTTTCTCCTGCATAAGCGTCCCTATCGCGAGACCAGCGCACTGGTGGAGCTGCTCACCCTTGAGCACGGCCGAGTGCGAGCGGTGGCTCAGGGCGTACAGCGCCCCGGCTCACGCTCGCGCGGGCGGCTGCAACCCTTCGCCCCGCTGCACGTGACCTGGGTGGGAGAGGGCGAACTCAAGCGTCTGCGCCTGATGGAAAGCCATGGCGCGGCAGCACTGCTCGCCGGCGAGGGATTGCTGTGCGGACTCTATGCCAATGAACTGCTGACGCGCACCCTGCCGGTGGAGTTGCCCGCGGCCGAGGTGTTCGCCTATTACACGGCATTGCTGGAAGCGCTGCCGCGTCCCGAGGGGCGGGCCGTGGCGCTGCGGCGGCTGGAATTCGCCCTGCTCGATGCGCTGGACGCTGCACCGCGTTACACCACGCCCGATGGCGGTGAGCTCGACCCCCAGGGTCGCTATCGCTTCGATGCCGCGTCGCGGGCCTTCGTGCCCGGCGAGCCCGGGCTCGACGGACGTACCCTGCGGCTGCTGGCCGGCGGCGACTGGGAGGTGCCGGGCCTCACCGGCCCGGCCAAGGCGATTGCTCGAGCGGCACTGGCACCACTGCTCGGTACGCGCCCGTTGCGCTCACGCGAGCTGATGCGCCAACTTGCCGAGCGGCGCCGTTCCCCCTCACACTGAAAGCGTTTCCCATCGACCTGCTGCTGGAGAAAGCCATGCATCCCCCGCGCATTCTGCTCGGTGTCAATATCGATCATATCGCTACGCTGCGACAGGCCCGCGGTACGCGCTATCCGGACCCCGTCCAGGCGGCGCTGCTGGCCGAGGAGGCGGGCGCCGACGGCATTACCGTGCATCTGCGAGAGGATCGTCGCCATATCCAGGAGCGCGACGTGCGCATTCTTGCCGAGGTGCTCAACACGCGCATGAACCTCGAAATGGCCGTTACCGAGGAGATGCTGGCCCTGGCTGAGGAGCTGCGTCCGGCACACGTCTGCCTGGTGCCGGAGAAGCGCGAGGAGCTGACCACCGAAGGGGGGTTGGATGTGGTCGGCGGTTTCGATGTTATCGCCGCTGCCTGCCAACGTCTGGCGGCCGCCGGCTGCGCGGTATCGCTGTTCATCGATCCGGAGCCGAGTCAGATCGAGGCGGCCAAGCGCGCAGGCGCGCCGGTGATAGAGCTGCACACCGGCGCCTATGCCGAATGTGGCGGTGCGCAAGCCCGGCGGGAGTTTGCGCGCCTGTCGGCGGCGGCGGAGATGGCGCTCGAGCTCGGGTTGACGGTCAACGCCGGCCATGGCCTGCACTATCATAACGTTGAGTCGATCGCCGCGATTCCCGGTCTTCACGAACTGAACATCGGTCATGCCATCATCGCGCGGGCGCTATTCGTCGGCCTCAAGGAGGCGGTGGCGGAAATGAAGCGTCTGATGATCGCCGGCCAGGAAGCCGGTTTCATCGCTTCGCTGGAAGAGCATGAACATCACCACCACGAGGATGGCGACGACCACGCATGATCATCGGCGTAGGCACCGATATTGCCAAAGTGGCGCGATTCGAGGCGGCCATGGCGCGCCATGGCGAGCGCTTCGCCGAACGGGTGCTGGGATCGATCGAACGCGAAGGGCTGGATAAGCGCCACGACAAGGCGGCTTTCCTGGCCAAGCGTTTTGCCGCCAAGGAAGCTTTCGTCAAGGCGTTGGGCGTCGGCTTGCGTCACGGCATGCGCTGGGCCGAGATCCAGGTGGTCAGCGATGCCCTCGGGCGTCCCTCGTTGATGCTCAGCGGGCGCGCCCACGAACTCGCCGATGTGGCCGGTGTGCGCGCCATTCACTTGTCCTTGAGCGACGAGGCCGAACTGGCGCTTGCCATGGTGGTGCTGGAAGGTGCCTCCTGAGCTTCGACTTGCCAATCGATGAGTCGCTCGATGGCCTGAAACAGGTCGTCGATGAGCGTATCGACATCTTCCATGCCCCGTGAACGCAGGCGCGTCTCCAGCGTTTCCGCCACCAGGGCCAACTGCGGTGCGCCGCAGTAGCGGCAGGCCCCATTGAGCGCATGCACGGCGTCGAGGAGCGCTTCGACATCCTCCGTTGCCAGCGCAGCTTGAAGCTCGGCCATGCTGGTCGGTAGCGAGGCGACGAGTTCGCCGAGCAGTTCGCGTGCCAGGCTCTCGTTGCCGTTCGCCAGCCGGGTACCGAGCTGCATGTCCACCACGGCGAGTTCGGTGGTGTGTTCGAGTTCCGGAGGCGGCGGGATCATGGGCTCGGGCGGTACGGAAGAGGTCGCCAGAGTCGGCCTCGCTGGCGGTGTCGCCAAGGGCAGGTGGCGCTGCAGGATGGTTTCCAGCTGGTGGGAGTCCACAGGCTTGATCAGTACTTCCTGAAGGCCTGCATCGAGCAGCGACTGGCGTTCATTGTCGAGAGCATGTGCTGTGACGGCAATGATCGGACAGTTCAGCCAGCTACCACCCAGGCTGCGCAGGGCTCGCGTCGTCTCTACCCCATCCATGCCGGGCATGCGGATATCCATCAGAACCAGTTGGAAGATCTCGCTCTCGGCCAGCGCCAGGGCCTCTTCGCCGCTGCCGGCTTCGACGATCTCGAGCCCGGGCCTGTCGAGCAATTCACGCAGTAGGCGACGATTGATGGAATTGTCGTCGACCACCAGCAGGCGCGACCGACCGAGCGGTAGCGTACGCGGTTGTCCCAGCGCCATTCGCTGTCGGCGCAGGGCATCGGTCAGCGCCTGGCGGGATACCGGCTTGCACAGTATCTCGCAGGCGACCGGCAGCTTGAGATCGGGTAGTTCCAGCGGAGTGACGTTGGCCAGCAACAGCAAGGGGCAGGGACTCAGGTCGAGCCGGGTCTGCCACTCCGCCAGCACAGTTTCGTTCAGCTCCATGGGGAGCGCGGCGATCATTAGGGCAGGCGGCGTTCCGTTGATTTCCGGCGCCGCTGCCTTCTCGACATGGGCTCCCCAGCGCTCCAGCAGATGGCCCAGCGCGCGACGGGTCGGGGCGTGCGGTTCAAAGAGCACCACGCGGTCGCCGTCGAGGATGCGCTCGGGTAGTGCTTCGCTAGTGCCGGCCATATCCAGGGGAAGCGTAAAGGCGAACGTCGAGCCCTGAGAGGGTTCGCTCTCCACAGCGATCTGTCCGCCCATCTGCTCGACCAGTTGGCGACTGATCGCCAGGCCCAGTCCGGAGCCGCCATAATGGCGCGAGTGACCAGCGCTGGCCTGGCGGAAGGCCTGAAACAGGTCGTGCTGTTCCTGCGGGGTGAGGCCGATGCCGGTATCGCTGACGCTGATGCGCAGCAGCACCCGTCCTTGGCCACAGTGCTCCTCGACCATTACCCGCACGATAACCTCGCCCTGTTCGGTGAACTTCAGGGCGTTGTGTACCAGGTTGGTCAGCACCTGGCGTATACGCAGCGGATCGCCGCGCAGTGGCGCCGGAACGTCGTCGTAGACCAGACCCAGCAGGTGCAAGCCCTTCTGGTGCGCCAGCGGGGCCTGCAACCCCAGGGCCTCGTCGACCAGTGCGACCATATCCAGCTCGGCCCGGTCGAGTTCGAGCCTGCCGGCCTCGATGCGTGAAAAATCGAGCACGTCGTTAACCAGAGCGAGCAGGTTGTCACAGGCGATATGTACCTGATCGAGCCATTCGCGCTGGCGTGGGTCCAGGCGCGAACGACCCAGCAAGCGACAGAATCCGACGATGCCGTTAAGTGGAGTGCGGATCTCATGGCTCATGCTGGCGAGGAATTCCGACTTGACCCGGTTCGCCTCCAGCGCGCGCCGATGCGCGAGGTCGAGTTCTATGTTCTTGATCTCGATGGTTTCCATCGACTCCTGCAGGTCCGCGGTGGTCTGCTCGATCTGACGCTGCATGTTTTCGTGCGACTGCTCCAGCTCGTCGCCCAGCGCATTGACGTGTCGGGCCAGGCGGCGCAGCTCCGGCGCGCCGGTTTCGGGTAGCCGTGCGTGCAGATCGCCACCGCGCAGTCGGCGCAGTGTCTCGGCGGCGTCATTCAGGCTTGCATCCAGTCGTCGGCCGAGCGTGGATGCAAGAACGAACAGCAGCAGGCCGATGATCAACAAGCCCAGTCCGGCAGTGGCGAGGCGGCGATAGAAGTCGAGCGTAAGGGCGCGACTATCGATGTCGAGCTCGAGCCAGGCTCGTTGTGCCACCATGCCATCGGCCTCACGCGGTGCCAGCGGCACCAGTAGCCGCCAAAGATCGCCGCTGGTGTCCAGTTGGATTTCCAGCGGGGGAGTGGCGGCCACCTGCGCGCGGGTGCGTCCCAGTTCGAGGACGGTGGCGCCGGTATCGGTGTACAGCCCGACGCCGCGTGTCTCCTCGATCTCCAGTAGCCGCCGCGCCTCGGCATCGAGGCGGGTGCGATCGTCGTCGAGCACCGCGCGGGCGAGTTCCGGCGCCTGCAGCTCGGCGGCGGTGAGGAGTCGTTCGCTCAGTGCTGACCTGCGCCATTCGGTATCCTGATGCAGCACGAATACCGCCACGACCAGCAGCACTAGCAGGGGGAGACACAATATCCAGAGTGTCAGGCGGTTTCCGAGTGACATCGGCTGTCCCTTGATCCAAGTCGTTTGCCTGCCAGTATGCCACACCCGGGCGTGATGCCTGTCCAGTGGATGGCGGCACGGATATAATGCGTAAAAGACCTTAGCCTAAGGACGGTTACATGCACTTCCCCACCATCGAGGACATCATCGGCAATACGCCGCTGATCAGGCTCAAGCGTATCGCGGCCGGGCGCAACAACACCTTGCTCGCCAAGCTCGAAGGGAACAATCCGGCTGGCTCGGTCAAGGATCGTCCGGCGCTATCCATGCTGGAGCAGGCCGAGGCGCGTGGCGATATTCGACCCGGCGACACCTTGATCGAGGCCACGTCGGGCAACACCGGGATCGCCCTGGCCATGGCCGCGACCATCAAGGGCTATCACCTGGTACTGATCATGCCGGAGAACGCCTCCAGCGAGCGCAAGCAGGCCATGGCGGCCTATGGGGCGAAGCTGGTTACCGTGAGCAAGGAAGGCGGCATGGAGGAAGCGCGCGATCTCGCCGAGACGATGATCGCACGCGGTGAAGGCAAGCGGCTCGACCAGTTCGCCAATCCCGACAACCCGTTGGCCCATTTTCGGGGCACGGGTCCCGAGATATGGCAGCAGACGGAAGGCCGCGTCACGCACTTCATCAGCTCCATGGGTACTACGGGCACCATCATGGGCGTGTCGGCGTATCTCAAGGAGCGCAACCCCGAGGTGCAGATCGTCGGGCTGCAGCCGGAGGATGGGGCCAGTATCGCCGGCATTCGTCGCTGGCCGAAGGAGTACTTGCCGAGCATCTTCGATGCCAGTCGGATCGACCGAGTGCTCGATATCGGCCAGCGCGAAGCCGAGGAGCACATGCGCCGTCTGGCCCGCGAAGAGGGTATCCTCGCCGGCGTGTCGTCCGGTGGCGCCCTGGCCGGCGCGCTGCGAGTGGCCGAGGAAGTCGAGAACGCGGTCATCGTCTTCATCGTCTGCGACCGTGGCGACCGCTATCTCTCCACCGGGCTGTTCGCCCCGGAGGCCTGAGGTGGCAATGCTTGGCAAACGTCGCCCGGCGCGCCCGCGTTCCGGTACCTCCGGCCTTCAGAAAAAGCACTCGGAGGCGCCGCGCAGCCAGTCTCGCACGGACCACGATGAGGCCGAGGCAACGATCGAACGCTTGGCTCACGACGGCCGTGGCGTGGCGCGCTCCTGGAACGGCAAGACGCTATTCGTCGAAGGGGCGCTGCCCGGCGAACGGATCGAAGTCGCCGTCCACCGTACCCGCAAGCGCTTCGACGAGGCTCACATCCGCACGCTGCTCGAGCCGGCCGCTGAGCGGGCCGATCCTCCCTGTGGTCACTACGGGCAGTGCGGTGGTTGTGACCTGCAGCATCTGTCCGTCGTCGCCCAGCGCGAGCATAAGCGGGCGGTGCTGGTCGATCTGCTGGCGCGTGAGGGCGTCGAACTCGACGCCGAGCCCGAGCTGTTGGCAGGCGAGCCGCTCGGCTATCGGCGCCGCGCCCGGCTGGGGGTGAAAGTGGATGCCGAAGGGGGAGTGCATATCGGTTTCCGTGCCCGGCATGCCAGTCGCCTGATCGACATCGACACCTGTCCGATACTGGTGCCGGCGCTCTCCGCGCTGCTCGGGCCGCTGCGCAATCTCTTGGCGCAGCTGGAAGCGCCGCGTCTGATCGGTCATCTGGAACTGGTGGCGTCAGACACGGCCAGCGTGGTGGTTGTGCGGCAACTGCGCGCTAATGCGGCCGATCGACGACGCTGGCTGACCTTCGGGGAGACCCATGATGTCGCCGTGGCCTGGCGGGTGGGACGAGAATCGCCCACGCTCGAATGGTTGGGAGAGACGCCAGCACTGACCTGCCGCTTGCCCGGCAGGGAGGGCAATCTCGAACTGGCGTTCGCCCCGGGCGATTTCCTGCAGGTCAACGAAACGGTGAATCGTCAACTGGTCGCCGTGGTGCGGGAATGGCTGGCTCCACTCCCAGGGGAGCGGGTGCTCGACCTGTTCGCGGGCATCGGCAACTTCAGCCTGCCGCTGGCGGCCGATGGCGCTCGCGTCACGGCGGTGGAGGGCAACCCCGACATGGTGGCGCGGTTGGCGAGCAATGCGAGACGCAACGAGCTATCCGCCGAGGGTGTGCAAGCCGATCTCAACGACGAAGCCCAAATCAGCGCGTTGCTGGAGAGGTTGGCCCCCGGTGCGGTGATGCTCGATCCGCCTCGCGACGGAGCCGATGCGGTCTGTCGGGCGTTGATCGAACGTCCCGTGTCGCGCCTGGTCTACATCGCCTGTGACCCAGCCACGCTGGCCCGCGATGCGGCACGACTCGTGCATGGTGGCTATCGCATCACCCGGGTGGCGGTAGCCGACATGTTCGTGCACACCTCACACCTGGAATCCATTCTGCTGCTCGAACATGATGCATGGCAGCCGCCATCGCAAGGAGCCTAGAAAGATGGTGAAAGTGCGCGACGACCAGCCATTGACGGACAATGGCGACGTCGACATCGGACATTGGCTCGAGCGTCTGCAGGAGGACGTCAAGTTGCGCGAGCCCGTCGAGATGCGCGACGCCTGCGAACTGGCCAAGCGTCTCTCCCAGGCGGTCGAGCGCCCCCACAAGGCTTGGCTGCCTCAGGATGCGAGTTTCCGCATGGGGCTCGAGATGACCGACATCCTCGGTCAGCTCAAGCTCGACCAGCCGGCACTGGAGGCCGCGGTGCTCTACCGCTCCGTGCGCGAGGGGCTAATCGACATCGAGGTCATCGCCAAGCGCTTCGGCAGCGAGGTGGCGAAGCTGATCGCGGGCGTGCTGCAGATGGCCGCCATCAGCAACGCCCAGATTCCCAGTCAGGGCCTGGTCCAGCACGACCAGCAAGACAACCTGCGCAAGATGCTGGTCAACATGATCGACGACGTGCGCGTCGCCTTGATCAAGATTGCCGAGCGCACCTGCGCGCTGCGCCAGGTGAAGGATGCCCCGCGCGAAAAACGCCTGCAGGTGGCCCGCGAAGTGTTCGACATCTACGCGCCGCTGGCACACCGGTTGGGCATCGGTCAGGTCAAGTGGGAGCTCGAGGACCTCTCCTTCCGCTACCTGCATGAGAACGACTACAAGACGATCGCTCGCCAGTTGGCCGAGAAGCGTATGGATCGCGACCGCTACATCCACGACGTGGTCGCGACCCTCAAGGGAATGCTCGAGTCGCAGGGAATCGTCCGCTACGAGGTCAACGGGCGGGCGAAGCATATCTATTCGATCTGGCGCAAGATGAGGCGCAAGCGCATCGACTTCTCCCAGGTCAACGACGTGCGCGCGGTGCGCATCCTGGTCCCCGAGGTCGCCGACTGCTACACGGTGCTGGGGCTGGTGCATTCGCGCTGGCACCACGTGCCCAACGAATTCGACGATTACATCGCCAACCCCAAGAAGAATGGGTACCAGTCGCTGCATACGGCGGTGCTTGGGCCCGAGAGCAAGGTGCTGGAAATCCAGATTCGCACCTTCGCCATGCACGACGAGGCGGAGCTTGGGGTCTGTGCCCATTGGCGCTACAAGGGCCACGATACCAGCAGCAAGAGCAGCAGCTACGAGGAGAAGATCGCCTGGCTGCGTCAGGTGCTCGAATGGCAGGAGGAGGTCGGTGAGTTCGGCGACCTGCGCGAGGGACTCTCCAGCGACGTGGCGCCGGATCGCATCTATGTGTTCACCCCGGATGGCCACGTCATCGACCTTCCGCGCATCGCCACGCCGATCGATTTCGCCTACCGCGTGCACACCGAGGTGGGTCACCGCTGTCGCGGGGCCAAGGTCGACGGCCGTATCGTGCCGCTCACGTACAAGCTCAAGACCGGGCAGCAGGTAGAGATCCTGACGGCCAGCAAGGGCGGCCCCAGTCGTGACTGGCTCAATCCCAGCCTCGGTTACGTACGCACCTCACGGGCGCGGGCGAAGATTCAGTCGTGGTTCAAGCATCAGGCGCGCGAACAGAATCTGGAAGAGGGCAAGGCGCTGTTCGAACGCGAGATGAGACGCCTGGACGTCGAGGACATGGACCTCGACACCTTGGCGCACAAGGTCAACTATCAAACCCCCGACGACATGTACGCCGCCCTGGGGGCCGGCGACCTGCGTATTGGCCAGGTGCTGCACCAGGCCCAGCAGCTGTTCGGCGAAACCGACGATCAGGAGCAGCTAGATCGTCTGCTCGCCAAGCCCCGGCGCGACCAGGGCAAGGGCGGCACCAGCGATATCACCGTGCTTGGCGTCGGCAACCTTAAGACCAGCATGGCCAACTGCTGCCACCCGGTCCCTGGGGAGCCCATCGTCGGTTTCATCACCCAGGGCCGGGGGGTCACCGTGCATCGCCAGGATTGTCCCAACATCCTGCAGCTGCGCGTCGATGAGCCCCAGCGAGTGATCGAGGTGGAATGGGGCCAGCGAGCCCGCACCCAGTATCCGGTGGATATCGAGATCCAGGCCTGGGATCGCTCCGGTCTGCTGCGCGATGTCACAGGCATTCTCAGCAACGAAAAGGTCAACGTATTGTCGGTGAACACGCTCACCGATACGCGTGACGGTATCGCTCGCATGCGCATTACCGTGGAGGTCGATGGGCTGGAGACGCTGGGCAGGCTCTTCTCGCGCATTCAGCAACTGTCCAACGTGATCGAGGTCCAGCGACTGCGCACTGGCGCCAAGGGCATGAAGCGCAAGGGGAGCGGCACATGAGCGAGATACGCCACGACACGATTCGCCACGACATCGACGACCTGCTCACGCTGATGGCCGTACTGCGCGATTCCGACCAGGGTTGCCCGTGGGACCTCAAGCAGGACTGGGATAGCATCGTGCCGCATACCCTCGAGGAAGCCTACGAGGTGGCGGACGCCATTGAACGTCGCGCCTTCGACGAGCTACCGGGCGAGCTGGGTGACCTGCTGTTCCAGGTGGTCTACTACAGCCAGTTCGCGCAGGAAGAAGGGCGCTTCGACTTTGGCGACGTAGTCCATACCTTGACCGCCAAGATGGTGCGTCGCCATCCGCACGTCTTCCCCGACGGCACCCTGGCATCACGCCGTCCGCCCGGCGTGAGTGCCGAGCAGGTCGAGACCCGCCAGGCTGAACTTGAAAACGTAAGCAGTCGCTGGGAGTCGCTCAAGGCCGAGGAGCGTGCCGAGCGCATCGAGGGTGCGAGGGCCGTCTCGGTACTCGACGACGTGCCGCGCACGCTTCCGGCGCTGTCACGCGCCGCCAAGCTTTCCAAGCGTGCGGCCCGGGTCGGCTTCGACTGGCCCGATGCACGCGGGGTGATCGCCAAGATTCGCGAGGAGCTCGACGAAGTCGAGCAGGCCCTGGAGGAGGGCGACCGGGCGCATGCCAGCGAGGAAGTGGGTGACCTGCTGTTCGCGGTGACCAACCTGGCGCGTACCCTCAAGGCCGACCCCGAACAGTGCCTGCGCGCTACCAACGCCAAGTTCGAACGCCGCTTTCGCTATGTCGAGACAGCGCTGGCCAAGCGCGGCATGACGCCCGGTGACGTCGACCTGGACACCATGGAGCGCCACTGGCAGGAAGCCAAGCGCCTCGAGATTCCATTTACCGAATCGTCTTCTGGAGGAGAGCGGCCATGAGCGGCGATCTACATGAATCCCTGCGCGACAACGTACGCATCCTTGGCGACAGCCTGGGCCGCACCATTGCCGATGACCTGGGGCAAGGCTTCGTCGATCGCATCGAGACCATTCGCGGACTGGCCAAGAGTGGCCGACAGGGGGATGGGCAAAGCAGTCGCGAGCTGATCGAGTACCTGCGCAAGCTGCCCGACCGCGACCTGCTGCCGGTGACGCGTGCCTTCAACCAGTTCCTTAACCTGGCCAATATCGCCGAGCAGCATTATCGGGCGCGCTTTCGCCGTGTCGAGGACTACAAGCCCGGTTCGCAGCCGGTACTCTCCGACCTGCTGGCGCGCGCCCGCGAGGCCGGTCATGCGCCGCGCAAGCTGGTCGAGAGCCTGGCGAGCATGCGCGTCGAGCTGGTCCTGACCGCGCATCCCACGGAAGTCATCCGGCGTACCCTGATCCAGAAGTACGATGCCATCGACGAATGCCTGACGGTGATCGAATCCTCGCTCGACTATCCCGAGCGGGCCAGCCGCGCGCGCGGGCGTCTCGAGGAGTTGATCAGCCAAGCCTGGCACACCGATGAGATTCGCCACGAGCGGCCCACGCCGGTGGACGAGGCGAAGTGGGGCTTCGCTGTGATAGAGAACTCGCTGTGGCAGGCGGTGCCGGCGTTCCATCGCGACCTCGACAGCCTGCTGCTGGAATCCGCCGGTGAGCGCCTGCCGCTCGACGCGGCACCGATCGTCTTCGCCTCGTGGATGGGCGGCGACCGTGACGGCAACCCCAACGTTACTTCCCGCGTTACCCGTGAGGTACTGCTATTGGGGCGCTGGATGGCGGCGGATCTTTACTTGCGCGACCTGGAGCAGCTCAAGGCCGAGCTCTCCATGTGGAAATGCAACAGCGCGCTGCGTGCCGAGGTGGGCAACGTGGCAGAGCCCTATCGTGAATTGCTCAAGCGCTTGGTGCAGCGGGTCGAGGCGACGCGTGATTGGGCCAAGGCCCAGCTCGACGGTCGCAGCTTCGAAGGCGGCCCGATCATCGAGAACAGCGACCAGCTCTACGCGCCGCTGCTGACCTGTTATCGCTCGCTGTGCGACGTCGGTCTCGATACCATCGCCAACGGCGCGCTGCTCGACACGCTGCGCCGTGTGGCGGTCTTCGGCGTGACCCTGACCAAGCTCGATATCCGCCAGGAGGCGAGCCGTCATGCGCTGGTCATGGAGGAGCTGACCGATGCGCTCGGTCTCGGCCACTACCGCGACTGGAGCGAGGAGCAGCGACAGGCATTCCTGCTTTCCGAACTCGAGTCGCGTCGCCCGCTGATCCCACGGCGCTGGGATTGTTCGGCCGAAACCCGTGAGGTGCTCGATACCTTCCTGGTCATAGCCAACGAGCAATCCGAGGCGCTTGGCACTTACATCATCTCCATGGCGGGACAACCCTCCGACGTGCTGACCGTGGCCCTGCTGATGAAAGAGGTGGGGGGCGCCGTGACGCTGCCCATCGCGCCGTTGTTCGAGACCCTCGACGACCTCAACCGGGCGGGCGACGTCATCGACCGCTTGTTGGCACTACCCGGCTATCGGGCGCTGGCCGGCGAGCGGCAGGAAGTGATGATCGGTTACTCGGATTCGGCCAAGGACGCCGGCCAACTGGCGGCCGCCTGGGCCCAGTATCGGGCCCAGGAGCGCCTGGTGGAGGTGTGTCGCCATCACGGTGTGTCCCTGACCCTGTTCCACGGTCGCGGCGGGGCGGTTGGTCGCGGTGGTGGCCCGGCCTATGCCGCTATCCTGTCGCAGCCGCCCGGCTCGGTGAACGGTAGCCTGCGCGTTACCGAACAGGGCGAGATGATTCGCTTCAAGTTCGGTCAGCCCGATATCGCGCTGCGCTCGATGGAGATCTATGCCTGCGCGGTCCTCGAGGCGACGCTGCTGCCGCCTCCCTCGCCCGAACCCCACTGGCGCGAGGAGATGGACCGCCTGGCCGAGATCGCTCACCGCAGCTACGTGGGTGTGGTCCGAGAGGATCCCGATTTCGTGCCCTATTTCCGCGCAGTGACGCCCGAAGGCGTGCTGGGGCACCTGCCGCTCGGCTCGCGGCCCACCAAGCGCCGTCAGGACGGCGGGGTGGAAACGCTGCGGGCGATTCCGTGGATCTTCGCCTGGACCCAGATACGCCTGATGCTGCCGGCATGGCTGGGCAGCGGCGAGGCCTTCTCGACTCGCATCGAGGAGGAGGGAGGATTGGAAGTGCTGCGCGAGATGCGCGACCGTTGGCCCTTCTTCGGCACTTATCTCGACATGCTGGAAATGTTGCTGGCCAAGGCCGACGTGGGCATCGCTTCCTACTACGAGCAGCGCCTGGTCGACGAACCGGCGCTCAAGGAACTGGGCGCCCAATTGCGTCAGCGCTTTACCCGGCTGGAGTCGGTGCTTTTGACCCTCCTCGATCAGTCGCAGCTACTGGAGCAGACGCCGCTGATCTATCAAGCCATCGAGGTCCGTAATCCTTACATCGACCCGTTGCACGGGCTGCAGGCCGAACTGCTGCAGCGTAACCGCGATGCCGACGGGGCCATCAGCGGTGAACTCTCGCGGGCGCTGATGGTGACCATGGCCGGTATCGCTGCGGGCCTGCGCAATACGGGCTGACAAGTTACTGCTGCTTCTCGCCTCGTCTGGCCATAGCCCGTAGACTTTTCTCGTGTGGCTACCCCAGACAAGAACGCCCCGGCTTGGCCGGGGCGATTCATGAGTGGTGGCAACGCAAGCCAAGCTTACTGGGGCTGCTTGACCGTACGCAGGTAGGGCTTGAGGGTAGAGAAGCCTTCCGGGTACTTCTGCTTCGCCTCTTCGTCGCTGACCGAGGGGGGGATGATAACGTCCTCGCCGGGCTTCCAGTTCACCGGCGTGGCCACGGTGTGCTTGGCGCTCAGCTGCACGGAGTCGAGCAAGCGCAGCACCTCGTTGAAATCGCGTCCCGAGGTCATCGGATAGATCAACATTGCCTTGATCTTCTTGTCCGGTCCGATCACGAACACCGCACGCACCGTGGCATTGTCGGCCGGGGTGCGGCCTTCGGCGCTGCCGGGCTCCTCGGCGGGCAGCATGTCGTACAGCTTGGCCACTTCGAGTTTGTCGTCGCCGATCATCGGGTAGTTGGGAGCAGTGCCCTGGGTCTCTTCGATATCCTTGGCCCAGGCAGCATGGTTGTCGACCGGGTCGACCGACAGGCCGATGATCTTTGTATTGCGCTTGTCGAATTCGGGCTTGAGCCTGGCCATGTAGCCCAGCTCGGTGGTGCAGACCGGCGTGAAGTCCTTGGGATGCGAGAAGAGAATGCACCAGCTATCGCCAATCCATTCGTGAAAGTTCAGCGTACCCTGGGTGGTTTGCGCCGTGAAATCGGGCGCGGTATCGCCGATTCTGAGACTCATCTTCGTGACTCCAGGAGCAGGTTCAAGAAAGAGCCGCCGCGCGCTCGGCGTCGGCGACCGTATCACTATAGGCCATTCCACATAAGAACGCAGGGGTATGAAAAAAAATGATCTCCAGGTATTTCGTTATATGTGAAGCGACTTGAAATAGTAACGTCAGACGTCGAGACGCCCTGCAATGAGCCAACAGGATGGGCTAGAAAGGATAGTGCAGCGAGGCGGTGACAAGATTGAGATGCGCCATGCTCGGTGCATCGATCTCTTCGAACTCCAGCCGACTGACGAGCCGCTTATGCTGAAGCCGGGCGCCGAAGCCCTGGATGCGTGACGTGCCGGCCGTTGCCATGTAAAGCGGTTCGCTCTGGTTGACCGGATCGCCTTCCCATTCTACGAAACCGGATTTGGCGTAGACACCGAACTGGCCGAGGCGCACGCCTGCCAGCAGACTACCGCCCACCGTGGTGGTGTTGAGAAGCATCGCCTGATCGGCGTGGCGAGCGGGAACCTCGTCGCTTTCGCGATAGGTCAGCTCGGCGCCCAGATCGACCTGCGGCAGGCTCTTCGGAGAGAAACCGGCCGTCAGGCGAAAGCCTGACGTATAGCCGTCGGGAGTTTCGAGGTCGGCGCCCTCTACAACAAGACCATTGTCCAGATACATCAGATCGCTGGCGCGAACGGTGAAGGAGGGAACGTCGAGGCGAGACAGAGCCAGCGAGGCCAGCAGTTCGCCATTGGCTTCGGTAAAGGCGGGCGCTTCGCCGTGATCGAGCACCGCCTGTTCCGCCCATGCCAAGGATGACATCAGCGCAAGACTGGCCGCCATGGTAATGGCACCTGCGATACCCGCTTTCATTTCCTGCCCATTCCCTGTGCAACGTGTTTCGACGCATCTTCGGCGTCTGGTCGCAACATGAAAAATATTAGCAGGCCAATGTGAGCCCCGCCAGGCGGTATCTCAACGCTAGCGCGATGCCGCTCGAGCCAGGTATCCGTCCAGTTCCGCCAGGGTGGGCGCGGCCAGGTCATGCCGCTTGGCAGCCGTTAACAGCGGTTGCAGGATCGCCTCTCGCTCCAGGGGGCGCCCCGCCAGAACGTCCTGCAGCATAGAGGAGCGATTGTGAGCGGTACCTTCGACCACTCGCCATACCAGCGCATGCCAGCCGGCCTCAGGCGGTTCGATGCCTTCGGCGACCAGGATCGGGGCGATCTCGTCGATCAGACGCTCGACTACCGGCCGAAAGGGGCGATCGCGGAGCTGACCGTTGCGGATGCGAAAGCGTGCGGTCAACGGATTGACGGCGGCGTTGACGGCCAGCTTGTACCATAGGCGCAAGGCGATATCGTCGACCGCCCGGGCGTCGAGACCGGCTCGGCCCAGTACCGTGGCCAGCCGCTGGCCGAGCGCGGCATGACGATGGCCGAGATCGCCGACATAGGTGATGCCGTGTCCGGCGTGCACCACTCCTCCGTCCCCCTCCAGCCAGGCGCCCTCCGTCGTGGAGGCGCACAGCACCGGCCCGGGGTGGCGTTGGTCGAGCTGGGGTTGCACTTGGTAACCGTTCTGCCACAGCACCAGCGGCGTGGTCGGAGGCAGCCGTTCGAATACGCTCGCGTATGCCGTTTCGGCGGCATAGGCCTTGGTGGTCAGGTGGACGAACGATGGCGATAGAGCGGGCAGGGCGTGTACGTCTGCCGTGTCGAGACGCCGCGTTCGGCGCTCCCCTTCCGGTGTGGTCAGTGTCTGCTCGGCAGGCAGGGGGCGGCGGCCGGCAAGCACGACCGGCACCGTGTCTGCCAGATGCAGGGCGATCAAGCGGCCGAGAGCCCCAGGGCCAGCGACAAGATGAGTCTCGGAGTGCATGGCGGTGCCTGGCTGTAGAAGACGCCCCAACCTAGCAGGAATCCCGTGGCGGGTCAGCGCGGTAACCCGGCCTCAGGCACTGCTTCGCTGCCGGCGGCGCGTAGTTGGCTTGCCCTTGCCACTGCGACGCCGAGAGGTGCCGGCCTTGCCGCGACGTGATGTCGTCGGTGCGCTTTCTCCCTGGGCCGTGGCCATGGCTTGGCGCAATCGGGCGGTATCGGCACAGCTCAGCAGGCCATGCAGATCCTCGATCAGCGAGGCGAGAAAAGGGGCTGGATCGTCATTGCGTTCGGCGATGGCCGCCAGGCGTTGTTCCCACAGCGCGGTACGCTCGGGCCGCGTGGCGGCGTCGGGAAGCGAGGCAATCAAGCCGCTGCCGAGCCGGGTGGCGCGCAGCGTCTTTTTCTGACGAACCAGATAACCACGCTCGATGAGGGTTTCGATGATCCCGGCGCGGGTCGCCTCGGTGCCCAGCCCATCGTGCTCGCGCAGGGTGCGCTTTACGTCGGCATCGTCGACGTAGCGGGCGATGTTCATCATCGCCTTGATCAGGCTGGCATCGCTGAAGGGCTCGGGAGGACGGGTCTCGCGGTCCTCGACACCGCAGGCCTCGACCCGGCAGGTTTCCCCTTCGACGAGCGGCGGCAGAGGCGGCGCCTCGTCGCGGGTGGTGAACAGCGGTTTCCAGCCGGGTCCGAGCACTTCCTGGCCGCTGGCACGAAAGCACTCGTCGAGTATGGTGAATTCCGCCTTCACCTCGCTGACTACCAGCGGGGGATAGAACTGTGCGAGAACGTTGCGCGCAATCAGGCGAAACACGTCGGCTTCGGCGCGCTCGAGGCGATCGAGCTCGGCCGGCTTGCCGGTGGGCGCGAGCGCGTGATGGGCACCCACCTTCTTGTCGTCCCATGCTTTCGAGCGCAGCCGGAAATTGGCGCCGCTCAGCCAGCCGCGCAGCGTCTCGTCGCTGCGACAGGCGCTTTCGAGAGCGGCGCGCGCCTGGGCGAAATGCTCTTCCGGCAGGTAGCGACAGTCCGAGCGCGGATAGGTGATCAGCTTGTGGCGCTCGTAGAGCCGCTGGCAGATATCGAGCACCGCCTGGGCCGAGAGTCCGAAGCGCCGGGCGGCATCCACCTGCAGCGCGGAGAGCGAGTAGGGCAGCGGTGCAGTCTGGCGCCGCTGCCGCGTGGCGAGCGACGTCAGATGTCCCACGGCATTGGGCAGCCGCTCGGCCAGAGCCACGGCCGGGGCGGGATCGAGCAGTCGGCCCTGGTCGTCGAGCCGATGGTTCTCACCGGGTTGCCACCAGGCGCGCAGCTGACCGTTGGCTACCGCCAGGTCGCTCCACAACACATGGAAGGGATAAGGGACGAAATCGCGTATCTCGTCATCGCGACGCACCACCAGGCCGAGCACGGGTGTCTGCACCCGGCCGACGGAGAGGACACCGTCATGCCCGGCTTGACGCCCGGTCAGGGTCCAGGCCCGGGTCAGATTGATGCCGTACAGCCAATCGGCGCGCGAGCGGGACTCGGCGGCACGGTAGAGCGGCTGGTAGCGGGCGTTGTCTTCGAGCCGCATCAGGGCGCGCTGCACCGCCGGCCGATTGAGGTCGCTGATCAGCAGGCGCGACACCGGCCCCTTCCAGCCCAGGTATTCGATGACCTCCTGAACCAGCAGTTGTCCCTCGCGGTCCGGATCGCCGGCGTGCACCACCGCACGGGCCTGCTTGAGCAGCTTGCGTATGATGGCAAGCTGCCCCCGGGCCTTGGGGCGCGGGGCAAGCTGCCAGCGCGCCGGCAGAATCGGCAGATGGTCCAGCCGCCATTGCTTGAAGGCGGGGTCGTAGGCGTCGGGTGGGGCCTGTTCCAGCAGATGGCCCAGGCACCAGGTCACCACGGTATCACCCGAGTGAAGGGCGCCATCCTCGCGGCGGGCACCGCCCGGAAGGGCTTCGGCGATGGCTCGGGCCAGGCTGGGTTTTTCGGCGATGATGAGGCGCATGGTCGCTTCCCGTAATCCGTTATGGACATTCTTACAGTATCGTGGCGCCATGACCACCAGTGCGAGCTCATCGCAGCGTACGAGGCTGGTAACAGCCGGGCGGTTGGACGGTCAGTCAGATGAAGCGGCATGACAGATGGACGGAACGGAGCGGGCTAAAGGCGAGGTGATCGAATGCGCGAACGGGGCAGAACGCGGCGTCTGCTGGGACTCGGGGCCCGCACCGGAGGCGCCGTGCTGCGTACGCGACTGGGCGGCCAGGCCGATTGGCGCACGCTGGGCGAGGCGTTATTCGAGGGACTTTCCGAGCTGAAGGGGCCGGCGATGAAGCTGGCCCAGATCATGGCCCAGTGGGACGACCTGCTGCCCCCGGATCTCGCCGAGGAGCTGGCGCGCCTCCAGCGCCAGGCCGAGCCCATGCCGTGGGGCGACATATGTCGCACGCTGGTCGGGAGCTACGGCGACCCGGAGCGGCACTTTCGCGAGATCGAACGCCGACCCTTCGCCAGCGCCTCCATGGGGCAGGTGCATCGCGCGGTGAGTCATGAGGGTGAGCAGCTGGTGCTCAAGGTACAGTATCCGGGCCTGGCCGACGTGCTGGAGGACGACCTGGCCCAGCTTCGTCGCATCATGCGTCTGGGGCGCTGGCTCAAGATTCCTCAGGTGCGCCTGGATGCGCTATTCGAGGAGCTCGCCGCCAGTCTTCGCCACGAGCTCGACTACCATGCCGAAGCGCTAGCGCTGGCGCGCTATCGACAGCGTTACGGCCATCTGGACGGGCTGGTGATACCCGAGCCGATGCCCGAACTCTCCGGGCCGCGAGTACTGGCCATGCGCTACGTGGCCGGTACCCCGCTGCGCGACATGGAAGGCGCCGACGACGCCTTGCGGCAGCGTGTCGCCACGACGCTGGCCGACTGGCTCACCGAGGAACTCTTCATCCATGGCGAGCTGCACGCCGATCCTCATGCCGGCAATTTTGCCGTCGACGCCGAGGGCCGGCTGGTCGTCTACGACCTGGGGTCGGTGATTGCGGTGCCGGAGGCGCATCTTCGCCCCTTGATGCATTTGCTCGATGCCACCTTGGCGGGCGATGCCATGGCCATGGACGATGCGCTGCGGCGGCTGGGGGGGCGCCAGGGGCAGGGCGCGCCGCTGGCGCTGTACCGCGAAGCTGTCGAAGCCGTGGCGCCGCTGTTCGAACCGGGCATCCAGGACTTCGCCGACGTTCGGGTGCATCGTCGGTTGCGCGAACTCGCGCCCAAGGTCTGGGCGGCCATGGATCGGCTACAGCCGCCGGCGGATATCCTGCTGTTGTCACGTACCCTGAACGGACATTACTGGAACCTGGTGCGCCTCGGCGCTCGCCTGGACCTGCAGGCACGAACGCGCCCGCTCCTGGCGTGGGCGCGGCGCTGAAATTTCTGTTCTGGTCGATGACGCCTTGCAGGCGACATCGAGCCGCGCTTCCCTGTTAGAATATTCGCCTTTTTCACTGGCGGAGAGTGCGATGCTGGCAGTATGGGTGGAACAGCTGCTGGGCTTTGCCGCGGGAGCCCTGGCAGCCATCCGTGAGGACGAGCGCTACCCAGAATTCATGGCCTGGGCGCGAGAAGAGGGTGCCCAGCTGATGGGCGGCGACCTGGCCATGGCCCAGGCGTTGGCGCCCGTGCTCTGGTCACAGACCCCGCTGGAGCGTGCCGGCTTCGCTTGCGAGCCGTTGGCGCAACCCGGGCGCAACGAGCCTTGCTGGTGCGACTCGGGACGCAAGACCAAGCATTGCTGCGGAGCGGTCTCCATGCCCGCCGACGTTCCCGATCACCTGATGTGGATGTTATCGCTGCGCGACTGGAAGGGGCCGACGCTGAAAGCCGCTCTGGAGAGCGGCCATGCTCCGGCACAGGCGCTGCTCGAGGCCGGGCTGATCGCCGCCGAAACCGGCCAGCGCGGTCGCGCCCAGCAGATTCTCGAATCGTTGTTCCAGCGCGCCGACTGGTCGCGGCTGCCGGCTCAGGCCGAACCCGCCTTCGAACTGTTGATCGACCTCTATCAGGAGCGTGGCTTCACGCGCAAGCGCGCCGAACTGCTCGACGAGGTGCTCGATCGCGGCCCGATGTTCCTGCGCGGCGTGGCGCTCGAGCGCTTGTGCCTGATGCATCTGGACAACGATGACCTGGACAGCGCTCGGGCCGCCTTCGTGCGTGCCCAGCAGGCGTTACCGGATTCGCCCACCCTGGCCTATATCGAGGCCATGCTGCTACTTCACGAGGGGCATGAGCAGGAGGCCGCCGATCGCGCCCGCTTCTGGTTCCGTCGGCTGGCGCGTCAGGGCGAGCTGGAACCCGATCAACTGCAATTCCTGGCCGACCTGGCCGAGAACCCCGGCGCGACCCTGGCCGACCAATTGCTCAATGCCGAGGAGGATCTGGCGGAGCCGCTGGCGGCGTTGCAGGCGCTGCTCGCCGAGCTGCCCCCCGCGCCGGGACTCGACGTGCGGCGCACGGAGAAGGGCGAACTGGAATACCACAGCAGTGCGCGCGAGGACACGCTCTTCGCTGCATGGCAACAGCATTTCGAGGTCGAGGTAGACGACGAGAGTGCGCTGGGGCTCAAGGGCGATCCCTGGGTGCAGGCCGGCGACTGGCTGCGCGAACTCTGTGCGCATCCCGAATGGCTCGACTCGCCACGCGTGGTCCAGTCGCTAGCCCTGGCCCTGACCAGTCGTTTCGGCAGCCTGCCGTGGATGTCGCCGAGCCTGTTCGAACCGCTCGCCGATCGCCTGGAGCGGTGGCTGGAGCGTGTGCGTGGCGAAGGCGAGGGGCCGTTCCTGTGGGACAGCGCCGACAATGCCGTACTGTTGCGCACCGGGCTTGCATTGGTGGTCGGCATGGAGCGAGGCGCTCGTGCGCGTTCCCGGCAGCTGGCCGAGCGCCTGCTGTCGCTGGACGATCAGGATAGCCTCGGCCTGCAGGAACTGGTGCTCGACCAACTGTTACGCGAAGGGCGTGAGCGCGACGCTCTGGCGATGACCGAGGCCCGACGCGACGACGGGCCGGTGCTGGGCATGCTGATGGGGCGGGCGCTGGCGCTGTTCCGTCTCGAACGGGTCGATGAAGCCGATGCGGTGCTGCGTGAGATCGAGCGGCACAATCCTCACGCCCTGCCCATGCTGTGCGCCGAGCAGACGCGGGCCGTGTCGCTGGGCCCTGATGGCGTGGCCGAGCCAGGGACTCGCGCCGAGGCATGGCAGTACCGCACGCTGATGCGTGACCAGTGGCGTTCCACGCCGGGTGCGCTGGCCTGGGTGCAAACGTACCTGGACCAACGATAGCGTTATCCCGTCCGCTCAGGCGGTACGCGGCGTGGGCCGGGGCACCAGCTCGCGATCGCGGCTGATCCAGATGGCCAGGAAGATGGCGGGCAACCCGAGTGCCGTGGCGATGACGAAGAAGGTGGCGTACCCCTGCGTCGCCACTACCAGCCCGCCGAAGCCGCTCAGGAACTTGCCCGGCAGGGTCATCAGCGACGAGAACAGGGCGTACTGGGTGGCGGTGTAGGCCCGTGAGGTCAGGCTGGAAATGAAGGCGATGAAGACTGCGCTGGCGAGGCCATTGGCCAAATTGTCGCCGACGATGGCCAGCACCAGCATCGGCAGGCTCTGGCCGGCAAGGGCCAGCGCGGCGAACAGCAGGTTGGTGAGGGTGGCCGCCGCCGCGCCGAGCACCAGGATCGGACCGATACCGTAGCGTGCCACCAGCAGGCCGCCGAGTATGCCGCCGCCGATGCTCATAGCGATGCCGAAGATGTTGGTCACGCTGGCGATCGTGGAGAGCGAAAAGCCCAGGTCGATATAGAGCGGGTTGGCCATCGAAGCCATGGCCAGGTCGCTGATGCGAAAGACCGCCACGAATACCAGCAGCCACAGCGCCTTGAGTCGGTGGCGCGAGACGAAGTCGGTGAAGGGGCAGACCACTGCGCCGATGAGCCAGGCCCCCAGGCGGCGCAGCAGGCGCGGCTTGCCGCGGCTGGCACGGATGAAGGCACGCACGCGTGGTTCGTGAATCAACTGGATGGTGAGCGACAGGCGCTCGGGCTCGGGGCGCAGCAGTACCGTGATCGCTCCGATGCCGACCAGCAGCGCCATGCTCAGGTAGGCGGCTTGCCACGATAGCCACGAGGCGACGTAGAGCGCGCCGGCACCGGCGGCCAGCAGTCCGCCGCGGTAGCCGATGATGTACGTGGAAGCCATGGCCGCCTGAATGTCGTCGGGTGCCGATTCGATGCGGAAAGCGTCGATGGCGATATCCTGGGTGGCCGAGCCGAACGCCACCAGCAGCGCGAAGGCGGCTACCAAGGGCAGGTTCTGCTGCGGCTCAAGGCTCGCCAGACCGACCAGGCCACCGGCAATCATGGCCTGGGCCAGCAACATCCAGCCGCGTCGTTGGCCGAACGTGCGGGTCAGCACGGGAAGGGCCAGGCGATCCACCACCGGTGCCCAGAAGAATTTGATCGAATAGAGCATGCCGATCCACGCGAAGAAGCCGATGGCGGCGACCTCGACGCCCGCGCTGCGCAGCCAGGCGGACAGCGTCGAAAATACCAGCAGGAACGGCAGCCCGGCCGAGAATCCCAGGAACAGCATGGTAATTACGGGCGCTCGCAGGTAGACGGCCAGGGCGGCACGCCAACTGCGCTGAGCGGAGGGGATGGACATGCGTCGCACAACTCCTTGAAGATCGGTGGCCAGAGGGCGGCCCGATGCCCGGTAACGATGATAGAATGGCCACCGCTGGGCGGGGCGACAGCCAGTCGGGGCAGGGACCGGCCGGCCGATTGTGGCAAAGCACCGTCAGGGATGCCAGCAGGATAGTCCGATCAGGAGCCCTTCATGAATGAACGCGAAACCCAGCCGATCGATGATGACGAGAGCGTGCCACGCTGGTACGTCATCCAATGCAAAGGTGGCGAATCCTTTCGTGCCGCCGAGCATCTCGGCAATCAGGGTTACGAGCTCTTCCATCCCATTCTCGACGTGCAGAAGAAGCGTGGTGGCAAGCTGGTATGGGTAAGCGAGCCGCTGTTTCCCCACTATCTGTTCATCCGCCTGGATCGGGTCGCCAGCAACTGGCGACCGATACGCTCGACTCGCGGTGTGCTGCGTATCGTCACCTTCGGCAATCGGCCGCTGCCGGTCGACGACGCGCTGATCGAGACACTGCGCGAGCAGGGCACCGAAGATCGGGAAAGCTCCGTCAACGTCTACTTCCGCGCCGGTGAGAAGGTGGAGATCACGGAAGGTCCGTTCAAGGATCTGCAAGCCGTGTTCGCCAGCCACAAGGGCGAGGAGCGCGCCATCGTTCTGCTCAATCTGCTCAATCGTCAGCAGCACCTGGAGATGCCCGTGCAGCATCTGCGCCCCGAGCGCTGAACGCTGTTCGCGATGTACCTGAGCCGATCGCAACCAAGGAGACCTATATGAAGATCGCCCCGCAGCGGGTCGTGACCCTGCACTATGTCCTCAGCGATGAGCGCGGCAAGGTGCTTGATGACTCCCGGGCGCGTGCTCAGCCATTGGAGTACCTGCACGGTCACAACAATATATTGCCGGAATTGGAAGCTGCCCTGGCGGAGCGCGTGACGCAGGAAACCCTGGGCATCACGCTCGCCCCTGACGAGGCCTATGGCGTTCGCGATGAGGCGCTCGTTCAGGAGGTGAGTCGCAGCGCCTTTCCGCAAGTGGAGCTGGTTCCCGGCATGCGCTTCCAGACCCCGGGCGACGACGGGCCGCAGATCGTCACCGTGCTTGAGGTGAACGGTGACTCGGTTCGGATCGACACCAACCATCCGCTGGCCGGGATGTCGCTGCATTACGACGTGGAGATACTCGACGTGCGCGAGGCCGGCCGCGCCGAACTGGCCAAGGGCCATCCCCTACCCGTCGACGTCGAGCCTTTCCAAGTGGAGGACCGCAAGGTTCCATAAGCTCGGTTCGGCTCCATTCCTCGAAAAACTGACCTGAATCAAATCCCTGCGCGCCTAGTTTCGCTGCCGGAGCGAAATTTGATTCAGGTCATCTTTCCCCCCGCACGACCACGCTAGAGTGAACCCATCACATCAAGTGACGGGGAGCAGCCACATGTACTGGGATGATGCCGTAATCTTCGGGTTGGTAACCGTCGCGATGATGGTCGCTTTCATGGCAGGTTGGGTCGGCTTCGTGATTCGCGACCATCGTCGCAAGCGCAAGCACTGAGCCTACCTGTTCAGCAAGTCGTCAGGGGAGGGGGGATTTTCCCCCCAGTAGCCGGCCCAATTGGGCCGGCATTTTTATTTTCCGTCCAGGCTCGATTGCGCCTCGAAGGGCTGCGACCTTACCGATCGACCCACCACTGTTCCGTCAGGGCGCGCATCACCCGTTCGGGGTACCAGGTCTCGCCCAGGCTGCCGTTGTAGCGTGCCAGGGCACGGGTAAGGTCGCCGCGCTCAACGGCCAGGTAATGAGCCAGTATGGTGCAGCCGTAGCGCAGGTTGAGCCAGGGGTCCATCAGGTCGTCGGCGCTGCGGCCCAGTTCGCGAATCCAGAATGGCATGATCTGCATCAGACCCACCGCGCCGGCCGAGGAGACGGCGTCGGCGCGAAAGGCGCTCTCCACCTGGATCACCGCCAACACGACTTCCGGTGCCAATCCGGCTAGTCGCGCCTCGTGGTAGATGCGTTGAAGCAGCTCGCCGCGCAGTACATCATCGTTCACGAAGCGCGTCAGGCGGGGCTCCATTGCGCTCACCCATTGGCGGGCGGCCCAGATCGCCTCCGGCGACAGCGGATGGCTTAGCTGGGAGTCCAGCGTCTGGCGCAGAGTAGGCGGTATGTCGGGTTCGACCTGAACCCGTCGGGAAGAGGGCGGCTGGAAACCGGCGGGCAGGACACCGAGGAAGTGAGGTTCCTGGGCGTCGGATGCTCCGTTCACGGGATCGGCGCCTACCGAGGGTAGGGCGAGTAGGCTGGCCGCGCCCACCAGCAGCGCGGCCAGTCGACGATCACGCCTCGATCCGCTCGCGCAGGAACTCGACGATGCTTTCGGCAGGTACCATGGTCGCTTCACTGTCACGCCGCCCCTTGTACTCCAGTTCGCCGTTGTCCAGCCCGCGGTCGCCGACCACTAGGCGATGGGGAATGCCGATCAATTCCTGATCGGCGAACTTCACCCCGGGGCGCAGATCCCGATCGTCCAACAGCACGTCGATGCCCGCCGCGGTCAGCGCCTGGTAGAGCCGCTCGGACTCCTCTCTCACACGCTGCGACTTGTGGGCATTCATGGGGACCAGAGCGACCTGGAAGGGAGCGATGGCGTTGGGCCAGATGATGCCGGCCGCGTCGTGGTTCTGCTCGATGGCGGCGGCTACCACACGGGTCACGCCAATGCCGTAGCAGCCCATCCAAGGATGTGCCGCCTTGCCGTTGTCGTCGAGCACCGTGGCGTTCATTGCCTCGGAGTACTTTTTGCCCAGTTGGAACACATGGCCGACCTCGATGCCGCGCTTGATCGCCAGCGTGCCCTTGCCGTCCGGGGAGGGGTCGCCTTCGACCACGTTGCGGATGTCGGCCACCTTGGGCAGCGCCACGTCGCGCTCCCAGTTGATGCCGAAGTAGTGCTTGCCGTCGATGTTGGCGCCGGCGCCGAAGTCGCTCATCAGCGCCACGCTGCGGTCGACGATGATAGGCATGTCGAGATTCACCGGGCCCAGCGAGCCGGGGCCGGCGCCCACCGCGGCGCGGATTTCCTCTTCCGTGGCCATGGTTAGCGGCTCGGCCACCTCGGGCAAGTTCTCGGCCTTGATTTCGTTGAGCTCATGATCGCCGCGCACCAGCAGGGCGATCAGGCCGCCCTCAGCGGCGCGGACCATCAGCGTCTTGATGGTCTTCTCGATGGGCAGGTCATGCTGCTCCACCAGGGCGGCGATGGTGCGCGCGTCGGGCGTATCGACCAGGCGCAGTTCTTCGCTGGGAGCGGCGCGTTCACGGTGGCCTCCCGGCGGTGCCGGCAGTGCTTCGGCCTTCTCGATGTTGGCGGCGTAGTCGGACTCGGTGGAGAAGACGATGGCATCCTCGCCGGAGTCGGCCAATACGTGAAACTCGTGTGAGTCAGTGCCGCCAATGGCACCGGTGTCCGCCAGCACGGGACGAAATTCGAGGCCCAAGCGCGTGAAGATTCGCGTATAGGCGTCGTACATCGCCTGGTAGGTCTCCTGCAGGGAAGCCTGGTCGAGGTGGAAGGAGTAAGCATCCTTCATGATGAACTCGCGCGAGCGCATCACGCCGAAGCGCGGGCGGATCTCGTCGCGAAACTTGGTCTGGATCTGGTAGAAATTTGCCGGCAACTGCTTGTAGCTGGAGAGCTCGCGGCGCATCAGGTCGGTGATCACCTCTTCGTGGGTAGGGCCGACGCAATAGTCGCGCTCGTGTCGATCTTTCAGGCGCAGTAGCTCCGGGCCGTACTGTACCCAGCGGCCGGACTCCTGCCACAGCTCGGCGGGCTGCACCGCCGGCATCAGTACCTCCTGGGCCCCGGCGCGATCCATCTCTTCGCGCACGATACGTTCCACCTTGCGCAGGGTGCGCAGGCCGACCGGCAGCCAGGTGTACAGGCCGGAGGTGAGGCGGCGGATCATGCCGGCGCGCAGCATCAGCTGGTGGCTGACGATCTCGGCGTCGGCGGGGGTTTCCTTGAGGGTGGCGATCAACAGTTGGGTGGCGCGCATGGGTCCGGCGATTCCTTCCTACGTGATAGGCGTGCCGCGGCGGGCGGCGTTTGGGGCATTGTACGGCCAACCGTGAACGGCGGCAAAAGGGGCGTGTCCCCGGCGCCCCCGTCCGTGGCTTGGCTGGTTTCTGCAGTGTTACTTAAGGGACTTCAACCAGAACACCATCGGCTTGTCGGTCTCCTCGGGCTCGCCGATGTCCTTCCAGTGGAAGGTGGTGGCAAGCGCGGGGTGACGCTCGTAGCCCTGGGAACGCCAGAAGCCGTGCAGCGGTATGTAGCCCTCCGGCTTCAGCGGATGGTCGTCGGGGCGCTCCACGGCGCAGAAGGCCACGGTACTAAAGCCGCAGCTGGCCGCGTGGCGTTCCCGCTCGGCGAGAAACGCCTTGCCGATGCCGCGGCCGCGATAGCTCGGCAGCAGCACCGATTCGCCATAGTAGAACACGCTGCCGATATCGAAGCCGGCCTGTTCGAAGGGAGCTCGGAACTCCTCCACATCCTCGGCCAGCGGCATGCCGGTGGCCGCACCCACCAGGGAGTCGCCATCCTCAGCCAGCACGAACAGGCTCTCGGGGCACTCCGCATAGCGGCGCAGATAGTTGGCCTCGTACTCGAAGTCGCCGTCGTAGAGGTAGGGGAAATCACGGAAAACGGTGATGCGTAGACGGGCCAGCTCCTCCAGCCGCGGTTCGATGGCGCGACCTCGGCAGGTATGTAGAGCAGTCTCGCTCATGGCTGATGCCTTGCTCATGGTTTCCTCCGTGAGAGATGTAAACGTTCGTATGAGTCGACGCTATGGTAATCTGCCGCCAATTCTCCATGGCGGTATCGCGGACGGCAACGTCGCGATGCCGGTAACTCTTTTCCTTTCGGAGCATTCCGTCCATGAGGATCCGACTACGTCGTGCCCTGAGCGGTCTGGTACTTGGTGTTTTCCTGGTTGCCCTGGTGGGCTGCGGTACCGTCTTCCACCCGGAACGCAAGGGCCAGATCAATGGCCGCATCGATCCGGTAGTGGCCATTGCCAACGGTGTGGGCCTGCTGTTCTTCATTGTCCCGGGCGTGATCGCCTACGCCGTGGACTTCTCCAACGGCACCATCTATCTGCCCGGCACCCAGGACAGCGCCGGCGTCGATACCCTGCAGCTCGAGGAAGGCATGGACATTGCCACCCTGGAGCAGCTGCTTTTCGACAAGACCGGCAAGTCGGTTAGTCTCGACAGCGAGCTGGTACGGGTTGAGGAGGTAGAAAGTCTCGACGAGGCCCTGGCACTGATCCGCATGGCCGGCATCAACGACCAGGAGCGTCTTGGCCTGTCCTTGCAGAACGGCACATAAGCGTTTGTCTCGCTACCAGCATGACCAAAAGACGGCTCAAGGGCCGTCTTTTGGTATCAGTAGGCTGTAGCTTTCGTTACTAAGGCTGCTAATTAGTCTCGCGCTTGCCGTCGACCAGGCGCGATACGCCCCAGGGGTTGCCGTCCCTGAGCGGCTCGGGTAGGAGCCCCTGCGGCAGCGCCTGGTAGCACACCGGGCGCAGGAAGCGGAAGATCGCCGCGCTGCCTACCGAGGTGGTGCGGCTGTCGGAGGTCGCCGGGTAGGGCCCGCCGTGCACCATGGCGTGGCACACCTCGACCCCGGTCGGCCAGCCGTTGGCCAGAATGCGACCCGCCTTGCGCTCGAGGATCGGCAGCAGGGCTTTCGCCGCGTCCAAATCGCCGTCGTCCATCTGCAGCGTGGCGGTGAGCTGGCCTTCGAGCTCGCCGGCTACGCGCCGCCTCTCTTGCTCGTCCTGGCACTCGATCACCAGCGAGGTGGAACCGAACACTTCCTCCTGCAGCTCGGGGTCATCGAGGAAATCCCGGGCCGCAGTGACGAACAGCCCCGCCTGGCACGGATGGGCCGACTCGCCCACCTGGCCGCGGGCGACTTCCCTGACCTTGCCGCTCTGTGACAGACGCTGCACGCCCTGCTGGTAGGCGCCGTGGATGCCCGGGGTGAGCATGGTCTGGGCGGCGCTCTGTTTGACGGCATCGGCCGCGGCCTCGACGAAGGCCTCGAGCTCGGGGCCCTTGACCGCGATGACCAGGCCCGGGTTGGTGCAGAACTGCCCGGCGCCCATGTTGAGCGAGGCGACGAAGCCCTCGGCGATCTGGGCGCCGCGGGCGCGCAGCGCCTCGGGCAGCAGGAACACCGGGTTGATCGAGCTCATCTCGGCGTAGACCGGGATCGGCTGCGGACGCGACTGGGCGGTCTTCATCAGCGCGGTGCCGCCGCCGCGGGAGCCGGTGAAGCCCACCGC
>NZ_PJRN01000001.1 GCF_002930105.1 Billgrantia saliphila | reverse complement strand
TCGTCACTTGCTCGGGCCCGGCATTGCGCAGGCGGAAGACACGGATGGCCCGCGCCAGCAGCTCGGCCTGATGCTGCAGGTCACTGGCGGCCCGGGCGCTCTGCTGGACGCGCTCGGCATTCTGCTGGGTCACCTGATCCATCTCGGCGATGGCCTGGTTGATCTGACCGATGCCACTGCTTTGCTCTTCCGAGGCGGAGGTGATCTCGCCCATGATGTCGTTGACTCGCGTCGAGGCCGCCACCACTTCAGCCATCGCGCTTTCGGCACGCTGCACCTGGCTCGCTCCGTCGCCGATCTCGCGGGCCGAACCGTCGATCAACTGCCGGATCTCCTTGGCCGCGTCCGCGCTGCGCCCCGCCAGGTTGCGCACCTCGCCGGCGACCACGGCGAAACCGCGCCCCTGCTCGCCGGCGCGCGCCGCCTCCACCGAGGCATTCAGCGCCAGGATGTTGGTCTGGAAGGCGATCGAGTCGATGACGTTGATGATGTCCTTCATCTTCTCGGAGCTGGCGGTGATGCGCTCCATGGTCTTGACCACGCCGTGCATCAGCTCGCCGGTGTCGCGCACGCGACCGGCATTGTCCAGCGCCAGGCTGCTGGCCTGACGGGCATTGTCGGTGTTCTGCTGCACCGTGGTGGTCATCTCCTCCATGCTCGACGCCGTTTCCTGCAGCGAGGCCGCCTGCTGCTCGGTACGTGACGAGAGATCCTCGTTGCCCCGCGCGATGGAACGCGAGGCGGGAGTCACTACCTCGATACCCTGCTGGATGTTACGCGTCGTGTTGTAGAGACTCTTGCGCATGGTATCCAGCGACTTGAGCAGCGCGCCGATCTCGTCGCGGGTCTGCTCGGGCGAGCGAACCGCCAGGTTGCCCGACGCAATCTGCAAGGTGAAATCCACAGCGCGGCGCACCGGTCGCGTGATGGCCCGAAGAATCCATAGGCCAAGCAGGAACAGGAGCAAGATGCCGAGGGAAATGGCCACGATCTGCCCCGTCAGCATCATGGATTGGCCGCGTTTGGCATCCGCCACGATCTGATCGGCGTAGCCGAGCTTGACCTCCACCAGCGCATTGATGCTTTGGCTGATCGCCTCGACCTCGCCGCGCAGCACATCGTTGTAGGCCTCATAGGCGGCAAAGCCGCTGCCCTCGATCAGTGCCTGCATCGTGGGGCGAATGCCCTGTTCGATGGCGACGTCGAGGTGCGCGCCGAGCGTCACCACTTCCGGCATGGCCGCATCGTCACTGTCAGCGAAACCCGCCCAGGCGCCTTGAATCCGCTCGATCACGGACTCGACCTCGGCGTCGAGTTCATGGATCTGTTCCAGACGCAGCGCTCGCGGGTTGCGGACGGGACGCTCCAGGTCGACCATCAACTGACTCAGCCACTGGTCGATGCGCTGCAGGTCGGCGATGTCCTGAACCCCGTTGTCGTTGAGGTAGATGACACGATCGCCCGACACCTTCAGTCCGTAGAGTCCCACGGCACCGCTGAGTATCAACAGCAGGGCGGGTACCAGCGTCATCATGATCAGCCGGGAGCGGATGGTACGCACGTTCAAGCGCGACAACCAGCCCAGCGGACCGCGGCGCACCAGCTGTCCCTGCCGCAGAGCGAACCTGGAGCGTCCCTCGCGAAGCTGCGCGTAGGCGCGCGCCGCCGCTTCGGCAACGCTCGCCTCGATCGTCGTGCGCACCGAGGTAAAACCGAGACACTTGCCGTCGTCCAGAATCGGCGTCACCGTGGCGTGCACCCAGTAGTGATCGCCATTCTTGCACCGGTTCTTGACCACCCCCTGCCAGGTGTTGCCGCGCTGAATCGTCTGCCACAGATCGGCGAAAGCCTCCTGGGGCATGTCGGGATGACGAATGAGGTTGTGCGGCGACCCGATCAGCTCTTCATGACTGAAGCCGCTGACCTCGACGAACGCCGCGTTGGCGTAAGTGATACGCCCTTTGGTGTCCGTCCGGGTGATCAACAACTGCTGATCGTCCAGCTTGTATTCGCGCTGCGTAACCGGCTGATTGTTTCGCATGTCCCTTCATCCCCTGCCGCTTCAGGTTGCCTGGCTTGTGGCCAATGTTATTCTCCGCTGTATTCCGAACCGGGCCGGTAAGCGCGCTTCAGAACGTTTCCCACTCTTCTTCAGAGGCCGCCTTGTTCGGCTTCGAAGAGGCTTGCTTGGACGGCTTTGGATCGTGCCGCAGAGCCGCAGGCGCGCGCCGCTGTTGCTGATCTTTTTCGGGTCTGCCGGCAGATGCCGCTTGGCTGGGCACTTGCTCGGGCCCGGCATTGCGCAGGCGGAAGACACGGATGGCCCGCGCCAGCAGCTCGGCCTGATGCTGCAGGTCACTGGCGGCCCGGGCGCTCTGCTGGACGCGCTCGGCATTCTGCTGGGTCACCTGATCCATCTCGGCGATGGCCTGGTTGATCTGACCGATGCCACTGCTTTGCTCTTCCGAGGCGGAGGTGATCTCGCCCATGATGTCGTTGACTCGCGTCGAGGCCGCCACCACTTCCGCCATCGCGCTTTCGGCACGCTGCACCTGGCTCGCTCCGTCGCCGATCTCGCGGGCCGAACCGTCGATCAACTGCCGGATCTCCTTGGCCGCGTCCGCGCTGCGCCCCGCCAGGTTGCGCACCTCGCCGGCGACCACGGCGAAACCGCGTCCCTGCTCGCCGGCGCGCGCCGCCTCCACCGAGGCATTCAGCGCCAGGATGTTGGTCTGGAAGGCGATCGAGTCGATGACGTTGATGATGTCCTTCATCTTCTCGGAGCTGGCAGTGATGCGCTCCATGGTCTTGACCACACCGTGCATCAGCTCGCCGGTGTCGCGCACGCGACCGGCATTGTCCAGCGCCAGGCTGCTGGCCTGACGGGCATTGTCGGTGTTCTGCTGCACCGTGGTGGTCATCTCCTCCATGCTCGACGCCGTTTCCTGCAGCGAGGCCGCCTGCTGCTCGGTACGTGACGAGAGATCCTCGTTGCCCCGCGCGATGGAGCGCGAGGCGGGGGTCACCACCTCGATACCCTGCTGGATGTTACGCGTCGTGTTGTAGAGACTCTTGCGCATGGTATCCAGCGACTTGAGCAGCGCACCGATCTCGTCGCGGGTCTGCTCGGGCGAGCGAACCGCCAGGTTGCCCGACGCAATCTGCAGGGTGAAATCCGCCGCGCGGCGCACCGGGCGGGTGATCGCGCGCAGAATCCAGGCGCTGATGATGAGCAATAGCACTATGCCCACCGCCATGAACGACAGTTGTCCGATCAGTATTTGCTGCTGGCCCTGCGCGGCATCTTCGGCCATGCCCAACGCGGCCAGCCGCTGCTGTTCGATGAGCTGATTAACCTGTCCCGTCAACGCCTCTGCCTGCTCGAGCAGCGGCTGGGTGCCGTTATTCAACGCCATCATGGCATCGAAGGCTTCTGCTCCCCCCAGCGCATCAGCCATGGCCAGCAATCCCTCCCGCAGGAAGGTCTGCAGTGCCTCATCGAATTCAATGGCGATCGAAGTTTGGTTGATCTCGCGCTCGAGATACTCGCCCCATAGGCCCGTCAGGCGTTCGACAACACCTCTTAGCGAATCGGCATGCTCGTGTCGTGCACCGAGCAGCTCCATGCGCTCTCCGCTCGCCAGACTCTGGGGGCCTTGGCTCACCAGTTGGCCGATCTGCTGCAGGCGGATCACATCCTGGAGGCCATCGCGGTTGAGCTCCGTAAGGCGTTCGCCGGACTCATTGAGACCGTAGAGGCCGACGCCTCCGCTGGCGAAGAGCAGCAGCAGCGCCGACAGCGTCAGCATGGTCAGCTTGGCGCGAAACGTATGCACATTGAGACGCGATACCCAGCCCATCGGTCCCCGACGGATGAGCTTGCCCCGACGAACCACCAAGCTGCCTCGCCCCTCACGAATGCGGGCATAGGCGCGTTCCGTCGCCTCGACGACGCTCGACTCGACCTTCGAGCGCACCGAGGTATAGCCCAGACACTTGTCGTCTTCGAGGATGGGAGTGACCGTCGCATCGACCCAGTAGTGGTCGCCGTTCTTGCAGCGGTTCTTGACCACGCCTTGCCAGGTATCACCGCGCTTGACCGTCTGCCACAGGTCGGCAAAAGCCTCCTGCGGCATGTCCGGATGGCGAATGATGCTGTGTGGCGCTCCGATCAGCTCTTCATGGCCGAAGCCGCTGACCTCGATGAATGCCGCATTGGCATAGGTGATGTTCCCTTCGAGATCCGTTCGGGTGATCAGTAGTTGCTGATCATCCAGCTTGCACTCGCGCTGCGTAACCGGCTGGTTGTTTTGCATCGTTATTGTCCTTTGATCCCAGCGAACATAGGCTTTCCCGAAAGTTGTCTTTTTCGATGAAGCCTAGGGCTATATTCCCCGTCAGGTGTCTCGGCGATGCACTTGGCTCGCCTCCCGTCTCGTCATCTCATCGGGCCTAGAAGGAGGCCCACTCCTCTTCTTGCTGCGCTTGACCCTCGCTTGAGGTTGGCTTCGTCTCGCCCTTGCGTGCGGCAGGCAGCGGATCGCGCTGCGCTTCCGATGGCCGTGCTCGAGTCGTGCGGGCCGGAGATTCCCCCGGCATGGAGGCATCGAGCTGTCCGGCGAGACGAAAACGCATCACGGCCTCACGCAACCGTCCTGCCTCCGCTTCCAACTGGGTCGCTGCCGTCGCGGCCTGCTGAACCAGCGCGGCGTTCTGCTGAGTGACCTGATCCATCTGGGTGACGGCCTGGTTGACCTGGCCGATGCCGCTACTTTGCTCCACCGAGGCGGAGGCGATCTCGTCCATGATGTCGCTGACCCGTTGAACCGCCGCCACGATCTCGCGCATGGTCTGCCCCGCACGATCGACCCGCGAGGTACCGACGTCGACCTTCTCCAGCGATGCCTGGATCAGGTCGCGAATTTCACCGGCTGCGGAGGCGCTGCGCCCGGCCAGATTGCGCACTTCCTGAGCCACCACGGCGAAGCCTCGGCCGTGTTCGCCGGCACGCGCCGCCTCCACCGAGGCGTTCAGCGCCAGGATATTGGTCTGAAAGGCAATGGAGTCGATCACGCCGATGATGTCCGACATCTGGTGTGAACTCTCGCTGATGTCGTGCATGGTGGAGACCACTTCGCCGACCACCTCGCCGCCCTGCGCTGCGGTGCGCGAGGCCTCGGCCGCCAGTTGGCTGGCCTGGCGCGCGTTGTCGGCGCTCTGCTCGACGGTGGACGCCAGCTCCTCCATGCTCGACGCCGTCTCGGCAAGCGAGGCCGCCTGCTGCTCGGTACGCGACGACAGCTCCCCATTGCCTTCGGCGATGCCGTGAGCGCCCTGGTAGATGCCCTCGCTACTGCTGCGCACCGTTCCCACGGTCTCGGAGAGACCTTCCTGCATATGCTTCAGCGAGGTGAAGAGACGGCCGATCTCGTTGTTGCCGCGATTCTCCACCGGCTGCGAGAGATCGCCCTGGGCCAGTCCCTCGAAATAGCCCACCAGGCGAGCGAGCGGTTGCAACACGTTGACCGAAATGCCCCATACCACAACGACCATCACCGCCACCGACCCCAGCAACACCGCGACGATGGCCAGGCGCACCAGATCGGCCACTGAGGCGAAGGAGGCCTGGTGGGGGGCCCCCGATTCGCCAATGTGAGGCGCCATGGCAGCTACCGCGGCACTGCCCTGCTGCAGCGCGTACAGTCCCAGAAGACTGAGCACGATGATCATGCCACCGAAGAACAGCAGCACCAGAAACCAGCTGGCACGAACCGTCAAGTTGTCGAGAAACTTCACACCACCCCCCTCTAGAGCGACAGGCGCGCAGCCTGGTTGAAGCGTCCGGAACGCAGACGGAAAGCCGCTCTTACTCTAAATGTCGGCTTTCACGTCAAAAACTTGATCCGTGCTGCGCTATTCCGCGACGCGTTCGACCAGTTCCATTTCGTCACTGGTGAGCAGCTTGTCGATATCGACGATCACCAGCATGCGATCCTCGAGGCTGCCCAGGCCGCTGAGGAAATCCGAGGATAAGGTGACGCCAAACTCGGGCGCGGGCTTGATCTGATCCGGTGCGAGCGTCATCACGTCGGAAACACCGTCGACCACGATGCCCACGACCCTGTCCTCGACGTTGACCACGATCACTACCGTCTGGCCGCCGTACTCGACCTTGTCGAGATGGAACTTGATGCGCAGATCGACGATGGGCACGATCACACCGCGCAGGTTGGTCACGCCCTTGATGAAGTCGGGCGCGTTGGCGATACGAGTGACGTTCTCGTAACCGCGTATCTCCTGGACCTTGAGGATATCGACGGCATATTCTTCGTCGCCCAGCGAGAACACCAGAAATTCACGGTTATGGGCTTCGGCCGCGGCCAGTGCCGCATCGTTCGACGTGTTCATGACGAGGTCTCCAGCGCGTTGTCGGATAAGGCTTTGTCAGATAGGACTTCGAGAGAATGGGAGCCACGCTCGGGCCGACGCCTCTCCTTCTTGGCGCGGCTGAGACGGTGCAGACCGGTAATGTCGAGGATCAGCGCCACACTGCCATCCCCCAGAATGGTGGCGGCGGAAACCCCCGGCACCTTGCGGTAGTTGGTCTCGAGGTTCTTGACCACTACCTGCTGCTGCCCGACAAGATCGTCGACCAGCAGCGCATAGCGACGACCCTCGCCTTGCACGATCACGGCGATGGTCTCGGTGAGTTCGGTCTTGGCATCGGGCACGTCGAGAGCATCGTGAACCGCCACGACCGGGAGGTACTCGTCGCGCACCTTGAGCACGACGTCGTCACCGGCCATGGCGTAGAGATCTGCCTTGGCCGGCTGCAACGATTCGAGCACTGCCGACAGCGGCAGGATGAACATCTCGCTACCGACCTTGATCGACATGCCGTCGAGGATGGCCAGGGTCAGCGGCAGGACGATGCGAATGGTGGTCCCTTCGCCCGGACGGGACATGATCTGCACATGCCCCCCCATGCCCTGAATGTTGCGCTTGACCACGTCCATGCCGACGCCCCGACCGGATACGTCGGTCACTTCCTTGGCGGTGGAGAAGCCCGGCGCAAAGATGAGCTGCCATACCTCGTCGTCACTCATGGCGTCGGATACGGGCAGGCCATTCTCGCGAGCCTTGCTCAGCAGTCTGTCACGGTTGAGGCCGGCACCATCATCGATCACCTCGATGATGATATTGCCTCCCTGATGCTTGGCCGACAGAATCAACTTGCCGGTGCGCGGCTTGCCGGCCGCCTCGCGGACGTCGGGCGGCTCGATGCCGTGGTCGAGACTGTTGCGCACCAGGTGCGTCAGTGGGTCGATGATGCGCTCGGTGAGGCTCTTGTCGAGTTCCGTCGACTCGCCCTCGGTGACCAGCTCGATCTCCTTGCCCAGCTTGCCGGCGGTTTCGCGAACGACACGCGGGAAGCGGCTGAAGACGAAATCCATCGGAATCATGCGGATCGACATCACCGCTTCCTGAAGATCCCGTGCGTTGCGCTGCAGCAGGCTCATGCCATTGAGCAGCGCCCCATCGGAACCAACGTCCATCTCGCTGACGGTCTGGTCCAGCATCGACTGAGTGATGATCAGCTCGCCCACCAGATTGATGATCTGGTCGACCTTGTCGACCGAGACGCGGATCGAAGTCGACTCGCCTCCGCTTTTGGCCTTCGGCTTGGTCTTGGGCTTGGCGGCTGCAGATGCGGAAGCGGCTTTCTGATCGACGGCGGCCTTTCCAGCGGCAGTCTTGGCCGGTTCGTCGGCGGGCTTCGGCTGCGGCGCGTCCGCGGATTTCACGGCTTCCGCCAACTCCTCGGTCTGTGCCGCCTGGTCATTTCCTACCGAGCGAATCTGAATCTGGTCGGCATCGATGATGAAGCACATGACCGCCTCGATATCGTCACCGCTCACCGAGGAGGCCAAGGTCACCTCATAGCGCGACTCGTCGCCGCCCTGGGCGACGACATCGCCGAGCTGGGCCAGTTCCTCGACGAGCAGTTGACGATCCTTCTCACCCACGTTGAGCAGCGCAACGACCAGTTGGTCACCCTCGCCCGCTTCGCCATCCGCTTCCCGGGATTCCGGCTCAGGCTCCTTAGGCGCTGCAGCCGGTTTGGGAGGAGCGGCCGCACCGCCGTCGAGATCCTGGCCGATCTCTTCCAGCGCTATCTGCTGCAGCGTCCGGCAAATGCGCTCAAAGGCCTCCTGATCGGGCTCGTCGCCGTTGCGATAGGCGTCTAGCTGATCACTGAGCATATCCTTGGTTTCCAGAAAGGTATCGACGATATCCCGGCGCAGGGTGAGTTCACCCTTGCGGGTATGGTCGAGCAGGTTCTCGAACAGGTGCGTGGTTTTCTGCAGGATGTCGAAGCCAAAGGTCCCCGCGCCGCCCTTGATCGAGTGCGCTGCACGAAAAATGGCATTGAGCTGTTCGGTATCCGGCTCGTCCACGTCCAGCTCCAGGAGGTGGCGCTCCATATCGGCCAGCAGCTCTTCGGCTTCCTCGAAGAAAGTGTCATAGAAATCAGTGATATCCATGCGCATTACCACCTGGTGTCAGATTTGGTTTCCACGCGCCTCACTCGGGTGCGAGCGTACGGCGCAGGCCTTCTGTAAATTGTTCGACCGGTGCCAGGTCGACGTCACTTTCCAACCTTGTACTCAGCGGACTCGGCACGCCGGGACCGTTGAGAATGCTGGGCCGTCGGATGTAGTCGGCCACCTCGGGCAGCAGCACCAGCAATTCGATACGGCGGTTGTCCGCGTCGTTCGGGTCGGTATCCGGCAGCAGTACGCGATCGGCGAAGCCCGAAACGCGCAGCAGCTTGTTGGAATCGAGCCCACCGGCAACCAGCTCGCGCCGGGAAGCATTCGCTCGATCGTTGGAAAGCTCCCAGTTGCTATACCCCCGATACCCGCCGGCGTAGGGCCGACTATCGGTATGCCCGCTGATGCTCAGGTCGTTGGGCAGATCGTTGAGCAGCGGCGCGATGGTTCGCAACAAGTTGCGCATATACGGCTCGACCCGATTGCTGCCGATATCGAACATGGGGCGTTGCTCCGTATCCAGCAGCTGGATGCGCAGGCCTTCCGGGGTCAGATCGAAGCGCATCTGCTGGCGCAGTTCACGCAGCTCGGGATCGGCCTCGATCACCGTCTCGATGCGCCGCTGCAGATCCATGAAAAAGCGGCGCTGCTGCTCACTCGGCCGCGTCTGACTCAGCGTGTCGATTCGTGCCCGCTCACCCTCGACGTGTGTCGGGTCGGGGCCACCGCCCGGGATTACCTTAGTGCTACCTGAGCGATCCCCGCCGGTGACGGCATTGGTCAACGGCGTGCTGAAGTATTCGGCCACGCCCTCCCGCTCCTCCGGGCTGGATATCGAAAGTATCCACATCACCAGAAACAGGGCCATCAACGCCGTCATGAAGTCCGCCAGCGCTATCTTCCAGCTGCCGCCGTGGTGGGCATGGATGACTTTCTTGCGCCGAATGACGATCGGGCGCTTGTCGCCAGCCGCACTCATTCTGCTGCCGCGCCCGACTTGGAGTTACGCACATAGGTCTCGAGCTCGGTGAAGCCCGGACGCTCACTGCTGTGCAACGCCTTGCGGCCGAATTCGACCGCCAATTGCGGCGCGTAGCCGTGAAGACTGGCCAGCAGTGTGATACGAATGCACTGCAGCATCTTCTCCGCCTCCTTGGCCTGGCGCTCGATATTGCTGGCAAGGGGGTTGATGAAGCCGTACCCCATGAGAATGCCCAGGAAAGTGCCGACCAGGGCATGAGCGATCATCTCCCCCATCTGTTCCGGCGACGCATCGGCATAAGTCAATGCCTTCACCACCCCCATGACGGCCGCGACGATACCGAATGCCGGCATGGCGTCCCCCACCTTGGCGATGGCATCGGCAGGAATGTGGGCCTCCTGCTCGAAGGTTTCGATCTCATGCAGCATGAGTTCGTCCAACTCCATGGGGTCCATGCCGCCGCTGACCATCAGGCGCAAATAGTCGGATAGAAAGTTCATGATCATGGGATCAGCAAGCACCTTGGGGTGCTCCTGGAACAGCGCGCTCTCCTGGGGGCTGTCGATGTCACGCTCGATACCGAGCATGCCTTCGCGACGCACCTTGCTCAGCAGCTTGAACTGCACCGCCAGCAACTCCATGAACAGCTCTTTCTTGTACTTCTTGGTGCGACGCAGCTTGGGAAAGATCTTGAAGGAGGCTTTTATCGCCTTGCCGTTGTTCGCTGCGAGGAAGGCCCCGACTCCCGCACCGCCGATTATCAGCAGTTCGGTCGGCTGGTAGAGCGGTCCGAGATACCCGCCGGCAAGCACGTAGCCACCGAACACGGACAGTAGAACAACGATATACCCTAATAAAATCAGCACAGACGATACCCTTCAGCGAATCAACCCGTCGATACCACAACTATCGGCATGGTGAGGGGATACTTGAGCCCGAAACGGAAGAAAAACAGCGTGGCAGCGGCAAAACGTACGACGCCGCCCCGATGCAACCATCGGGGCGGCGTCCTGCAGGTCTTGCTGCGAACCGGAGGGGGCGGTGGGAGCTTAGCCGACCTGCTTGACCAACGGCGCTTCGTGGCCGACGACCTGCGCCTCACTCTCCTCGAGCTGGCGGCGACGGCGGGTCTTGCCGGCACGCGAGGGGGGCATGCAGACACCACAGACATAGTCATGATCAGGAGTGTGAGCATGGGCGACGAAGCGACCGCTGCAATGCGTGCAGGTCGAAAGCTGCAGCAAGTCGCTCTCGAAAAAGCGCACCAGCGTCCAGGCCCGGGTCAACCCCAGCACGGGTTCAGCCTGATCTAGGCTGACCTGTTCGTTATAGAGCCGGTAGGCCGTAACGAAGGCCTGCATTCTCTCACGCCCCTGATTCGTGACCAGGCTGCGGTAGATGCTGTAGAACAGCGAGGCATGCACATTCGGCAGCCACGTAATGAACCAGTCGGTGGAAAACGGCAGCATCCCCTTGGGCGGAGACATGCCGCGCACTTCCTTGAACAGACGAATCAATCGCGCCCGGCTCAGGTCGGTTTCGGTCTCCAGCACTTGCAGACGGGCGCCCAGCTCGATCAGTTCGATGGCGAGCTGAACCTGCTGCATCTCTTCGACAAGACTCTTCTGGGACATCACTCACCCCCCCGTGACATGGAAACCGCACCACGTCCAGCCATCAACAGCGAGGCGTGGAATTGGGACAGTCCATTGTCACGGGGGTTGTCGACTACCTGTCGAAGTTGGTCGGCGCCTTCGAAACCGAAGTGGCAGAGCAACTGGTTGGTTCGTGCCAAGCGTGTCAGCTGAGCGGCGCCGAGCGACGACAGCAAGTCCGCCGTTTCCTCATCGATCTTGAGGCGGAACATGGCCGCCGCACGATCGTCGTTGAGTAGACGCTGTGCCAACAGCAGATAGGCGAGATTGAGTTCCTGGATTTCATCCAGGTGATTCGTGTTCTTCATTCTATTTTTCCCTGCACGCGGATGGGTCGCGTGTCCTTATCTTTTTTTAATATCTATTGCAGGTCTGTTACACATTTCGCGATCTTAATCGAGACGCGTACCGTACCTGGTAAGGACCGTTAAGCTACGTGACGCATTGTGAACCACTGTTCGCCGTAGTGCCAACCACCCATGAACCCACCAACCGCTCAGGCAAAAGACTTACAAAACTCAGCCTCGAGAACTAAATTGTTAACGCCCTGTACGGAAACGTAAAAAAAAGCGCCAACAGCTATTGACAAGAGCAAAGAGGGATCGAGAAATTTACATAAATTTACAAAAAATTTCCCAAAGTTTCTTTGTTACTCTTCTGTCTGCAGCTTTTCGAGCTCATAGACCCAGACGAGGAGCTCCGCAATGACCTGGTAGAGCAAGGGTGGAATACGCTCATCGAGGTCGAGTCCCATGAGCAGCGACACCAGCTCAGGTGCATCGTGCACGTAGATGCCTTGCCGCTTGGCCTCGGCCAGGATCCGCTCGGCCATGTCCCCGTATCCTTTGGCCAGCACCCGGGGAGCATCGTCGCCGTCACGATAGGCTAGCGCTACCGCTTGGCGCCGGCGCTCCGGTTTGGGGCCGCGTTCAGACTGGGAATCCATACCGCTCCTCTCCCTCTTGCCACCCTTCCCCTAAATCCTCTCGCCAGAGCCGTGCGTCAATCAGCACCGTCGACAGACCGGCATCACGCAGCCGTTGCTCGAGCTGTGGCATGCCTTGGCGGAGCGTTGCGAGGGTCGCATCGTCGCGCGCCTTCAGCTCCATTCGCAAATTGCTTTCCTGCAACCAGAAGGCGACGCCAAGCTCTCCCAGACTCGGTACCGATAGTTTGAGTTCGGAATGCCACGCCTCCTGATTCCCCTCTTCTTCATCACCTTTGTGATCGCCCTCACCCTCGCGCCTTGCCCCGGCCGGTAGTTGAATCATCAAGGCCATGAAGATTCCCGACCAGACATCCCCCTCCCATCGCAGCACGGGCGCCACCAGCATTTCGAGCTGATGCCGAACCAGTCCCTGCAGACTCTCGTGCACCGGTTCACCCGCAGTGCGTGAGCGCATGGCCTGCTCGGCTTCGCGTCCGGCAGAGTCACTCACTTCACTATTCAACTGGCCCGGCGCAGAAGCCTCGCGCAACGCAGACACAGTGCGCTCCACCGCTCCGGGCGCCATCCGATCGGGATGACCGGAGCCGGGTAGCAACGCCTCGGTCGAGGCGTAGGAACCGGCCGCCTGCGCTGCCGCCGCCTGGCTGGAGTTAGGTAAGGGAACCGTTGCTCCCGGCTGAAGCGAGGCCAGGCCCGCCCCACCCTGCGCCGGTAAACCGGTGGCACCCGGCATGGCGGGAGGAGCAGCTCCCGCAGTCGTTGCTCCAGAGGCTGGAGCAGAAGCAGGTTGGGAGGCAGGAGAAAAGCGCAGCGTTTGCATCATCTGCGGCTCGCGCTCGAGCTGCTGACGACTCATCTCACCGCGATACCAGCGTGAAAGGTGCGCTTCGTAGAACAACCCGCTATCGCGCACTCCCGCCTGGAGCCGACCGGCCAGCGTCGTTGCGTTGGGCGATTCATCGGCCCCCACCAGCGGCACCGATGAACTCAATACGGAGGGAGGCGCTGGAAACCGTACCAGCAGATCGGCAATGGTTCGTGCCGAGGGACTGAAGTGCGTCTGAAAAGAAGCCGGCGGCGAGGAAACGCCTGTCGTCGACGCCGGCGCCTCGCCTCGATGAGGGTTTGTCGAGGCACCTTGTAGCGGCGCCGCTGCCGGACGCCGCCCATCGAGGCGAGAATCACTATGCAGCGCACGCGGCCCCTCGCCCGGATCGACCGGCCGAACCGGCTCGGTCAGATCACGCGGCGGAGCCGTATCGATACGCTTGCCCAGGACTTGATGGAGCAGCGTATCCAAGAGTGGTGTAATGCCACTCACGGGACCCTCTGGCCGAACTGATCGGTGGCATCGATCACTGTCGCCGCCTGCCTGCCGTAGCTGCGATGCAGATCACGCTGGCGGCGGGTCGCATCCATCAACTGCCCAAGTTCGGTGCGACGTGCCAAGAGGTGCTCCCGGATCGCCAGGTCGTCCGCCAGTATCGCCTCCAGCAGCTCGGCCTTGCGCAGCGTCCCTTCCCGATCCAGATGCGACTGGCCATCCAGTTGCCGAAGCCGATCGGCCAGTTGCAGGTAGCCTGCCTGCTGCTCGATCAGCGCATCCCAATCACCGGCGTTGGCCAACGCCAGCATGGCCGCGACCTGATGCCTCAGCTCGGCATAGCCGTCGATCACGGCGCGCGCAGTCGTCATTGCCATCTCAGCTCTGTGCTCCTGTGGTGCCGATTTCTCGCCAGGCGGATGCGATATCGTCCAAAAGACGCTCGGCCTGATCGAGACTCTCCTGATCATTGTGCAGATTGGCAGCCAATAGCAGCCGAGCGATGTAATCGTAGAGCGCACCGAGTCGCTCGGCGATTTCGCCGCCCTTCTCCACGTCCAGCGCGGCCAATAACCCGTTGTTGACGATGTCCAGCGCCTTGGAGATGGACTTGCCTTTTTCGGCGGTATTGCCCGCCTGCATATGGATGCGCCCGGCGCGAATCGCCCCCTGGGCGCCGTCGAACAGCATCACGATCAACTGGTGCGGGCTGGCCGACATCACACCGCTCTCCACGCCGACCCGGGCGTAGGCCCCGGCCCCCCGGCCGTAGGTGGCAGCTCCTCGCATGGCAGTCATGGCGAAACCTCTCCTGTGGTAGCTTGCCCTTGTCGCATCGGCGTCATGCCGACGGCCGTGTGCGCATGAGCCGATTACTTCTTGCGCCCAAGCTGGGCATTCATCATATCGAATTGCTGGAACAGATAATTGCTGGTCTGGTTCATGCTCGCGACCATGGCGTCGAGCTTACCGAACTGCATTCGATAACGCTCGATGGTGCGCTCGATGCTGACCTCCATCCGAGCGGACCGCTCCTTTAAGCTATCGATGCGCGACTCTAACCCGCGCTTGGCGTTATCCAGTAGTCCACTATCCTCGAGCATTTGATCGAGAGCAGCGTGCAGGCTGCCGGCCATCCCTTCTTCTTCGCTGGCTCCGGCCAGGAAGCTGGCCAATGCCTCGGGCTGTCCCGCCACGACTTCGCTCAGCTTCTCTTCATCGAGCTTGAGCGTTCCGTCACGCTGTAGCGTGACACCGATATCCGTAAGCGTCCGCAGCTCGCCATTGCCCACCGCGCTGCCCATGATGCCGCGCAATCGGGATTCGACGCTGCGCAGCACACTGTCACCCAACAGCTCGCCGGCCTCCCCGGTATCGGAATTGAAGCGAGTCAACCCCTTGGCGGTGGTGCGCAGCTCGTTATACGCCTTGACGAACGCACTGACGCCCTCGCGAATAGCCAGGGTGTTGCGCTCGATCTTGACGGTCGATTCGCCTACCTCAGCCAGGTTGAGCGTCACTCCCTGGATCGCACCTTCAACCTGGTTGGACTGGCTGGATATAGCGATGCCATTCACTTCCAGCGCCGCATTCTTGGCGGCGACCGTCTGGGACATCGTGCCGGTTCCACCATAGGAGAGCGAATCGTTCAGGGTGGCATCGCCGCTATCGCTGGCAAACGCGATGCTCTGTACCGCGGCATCGGTACCGGTATTGTCGACGGACAGCACCAGTCGATAAGGCTCGGCGCTTCCATCGCTGACGATGGTGGCCGTTACACCGGCTTTCTCTGCATTGATGGCATCGCGGATGTCTTCGAGAGAACTATCTGCTGCACCAAGCGTCAATTCCAGTGTCTTCGCGCTATCACCGGAGCCGACATTGATCGTCATCATTCCGGCACCCAGGTTGGTGTCGCGATTGGCGAAACCACCGGTTGCCAGGCTCTGGGCGCGAGCCAGGCTCGTCACGTTGACGTCGTAGCGGCCCGGCTGAGCTTCGGCCCCAGCCGCTGCGGTGATGCTGCTTCCAGTGACACTGCTCGACATGCTCTGATAGAAACTCGAATCATTGAGCTTGTCGGCAGCGGATTGCAGTTTTGACAGTGCGCCCTGCAGCTTTCCGTAGGCGGAAATTTTCGCCTGGAAGCTCTTTTGCTGCAGCTTGATCGGCTCGAGCTGCTTACGCTCGGCCGCCTTGAGCTGGTCGAGCAAACCGTTGAGGTCCAATCCGGAGCCGATGCCCAGCGAGCTTATCGTAGCCATGACGCTTCCTTTTCCATGCAGCTATTGTGGCAGGCTTTGCGCCAAGGATTCCGGTGAAAAGCCCGCAACCATGTAGTCATTTCTCATTATCGGCGTACGGCCGAACAACTTTAGCCCTTGTCCCGAATGACGAGTCAGGGCCAAGACCGCTCAGGTCGAGACGGGGATCTCTTCGATCATGTCTCCCAGACGCGCCGTGACGTCGCCACGCAGCACCTCGCCCAGCGCAACGCCGGGCGGCTCGACGCTCCCGGTCAGCTGCACCTGGAATGGCTTGCCCTGCTGGTCGAGCCGTTGGACCCAAGCCATCGAGCCCCCACTGAAACGCACCAGCGACCCCACCGGACGCAATCCGAAACGCTGGACATACCGCTTGACCCAACGAGGGTCGAACAGCTCGGGTGACTTCAGCAAGTGACGATAGACCGAATCGATACGCCATGCCGGACGATCGGCACGATCACGGCGCATGGCATCCACCACATCGACAACAGCGCTCATGCGGGCCAGTTCCGGCAGGTTCGAACCTTCAGCTCCTGCAGGATAGCCACTGCCGTCCAAGCGCTCGTTGGTTCCATTCACTATCGCCCTGATAACGGAGGGCGAAAGCCATTGGCAGCGTCCGAGTCTCAGCCGTAATAGCGACACATGTTCCTTGAGCTGCTGATATTCCGGCGACCCGAACGATGTGGCAGTCAATAGCCCCGGCGGCAACAGCCCCTTGCCCAGATCATGCACCATGGCACTGGCGGCTAGCGCCTTGCGCACATCACGCGGCACCGAACTGCCGCTGGATAATGCCAGGGCGTGAACGGCCACACTCAGGCCATGGCGCACGAGCCAGGGTTCGCGACTGAGACAGCGTGTCGCGAACAGCAGCGCCTCGATATCCTCATCGGCAAGCAATAACAGCATATCGGCGTGGCGAGAAAGCTGCACCGAATCGATCATGTCGCCCTGCTGGAGCTCGAGCAATTGGGCGTCAAGGTAGCCGGCCACGCGCGCCAGGCGCCGCGCCATGGGCGTCGGATACTCCAGCAGGTTGCGCCGGCCGACCGTTGGCGCCGCCGCCGCGGACTGGCTCTGGAACAGCGTGGAGGGCAGTCGGCCGACATCGGCCTCCTCACCGTAGCGGGAGGTTTCGCGCTCGATCTCACGCACGAAGAACCACAGCTTGCGCTCCTGCTCCGCCGTACGCTCTTCGAAATGAAAACCGACACGCAGCGTCTGGCGGTCGGCATCCGCCACCTTGTGGCGGGGCATCCCCTTGATCGTGAAGCGGGTGCCGTTGGGAAAGCAGAGTTCGATCTCGAGCAGGGCAGCTTCGGCGAGCAGCGTGGCCGACGACGAAGGCAACTCGAGCTGGCAGCCCTCTTGCGACAGGTCCTTGAGATCGCCCTGTACGGATGTCTCGTTGTCGCCCAGGCTGCGCAGGATGGCTCCCACCTCCATGCCCAACCGCAAGCGTGCACGGAACGACTCGCGACGCTGCAGCTCCTCGAGATACGTCGGGTATTCACCCAGGCAGGTAACGCGACCTGCCGCCGCATCGACGTCCAGCGCCTTGAGCTGAGGCGTACGCACCATCTTGCCATTCACCTGCCCCAGCAGTCGGAAGCCGAGGCCTCGCTTGAGCTCACCGCTGATCTCGCGCACCGCAGTGATATCGAGCAGCAGCGACTCGGCGGGGCGCTGTTCCATGACCACGACCGGCAACGGAGCGCCATCGGGCTTGTCCAGCAGCAGCGAGGCTCCACCAGGCTGGATCAGCCAATCCAGCAGCGTTTCGATTTCGACCGGACTCGTCACCCGGATAAAGTCATCCTGCTCTTGCGTCATGCGCGTCTCGCCCGCCTCCCGATAACTGGACCACCAAGCAACATGCCGAACCCTCATCTATCGGCCGAAGTGAGCGGGCCTTTAGCATTGATTTTTCCGGGCCGCCGCTCGCTCAGGTAATCTCGCAGCCGCTCCAGCGGCATGGGACGAGCGAACAGGAACCCTTGGAAGACATCACAGCCGTGAGCCGCCAGGAAATCACGCTGCTCAGGCTCCTCGATTCCCTCAGCTACCACAGACAGTCCCAGGTGATGGGCCATCGAGATGATGCCCTGCACGATGGCACTGTCATGGCGATTGGTCGTCACATCGCGAATGAAGCTTCGATCTATCTTGATCTTGCCGATGGGCAACTGCTTGAGATAGCTCAGGCTCGAGAATCCCGTACCGAAGTCGTCGATGGAAACCTCTACCCCCATATCGCGGAGCCGGTGCAGGGTGGCCACGGCCGATGCCGTCTCGGTCATCAGTACGCCCTCGGTCAGCTCCAGTTCGAGCGCCTGGGGCGAAAGCCCGGTTTCCAGCAGCACCTGCTGCAGGTTCGTCAGGAAATTGGCGCGGCGGAACTGCAATGGCGAGAGGTTGACCGAGACCCGAAACTGGCCGTACCCCTGTTTTGCCAGCCGGCACATGTCGCGACAGGCCTGGCGCAGCACCCAATCGCTGATCGGCCCGATCTGCCCGGTATCCTCGGCCAGCGGAATGAACAAACCCGGCGACAGGTAGCCACGCACGGGATGCTTCCAGCGCACCAGCGCCTCGAACCCGAGCACGCTCTCGTCGGTGGCATCGAGCAGGGGCTGGTAATGCAGCTCGAAGTTTTCCGCCTCGATCGCCTCCTGCAGGTCATTGCGCAGCGCCATACGCGTGCTCACCTCGTCATTGAGGTCGCTGGTGAAGCACTCCCAGGCATTGCGCCCCTTCTGCTTGGCGCGGTACATGGCCATGTCGGCCTGCTGGATCAGCTCGACCGGGTTCTTCAGCCCTTCGTGCAGGAAAGCGATGCCGACGCTGGCACCGATGTAGAGCTCATGCTCTTCGACTCGATAAGGCCGACCGATGCATGTCAGCAGGCGCTCGGTCAGCCTGAGAGCCGCCTCTTCATGGCTGAGCTCCGGCAGCAGAATCACGAACTCATCGCCGCCGAAACGCGCCAGCGTATCCCCGGGGGCCACCTCGTCGGCAAGCCGTTGGGCCACCTGGATCAGCACCTGGTCGCCGACCTCATGCCCCAGGCTGTCGTTGATGGGCTTGAAATCATCGAGGTCGACGAACAGTACGGCCAAGTGCCGGCCATGCCGCTGTGCCAATTGCACATCGTGCAGCAGATGGTCTTCGAACAGCGACCGATTGGCCAAGCCGGTCAGCGCATCGTGGCTGGCATGGAACGAAAGCTTCGCCTCGTAGGCCTTGCGCTCGGAAATGTCATGCTGCACGCCGACGAAATGCGTCACCTTGTCTGCACCATCGCGCACCGGCGCCAGGTAAAGATTGTTCCAGAACGGCGTACCATCCTTGCGATAATTGCAGAGGGTGACGTTGATCTCACGCCGCTCGACAATGGCTTGTCGGATCTGGGCGATAGCCGTCGGATCGGTTTCGCTGCCCTGCAGAACGCGACAGTTCTTGCCCAGCATCTCGCTGCGTCGATAGCCCGTAATACGCTCGAAGGCCTCGTTGGCGTAGATGATCGGCATGTCCGGCACCTGCGCATCGGTAATGATGATGCCATTGATGCTGGCCTCGACGCTGCGCTGCAGGATGCGCAGCTCGGTCTCCCAGCGATGACGCTCCGTCATGTCCTTGGCGATACCGTAGAGTCCGATCACTTTGTCGTTGACGACGATCGGCAGATTGGTCAGGTCGAGATAGACGCTACCGCCATCGCGACGCTTGACCATCAAGGAATGACGAAAGGCCTCTCCCTTGCCGGTCTCGCGGAAAAGCGTCTCGATGCGCTCGCGGTCGGCGGGCTCGATCAGCTCGGCGAAGTGCAAGCCGTTCAGCTCCTTGAGCGAGTAGCCGGTGATGCCGCTGCAGGCCGCATTGGCAGTGACGAAGTAACCGTCGAGATCGAGTGAGAAGACCGCATCGGGGTGGTAAGTGAAGAGTGAGCGATAGCGCTGTTCGTTCTCGAGCAGTGCGCGACGATTGCGCTCGCGCTCGACCGCCAGCGATACCAGCTCGGCCGCCTCGATCACGCGGCGCCGATCGCTTCGTGAAGGCTCACGCGGCTCGCGGTAGTAGGTGGCAAAGGTACCCAATAGCCGCCCATCGCTGGCGATGACCGGATAAGACCAGCAGGCGCGCAGCCGATGCTCTTCCGCCAGTTCGCGATATCCCCGCCAACGCGGATCCTGTGCGATATCCACGCTTATCGCAAAGTCACGGATGTGGGCCGCATGGCCGCATGCCCCCACTCCCGGCCCGATCGGTACGTTGCGCACCTTCGAGAGGTATCGCTCCGGCAGGTTGACGCTGAAGAACTTATCCAGCGTTTCCTGCTCGGCATCGCACAGCATGATGGATGAGATCGCACCCTGCGACTGCGACTCGACCAGGCGACAAATCGCCTTGAGAGTATCGGACAGCGGCTGGTCGCGGGCGATCAAGGTCTGTACGCGCTGCTGGGCGCGCAGATGACGCTGAGCGCCCACCAGGGCCAGCGAGCGACGCCGGCCAAGACTCGCCATGCCCAAGCTGAACGCCAGCAAGTAGCTGAGCACTAACCCGCCCACTGCGACACCCAGCGGCATCAACCCATTTATCGAAGCGGTCGGCACGTCATCGCCATGGACGTGCATCTCTACGGTCACACCGCCCGGAAGGATCAGCTGGCTCTTCACCAGTTCGATATTGCTCGAGAGGCCATGCTCCCGATTGGCCACCAGCGAAGTCGAATGACGCTCGATCGAAAGAGTGAGCGGCGTCACCAACGCGCGGATCTCCTCGCGCAGCAGCCGCTCCAGATCCACGATGGCCACCAGTTGACCACTGACGGTGCCGGGTAGCGGCACCGCCACCAGCGCCAATTCGGGGCGCTCCATGTGCGGCAGCACCCAGCGAGGATAAGGCCCACCCACCGCCAGCCAATCGAGTAGCCAATCGTGCAGCTCAATGCAATGGTTCAGCGTGAAATCGTCAATGCGATCCCGCCCCCAGGGAAAACTCTCACTTTCTGATTGCCAGTGCAGCGATGCCAGGCTCGGCATGTCGCGAAACGAGGCGGCTGCCTCGGCCTCTCGATACGCCAACGGCGGCAGGCCTTCGAACTGCGACCAGCGAGTCGCCATGCGCTGCAGTTCACGCTGCTGACTATCCAATACCCGCTCGGCGGTGACCTTGAAGCTCGAGAGCAGCTCTGCTGCATGACGCCGCTTGGCATCATGCTGCTGCCAGGTAAGCGCGGACCAGGCGAGCCCACTGGCCAGCACGCTTCCCGCCAGCGCCAGGATCGCCATTCGACTCAGCATTGGCGCCACCGCGTGATGACGCGCCATCAACCACATGGCCGTGCCGGTCAATAGTGCCGGAAGCGCGGTAAAAGGCGTGGCAAAGGCACTGCCCCATGGTCCCGGTGAGAAACGCTCCGGCCATAGCGCAGAGAGAAGGCTCACGGCACCGACCAGGACAATGATTCCACCACCCAGCAACCAGCCACGCCTGGCGCGCGGCGTCGCGTTGCCGGCCAACAGGCAAGCCGAAACCATCAGCACCGCAATGCTGGTAGCCGGCGTTAGCGGCTCTTGCCATGGCAAGGGCAGCACGAGGAGAGTCGGCCACAGCGCTTGCAGCGGAGCGTGCAGTCCGAACGGCAGCAGTAGCGCACCGCATAGCCGCGCCCACTGCAAGCGCTGTAGCAGTATCGCCAGCAGACCGGCACCCACCAGCAACATCAACGGCAGGCTGGCACGCGACGGGTGCAGGCCGACCGGCAGCTGCCAGGCCGCCAGCCCATTGATTGCCCCCATGACCACGAGCAGCACCGGCACCAGCATCAGCCAGGTATGTAGTGCCACCTGCCGAGAATTGTTGGGCATGCGGCCCCCGCTAGTGACTTTTCTTGACTTGTCTATCGGCGGGAAACCGGAAAACTTGAGCCGGGACGGCTAGATGTCGACCATCGCCTCGACTGCTGCCACCTGATTGCGGCCATCGCGCTTGGCCTGATAGAGCGCCTCGTCGGCGCGCCTGAGCGCCGATGACGGCGACTCATCCTGTTGCAGGCGAGTCACTCCGATGCTCGTGGTGATGGGAATGCGCTGCTCTTCGTGGTCGGTGAATTCGAACGTCTCCACGGCAAAGCGAATACGCTCGGCTACTTCCATGGCTCGCGCCTGGCCGCTGCCAACCAGCAGCACGACGAACTCCTCGCCGCCGTAGCGTGCCACACAGTCATGGCGACGGGTCTGGCCCACGAGCAGCTCGGCAAACTGCTGCAACACCGTATCGCCAACGGAATGGCCGTAATTGTCATTGATCCGCTTGAAGTGATCGAGATCGAGCAGCAGTAGCGAACAAGGAATACTGCCCACGCTGCCAGGCCCTTCGGTTTCACGTTGCCACGCCTGGATCTTGGTCAGATGGACTTCCAGCGCCCCACGATTGAAAAGCCCCGTCAGGGGATCATGGGTCGCCTGGCGGTAAAGCCGGAGCAGCAGGCTGAGCTGGAAATGATTCGCCGCCAGAGACACCGACAACAGGCTCGAAAGCAGCCAGAAGGCTTCCATGCCGCGGCCAGTCAACCAACTGCCGTCGATCGTCTGCGAAAAACCCAGCAGCCCCATCAGAAGGATGCCGGCAAACAGCGACTCCAGCAGCGTAAAGGGGAAGACGCTCAGCGATGCCACCAGCAAGAAAGGAATGAACCCATAGCCCACCAGGCTTCCCACCTGCCGTTCGGGCAGCATGACCAGGACGAAGAGGTAGAAGGCTGCCGGCAGGGCCAGCAGCATACCGGCACTCAAGCGAATTCGGCGTATTCGCTCACCGCTGGAAAACGCGAGCAGCAGCGCGGCCAACAGCCCCAGCATCAGCGCCACCCGACCCACCAGGGTATACTTCAACAGCTCCACGGGGAGTACCAACGCATCCACCACGATCCAAAGCGGAGAAAGCAGCGAGAAGACGAGCCCAAGCGCCAGGACGCGGCTGCGTAGGTAGCGTGCGTGTGCAAAGGCGAAATCGCGCGAATGATGACGGCGACTGAGCGTATCGCGCAGCGAGCTCAAGCCGACGAAGAGCTCGTGTCCCATTTCCGGCGGTTCGGCCAACGCATCCAGGCGGCGGTTCTGATACTCACGAGGTTTCCGTGTCTTGCGCATCAACATGACATGGCCTTGTAGAGCGGCCCGGATCAATGGCCGGGAATGAGGCGGATCGGAGAGACATACTAAAAACCCATCGATCTTATACCAGAGCTCAGCCATCCGGCAGCACATCGCGCTCGTTTCGTAACGAAACTCACGAACCAGTCAACCCAGCCGCACGATCGACTGAAACCGCCCTGCTCCTGAAAAAAACAACCGATAAGTGCCGTGTACACCGTCGCGCGTGACCACCCGGCGCAGCGCCTCGGCGGGAAAGACGACCCGCCGCCCATCGAGGCTATGGGCCAGCACCTGGCCGACTCGGCCCTCATAATGCGCCAGGCAGGCCTCGGCCGAAAGTTCGATTCGTATGTCGATGCTTGGCATGTTCGCTCTGTCCCGCACCTCATCAGTCACACGCTTGATATGGCACGCCCCGGTTGCCTTCAACGCTGCGTCAGCCAATAATCCGACGAAACCGCGCTTGCGCCTAGATCTAGGACACTGCCATGTTTTCCTCCACCGTCATCAGCCCCGTTAACCCCCCTTCCGTCTCGACGGCCGGTTCCAAAACTTCGGAAACTTCCCAGGTGACACGTGAGCCGGGCGCGCCCGAACGGATGAACGATACCACCAGCGCGGCACACGAGGCGGCAAACGGCAAGGTGGCAAAGGGCGATGCGCCGCAAAAGCCCAATGGCGAGACGTTGACCGAGCAGGAACTTCGCCAACTGGATCGCATGAAGGCCATCGATCGCGAAGTGCGTCAACATGAGTTGGCCCATCAGATCGCCGGAGGGCAATACACCGGCGGCGCCAGCTACGAATACGTACGCGGACCGGATGGCGAACGCTACGTCGTCGCAGGTCAGGTTCCCATCGATTATGGTCCCGTTCCCGGCGACCCTCGCGCCACCATCGGCAAGATGCAACAAGTCATCAGTGCCGCCCTGGCACCGGCCGACCCCTCGCCCAAGGATCACCAGGTCGCGGCCTCCGCGCGCCAATACCTGCTCACCGCACAGCTCGAACTCGCCCAGTTGAGCCGCCAGCAGCATGGCGACACCGCGGCAACCTCCCAGCAGGACGAAGGAGACGGGACTCAGAAGTCGTCATCACCGCGCGCGGCCACTCCGGAATTGAGCCAATACGACATCGTGGCCAAGGCCATAGAGGCAACAGGCGGAATCGCCAGGTTGCATAGCGAAGCCTGAGCCTCTAGCCATCCAGCATTTTGCCTACCGCCTTGTTCGCCTTGCTCCCTCAGGGCAAGCCGTGCATAGAGCTGCCAGGCGGACCGCTTTCGCGAATTAAGCAACGGTAATAAGATACACACATTCTAATAAAGCAGTAATAAAACCAACCCAGCGTCCCACCTCGGCAGGACGCCTACGCAGGAAATCACAATGAAAGATTCGCTTCTTTCGCCACGCGGGTCCGCTCGAATCGGCGCGATCGTACTTGGCGCCACCTTGGCGTTCTCCGCATTGACGGCCCAGGCTCAACAACCCGACTGGTCAGGCGACCCTAGCTACGGTAGCGTCCACCTCGAGGCAGGCTTCACACCGGATCCCTGGACGCAAAGTTTGCAGGCCGGTGGCTCCACCCAAGTAAGCGCCAAGCTGGGACCCAACTGCACCGGCTACATCATGGCCAGCGCCCCGGATGTCGACCTGCACTATACCGCCGGCAGCATGCCGCTGTACTTCGCCGTACAGTCCGCCTCCGACACTACCTTGATCATCAATGCACCCGATGGTCGCTGGTACTGCAACGATGACTTCAACAGCCTTGACCCCGTCGTGATGTTCCCGAACCCGGCCAGCGGCATGTACAACGTCTGGGTGGGCGTACACGGCAGCAGCCAGATGCAGTCAGCCACGCTGAAGATTACCGAGCTGAACCCCACCCAATAAGCATAACGGATTTCAAATGGGCCGCTCGTCGCGGCCCTGTCCGGGACCATTCCACTCATGTCCCGTTTGCAACTCGTGAGCGCGCTGGTAGAGTCGTCGAATGCTTTCGATGGCGACGGCTTCATTCTCATCCAGCGTCAGCATGGCGCCTTCCGCTCCTTCTCTTCCTTCGACAGCACCAGAGAATTCGTGCGCGTAACGCCTCAGCAGATGGTCAAGATTCAAGCGAATCATGGCGATCTCGAGTTCGAATTCGGTACTGAGCTCATCAAGCCGTGTCTTCTCGACCGGATCGTAACAATGCTCACTCCTTATCATGAGCGTATTGTTGACGAAACGTTCAGTCGCCTTGAGCTTGGGAACGAGATCGTGAATCACAACGTGTACAGGTATTTTCTCTTTGGACATGGAGCTCCCCTTAGGCAGGCTGCCTTGCATAATCATGCCAAACCTTACGGAGCTCCTTCTCCTTTATCTTCTTCTTTAGTTTAAACAAGCCCGCCGTATCGACCCTTTCGATGGGTTCCAGAAAATCAAGAACGACATGATATACAGGACGATCCCAAAAGTCGTGTATGAAGATGCGTGTCTCGTTCGGATCCACATGATGGCTCAGTAGATGCTGAATGGCCGTGATCACACAGGCGACACGAAACCGCCCATCAACCAGGATCAAATCAAACGGGCTATCATGAGCAAGAATGGCTCGACTATAATCCTGGAATTTACCTGCCGCCTCCAAGGAGACTGGGTAGCCCCACTCTCGTGTCGGGCCGATATCCACGACTTCGATCTGGCAGCGTTCACCTAAGGAACTCTTGAGAGCAGACACCCAATTGGCGTCGCTTTCGACACCGTACGCAGTCAAACCCATCTTGACAGCCCAAACAGTTGAGCCACCTGAACCAAACTCAAAGTATCGCTTGGCATTCTTCAGGACATCTTGAAAAAGACTTCGCTCAGCTTTCGACATGTGTGGAGCATCAGGGAGACGAAGTTGTTCCTCTTCAGTACGCTGCGCTTCCGAACGCGCTTTAGTCACGTTGACCGCTGCCTTACTGGTTTGGCGCGCATGACTACCCAGAGGTCTCTTTTCTGCAGACAGGTAGCGGGAAGCAAGTTCTTCATCTATCTCATCGAGAAGTGAGAACGTCATGTCCTTGGCACCAAATACAGAATGCAGCAGGAAAGCAAGCTTGGTTTTGGCATCATCACCCAAACAGCTTAGGCGACTGTTATCGGGCAAGAAAAGCGCATCCGCAGATGCCAGAACCGTGCCAGAAAAGCTCTCATTTCCGCCCCCTGCCTTACCTGTATGGATATGGCGAAGATCATTCAATCGATAGAATTGAAAGCCGTTCTGCGTCAACCAATCCTGAATTTTTCCCAACGCAGGCTGACGCTCATGTGTTGGGTGGAAAGCTACTCGAACCTGGACCAGCAATGTGTCCGCAAGGGCCTTTTTTCCATGTTCGAGAATCGTCAGTGCGTCGCTCAGTTCATCGAGAATCAACCAGTCCAGGCTTTCCAGACCTTCGATGCTGTCGAGAGCAATGGTATTAATGGATAATTCCGTAAGAATTTGGCAGCCGGGTTGTTGCGCTTGGGCTATCTCAGCAGCAGGCAGCGGCATGAGAGTACCTGACATAGCAGGGTCCAAACAGGCGTAAAGAGTTGCCGGCTCGCCATCGCCCAGAACGGCGTGCGAGAAGACTTGTACGCTGTCGCTATCTTGGAATCGCTGCGGATTTTTGATACCACTTGCTGGATCGAAAGCCACGATCCCAAACGCATTTAAAGACAATAGTTCATCGAGACCGTTATTCGATACTAGCCTTGCACTATTATCGATAGTGATAATTTTTCCAGGCAGCTGCCAATTGAAACTTGACTCCTTGTCAGCACAATCAGGAGCGTAAATGATTTCAACGGGCTGCTCTTCACCCTCGAACCACGCTTGACCCTCCTTGTTGAAGGTGAGTGCAGCAGGCGCTTTGCCTTCACAGTGCCGCTGCCAGATCGCGCGCATGGCATCTGTAAAATGGCGGGCAAAGCGGCGCGCGTCACAGACCGGTGATTCGAGAAGTATTTGGCGTAAATGTTGGCGAATGGTAGCCAAACTATCCAAATCAGAGGCCAATTCAAGCACGCGCTGGCGATACTCTTCCCAGCTTGCCACAACCAATTCCGGCATTCCGGCATTGATCAAATGGGTAGCGCTGTGCCGCCCTGCAAAAGTAGGGCCAGGCAAAGTAACGACAGGCACGCCCATATACAGAGATTCACACGTAGTTAATCCACCCGAGTACGGCCATGGATCTAAGGAAATATCGATAAAATTATAGGAAGCCAAGAGCTCACTATGTGAAGAAGGCCCCTCCACACGCACTCTATCTGACTCTATTCCATGCATAGCCAAGCTAGAAATAACTCTTCCACTCAGCTCGTCGCTATCAAATTGTAAGCTTTTTAGAAATAAGCGACTACCAGGCACTTCATGCATCAATAGCGCCCAGTTCTGCAAGACTTCGTTATTAATTTTAGTTGCATTGTTAAAGCAACCGAAAGTTATATATCCACTTTCCTTAGCCGGCAATAAACCAACTGGAGGAGCATATGATGGAGCAGAATAACAAATATAATCGTCCGGCATCCGTATTAAATTTTCTACGTAGAAGTCATCCTCATTTACAGGAGTTTCCACCCCATCGCTGATAAGGTAATCGATTGCCGCTACACCTGTTGTATTTATTAATCCACCCACCCACTTTACTAGCAGCGGTGCAGGTTCCAGCGCCATAGACAACATACGATTGCCAGCATTATGGCCTACCAAGTCTATTAGTATATCAATTTGATCATTTTCCACCCGACTTGCAAAAGCTCCATGGTCGAGATGTTCCACTGGCAACCACAGAGATGCCAAATCCTGAAATCGCTTAGTAATATGGTCTACATGATTTGATGTGGCATAAAGATAAATCTCAAAATCTTTTTTATCAACCTCCTCTAAAGCAGAAATAATCATACTTCCCACTGGGTGATTTCTAAAGCCATCGGAGACCATGCCTATACGAATCTTTTTATCAGCGCTTTTATTACTTGAAAATGGTCTCGTGGGTCTTTCTAGCGGCGCGAATCTTTTATTCCACTCACAACACATTACAAATAATCTTTCTTTTTTATACTCAGGGTGATAGTGAGCCGTGGTAATAAGATTGGAAAAAGCGAGCAATGTGCTATTAGGCGCCTTCAATGCTCTCTCATAAGCAATTAAACTCTCATCCAGTCGACCAAGATCGTTCAGCACATTACCATAATTATTCCATAAGCCCGAGTAGCTAGGGGAAATTTTTAAGCCTTTCTCATAACACTCAACGGCTTCTGAGTGCCTATGCAGAGCCACTAGTATTATTCCTTTAAGGGAGAGAAATTCTGCGCTATCCGGCTGGACTTCACACGCTCTATTTACAAACCCTAAAGCAGATTCATTTTCTCTCCGCTTATGATGCAAGTACGCCATGCCATGAAGCGCTTCAGCATAATCAGGCTTTCTTTCCAATGCTTTTATGAGAAGAGCTTCTGCTTGCTGCACATTGCCAAGCTTATATTCGGCCTCAGATAACTTGCCAAAAACTTCAAAATCAGCCTGCCCTGCCTCAACTAGGACAGTAAAATATTCAATGGCTTGGTGCAGATCCCCTTTTTTTAATAACGCCTCTGCCAATCTCTTGCGCAACTTGTAATTTCCAGGCTCTCTTATTGCTTTTTCACGCATTTTTTTTATGCTTAGCTTTTCGCCGAACACGTCCTGATCATAACGTGATGGCGATCTAAAATTTCTTTTAGTCATGAATTCACCCAAACGGCATCGAGACCCAGAAAGTATCATAACAGGCTATGGAAGAAGCTAAAGCGAAAAAAGGCAGGCCATATGGCCTGCCTTTCTAGCGATTACCTGCTAGATGTCTCCCTATCGGATAGTTAGCCCAGGAGAGACAGAACGTTCTGCGGCACCTGGTTGGCCTGGGCCAGTACGGAAGTGCCGGCCTGCTGCAGGATCTGCGCGCGGGTCATGTTGCTGACCTCAACGGCGTAGTCGGCATCTTCGATGCGAGACCGAGCGGCAGACAGGTTGGTCTGGTTGGTTTGCAGGTTGGTGATCGCCGACTCGAAGCGGTTCTGGATGGCACCGAGGTCGGAACGCAGCTCGTCGACCTGCTTGAGCGCGGAATCCAGAGCAGCCATCGGGTTGGCGGTAGCACCACTCAGAAGATCCTTGGCGCCAAGCTTGGAACCGTCAACAGTAAATGCCGCAGTGTTGGCAGTTGTTGTGATGTTGGCATCAGCCGGATCCAGAGCAACCTGGAACGTCTTGGCAACACCTGACTCAAGCTCAATCCCCTGCAGTTTCAGCGAGTTGAGCTCGGCAGCATTTGCCGTCTGGATAGTCACATCAACATACCAGTTGCCGGCATCATCAACTTTGGCTTGTGTGCCAGTAGTAATGGCAGCAGCGCCTACACCAAGCTGTGTCGCAAGGTCAGCATCGAACGCAGCAACTGTAGTGGTGTTGATACTGGTTGCTGTGCCATAGGCTTCTTCGAAGGCAGCTGTTGCAGTTGCCCCGCCAGCAGCGCCAAGCGCAGCCAGATCGCCATCCGGACCATTCACATTGAAGCTAGCGAGCTTCAGCGTGCTGGCAGTGATTTCCTGCAGGCTGACTTCGATCACTTCGCCGTCGTTGGCGCCGACCTGGATGGAAAGCTTCTGGTCGCTGGAAAGCACCTTCACGCCGTTGAAGTCGGTCTGCTCAGAGATGCGGTTGATCTCAGAAAGACGCTGATCGATTTCGGCCTGGATGGAGGCGCGGTCATCGGCAGAGTTGGTGTCGTTGGTAGCCTGGACAGACAGCTCACGGATGCGCTGCAGGTTGTCGTTGACCTGGTTCAGGGCACCTTCGGCGGTCTGCGCGACGGAGATACCGTCGTTGGCGTTACGCTGAGCCTGGGACAGGCCGGTGATCTGAGCGCTCATGCGGTTGGCGATGGCCTGACCGGCGGCGTCGTCCTTGGCGCTGTTGATGCGCAGGCCGGAGGAGAGACGCTCCATGGCGGTAGACAGAGAGTTCTGCGACTTGGCCAGGTTCGACTGACCGATCATTGCAGTGATGTTAGTATTGATCACGGACATGGTGTCATTCCTTCTTGCGTTAAGGGCTCCATTGGCGGGCCCACTGAACCTTGTGTTAGCTGGCCCAGCATCTCGGGCCTACCTCAACGGCGCCGTTGGCCGTTACCCTGAATAACGGCCGCATGAGGGAGGACTTTAGGGTTCGGATGAAAATTTTTCGCGATTCTGTCAGCCCACCAGACCAACCCAAGCCACACCGCCCTCGCCGCCACGCAGCCCTCAAGTTACCTACCTGCTGGACGATACTCAGCAAGGTTAGATATAGAGAGGGTTCCCCGAGTGATTGCCATCAATATCAACCTGGCTGCCCAGAGTAGCCAGCTTCACCGCGGCAAGGCCCAGGCGACCCTATCTATCGCCATGCAGCGTCTCTCCTCCGGCCTGCGCATCAACAGCGCCCAGGACGATCCGCCGGTCAGGCTATCGCCAACCGCATGGATGCCAACCAGCGAGCGAATCGGCAAATAGCGCGCGGCATCAATGATGGCGTCAGCCTGATGCAGACCGCAGAAGGAGGGCTGGAGAGTATCAACGGCCTACTGCAACGCGGCAGGCAGCTGGCCGTTCAGGCAGCCAGCGGTACCCTCTCTCGGCCGATCGCGAAGCTATCCATGCCGGCAGCAGGTCCGCCAAGAAGTGGATCGCATCGCGCTTGATACCCAGGCATTCGAAAGGCATCCGCTAGCGCCAACGCAACAGCCGAAAGCCACGCGCGAACTGGGCACCGTCAAGAGCGTGCTCGATATCGACCCGAAGCTGGGCCAGTCGCAACCTTCCGGCTTGATCCCCCTCGGCTTCATTCCCAAGGGAGTAACGGGCTTCGTGATGGAGATCGACTCCTATGGTATGAATGACGATATCCAACTCTTCAGCCGTGACGGAAAACACATTGCCGGTACTTCGGTGTCAGCTGACAGCACCTGGGCCGATTCGCCCCGCAATGTCACGACAGAGAAAGAATTGGAGGCCGAAATCTTTACCGAGGATAACGGCTTTCTCCCCCGAACCCGTTACGACGGCTCGATGTTGCTCGACGGAACGGGCTTCTTCGAGTCTGGCGGCGTCAGGGCGACGCAGTTCCGCGGAATGTCGATTGCTTATAGCGGAGATGGCCATCCCACTGGGGACTATACGGAGAGACTGGTGATTCGGAATGTATCCGAACCGCTGTTCGTATTGATGTCGGGCTCTGGTGCTTTCCAGATCGACCGCTTCGAGGTCGACTACGCTCCACCTAAGCCCATTCCTACCAGTGGGCCCATCGATATCGTGACCAGCGCCAGCTTTGGCGACGAACTTCAGAAAATAACCATCGAGCCAACTCCAGCCGATAGCGAAACCCTCGGTTTGAACGCAATCAGCCTTGCCAGCCAGACTACCGCTGCTGCTGCCCTGACCTCTTTCGATCAGGCACTTGGAAAGGTCGACACCTATCGCGGCCAGTACGGTGCGTTGACAATCGCTTTGAGCAGGCCATCGGCAACCTGACCCAACAGCGGATCAGCACTGAGTCTGCCCAGTCCAGAATAATGGATGCCGATTACGCCGAGGAAACATCGAATCTCGTCAAGGCAGAGCTGTTGCAACAGGCCGGCACCACACTGCTCGCCCAGGCCAACCAGCTACCCCATACCGTACTCAGTCTCTTGAGTTGAACAGGCGCGCACTTCGCTCAGGGCGCCTTGCGCGCCCTGTCTTCTCACTCAGCGGCTTACTCACGTCCCAGCTGGGCATTCATCATGTCGAACTGCTGGAAGAGGTAGTCGCTGGTCTGGTTCATCTGGGCGATCATGCCATCGAGCTGGCCGAATTGAGTTCGATAGCGCTCGATCGTCGCTCCGATGCTTTGTTCCATCCGTGTATAACGCTCGTTGAGGCTGGCGATGCTGCTCTCGGCACCGCTGATCGCGCCTCCCAGGGCTCCGTTCTCACGCGTCAGCTGTGTCACGCTTTCGTTGAGCTTGCCGGCGAGTCCTCCCAGGGAATCGCTACCGGCAAAAAAATCGCTCAACGCATCCTGCTGGTTGGCAATCGCCGAATCGAGCCGTTGCTCATCGATTTCCAGGGTGCCGTCCAGCTTGAGCGAAATGCCGATATCACTAAGCATGGAGAAACCGCCCTCCTCGGAGGCCACCCCACCGGCCAGTACGCTGCGAAGCTGGGATTCGACACTCCGCACCGCGCTGTCACCCAATAGCTCGGCGGCCTCTCCGCTCTCCGCATCGAAGGCGGTCAGCTTACCGATGGTTCCCTTGAGCGCATTGAAGCCTTCGACAAAGTCGCTGATAGCATTACGCACCGCACGCGTGTCCTGCTCCACGACCACGCTGCTGCTGCCTTCGTTCGCCACGGTCAACGTGACACCCTGGATCGCGCCTTCCACCTGGTTTGACGCGCTGGTGATGGCAATACCGTTGACCTCGAGCCGGGCATCCTGTCCCGCCTGAACGACGGTGGCATCGGTCAGCGTTGCCTGATTGGCCATGGCAGCGAAATCGGTCCCCGTGATCGCTGCCTGCTCCCCGGCATCCTTGGACATGAGCGACAACCGGTAGCCTGCGCCATCGTTGACGATCGAGGCCGTGACCGCCGCATCGGGGTCGCTATTGATGGCATCACGCACATCCTCCAGCGTACTGTCGGCGGCGATGCTGATGGTGTGATCGAGTTCGCTGTCGGCAAAGTTGAGCGTCAGCGTCGTGTCGGCATCGTTGAGCGCCGTATCGAGATTCTCGACACGCTGCGTGGCAAGGCTGCCCGCGCCGGCCAGTTGTTCCACCTCGATGTTGTACTGTCCCGGTGTGGCGTCCTCGCCCGCGGCGGCCTGAACGGCGTCTCCCGAAACGGAAGAAGAAAGGCTCTGATAGAGCGAGGAATCGTTTAGCGCACTGGCAGCGGACTGGAAAGTCGCCAGGGCACCCTTCAATTCACCGTAGGCGGAAATCTTGACCTGCTGGTTCTCGATCTGCCGTTCGATGGGCTCGAGCTTGCCACGCTCGGCTGTGTTCAGCTGATCGAGCAGACCGTTGAGATCGAGGCCCGAGCCGATGCCAAGGGATGAGATCGTTGCCATAAAATACTGCCTGTGTCGGTGAATGTCGGAGCGCTCGGCCAATCGCCGCGGTTCCTTAACGTCCTCGTCTATGGGTAGTTCGGCATCCGCCCAGAAAACTTTAGGGGTAACGAGATTTTTTGTCGAAGGCGCCGGCGGTTTTGCCGGCGCCTTGGCCAGCTTACGCCGGAACGACAGCCCGCTCGCCGAGCTTGAACCCACCCACGGCCTCGGCCAGCCGGTCGGCCTGCTCCTTGAGCTGTTCGGCGGCCACGGTGGATTCCTCGACCAACGCCGCGTTCTGCTGGGTCATGCGGTCGAGCTCGGCCACCGCCACGTTGACCTGGCCGATGCCGTCGCTCTGCTCACCCGCCGCCACGCTGATCTCGCCCAGCACCTTGGCAACCCGGTTCACGCCCGCCACCAGCTCTTCCATGGTGGCTCCCGCACGGCGAACCAGCTCGGTACCCGAGGCGACCTTCTGGCCCGACGCGTCGATCAGACCACGGATCTCACGCGACGCCTCGGCGCTGCGAGTGGCCAACTGACGCACCTCACCCGCCACCACGGCGAAGCCTCTGCCCTGCTCGCCGGCGCGTGCCGCTTCCACCGAGGCGTTGAGCGCCAGCAGGTTGGTCTGGAAGGCGATGCCGTCCATCACCTTGACGATATTGCCGATGCGCTCGGAGGAGGCGGTGATCTCTTCCATGGTACTCACGACCTGACCCACCACTTCACCACCGCGGGTCGCCACCTCGGAGGCTGACTGCGACAGCTCGCTGGCATGGCGCGCCGAATCGGCGGTGTGCTCGACGGTGCTGGTGATCTCTTCGATGGAGGCGGAGCTCTGCTGCAGGCTGGAAGCGGCGTTCTCGGTGCGCCGCGAGAGGTCCTGGCCGCCGGTGGCGATCTCGCCGGCTGCCACCGTCACCGACTCGCTGGCCTCACGGATGGTGATCAGCACGCTCTCGATGCGCGACACGAAGCGATTGAACGCCGATGCGATCTGCGCCACCTCGTCGCGGCCCACTTCGGGAAGACGCAGGGTGAGGTCGCCGTCGCCGCTGGCGATGTCGATCATCGCATCGCGAACCACCTGCAGGCGACGGAACATGAGCGTGAGCAGCGCGCCCAGCACCAGCACGGCACCCAACACCACCAGCACCAGGGTAAGCGCCGAGCTGCCCAGCACCGCGCGCAGGCCCGCGGTGGCCTCGCGCTCGTCCAGCGCCACCACCAGCTGCCAGTCGGTGCCGCTGATGGGTACGCTGCGCAGCCACTTGTCTCGCCCCCCAAGGGCAAGGCGCTCGGGCTCTCCGACACCGATCGGCGCGGAGAAGTAACCGGCATCGAAATCCGCTGTCAGGCGCGAGGCCGGCTCAAGAGTCATCTCAGGATCTGGATGCGCCACCAGGGTACCGTCGGCGGTAACAAGAAAAGCAAAACTTTCAGGTGTGGGAGCGATACTTCCGGCGATGTCGACTATCGCCTCGATGCCGATATCGCCACCCGCCACGGCGACCAGTCGGTCGTTGCGATAGAACGGCGCGGCAATGGTCACCACCAAGCCGCCCGTATCGGCATCCGCATAGGGTTCGGTGACGACGGTGGATTCAGCCTCGACTGCCTGCTGGTACCAGGTGCGTTGACGCGGATCGTAATCGGAAGGAGGTGTCCAACCGTCGGAAAAAACGGCACTGCCGTCCTGCGGATATGCCATGTAGGTAGCGATGAAACCACCGGATGCTTCGAGCTGCTGTAAGGCCGTCATCGGATCGTCGCTGTGGGCAGCGGGTGCCAGAGCCTCCAGCATCATGGCGCGTGCACCGACCCATTCACCAATAGCCAGGCCGTTGCCCTGTGCCTCGGCTGTCAGGTTGCGTGCGACTTGCTGATCGTTGTGGCGCTGAATAGTGAAGTAACTGACGGCGGCGTTGGCGATCAAAGCAAGCGTAATGATTGCGGCCATGGCCAACAGGAGTCGAAATCTTAGGGTTGAGAGCATGTAGGATCTCGCGGATAGGCAGGATGCGGATCCGGGCACTTCCTTTGCCTCGGGCTTAACGCCCTTATCGGCCAAAACTTATTCGACTTTAGGATAAACAACAGCGCAGCTGAATAACCTCTGCGCTAGACGACTAGTACTTTTTGCCAGCCGTCTTTTCCAGCGGGCGAGTCTGCTCTACACGACGACGCTCAGGCGCCGAACCTTACCGGTCCGGCAGCCTGAGCAAGGCATTTGCTAGGCAAGTTCCGCCAGTGCACGCTGCTGCGCTGATGTGCCTGATGAATTATCCGCCCGACTCACTGCCGGTAAAGATCGATTCCGCTCACTCAGCTTGAACCCACCCACAGCTTCGGCCAGCCGGTCGGCCTGCTCCTTGAGCTGTTCGGCGGCCACGGTGGATTCCTCGACCAGCGCCGCGTTCTGCTGGGTCATGCGGTCGAGCTCGGCCACCGCCACGTTGACCTGGCCGATGCCGTCGCTCTGCTCGCCCGCCGCCACGCTGATCTCGCCCAGCACTTTGGCAACCCGGTTCACGCCCGCCACCAGCTCTTCCATGGTGGCTCCCGCACGGCGAACCAGCTCGGTACCCGAGGCGACCTTCTGGCCCGACGCGTCGATCAGACCACGGATCTCACGCGACGCCTCGGCGCTGCGAGTGGCCAACTGACGCACCTCACCCGCCACCACGGCGAAACCTCTGCCCTGCTCGCCGGCGCGTGCCGCTTCCACCGAGGCGTTGAGCGCCAGCAGGTTGGTCTGGAAGGCGATGCCGTCCATCACCTTGACGATATTGCCGATGCGCTCGGAGGAGGCGGTGATCTCTTCCATGGTACTCACGACCTGACCCACCACTTCGCCACCGCGGGTCGCCACCTCGGAGGCTGACTGCGACAGCTCGCTGGCATGGCGCGCCGAATCGGCGGTGTGCTCGACGGTGCTGGTGATCTCTTCGATGGAGGCGGAGCTCTGCTGCAGGCTGGAAGCGGCGTTCTCGGTGCGCCGCGAGAGGTCCTGGCCGCCGGTGGCGATCTCGCCGGCCGCCACCGTCACCGACTCGCTGGCCTCACGGATGGTGATCAGCACACTCTCGATGCGCGACACGAAACGATTGAACGCCGATGCGATCTGCGCCACCTCGTCGCGGCCCACTTCGGGAAGACGCAGGGTGAGGTCGCCGTCGCCGCTGGCGATGTCGATCATCGCATCGCGAACCACCTGCAGGCGACGGAACATGAGCGTGAGCAGCGCGCCCAGCACCAGCACGGCACCCAACACCACCAGCACCAGGGTAAGCGCCGAACTGCCCAGCACCGCACGCAGGCCCGCGGTGGCCTCGCGCTCGTCCAGCGCCACCACCAGCTGCCAGTCGGTGCCGGCAATCGGCTGGCTCTGCAGCAGACGCGAACGCTCTGCCAGAACCATCCGTTCCGGCTCGCTCGCCTGCTTGAGATTGGAGAGAAAAGCCGAATCGAGCTGAGGAGAGAGACGCGTTGCGGGCTCGAGGCTCAGTTCCGCATCCGGATGCGCGATCAGGGTGCCGTCCGCGGCGACGAGAAAGGCGAAGCTACTGGGCGTAGGCGCGATTGCCTCGACGATACTCACCACCTCATCGATCGCTACGTCACCACCGGCCACGGCTGCCAGTTGCCCATTGCGCTCGAAGGGGCTGGCGATGGTGACCACCAGTCCACCGGTGACGGTATCGATGTACGGCAGCGTGACGATACTCTCGCCCGCAGCGACTGCCCCCTCATACCATGGGCGCACACGGGGATCGAAATCGGCAGGCGGCTCCCAGCCATCGTAGAAGATGGTTTCGCCGGTATCCTGATAGGCCATGTAAGTCGCAAGAAAGCTACCAGACGCCTGCATCGCTTTTAGCACCGGGTCCAGGTGGTCGGCACGCACACTGTTCTCCATTGCCTCGAGCATCTCGGCGTGCGAAGTCACCCAGGCACTGATGGTACGGCCGTTGCCTTGCGCCACGTCAGACAGGTTGCGCGCAATCTGCTGATCGTTATGTCTCTGGATCGTGAAATAACTGACAGCGGCATTGGCAATCAGTGCAAGCGCAATGATCACGGCCGTTGCCAGCAGGAGTCGAACTCTAAGGGATGAGAGCATGGAGGTTCTCGCGGATATTAGGGATGCGAATTCGAGCACTTCCTGTGCCTCGGGCTGCCCCTTATATCGACGAAAACTCACTAAACTTTAGGGTAATCGGGTTAAGTTCAGCGCGCGTGGATGATCACCTCCACGCGCCGATTCTGCGCTCTGCCCTCGGCGCTATCGTTGTCGGCCAGTGGCCGGGTATCGGCCAGGCCCACGGCACGCAGGCGGCGAGCGTCCACCCCGGCCCGTTCCAGTGCATGCACGATGGCGATGGCGCGGGCGCTGGAAAGCACCCAGTTGGAGGGAAACTCCGTGGTCTCGATCGGTCGACTGTCGGTATGTCCCTCCACGGCGACCTCGCCCTCATGGCGCTGTATCACGTCGACCAACCGCTGGATGAGCGCCTCGCCGTCGTCGGTCAGCTCGGCGGCAGCGGTGGGAAACAGCCAGCGATCCTCCACTCTCAACCGAATCCCCTCGGCGACCCGCGAGACCTCGACTCCCTCCAGGTCGGCCAGATAGGGCGCTTCCTGCATCTGCTCGCTCAATCGCCTTTGCAGCGCCTCGGAGCCGGCAAGAGCGTCGGGATCGATTTCGCGCACTTTTGCAGGTGGATTGTCGGTCAGTACCAGCATGTAGTCGGCAAGTGGCAGCGGAAGCTCGTCGGCATCGGGCAACAACGGCTCAGGCAGTGTGATCGGGAATGCTTCGCGCTGCTCGAGCAGGGCCAGCGGCGTGGGCGGAACGGGAAATGGCATGCGCTCTGGCGCAGAGGCATCGCGCGGCGCCAGCCGGGCCGGAGGCCCCGCTACGCCAAGCGCCGCAGCGATTGCCTTCGGGGTCAGCCCGTCTGGCTCGAGACGCGCTATTGGCGCCCAAGGCATGGCCCGGATCATCTCGCTCGGCAGTGGCGCGACGTAGCCCAGCTCGTCATCGGCGCGGCCCAGGTGGGTGAGCGTGAAGATCAGCACCATCAAGGCGACCAGTAAGGTCATGATGTCCAGATAGCCGATCATCCAGGTGCTGTCCTGGTCATGATCGTGATGGGTCGGCATCAGCGACTCGTGACGCATGGGGCCACGATGATCGCTGGCGTCACTGGTAGGAAAGGACATAGATGAGGCGAGTCACCCGAGACGTAGGGAAAACCAAGGCGACTAGCCTAACGGGTCGTGTCGACTTGTGGAACCTCGACTCCTTTTCTCGATGCCAGATAACGGCTGGCGAAGAGATCGGCCGGGACCGCCCGACCGGTCAGATAGCCCTGAATCAGATCGATGCCATGGCGACCCAGGGCCTCCCGCTGGGCTTCATTCTCGACCCCGACGGCAGCCACGCGCAGCTCCATTTCACGCGCCAGCCCCGCGACCGCAGCCACGATTGCCGCGCTACCTCGCTGCCCGCTATCCAGCCGTTGTACGAAGCGGCGATCGATCTTGAGCAGGCTGACCGGCAGCTCCTGCAGATAGCCGAGCGAAGCATAGCCGGTACCGAAATCGTTGATGGCCACTTCACCGCCCAGCCGACGCAGCCGTTTCAGCACGACGACCGCCTGATGGGGTTTGTCGAGCAGGGTACGCTCGGCAATTTCGAAGCCCAGCAAGCCCGGCTGAAGACGGTGCTCCTTCAATTTGGTGGCGATACGCACGGGCAGGTCGTGCTGCCAGAACTGACGAGCCGAAAGGTTGATGCTGATCGGCACTGGATCGGCGCCGACGGCGCTCCATGCGCTCAGCTGGGCGCAGATCTGCTCAAGGATGTACTCGTCGAGCGACGGCAGCAACCCGGCCCGCTCGGCAAGCGTCACCACGCTGATGGGCGGCACGCTGCCGAGCAGCGGATGGTGCCAGCGCAGTAGCGCCTCGGCGCCATGCAGGGTACCACTCGCACGCTCGAAGATGGGCTGGTAGTGCAGCTGCAGACCCTCACCCGTCGTGAACGCTTCGCGCAAGGCGGTTTCCAGTGCCCGCTGGCGATCGTCCTGCAGATTCATCTCGGTGCGATAGAGGCGATAGCCGTTGCGCCCTTCCTGCTTGGCCCGATACATCGCCACATCGGCATTGTGCACCAGGGACTCGGCGCTCGTGGCATCGTCCGGATAAAGGCTGACACCCAAGCTGCAACCGACACGAAATTCCTGTCCCTCGATCACACAAGGTTCGCCGACGGCTTCGACCAGGCGCCGAGCGATGCGTGTGACCTCATCGATCTCTTCCAGATCCGGCAACATGACCAGAAACTCGTCGCCTCCCAGGCGGGCCAAGGTGTCGTCCTCGCGCAGACGCAACTGCAGTCGCTCGGCGATCATTACCAGCAGTTCGTCCCCGAAGGCGTGCCCCAAGGCATCATTGACCTGCTTAAAATGATCCAGATCGACAAAGATCACCGCCAACCGGCTCTGATTGCGATGCGCATGACGAATCGCCAGCTCCAGCCGGTCTTCCAGCAGCCGGCGGTTCGGCAACCCGGTCAGAGGGTCGTAGTAGGCCAGCTTGCGGATTCGTTCCTCCTGCTCACGCAGGTGGGTGATGTCGTTGAAGAGCGCGGCATAGTGCGTCACCGAACCGCTATCATCGGTGATCGCCGTGATCGTCAACAGCTCCAAGTAAAGCTCGCCGCTCTTGCGCCGGTTCCATATCTCACCGCGCCAGTACCCGCAGCGCTTCAGCGTGTCCCACATCTGGCGATAGAACGCCGACTCATGACGTCCCGAGGAGAGGATCTCGGGCGTCTTGCCGATGACTTCGTCAGCGGTATAGCCCGTCATGTGGGTAAAGGCGCGATTGACGAATTCGATGCGATTACTGGCATCGGTAATAATGATGCCTTCGAGCGAGGAGTCGATGACGCGCTCGGCCAGCTGCAGGTTCTCGCGCGATTGGGCGAGCGCACGGTCGCGCTGCTCCAGGGCATTGCGCAGATCCTGCATGTACAGATGCTCCGCGCCGGCCAGCATGTCGCGGAATCCCAGCAGCCCCACCACTTCACCAGCCTCGTCAAGTACGGCCAGGTGGCGAACGCGATGATTCATCAACAGGTCGCGCGCGGTGATGAGGGTTTCGTTCTGGCATACCGTCAGCAGCGGCCGACTGGCCAGCCCCGAAATCGGCGTGTTGCCGGGGTGACGTGCCACGAAGCGCACCAGGTCGCGCTCGGTGAGAATGCCAAGCTCACCGTCCTCGCACTTCACCACCACGGCATCGCACTCGGAGAGACGCATGGAGCGCGCCGCCTGGGCCAGAAGCTGGTCGCCTTCGAGCACCAGTGCACGCTGACGCATGGCAGACTGAACTTCACGCAAGCGCAGATACGGTTCGAGCCCCTGATTCAGGGCGACATCGGTCTGCGACAGAATGCCGAGGGGCTCACCGCTGTCGCCGACGACCAGAAAATGGCGTCGCCTTTCGGCATTGAAGCGCAACGCCGCCTCGTTGAGAGATGTCGAGACATGCAAACTCGCCACGGGCTGGCTCATGGCCTTGGCGATGGGTAGGCGCACGGCTTCAGGGTCGGCGAAATTGATGGCCAAGGCATCATGCTCGGTCCAGATACCCACCGGCTGGCCCGCCTCGATCACCACGATGGAGCTGCACTGACGCTGCGTCATGCGCTCCGCGGCCATCCACAAGGGAGTGTCGGGCTCGCAGGTCAGAAGCCCGGTCTGCATGATGCGTTCGATAGGTAGCTCTTGGCTCATGGCGCCTCACTGACGAGAGTCTGCTGCTTGAGGGCTCTGGTGGAGCCTTCTCGAGTCCGCCGGCATTCCGGCATGAACGGTCTTCGAGCTCAAGAGCAACCTGCGTATTACAGTACGAATAAGCTTAATGTAGCAATTCGTTACTTCATTGTATCCGCTACGCCTTGCCGCACGTCAACGCACCGATACATCCACCCAACGCTGCCAGCGCTGGCAGCCATGCCAATCGTCACCGGCCAGGACATTAAAACACCAATAAATCGGGGTTTCCCCTAAAGAAAGGAAACGCGCGGCCGATAGGGGTAATGGGAAAGGCCGGCCATGGTCGGCCTGGGGATGCCGAGCCACCAGCGCATGCCAGGATACCAATAAGGAAAACACCACATGTCTTCGCCATTGACCGATGCTACTCACGCCCTGAGCAGTTCCGCGCTGCACGACCTCTCGCCGCGTCAGCGCAAGGAGTCCATTCTGGCTTCGCTGCCCACGGCCGGCACCATGCTGGCACAAGCCGAAAGCCATGGCCGTGCGCCGACCCAGGCCGACCTGGTGGAGCCGATCCAGCGCATCAACGAGGTGCTACGCCAATACGGCGTCGAGTTCGAACTCAACGACACGACCACCCGAGTGGTCACACGTATCGTGGATCGGGAAACTGGCGACGTGCTGCGCCAGATCCCCAGCGAGGAGGTACTGGCCATCGCCGAACGACTGGAAGAACTGCAGGGGCGCTTGATCAGCCTGAAGGTGTGATACGGATAAGACAATACTGAAACAAATAGGCGAGCGGACTCGGCGCCCCCAGATGAACCGCAAGGCGCACAAAGTACAGAACCGAGCGAAGCGACAACCATCCGAAAGATGGCTCCCGAGGAGCGAGAAACCGTAGGTTTCGAGTCAACCGGAGCATATGGGGTATATGTGAGGCTTCCGACGGTCCGACGCCTCGGCACCGCGCAACACAGCGATTCGCTCGCGCAGCCATTTGTGCAGTATTTTCTCAGACCTGCATGTTCATGACGTCTTTATAGGCCGTCACCAGGCGATTGCGCACCTGCAGGCCCATCTGGAACGCCACGCTGGCTTTCTGCATGTCGGCCATGACGTCGTTGAGCTCGACGTTAGGGTCGCCGGCCTGGAAGGCCATGACCTTGGCGTTCGAAGCCTGCTGCAGGCGATTGATTCGCTGAATCGAGGCCTGCAGCTCGCCGGCAAATCCCCCCTCCCCAACTTGGGTGGATACCTGCTGCCCCTTGCCGACCTGCCCACTGGCCTGGGTAGCCAAGGACTGCATCTGGGCCAGTGCCGACTGGATAGCGGGTGAACTCATGATCCGCGCCCCTTGTGTCCGTTACCGTTACGATGATGGTTGCCGAGGCAGGAAAACCGAACCCTGGCGAATGTAGTGCAAGGCTAGCAGGTCGCGCTCAATAGCCAAGCGACCAAATGGCAGCTAAAAACGAGGCTTTTCCCGCCTTTGGACTAGAGAGGGACTCGCATAATAGCGTTCATCACAGTTGCGCCCCGTGCGGCGTACCAGAATACGATGGACGGATTCAGTCAATGCCATCTTCTCGCAACAAGTTCCAAGCGACCCTCGGCGCTCTCCCGTGGGGGTGCGCATGAGCAACGGCGCCACCACCCAGGGTCGTCAGGACTCGACAGCCAGCAGCGCCCCTCCGGCGGCGGTGCTGGCACGCCTTCAGCAGCAGCTGAGCGGCAATCCGCTGATCGCCATACTGATCGGCGGCGCCGCCGTGATCGCGATCGTGGTCGCTTTGCTGATGTGGGCGAGAGCCCCCGAGTATCGCGTGCTCTACAGCAACCTTTCCGAAGCCGACGGCGGGCGCATCATCAATGAGCTCGACAGTCGCGGCATTGCCTATCGTTTCAGCGAAGGCGGCTCGGCACTGCTGGTGCCGGGCGAGTCCGTGCATAGCTTACGGCTCCAGCTCGCCGAACAGGGATTGCCGCATGGCGGCAACGTCGGCTTCGAGCTGATGGACAACCAGGCCTTTGGCGTGAGCGAGTTCGCCGAGCAGGTCAACTATCAGCGCGGACTCGAAGGCGAGCTATCGCGATCGATCGAATCCCTCGGACCGGTCGCCCGCGCCCGCGTCCACCTGGCCATGGCGCGTTCCTCCGTTTTCGTACGCGACCGTGAACCGGGCAAGGCATCCGTCATCGTGACACTGGAGTCGGGTCGCACCATCGGCGACAGTCAGGTCAGCGCCATCATTCATATGGTATCCAGCAGCGTGCCGGACCTGGCCTCGGAAAACGTCACCGTGGTCGACCAGAACGGCCGCCTGCTGTCGCAGCCGAACGCACAGGGCCGCGGCCTGGACGCTACCCAGCTCGACTATGTTGCCGAGGTCGAGCGCTCCTTCCGCCAGCGCATCGAGAATATCCTGGCCCCCATTCTCGGCCAGCAGAACGTGCGCGCCCAGGTGACGGCCCAGGTAGACTTCTCCCGCCGAGAGGAAACCTCGGAGCGCTACGGCCCCAACCAGCCGCCCAATGAAGCGGCGGTACGCAGTCGTCAGTCCAGTCTCTCCTTTAACGGCGGCGACGGTGTTGCCATGGGCATTCCCGGCGCGCTGAGCAACACCCCTCCCGGCACGGCCCCCTCGCCCATCGAGCTGCCGGAAGACGAGAACGGCGAACTGGCCGAGGAAGCGCAGGAGAACCTGCGGGCACTGAACAACCTGCAGCAGGACGACGTCGTGAACTACGAGGTCGACCGCAGCGTTTCGCATGTCCAGCATCGTCAGGGACAGGTGATGCGCCTCACCGCCGCGGTGGTCGTCGACTATCGTGAGGAACGCGACGAGGAAGGCGAATGGCAGCGGGTTCCGCTCAGCGACGTCGAAGTCGCCCAGATCGAGCGCCTGGTTCGCCAAGCCATCGGCTTCTCGCAGGCGCGCGGCGACGAGATCGAAGTGGTCAATAGCCCGTTCAGCCGCGTGCTGGAGGACGAAGAAGCCCTCGAATGGTGGCAGTCACCCGAGGTGCACGAGCTCGCTCTTACCCTGGGTCGTTATCTGCTCGTCGCCCTGGGCGCCCTGCTCGGCTACCTGCTGATCCTGCGCCCGCTGATCAAGCGCCATACCCAGCAGCCGGTATTGGCCAACGCTCCCGGCACCGGCCTGCAGGTACGGGTTGGTGATGATTCGGAAGTCGCCGAGGGTGAACTCGAATCCGATGGGGACGATGACGACCTTCGCCCCTACCAGAAGCCCAAGCGCAAGCGTCGCTCGTCGGCCTACGAAGACCATCTGGCCGAGCTGCGTGAGCTCGCCCAGGAGGATCCACGCATGATCGCCATGATCGTACGCAGCTGGATGAACAAGCATGAGTAGTGCCAAGCCAATGACCGGCGCACGCCGTAGCGCCATCCTGATGCTGGCCCTCGACGAGGACAGCGCGGCTGAGATCTTCAAGTATCTCGCGCCGAAGGAGATCCAGCAGCTCAGCATGGAGATGGCCGAGCTCGATCAGGTGTCGCACGAGGACATGCAGCAGGTGATGCTGGAGTTCCATCGCGAGACCGAGGAGTTCATCGCGCTGAACCTCAACTCGAGCGACCACATCCGCTCGGTGCTGACCAAGGCGCTGGGCAGCGAACGCGCCACCAGCCTGATCGAGGACATCCTCGAGAGCCAGGGCAGCAGCAGCGGCATCGATTCGCTCAACCTGATGGAAGCCTCGATGGTAGCCGAGCTGATCCGCGACGAGCATCCGCAGATCATCGCCACCATCCTGGTCCACCTCGAGCGCCATCAGGCCGCCGACATTCTCGAATTGTTCGACGACAAGCTGCGCAATGACGTAGTGCTGCGTATCGCCACCTTCAGCGGCGTGCAGCCCGCCGCTCTGCAGGAACTCACCGAAGTGCTCTCGGGCATGCTCGACGGGCAGAACCTCAAGCGCAGCAAGATGGGCGGCGTGAGAACGGCGGCGGAAATCCTCAACCTGATGAATTCCTCGCTGGAGGAGACCGCGATCGAGACGGTACGCGCCCACAGCGAAGATCTGGCGCAGAAGATCATCGACGAAATGTTCCTGTTCGAGAACCTCATGGACCTCGACGATCGCAGCATCCAGCTGCTGCTCAAGGAGATCGACACCAACTCGCTCGTGGTGGCTCTCAAAGGAGCGCCGGAGGGACTCATGGAGAAGTTCCTGCGCAACATGTCTCGCCGCGCCGCCGATTTGATGCGCGAGGACATGGAAGCCCGCGGACCGATCCGCGTCTCCCAGGTGGAAGCCGAGCAGAAGGCGATCCTTCAGGTGGTGCGCCGTCTGGCCGACTCCGGCGAGATCGTGCTGAGCGGTGGAGAAGATACCTATGTCTGAGCGCGCTCCCTCCTCTTCCGAACGCCACGCGCCATGGCAGCGCTGGCAGATGGGGGAACTCCAGCGCGAGGTCCGGAGCGAGGCGACACCGCGCGAGCGCGATCCGGCCCAGGAGGCGCGTCGGCGCGAACAGTTCCAGCGCCAAGCCGAACTCAAGGCGCTGCGCGAAAAGATCATGCGCGAAGCCCGCGAAGAAGGCTACCAGGCCGGTTTCGAGGCCGGTCGTACCGAAGGGCACGCACAAGGGCTCGAAGAGGGACGACAGGAGGCGCAGCGCGAATTGCAGCAGCTCACACGAGAGATGGTCGCACCGATCAAACCCTTGGCGGAGCAGTTCTCCGAAGCATTGGCCGGGATCGACGAAGACATCGCCAGCGACCTGGTGGAGCTGGCCCTGTCGACCGGCTATCAACTGGCCGGCGATGCGCTCAAGGCTCGTCCCCGGCAGGTACTGGAGCTGATCAGGGCGCTGCTTCACACCGAGCCACCGCTCATCGGTCAACAGCGACTCTGGCTCAACCCGCTGGATCATCGGCTGGTCGAGGAGCACCTGGGGTCCGAGCTTGCCGCCGCCGGCTGGAAACTGCAGCCCGACGACCAGTTGACCCGAGGCGGCTGCCGCGTAACCAGTGCCAACGGCGAACTCGACGCCACCTGGGAAACGCGTTGGGAGGCCATCAAATCCCAGGTTCGGCGGCGGCGCTCGACTGCGGCCGACAACGACAGCACCGATAACGATCAAGGCATTGACGAATAAACAGAGGCACAGCACGAACATGGCCGACGCAATGGCAACACGCCCCAATGCGCACCAGACACGCTGGCAGCAGACGCTGCAGCACGTCCGTGAGCGCGTGGAAACTGTGCCCGGCTATCGCACCAGCGGCCGGGTGCTACGCGCCACCGGCATGGTGATCGAGGCCGTTGGCCTGCGCGTGGCCCTCGGCAACGCCTGCCGCATCGAGCTGCTCTCGCCGGGTGGCAGCGAGCCGCCGCGCTTTGCCGAAGCCGAAGTCGTCGGCTTCAATGGCGAACGTCTGTTCCTCATGCCACTCTCCGAAATCACCGGTTTGATGCCCGGCGCCCGAGTCTTCCCGCTCGGCGATGGTCCCGACCACGCCGCGCGCCGATTCCCGCTCGGCGAATCGCTGCTCGGCCGCGTAGTCGACGGCAATGGCGAACCCCTCGATGGATTCGGTCCGCTGGATAGCGCCCCCCGCGCCCCGCTCTCCACTCCGCCGCTCAACCCGCTCAAGCGCGCACCGATCAACGAGCAGATCGACGTTGGCATACGTGCCATCAATGCTCTGCTCAGCGTGGGTCGTGGGCAGCGCATGGGGCTGTTCGCCGGCTCCGGCGTGGGCAAATCGGTACTGCTCGGTATGATGGCTCGCTACACCGGAGCCGATGTCATCGTGGTGGGGCTGATCGGTGAGCGAGGCCGCGAGGTGCAGGACTTCATCGACAACATACTCGGGGCGGAGGGGCGTCGTCGCGCCGTGGTGGTGGCCGCACCGGCCGACACCTCGCCGTTGCAGCGCCTGCAGGGAGCCGCCTATGCCACCCGACTGGCCGAAGGATTCCGCGACCAGGGCAAGAACGTGCTGCTGATCATGGATTCACTCACGCGCTACGCCATGGCCCAGCGCGAGATCGCTCTGGCCATCGGCGAACCGCCCGCTACCAAGGGCTATCCGCCGTCGGTGTTCGCCAAGATCCCCAGCCTGGTGGAGCGAGCCGGCAACGCCGAGCGCGGTCGCGGCTCGATCACGGCTTTCTACACCGTGCTCACCGAAGGCGACGACCAGCAGGACCCCATCGCCGACTCGGCTCGCGCCATTCTCGATGGCCATATTGTACTGTCGCGCACGCTGGCCGAAGCCGGTCATTACCCGGCGATCGACATCGAAGCCTCGATCAGTCGCGTGATGACGCACATCATCGACGACGATCAGCTCTCGATGACCCAGGTCTTCAAGCGCCTCTTCTCGCGCTACCAGCGCAACCGCGACCTGATCAGCGTTGGCGCCTACAGCCCGGGAAACGATCCGCAACTGGACGAAGCCGTCCAGCGCTACCCGCTGCTGGAGCACTTCCTGCAGCAGAGGATGAACGAAAACGCCTCTATAGAGGCCTCTCGACAGCGTCTTGCTGAGACCCTAGGAGTCAGGCAATGAGTGCATCGTCACAACTCGCCATGTTGAGCGACCTGGCCCGCGACGCCCGCGACCAGGCAGGCCAGATGCTGGCGGGTGAGCGACAGAGTGAGCGCCAGGTGGCCGCCCAACTGGAGTCGCTCAACCGCTATCGACTCGAGTATGCCGAGCGCCTGCAACAGGCCATGCGCGACGGTATCGACCCCGCCAGCATGCACAACTATCAACAGTTTCTCGCCTCGCTGGATGCCGCCCTGCAGCGGGCCAGAGAGGCGCTGAACGCCCAGCAGCGTCGCGTCCAGCAGAGCCAGCAGCAGTGGCAACAGGAACAGAAGCGCCTATCGGCCTTCGATACCCTGGCATCGCGCCGAGAGGCCGAGCATCAACGCCAGGAATCTCGCCGAGAGCAGCGCACCAGCGATGAAATGGCGGCAGGACGGCTTTTGCGCCAGCGCACCGAGCATGCACAGTGACTCGGTCTAGGAGATAACGATGAATATACAAATGATTCTGGCCGCACTGCCAACCCAGCCCACCGGCAAGCTGGAGCCAGGCCTCGCCGGTCAGAGCGGACCATTCGCCCTGGCCCTGGCCAATGCCGGCAGCGCCGCCCATGCCGCCAGTGGTGAGTCGGTTCCGGTGCTGGAGAACGCCGCCTATGGCGCGCTGCCGTCGACCATGGCCGCGCATCAGACGCTTCTGCAAGCGCTCGATGCCCGTCTGTCCCAGGCTGACGGTGAATCGGGTTCGGGCGGCAGCGACGCTCTCCTCGACGAGATCATGGCCCGCCTGGCGCTGATCGAGGAGACCCAGCAGTGGCAATCCGGGGCGACCGATGCCGCCCTGCCGAACCCGGCACTGCTGCCGACCGAACTGTCCCAGGCCGGTGAGACGCCGCTGCCCGATGCGGCGACCGATGCCGTTGCGCTGGTGTCGGTCCCGATGGATGTCGCGCTCAAGTCACAGGGTGCCGCCGAACGCAACCCGGCTCCCCTGCCCGGTGTCACTCAGTTGGCAGAGATGCCTGCGAACGCGGACACCCAGCGCGTCATGACGCGCGCGGAGGCGGCGAATCCGCTGCTCGCGGGTGCCACCCCGGCCCGCGATGGCGCCGAAGCGGCCACGCGCAGCACCGAACTCGCCTCGACCCGCGCGACATCTCTCCAACCCAACGGCATCCAGGCCAACGGTGCCGAGCTGCGCGCCGCCAGCGATGCCTCGCGGGGTGGCTTCGTGCCGGAATCGGCTTCGCTTGCCCCTTCGGTCGCTTCACCCGGCATCACCGCCTCGGGCGCTCAAGCGACCGCACCGATGCCCGCCCAGACCAGTCTGAGCGCTCCTCTGCAGAGCCCCGCCTGGCCCGGCCAGTTGGGCCAGCAGCTGGTGCAGTTCGCCCGACATGGCGGGGAGCAGCGCATCGAGATGCATCTCCATCCGGCCGAACTGGGACCGCTATCGGTTACGCTGAAGGTCACTGAACAGGGTGCCCAGGCGCAGTTCCTGTCGGCGCATGCCCTGGTCCGCCAGGTGATCGAGCAGGCAATTCCCCAGTTGCGCGAGTCGCTTGCCGAGCAAGGCATCAGCCTGGGCGAGACCTCCGTCGGGGATCAGCGTCAGCGCGACGCCCAGGCATTCGCCGGCAATGGTGGACAGCAGAGCCGCTCCGCTCCGGGACAAGGTGACGATGCGATGCTCATGGGCGACGAAGGGCACGATGCCCTGTCGACCCAGCTCTCTCTGGATGGACGCGTCAATCTCTACGCGTGACAAAAAGGCAAGATAGCCCCTTTCGCGTGGCCTGTTCCCCCCTTCACAGGCCGCGCATCTCCGACATAATCCCTTCAACGGTTGCAACGACACGAAAGGCACGGTAATGGCGAAATCGACGGGTGGCTCCTCCAAGCTCCTGTGGCTGATGATACTGCTGGTTCTGCTCTCCACGGGCGCTGCCGCAGCGGCGATCTATATGGTCATGAGCGACCGCAACGGGGCTGACGAAGGCAATGCCCAGACGCAGCAGCTCGAGCGCAAAGCGCCTATCTTCGTCAAGATCGATCCGTTCACGGTCAATCTGGCCGATGACAGCTACGGCTCGCGCCTGCTTTATACCGGCATTTCGCTCAAGGTCGGCAATGACGAGACACGTGCCATTCTCACCGAGCACATGCCTCAGGTTCGCAGCCGCCTGCTGATGCTGTTCTCCGGCAAGCAGGCAAGCGAACTTACCTCACCGGAAGGTAAGCGCCGCCTGGGCGAGGAGGTCATCGCCACGCTGGCCGAGCCGCTGACCGAGCCTCAGCCGCCCCTGGAAGTCCAGGACGTGCTGTTCACCGAGTTCATCGTGCAATAACGGGTTCCTGGCCACATGTCTCAAGACGATCTGCTATCGCAGGATGAGATCGACGCCCTCCTCAAGGGAGTCAGCGGCGACGACGAGCCCGTTGCGCGAAGCAGCGACGAGTCTCGTGTCCGCCCCTACGATCCGGCGACCCAGCACCGCGTGATCCGCGAGCGCCTTCAGGCGCTGGATATCATCAACGAGCGCTTCGCGCGGCACTTCCGCATGGGGCTGTTCAACCTGCTCCGGCGCAGCGCCGACATCACCGTCGATTCTGTTCGCTACCTGAGCTATAGCGAGTTCTCTCGCAACGTGCCGGTACCGACCAATATCAACATCATCGGCATGAAGCCGCTGCGCGGTTCGGCGTTGATCGTGTTCCCGCCCAACCTGGTTTTCATGGTGGTGGATAACCTGTTCGGTGGCGATGGGCGTTTTCTGACCAAGTCGGAAGGCCGCGAATTCACCAATACCGAACAGCGCATCATTCAGCGTTTGCTGAATCTGGCCATAGACGCCTACGAGGAGTCGTGGAAATCGGTGTATCCGCTCCAGATTCATTATCTGCGTTCGGAAATGCAGTCGAAGTTCGCCAATATCACCAACTCGCCAAACGAGATCGTGGTGAACACGAACTTCAACATCGAGGTGGGCAATCTGACCAGCAGTTTTCAGATCTGCATTCCCTACTCGATGATCGAGCCGCTCCGCGATCTGCTGGCCAACCCGCACAACGATGGTCATCACGATAATGACGGCTCTTGGACCAAGCGGATGGCCGGCGAGATTCGCCGCTCCGAAGTGGAGCTGGTAGCCAACTTTACCGACATTCCGACTTGTATCGCGCATGTCATGGCGCTCAAGGTAGGCGACGTATTGCCCCTTGAGCTACCCGAAACCGTTACCGCAAGTGTCGATGGCGTTCCCGTGATGGAGTGCGACTACGGCAGCCAGCACGAGCAGCGCGCGCTGCGTGTCATCCGCATCATCGATCATGGTGCGCAAAACCCGGTGTCCAAGGACGCCTTCATCAAGGGCGCAGCGCCTCAAGCCAAGGAATCCAAGCATGACTGATCCCAAGAAACCCGATCAGAACGTTTCCGACGACGATTGGGCCGCCGCCATGTCGGAGCAGAGCAGCGACGAATCCGCTGCAGACGACGACCCCTGGGCGGAGGCCATGGCCGAGCAGGAAGCGGCCGAAGCCACCACGGGCGGTTCGAGCGACGACGATCCCTGGGCGGAAGCCCTGGCCGAGCAAGAAGCCGTCGAAGCCGCGGCCGATGAAACGCCTCCGCCGAGCGCGCCGTCACCGGCGCCGCAATCCGCAGGCGATCGCATCTTCCGCCCTCTCGACAAGGGCAAGGAAGGCGGCGTCGCACGCGACCTGGAAATGATCATGGACATCCCGGTCAAGCTGACCGTGGAATTGGGCCGTACCAAGCTGACCATCAAGCAGTTGCTGGAGCTCGCCCAAGGCTCGGTGGTCGAGCTCGATGGCCTGGCCGGCGAACCGATGGACATCCTGATCAATGGCTACCTGATCGCACAGGGCGAAGTGGTCGTGGTCGATGATAAGTACGGCATCCGTATCACCGAGATCATCACCCCCTCCGAGCGGGTACAGAAACTGAACCGATGAGCGACACTTCCTCTACCGAGACTTCCGCCGCAGGGCTCGAAGCACTGGCCGGCGGCGATGGCCTGGTGGGCATGGCCACCCTGGGCAAGACGGCCGCCGCCCTGGCACTGGTCATCGTGATCATCCTGGTATGCACGGCACTTCTGCGTCGCTGGGGCCCCCAGCGCCGTGTCGCCGGCGGGCACCTGCAGATCGTCGCCAGCACGCCGCTGGGTAACCGCGAGCGGCTGGTGATCGTCGAGGTCGAGGGCACCTGGCTGGTACTTGGCGTGGGCAATGGCCAGATCGGCAAGCTGCATGAGCTGCCCGCCCCGCCGGATCAGGGTAGTGCAGCGAACAACGAGCTGCCGCAGGGAGAGCGCTTCGCCGCGCGCTTCGCCCGTGCCCTGAAGCAAAATGCCGGCCTGGGAGGCCCCGGGCGGGGAAGTTCATGAACCGTCGCGTTTCATCAATTGCCCTCGCACTGCTGACGGCGTTGGCACTGGCGCTGATGCCGCTGGATGCCCTCGCCCAGCAGCTCCCCGGCATCGTCAGCCGACCGCTCGACAACGGCGGCCAGCAGTGGTCCCTCTCGCTGCAGACGCTATTGCTGCTCAGCTCGCTGGCCTTCCTGCCGGCAGCGTTGCTGATGATGACCAGCTTCACTCGAATCATCATCGTGCTCAGCCTGCTGCGCACCGCCATCGGCACCCAGTCCACACCGCCCAACCAGGTGCTGCTCGGCCTGGCGCTGTTCCTGACGTTCTTCATCATGTCGCCGGTGATCGGCATGGTCTACGAAACCGCCTGGGTACCGCTGACCGCCGAAGAGATCAATTTCGAAGAGTTCCTGGCGTTGGCCCAGGAGCCGTTCCGCGAGTTCATGCTGGCACAGACCCGTGAGACCGACCTGGCGCTGTTCGCCCGCCTGGGTGACATCGGCCCGATGCAAGGCCCCGAGGACGTACCGCTGCGCATCCTGGTGCCTTCCTTCGTCACCAGCGAACTGAAGACCGCGTTCCAGATCGGCTTCACCATCTTCATTCCGTTCCTGATCATCGATCTAGTTGTGGCCAGCACGCTGATGTCGCTGGGCATGATGATGGTCCCCCCGGCCACGATCTCGCTGCCCTTCAAGCTGATGCTGTTCGTGCTGGTAGACGGCTGGCAACTGATCGTTGGGTCGCTCTCGGAAAGTTTCTTCATCTAACCGATGCGCAAGCGGCCGAGCCGCTTCACCGATATGCCCGCTCATGGCGTGGCGAGGAGTTAACGATGACACCGGAAACGGTCATGGCAATCGCCTACCAGGGTATGCGGGTTACCCTCTTCCTGGCTGCACCGCTGCTGATCACCGCCCTGCTGACGGGTCTCATCGTCAGCCTGTTCCAGGCGGCCACCCAGATCAACGAGATGACACTCTCCTTCATCCCCAAGATTCTGGGAGTCTTTACCGTGCTGGTACTGGCCGGGCCCTGGCTGCTCAAGCTGATCACCGACTTCACGCGCAACCTCATCACCGGCATTCCCGGCATGCTGATGTGAACCGCCCATGGTCGAGGTGACCTTCGCCCAACTGCAGGGCTGGCTGGTAGCCCTGCTGTGGCCTTTCGTACGCATCCTCGCCTTCTTCGCCGCTGCCCCGCTCTGGAGTCATTCCAGCGTTCCCAGGCAAGCGAAGCTCGGTCTCGCGCTGCTGGTAGCGATCGTCGTTGCCCCAGTACTGCCACCCATGCCGAATGTTCCCATCATGTCGTGGGCCGGGCTCGGTATCATGGTGGAGCAGATGTTGATCGGCATTGCCATCGGCCTGGTCATGCATGTGGTGTTCGCAGTGATACAAGCCGCCGGTGAATTCATCGGGCTGCAGATGGGGTTGGCCTTTGCCACCTTCTTCGACGCCGGCAGCGGCACCAACACGATGATCCTCTCTCGTGTCCTCTACATGATCGCCCTGCTGCTTTTCCTCGCCCTCGGCGGGCATTTGATGGTGCTGGAGGCTCTGGTAACGAGCTTTCACAGCCTGCCCGTGGGTATCGGTGCCTTCAATCCGGCGGCCTTCGAGATGCTGGTACGCTACGGCGGCACCATCTTCATCGCCGGCATGTCACTGGCATTGCCGCTAGTCGGATCGCTACTGATCCTCAATCTGGCCATGGGCATCCTCAACCGCTCCGCTCCCCAGCTTACGGTTTTCAATATCGGCTTCCCCATGACGCTTACCATCGGTCTCGTCCTGCTGATGGTGCTGATGACCGATCTTTCCAGTTTCCTGCAGCGCCTCTTCAGCAACGGCATTCACTTTCTCTATCAGCTCATCGAGGCCATGGCTCCCCTTACCGCGTGAGGGCTAGGCCAAGAGCAAAGCAAGCCGCCCCTCCGCCTAAAAAAAACCGCTCCGGCATGCCGGAGCGGCGAAAAGAGACCATGCCGGAGGCCGGCATGGTCTGCAGGGAACCGGAGTACTGAGTTATCTTCGACGGCATCCTGCCCGCATATTTACAGGAAGTTGAACAGCGACATACCCTTCACGTCGACGAAGGCTTTCTGGGCCGCCTGCAAGCCGACTTGGCGCAGGCTGTACTCGGAAATTGCCTCGTTGTAGTCGAGATCGACCAGATCGGAGAGTGTCTGATCGTAGTTTCTCATGCGGTTGCCGCCCACGGCATCGACCACATCGAGTTCATTGAGCCGCGCACCCATCGAGGCGCGTACGGTCAGCACATTGTCGAGACCATTGTCGAGCTCGCGCATCACCGAACTGAGCGTATTGCGGAAGTGAGCGCGGTTCTCGTCAAGGCCACCCTGGTCCATTTCCAGGACATCGATAGCATCCTTCAGCGACTTGAAGAGATCCTGGTTGGCATCCGCAGCGTTGGCCGGGCGCAGCTGGATCTGATCCCCATCCACCGGCTCACCCTCGAGCGTAATGCTCACACCACCAAAACTGATGGTCCTGCCGCTATGATAGGCAGCATCGTAAAGTGGGGTGCCGGGGTTGGTGGGATCGTCGACCTGAACACGAATTTCACCGGCGACATCCACGAACTGGAGCGAAAATTCTTCACCGAACGCCGGCGCCTCCGGATCCACGCGGCTGGGGCCGGTGAAGGTCACGGAGCCTGCATTGCGCTCGTAGCCCTGCTGGGTGCCGATGTCGCTACCGCCCGTTGCACGTTCGGCCCGGGCCACGTAACCAGCGCCGGAGGGTACGCTCTGGAAGATGGACTTACCGTTATCGGCTACCGGCATCAGGCGCGAGGCGTCGATGCGCTGCTCACGGGTATTCTCGTCGCCCTTGTACTCGACGCCCGAGACCCCTTGGCCCGAAGTACGGGCGAAGGGAGGTGCATCGTCATTGTAACCACCGAACAGGTAGCGTCCGTTGCCGTCGGTGGCGTTGGCCTGTCCGATCATCGTCTCGTAGATGCCGCGCAGCTCGGAAGCCACCGATTGCCGATCAACATCGCTCAGAGTATCGCTCGCAGCCTGCACCAGCAGCGTCTTGGCGCTGGTGATGGCATCACTGACACTGTTGAGAACGCTCTCGGCCTGGCCCAGCGAGTTGCGGGCCGAGACCCGCGAATCGGCATACTGCTCGGTTACCGCCTTCGCCTGGGAGACGCCCACCGCGCGGGAGGCCGCCTGAGGATCGTCCGACGGATTGACGACTCGACGGCCGCTGGCGATCTGCTGGCCGACCTTCATGAAGTCGCCCTGCTGACGGTTCATGGACGAGACGCTCTGCTCGAACATGGTCACGGTGCTGATACGCATCGTACTGAACTCCCTTCGAATCAGTTACGCAGGCCGAGAATGGTGTCGAAGACCGTGGACGCAGTGTCGATGACGCGCGCATTGGCCATGTAGAACTGCTGGTAGCGGATCAGGTTGGCCGCCTCTTCGTCCAGGTTGACGCCGGATTCGGACTGCTGCACCGCCTTGAGCTGGTCGGTGAGCCCCTGGCGCGCATCGAGATTGACCTTGACGATATTGGTGCGGTTGCCGACATCGCTGACCATGCCGCCATAGGCCTGGCTCAGCGTGGAGCGGCCCGCCACCAGCGACTCGTTCTGCAGATTCTGCATCGCCAGCGCATTGCGGTTGTCGCCGGTGCCGGATGATGTAAGCCCGAACTGAAGCTGGGCAGTCTCGCCTGCCGCCGGCAAGGCGGAGATCTTGAAGGCGATGCCATCCACCTCCAAGGTATCGCCCACCGCTACCGCGTCGGTGGTCACATTGAACGCCTCGCCATTTCGCAGTACGGGAGCGCCCCCCGGCACGACGGAAAGACTGCCATCATCGGCGAGATCCAGGGCATAGCTGGCCCCTCCCGTCAGGGCATTTTCCTGTGCCCGCAGCCCCGTGACGGCCATATCGCCCTCAACCGTCACGAAACTGCCGGCGGCGATCTTGTCCAGGTCGGAAATGTTCGATGCCATTTCGGCCGCGGCACGTCGTACCGGTTGGATCTCGTAGCGATCACCTGCGGCAGGCTGCCCATCGAAGGACAGGGTAAGGCCACCAAAGCTCAGCTCGCCCGCGGTGCCATCGAAGTTCCAATCGAACTCTCCGGCGCCAAGCGCCTGCCCGTTGTCCTTGCGCACTATTTTCGGATCACCCGCCGTATCGAAACGGATGGTGTAGTCGGTCGCACGCAGCTGATCGATGTTGGCGTTGTCGAAACTGGCGCTCGTGACCTCCACTCCGCCGGCATTGCGGGGGTGCGAATAAGCGCGAGGCTGACCAATGCTGAAGAAGTCCTCGCCCTGGTCGCCGTTGAGGTCCTGACCCAGACGATGCTGGGCGTTGAAGCCCACCGCAAGGGATACGGCCAATTGGCCAATCTGATTCTGGGTCTTGTCGAGAGTTTCCGCCCGGAAAGTCATCAGGCCGCCCAGGGTACCGCCCTTGACGGTATCCTCCGGCAACGCCACCAGGTTGCCGCCCGAGTCGCGATAACCGAGCACGGTGCGCTGCGGGTCACTGGGCGCTTCCATGGCCTCGAGACGATAGTGATTGGTCCCGGAAACCAATGGCTGGCCATTGGGCAGACTGATGTTGTAGGCCTTGCCATCCTGAATGTCGAGGCGAACGTCCATGCGCTCGCTGAGCTCGGCCACCAGTTGATCGCGCTGATTGAGCAGACTGTTGGGCGCCTCGCCGCTACGGGCTCGCGACAGTGCGATCTCGCGATTCAACGTCGCCAACTGCTCGGTCATGTTGTTGACTTGGGTGACTTCGTCCTTGATCTGGCCGTTGATGCCTTTCTGCATGTCTTCGAGGTAACCGTCGAAGGCACGGAACTGGGCCGTCAGCGTATCGGCCGTTCCCAGCAGCCCCTGACGCGACGCCGGATCGGACGGCGCGCCGGCCAGATCCTCGAGCGAGGAGAAAAAATTCTGCATCAGCGGCGCCAGGCCTGCCTCACGATCGGCGAGCAGATTGTCGATCTGACTGATCTGGTTCTCGTAGGTGGCCAGGGCACTGGAGGAACTGGAAGCGGCGTTCAACTGGGATGCGACATACTGGTTGAACTGCCGCTGGATATCGTTGACCTGAACACCGGCGTCGGCACGACTCTGCCCAAGAATGGTCAGCTCACGATTGTAGCCCGGCGTATAAACGTTGCTGATGTTGTTGCTGGTCGTATTCAGCGCGTTCTGGGCGGCATTCAGGCCGCTCAGGCCGACGGAGAAAATGGTGCTCATGGTGTCGTTTCCTTTCGCCAATGCCTGATTTATCGGCCTGACAGGTCAGAACTTTAGGGGTCTCTCGAGACTCAGTAGCTGAAGAAGACCAGGGAATCACCACGCTGCTGCATCGGCCCCATGGTATCCATGACCGCGACCAGCTTGTCCGCGTAGGCGGGGTCGGTGGCATAGCCTCCCGCCTGCAGGGCACGAGCGGCCTGCTCGGCGCTGCCGGCAGTGGTCACCGCCGCATAGCGGGGGTTGTTGCCGATCAGGCGGGCATAGTCGGTGAAGGCTTCTTCGTAGGATTCATAGGCCCTGAACGTATCGACGATGCGCGTGCGCTGGCCGTTGATGTACTCGTGAGTCGTGACATCCGTGGTCTTTCCGTCCCAGCGACTACCCGCCTTGATACCGAACAGGTTGTAGCTGTTGCCACCGTCGGCCGTGGGAATCTCGCGGCGCCCCCAGCCGGTTTCCAGCGCCGCCTGCGCCAGGATCAGTTCGGCCGGCACTCCGGTGCGACGACTCGCCGCCTGGGCGGGCGCTTCGAGACGTTTCATGAAGCGCTCGACGTGGTCGCCTCGCTCATCGGTCGTCCGGACATTACCAGACGAGGTGGGTGCGGATTGGCTGGGAAGCGTTACTGCGCCGCTCACCGAGGTCGATGCCGGTGGCGAGGCTTCGACGGCCGTCATGAAACCGCCCCGTATGGTCTCGAGTTCGTCGAGGAAACTGGCCGGCGCCGGCACCGAATGGGCCTCCTGCGGTGCGGCCTCTGCATCGGGTGCTTCCTGAATCGACTCGGGCTGTAGTGCATCCTTCAACACGCGCGGCGTGCCGCGCGGTATGCCGGCGATCAACTCGTTCAACTCACGATCCGCGACTCCGCCTTGGGCACGGCTGACTCCGGTCTGCTGTTCCAACTGAGCCATCAAGTGATCGGCCAGGCCGATACCTCGACCGGCCAGGGTCTGAGCCCACTGCTGGTCGAGCATCGACTGGTAGAACTCGGTCTGCTGGCTGTCGAGCAGCCCATCGCCGGGGCTGGCATCGCGCATGCTCTTTAACATCGTCTGCAGTAACAGTGCCTCGAACTGCTGGGCGGCCTGATTCAGCCCGCTCGACGGGTCCTGACGCGCGGTATGCTTGAGACGTTCGAGCCCCTGCACGTCGAGGGCGAACTGACCGCTGACATCCTGCAGGCTCATCAGATGATCTCCAGATCGGCGCGCAGCGAGCCGGAAGCCTTGAGCGCCTCGAGGATGGACATCAAGTCGCTGGGGGTGGCGCCAAGCGCATTGAGCGCATTGACCACATCCACCAGGTCGGCCCCCTCGACCACGCGCAGATAGGCATCCTGCTCCTGAATCTCGATCTCGGTATCGGGTACCACCACCGTCTCTCCTTCACCGAACGGGGCCGGCTGGCTGACCATGAACCGCGGATCGATCACGATGGAGAGATTGCCATGGGCCACCGCCGCACGGTGCAGCTTGACCGCACTGTTCATGACGACCGAACCCGTCCGGGCGTTGAACACCACCTTGGCCGACGCTTCCGTGGGCGTGACTTGGATATTTTCCACCTGGGCCATGAAGTTGACCCGGGAATTGGCGTTCATCGGCCCATCGAGGGTAATGACACGACCGTTCATCGCCGCCGCTACGGGCCGGCCGAACTCGTCGTTGATGGCATTCACCACGCGCTGCGCGGTGCCGAAATCGGCCTGCTTCAGCTCCAGTTCGAGCAGCCCGGCGTTGGCGCCCAGGTCGAGCGGCACCTCACGCTCCACCATGGCGCCGCCGGCGATGCGGCCACCGGCCAGCTGATTGACCTGAACCGAGGCGCCGCCCGCCGCAGCGCCGGCCCCACCCACCAGAAGATTGCCCTGAGCGATGGCGTAGGTATCGCCGTCGGCGCCCTTCATCGGCGTCATCAGCAGCGTGCCGCCGCGCAGGCTGCGAGCGTTGCCGATCGAAGAGACATTGACATCGAGGCGCTGCCCCGGACGCGAGAAAGGAGGCAGGTCGGCCGTCACCATCACCGCGGCCACGTTGCGCAACTGCATGTTGGTGCCCGGCGGCACAGTAATGCCGAGTTGCGACAGCATGTTGGTCAGGCTTTGTCCGGTAAAAGGCGCCTGCATGGTCTGGTCGCCGGTGCCATCGAGGCCAACCACCAGGCCATAGCCGACCAACTGGTTGTCACGCACGCCGGCGAAGCTGGCGATCTCTCGGATCCGTTCGGCCTGCGCAGGCAGCGCCAGCAGGAAGAGTCCCAGCACCAGCAGCACTCTCGCCAATACGGTCATATGCCCCATATCCCGATTCATCCCGATCTGCTTCATGATTCGCCTCCCGTACGCTTCCATCAGAAAGGCGAAATATTCAGGAAGAAGCGCTGCATCCAGCCCATGTACTGCGCCTCGTTGATGTATCCATTGCCCACGTACTCGATGCGGGCATCGGCCACGGCCGTGGAGGGCACCGTATTCTGACCGGTGATGGTGCGAGGATTGACCACACCGGAGAAGCGAATGAACTCGACTCCCTGGTTGATGGCGATCTGCTTCTCGCCGCGCACGCGCAGGTTGCCGTTATACATTACTTCGAGCACGGAAACGGTGATCGTCCCGGTAAAGCTGTTGTTGGCCTGGGAGCCTCCGCCGCCGGAAAAGTCGCTCTCGCCGGAGAGGTCGAAGCCGTATTCGGCCAGACGCTCCAGCGCATCGGGCAATTCGGCCAGGTTGAGACCGGCCGAACCATTGCGATCCATGTTGGAGCGAGCGTTCTTGCTGGCGCTGACCTGCTCGTCCAACACGATGGTCAGAATGTCTCCCACCATGCGTGGGCGGCGATCCTCGAACAACGGCTGAGAGCCGCGATGGGCCTGGTAAATGGAACCATTGGCCATCCGCGGCGGCGGCTCGATGATGTTGATCTGCTCCTGCTCGCCGACCACCGAGGCGCGCGGCACCTGGGCGCATCCGCCCAAGGCAAGCAGCATGATGGCGAGAAGCGCCACAGCCAGGCGCATGGCCGAAAAATCCGTACCTTTCATTATCACTCGCTTCCGGCCATGCCGTTGTGGCTCAGGCTGGTTCATCTGGGGCGCGATCAGAGCTGGCTCAGGCGAGCCAGCATCTCGTCGCTGGTCTGCACGGCCCGACTGTTGATCTCGTAGGCACGCTGGGTCTGAATCATGTTGACCATCTCTTCCACTACGTTGACGTTGGAAGTCTCGACATAGCCTTGGAAGAGTCGACCGGCACCGTTCATGCCCGGCATGGCCTCGTTGCGCGGACCCGAGGAGGTCGTTTCCACATAGAGGTTGCCACCGATGCTCTCGAGTCCGGTCGGGTTGACGAAGGTCGAGATGGTGATCTGGCCCACTTCCAGCGACTGGTTAACGCCGGGCTGGGTCACCGAGACGATCCCGTCCTCGCCGATCGAGATGGACAGCGCATTGTCGGGAATGATGATGGCAGGCTCCAGCGGGTAGCCGTTGGCCGTTACCATCTGACCGTTCTCGTTGAGCTGAAAGCTACCGTCACGGGTATAGGCGGTGTTGCCATCCGGCATCAGCACCTGGAAGAAGCCGTTACCGTTGATCGCCAGGTCGCGCGAGTTCTCGGTGTGTTCCAGACCGCCCTGAGTATGGAGACGCTCGGTGGCTACCGGACGCACGCCGGTACCCACCTGCATGCCTGATGGCAGACGATTCTGTACGTCGTTCTGCGCGCCCGGCTGGCGCAGGTTCTGGTACAGCAGGTCCTCGAACACCGCACGCGAGCGCTTGAAGCCGTTGGTGCTGACGTTGGCCAGGTTGTTGGAGATGACGTCCAGCTTGACCTGCTGGGATTCGAGGCCGGTCTTGGCCGTCCATAGAGACTTGATCATTTGATATCTTCCTTACGCTCGAAGCATCAACCTTGGAGAGACAAGAGGTTATTGGCCCGCTGGGCGTTTTCGTCCGCGGTACTGATAACCTTCATCTGCATTTCGTAGCGGCGGCCCACGTCGATCATTGCGACCATGGCCTCCACCGCGCTCACGTTGCTGCCTTCGAGCGCACCACCGGCGACCCGGGCATTCTCGTCGGCGGGCAGCGCCGCCACTTCGCCCTCGGCATTGGGCGGCAGGCGGAACAACCCGTCTTCGCCACGCTGAAGGTTCCGCTCGGGTGTGACGAGCTTCAGACGACCGACGTCCACCAGGGCTTCGGGCCCTTCCCCTTCTCCGATGGCACTCAAGGTACCGTCGGCACCCACCGAGACGCTCGAGCCCAGCGGCACGATGATGGGCCCCCCATCACCGATCACCGGTCGCCCCATCACGGTGACGAGGCCATCGCCATCCACCTCGAGGTCGCCCCGACGGGTATAGGCCTCGGTGCCGTCATCGGCCTGCACCGCGAGCCAGGAATCGCCCTGCAGCGCAACGTCAAGCTCACGCCCGGTATGGGTAATGGGCCCCGGGCTGAAATCGCTGCCGGGAGTGGACGCCGCTACCGATACTCGGGTCGGCGCACCTTCGCCCTGTACCGGCACGGCGCGCATGGCATGCAGCTGGGCACGGAAGCCGCTGGTTGAGACGTTCGACAGGTTGTGGCTGACCACCGCCTGTTGATCCATGCTCTGCTTGGCCCCGCTCATGGCGGTATAGAGGATGCGATCCATGACTCGGTTACCCTATTCGCTTAACGCAGGTTGATGGCGGTCTGCAGGAGTTCATCCTGGGTCTTGATCGTCTGCGAGTTGGCCTGGTAGGCCCGCTGCGCCACGATCATGCTCACCAGTTCGCGCGCCATGTCCACATTGGAGGTTTCGACGGCACCCGACACCACGCCGCCCAGCAGCCCGGTACCCGGAGCGCCGACCAGTTCCTGACCCGACTCGTTGGAGGCGCGCCAGACGTTGTCACCGGCAGGCGTGAGTCCCTCGGGATTACGGAAGCTGACCAGCGAGATCTGACCGGCGGGGCGCGACTCCTCATTGGAGTAGTTGCGCATGATGACCCCATCCTCATCGATGGTGATGCCCACCAGCGTACCGGAGGTGTAGCCGTTCTGCGTCAGGCTGCTGACCGTGGAGGTGTTGCCAAACTGGGTGGTGCCGGCCAGGTTGAGATCGAAGGTAAGATCCACCGGCTCGCCGCCCAGATAGTCGGCCGAACTGAACGTGACACCCGGAATGGCGCCGTTGGCATCGACGCTGCCAGCCGCGTTGACCAGCTTGCCATTGGCGTCGAACTGGACGGAGTATGCCGTCACATTGCCCGCGCCGTCGTCCAGCGTCTTGCCGTCGAGCGTCATCTTGGCGGTCCAGTCGTTGGCCGCGGTCTTTTCGTAGTACACCGTGACGTTGCGCGGGTTACCCAGCGAATCATAGACGGTGAAGTTGTTCGAATAGTGGTAATCGATCATTTGCGGATTCCCTGTGGAATCCACGACCTCGGTGGTGCTCAGATCATCGGAGCCGGGCTGCTTGCGCGCATCGAGGTTGAGCGTGGTGCCGACACGAGTCGTTGCGCTTGCCGCCAATTCCTCTGCCGATACGTTCAGCGCCTGGGGCTGGCCACCGACCTGGACTTCACCCTGTGCGTTCAGGCCATAGCCCATGATCTGGAAACCCTGGGCGTTGACCAGATCCCCGTTGGCCTTCATGGAGAGCTGACCGTTGCGCGAATAGACCACCTCGCCGCTGGTGTCCTGGAAGCGGAAGAAGCCGCTGCCGGCCACCGCCAGGTCCAGATTGCGGTTGGTCGACTCGACGTTACCTTCGCTGAAGTTCTGCATAACGGTCGTCACCCGCGTACCCAGGCCGACCTTGGAGTTGGCGAATACGTCGGAGAACTGGACGTTGGATCCCTTGAAACCCACCGTCTGGGAGTTGGCGATGTTGTTGCCGATCGTACCTAGCTTCTGGGCCTGGGAATTCAGGCCACTCAGCGCTTGTGAAAAGCTCATTTTTCGTTCCTCTGCCTACCGGCTGAAATGCCGCTTCCGCGGTTCTCTTATGGAAATCGGTGTGATGCGTTAAAGAATCTGCTTGACTTCGCCGAGCCCCACCTGGCCGTAAACCGCTCCCAGGTCGAGCTTCACTCCCCCGTTGCCGTCGGGCGGGGTCACGCCACCGACCACGGCATAGTTGAGGGTGGTGGCGTTCAGTGTCTTGTCGCCGCTGGTGGCTTCCACGCGAACCTGATAAGCGCCCGAAACGGCCGCCTCGCCCTCACTGGTCATGCCATCCCAGGTAAAGGATTCCACTCCGGCCTGTACCGCCCCGATGTCGTAGCGGTTGATCACCTGGCCGCTGGCGTTGGCGATGGTCACCCGAACGTTCTCAGCGGACTGCTCGAGCTCGATGCCGAACGGCGTGGTGTGGGTCCCATCTTCGCTCTGCTCCAGCAGGACCCGATTGCCCGGTACCATCACCCCTTTTCCGATCAAGCCGGTGGCCTGCAGCGTCTGGCCGGCGTTCATCTGATCGGTGATGCCGGCGAGCGTCTTGTTGAGATCCTCGATGCCGCTGACAGTATTGATCTGCGCCAGCTGACTGGTCATCTCGTGATTGTCCATCGGCTTGAGTGGATCCTGATGCTGCATCTGGGCAATCAGCAGGGTCATGAAATTATTGCGCAGCTCGGCGGACTGGCTGGCATCGCGAGCGGAAGGGCCGCCCTGATTCAACCGCGTGACAACATTCGAATCGATGGTGGTGGACATGATCAGCCCTCACCCAGGGTCAGTGTCTTGAGCATCATCTGCTTGCTTGTATTCATGACTTCCACGTTGGCCTGATAGGAGCGGGAGGCCGAGATCATGTTGACCATCTCGTGCACCGGCTCGACGTTGGGCATGGACACATACCCCTCCTCGTTGGCCAGCGGATGCTCCGGACGGTATTCCAGCCTCAGCGGCGCGGGGTCCTCGACGACTTCGCGCACACCGACGCCGCCAATGCCATGCCCGCCCTGCAGGCGAGACTCGAACAGCACCTGCTTGGCGCGATAGGCCTCACCGTCAGGTCCGGCCACGCTGTCGGCATTGGCCAGGTTGCTGGCGGTGACGTTCATGCGCTGTGACTGCGCGCTCATGGCCGAGCCGGCTATATCGAACACGGAAAACATCGACATGGTACGATCCCTCTCTCTTCAACCGGTTTGGTTATTCCGGCTGCATGGCATTCTTGAGCCCCTGGATGCGGCTATTCAGGAAAGTCAGCGCCGCCTGATAGCGAACCGAGTTGTCGGCGAACTGGGTGCGCTCTCGGTCCATATCCACGGTATTACCGTCCAGGCTTGGCTGATCCGGTACGCGATAGAGCAGTTCCTGGCGCGGAGTGGCAAGGCCCTGGCCGGCCAGATGGCCATCGGAGGTTCGCGCCAGCGCGAGCCCCCGCCCTCCCGTACTCCCTTGCTCGACCGCCTTCTTGAGTTCACTGGCGAAGTCGATGTCACGCGCCTTGTAGTTGGGCGTATCGGCGTTGGCGATATTGCTGGCCAGCACCTTATGGCGCTCCTGACGCAGTCCCAGCGCTTGCTGGTGAAAATTAAAGGCGGCCTCGAGCTGGTCGATCATGCCGGCACTCCCGTGCGAAACCAGATGGAAAACTTGCGGAACTTCTTGAGGGTGAAGAATAGCCAGAGGCCTGTCACCTCAATGGCACGAACAGACCGGTTTTCCTGGTTCATTTCCGCTGTTTCACTTTTTACCCGAGCGCTAGAATCCTGACATCGCCCTCAATGCGGGATCCTCCTTCATGCTTGCCGTCCGCTCGTTCCGGCCCACCCTGTCCATGCTCTGGCTCGTTCTTGCGAGCCTGCTGGCGACGCCTGCAGTACATGCGGCCGACGATGACGCCATGCTCGAAGCCGTGCACGCCTTTCTGCATCGCGAAGCACAGTCGCTGGGTGATGAATTAATCATCGAATTACGCCCCCCTTCGGCCCGACTGCCGGCCTGTGAGTCGCCTGACCCCTTCCTGACGCGCCCGGGCGATGTTCCCCTGGGGCGAATATCGGTCGGCGTTCGCTGCGGCAGCGAGGGTCGCCAGGTACGCTATCTGCAGGCCGAAGTCGGCGTGATCGGCGATTATCCAGTACTCGCCCGCCCGCTACGGGCCGGCGAGACCGTTCGCCGCGACGATCTCGTGATGCGCCAGGGCAACCTGGCGGAGCTGCCGAACCGCAGCGTGATCGATATAGAGGAAATCGTCGGCCAGGCCGCAACTCGAGCGATCGAACCCGGTCAATCTCTCCAGGAGCACCATTTCCGCAGCCTGCCACTGGTGGAGCGCAACCAGCGCGTCGTGATCGAAGCCAGGGGAAAAGGGTTTCGCATCGAGCGCGAAGGCCAGGCGTTGGAGCCAGGCGCGATGGGCGACAGGATCCGCGCACGCTTCGACTCGCGCGAGGTGGTGATGGCAGAGGTGGTCGGTGAAGGCAGGCTGGCCGTGGATTTCTGAGCCCTTCGGGTTGCGTCGAGGATGGTGTCGATTCACAGGGGTGGATTGACGCGCATACTGGAGCGATGTAAACACAGCCATCAAGCCATGCTTCCACGCGAATGGACGCGCCCCCCACTTTTTGCCTAAAGTTCTCTGCAAGGCTGCCGATAAGGTGGGAAAGCACCGGTCATGAGGCCACTATTGTGAAGATCAACAGCCAGAATCCCCTGACCCGCCCGTCTCCGACGACGTCACGTGAAGAGGCGCAGCCGGTCAAGGGTCCCGCCCCGTCCAACCAGAAGGATGCCGGCCCGGGAGCCACCACGCACTTGCGCCATGGCGCCGCCGACGCCGCGCGCGACATCGACACGGCAAGAGTCGAGGAGATTCGCGAAGCGATTCGCGAAGGTCGTCTGGAAGTCCGCGCCGAGCGGATCGCCGATGCCCTCATCGAATCGCTGGCAGCGGAGACGCGCGATAAATGAGCCTGCTCAAGTTACTTCGGGAGCAGCAACAGCGCTTGCATGACCTCACCCAACTGCTGCAGCATGAGCGCAGCCTGCTGGCGAGTGCCGACATGGGCGGACAGGCGCTGACCGACCTGGCCTCGCGCAAGCAGCAACTCTTGGCCAAGCTGGAAGCGACGGAAACGATGCGGCAGAGCGTGCAGCGCCGCCTCGGCTATGCCGAAGGCACCGCCGGGGCACGCCAGGCCGCTATGGAAGCGGGTTGCCTGGAAGCCTGGGACTCGACGCTCGAGCTGACCCGGGAAGCCCGGCGCCTCAACACGCTGAATGGTGAACTGGTCGGGCTGCGCATGGAGCAGAACAGCCGCCTGCTCGGCTTCATTCATCAAGCGGCAGAAAAGACCGTCTACCGCGCCAGCGGTCGCGTGGCAGCCCAATCAGGCCGGTTCAACGCCTCGGTCTAGGACTCCCCTTTTCCTCTTGAGCGATCGCACCGCAGCCCGGTACGATCGCTCGCTGCTGTTCCGCTTCCTGCCTTTCCGCTCGCGCTTGACGCGATGGCAATCTCAGCTGTCGCTGTCGCACCCCAGCCGCGATGGCCCCAGGCGCAATCCTCTTTCCCTCCTCGCTCCTTCAATGCCCGAGACTCACGGGCGATTGCTGGTACGGTGCCCATCCTCGCTGCAGGGCGTAGCCATCTGCCGACCACCGGCAGCGAATGGAAGCGGCTACCAGAGCGAGTCGATCAGATCGTCATCCGGGGCGGCCAGTACCACCGTGTTTCGCCCATCGGCCTTGGCCTTGTAGCTCGCCGCATCGGCACGGGCCAATACCGTCTCGGCGGCATCGTCACCCTCCTGCAGCGAGGTGACCCCCATGCTCAAGGTAATGCTGTAGACCTTGCCCTCATTGGTCACCGTTACCTCCGAGACCACGCGACGCAGGGATTCGGCGATTTCGCCTGCCTGCTTGAGCGTGCAACTGGGCAACAGCACGGCAAACTCGTCGCCGCCCTGGCGTGCGACATGGTCGCTGCGACGCACTTCCCATGCCACCACCTGGGCAATCCGCCGCAGCATTTCGTCGCCCAGGGCATGCCCACCCTCGTCGTTGATCGGCTTGAAGTGATCGAGGTCGAATAGAATCAGCACAGAAGGAGTCCCAGTCTTGGCATACTCCGCCAAAGCCTCCTCCAGCCGACGCTCGAAACCGCGTCGGTTGAGCAGGCCGGTCAAAGGATCGTGCTCCGCTTCCCAGCGCTGGAGGGCCTCCTGCTGGCGGCGCTCGGTGATGTCCTTGACCATGCCGACGAATCCAAGCGGCAGCTCGTTACCACGCACCTGGCTGGCATGCACTTCCAACCACAGCGTCACGCCGCCAGGATGTTTAAAGCGCACCTGGCGCATGAAGTCGCTTCCGGTCACCAGGGTATGTCGCCACATGTCCTCGGTACCCTGGCGATCGTCCGGATGGATGCGCTCCCACCAGTCGCGCCCGCTGAAGGTGGCGTCCAAGCCCAGCAGATCGAGCAGGGACGGATTCATATAGTTGAGGTGCCCGTTGAGATCGGCCACGAACATGCCGATGGGCGTCGAGCCAAGCACCGCATCGAGAAAGGCTTGCCGATCGCGCAAATGTTCCAGTGCCGCCAGGCGCTCGTGTTCAAGTCGGTTGAAACTGCCTGCGACCTGACGCAATTCGTGCATGTTGGTCGACAGTTCGAGGTAGCGCCGTTTGCCTTCGCCGACTTGGGCGATCTGGCGTTCGAGTCGATGCAACGGCTTCAGCAGTCGCCTGACCAGCCAGCGCATGCTGATCATCAGCACGACCGCCAGGGTGAGCCAGGCCCACCATAGCCTGCCGAGGAAATCGGCCAGCGGTGCACGCACCTGCTGCTGGGGTAGAGCCACCTTGACGATCCAGCCGGCCGGCCAGATCTGGCGATAGGACATCAGGGTGGGGGTGCCATCGTTGCCCATGGCGACGGTCTCGCCTTGCCAACCATCCAAGGCGAGATCCCGCGCCTCAGAGTCGTCAAAGGCGTTGTTCCGGCCACGCGAGAGTTGCCGCCGCGGGTGAAACAAGCGCTCCCCCGCTGCCGTGAAGACCGATACGTAGCCTTGCTCGCCCAGACGCGTGCTTTCCAACCGCCGGAACAGGCCGCCCCGGGTCAGGTTGATCATGCCGCCCACGACGCCGGCAAACCTACCTGCCTCGTCGAAACGCGGCACCAGCATGAGAATCAGCGCATCGCTGCTCGCCCTGCCGATGAAAGGCCGACTGACGTAAGGCCAGGGCGCGCTGCGAATCAAGCGGAAATACTCGGTCTGCGACGTATCGAGCCCCGTCCGTCCCGGCACGATGGGCCAATCGGCCTGCACACGCCCCTCCGGCCCCGTTACCATCAAGCCTTCGAACCACTCCAACAGCACTTGATGGCTCTCCAGACGTTCATGCAGCTCATCCGGCTCCACTCCGCGCAAGCTCTGCTCGAGACGCTCCAGCGTGCGCAGCCGACGATTGACCTGCTCGGTCAAATCGTCCGCGATCAGTTGCGATTCATAGCGCAGGTGGGCGAGATTGACGTCGTCGACCAGCGTCTTGCCGAACCACCAGGCCAGCATCAGCACGATGCCTACAATAACCAGCCAGGTTCCGGCCAGGCCGGCCAGCAACCGCCCCTGAAGGGAGCAGATGGAACGGGCCAACGACGCAATACGAGCCGATACTTGCAATGAGTTCCCCTTCGGTCGAGGTGAATAGCGATCCCGCTGCCGATAGGCGTAGGGATATGTTCGCCTTCCCCTGGCGACCCACATGAGGAAACATGAGAGTTAACCGCGATATCGGCAGCCAAGGGATGAACTTGAGTCCTTGGAGCGCATCCAACCATGTTACCGAACATCACACTGCGCCACGTCAACGGAGGCGTGAGAAACAGCTAAAGTCCGTGCCGCGCAGGACGATAAACAGCTATACGGGTATCTATCCTAAATTGACGACAGCGAATCGATGAACCAAGGCAAACACCCTGCGGGCGACAGCGTCCAAGCTATTGCCCAGCATCCGGCCCGGCTCGTTCAGCGCGCCTTCGAGCAGAGCCATGCGGGCGTGGTCATCACCGATGCCGATGGGCTCATCGTGCTGGCCAACCATGCTTTCTGCACCATTGCCGGCTGCGACCGGACCGAGACCATCGGCTGGCCGATCGCTCACTTCTATACCTCCCTGAGTCCCCAGCCCGGCCTGGCGGAAGAGGACCGGAACCGTCAGCGAGCGCCGCTCTCCTGGCAGCAGGAGGTCCTGTGCCGCCGCGACGACGGCGAGTCGATACCGGTACTGATGATGGTCGATTCGCTGCTCGACGATGAGCATCGCCCCCAATACTACCTGCATACCTTCATTCTGCTGACGTCTCCAGAAGGCGAACGCATTGACAATCGTCACTGGATCCACGTCGACCCCATGACGGGTCTGCCCAACTGGCTACTGCTGCGCGATCGCCTCAACCATGCCATCGCCCAGGCCGAGCGAGCCGATAGCACGCTTGCTCTGCTGTTCATCGACATCGACCGCTTCAAGGCGATCAACGATGTGGTCGGCCACATCGAAGGCGACCGCATGTTGGGAGAGCTGGCCCAGCGCCTTCAACGCGCAGTGCGCAGCAAGGACACCCTGGCCCGGCTCGGCAGCGATCAGTTCGTGGTGCTATTGGAGAAGGACGGCACCGCCGAAGCGGCTCAGTTGGTAGCCGAACGCCTTCAGGAAATGCTGGAGCCGCCGTTCATCTCCAGCGGTCGCTATCTCCTGATGACGGCATCCATCGGCATCGCGCTCTACCCCGGCGATGCGCAGGACGAGGAGACATTGATCACGGCGGCGCGCAGCGCCATGTACACCGCGCGCAGGAAGGGACCGGGGCGGCTCGCTTTCGTCGATCACCGGCTGACGGCGCGGCTTAAAGAGAAGCATCGCATCGAGGGTCTGCTCAGCGAGGCCATCCACCTGCCGGATCAACACTTCCTGCTGTATTACCAGCCCGAATTCGATCGCGCCTCAGGCCGCTGTACCGGCCTCGAGTCGATACTGCGCTGGAAGCAGCCCAAGCGCTGGCAGGAACCTCCCAGTGCCTACCTGGAGGTCATCGCACAGCTCGGACTTGGTGTCAGGCTCAATCGCTGGATGATCCAGGGCGTCATCAGCGATCACCGTCAATGGCTCGAAGACGGCTCACCGCTCGGCGAACTGCCGGTTGCCGTACCGCTTTGCGAATCCCACCTGGCCCACGACACTTTCGATCGCCGACCGCTCGACCACTTTCTGCGCCATCAGGGTGCCGTCTCGTTCGACTGGCTGACGCTCAAGGTACCCGGCCAGGGTCTGAGTAGCCACCTCGACACCGCGACCCACATGCTCAAGCGAATCGAGCAGCTCGGCATACGTCTGGCTGTGGATGACGTCGGTGCCAGCCCCATCGACCTAGGTTGGCTCGCTCGCTTACCGTTTACCAAAGCCACCATCGCCGCCGGCCCGATCGTCCAGCGGCCAGGTGGCGAGCGCTTGATCGAGGCTTCATGCCGCCTGCTTGAGGCGCTAGGCATCGAAGCCGTGATCGCAGGCGTCGACGATCCTACTCTGGCCGCCCGAATCGAAGGGGTATCCGCTCGGCGGGTGCAGGGCGACTTGCATTGTCCCGCGCTGCCCGCCGAAGAGCTCGGGCGCTGGCTGAGCGAGCACACCGCTCCTTGCGGTTGAGCGCAGCCGCGCCACACTTAGCGGCCCATCGGATCGGGTGCTTCGGGAAACGCCGGCGGATGCGCCATTAGATAGGCATGGCTCGCGCGTAGTACGCGAGTGTCGTCGTGCTTGCCACCGGCCAGTTGGAAACCGACGGGCAGACCCTCCGCCGTGAAACCGCACGGAACCGATGCCGCCGGTTGATGGCTGAGGTTGAAGGGGTAGGAGAACGGTGCCCACTCCTCCCAGTCGCGCATTCCGCTGCCCGGCGGCACGTCATGTTGAAGCGCAAACGGCTGCACCGCCACCGAAGGCGTCATCAGCAGATGGTAGCGTTGGTTGAAATGCTCGAGCTTTTCGGTGAGCCGAGCTCGCGCCTTCAGTGCATAGAACATGTCCAGCGCACTCCACCGCTCTGCACGCTTGGCATCCTCCACCATGCCCGGGTCGAGCAGGCGGCGTTGACGCTCGCTGTGCTCACGATAGACGGCAAGCGACGCGGTGAACCAGAACGTGTTGAAGGTGCGGATGGGCGACTCGAAACCGGGGTCGATCTCCTCCACCTCGGCGCCCAGCGCTTCCAGCCGCCGCGCCGCCTCGCGTACCCGCTCGGCGACTTCGGGCTCGACCCGTGCATAGCCCAGCGTCGGTGAAAACGCGATGCGCAGGCCACGAATGCCCTTGTCCAGATGCTTCCCCCAGTCGTCCGGCTGGCCGCGCAATGCATAAGGATCCCGATAGTCGTAGCGCCCGATCACATTGAGCATGCGCGCCGCATCGGGAACCGTACGAGTCAGGGGGCCCAAGTGTGACAATGACGCCTCCTTCGAGCGGGGCCATTCGGGCGTCCAGCCGAAAGTCGGCTTGAAACCGAAGACGCCGGTAAACGCAGCCGGAATGCGAATCGAACCGCCCGAGTCGCCACCCTGGTGCAGCACGCCCATATTGAGTGCAGCCGCTACTGCCGCCCCTCCCGAGGAACCGCCCGGTGTCAGCCGCGTATCCCAGGGGTTGGCAGTGGCCCCGAAGACACGGTTATCGGTGATCGCCTTCCAGCCGAACTCGGGCGTATTGGTCTTGCCCAGGATGATCGCTCCAGCCTCACGCAGCATTTGCGCTGGAGGAGAGTCCCGCTCGCAGGGTGTTTCGGGCACGGTAAGCGACCCCTTCCGTGCCGGCAGGCCGGCCGATTCGGTAAGATCCTTCAATGAAACGGGGACTCCGTCGATCGGGCTCAATGGTCGACCTTTCCGCCAGCGACGCGTCGACGCCTCGGCAGCGGCCTCGGCCCCCTCGTGGTCGACCAGCACATATGCCTTCACGGCATCGTTGAAACGATCGATACGCTCGAGTGCGGCACGTGTCGCTTCCAATGGCGAAGTCTCTCTCGAGGCAAAGCGATCGCACAACTGTCCCGCATCCATGGTGCCAAGATCGGTGTCGCTCACAAGAACCTCCCTTTTTCGAGTGAGTGCTCTCTTGATTGTGGGAAATTGCGGCCCAAAGACCAAATCAGCAGCGCAGAGGGAAAGACCGAGCATCACCGCCCATACCGATCAGGGAGCGTGCCACGCATGAACACCATCGAGAAGGCCAGAATCTATGCCACCGCCGCGCATGCCGCCATCGGCCAGCGCCGAAAATACCGGAACACTCCCTATATCGAGCACCCGAGAGCGGTAGCGCTCCTCGTCGCCGAACACGGAGGCAGCGCCGCGATGATTGCCGCCGCCTGGCTACATGACGTGGTGGAAGATACCGCGATCTCCCTCGAGCAACTCGCCGTCGAGTTCGAGCCAGAGATCGTACTTCTCGTCGACGCCCTTTCCGATCTGCAGACACCGGCCGACGGCAATCGCGCCATGCGCAAGCGGCGTACCGCCGAGCGGCTGGCCGCTGCCGGTTCCGACGCGCAGACGATCAAATACGCCGATCTGATCCACAACATCGGCAGCATCATCGAGCATGATCCCGGCTTCGCGCGCGTCTACCTCGAGGAACAGCACCAGCTCGTCGACGTCATGCGAGACGGCAATCCCGCGCTGAGGCAGCGCGCCATCGATACCTTGACCCAAGCCACCGGGAAGCTGCGCGGAAGAGGGTAATCAACCGCCCTCTCTTCGCTGCTTCACCAGCCAAGCACCGGCCACGGTGGCCGCCGCCACCGAGGCGGCAAGCCACCAGCCGGCGCGACGCGCATTGCGATCACGATATCCCCCTTCGATTCGCCGCTCTCCGCTGGGCGGCGCAAAAAGATTTCCAGAGGAAGTCGGCCTCGGCCTGGCCCGGCGCAGAGCGGCGTCCACCAGCCGAGCGTTGATCGCCGCATAGCCCGGTACCGCCTGAGCCAGGCGCGACAATACGGCCGGCATGCCCACGTAAACACTATGGCGCGGGCGCTCCGCCAGACCCACGATTGCCTCCGCCGTTCGCTGCGGATCGTAGACCGGCGGTATGGGTTTCACCTCGCGACCGGTGTAGTTGCCCCCGTCGCGAAACCCTGGCGTGTCCATCACCGAGGGATAAACGCCGCAGACATGGATACCCGGCCAGGCATGCAGCTCGCCGCGCAGGCTTTCGGTAAACGCCCGCAAGCCGAACTTGGCCGCGCTATAGGCCGCCGCATAGGGCTGCGGAGCCCAGCCACCCAAGGAGATGTTATGAATCAGGATGCCGCTCCGTTGACGCTTGAAGTAAGGCAACACGGCATGGGCACCACGTACGCAGCCCAGCAGGTCGGTCTGGATGACTTGTTCATGCGCCTCGAGCGGGACCTCATCGAAGGCGCCCAGAACGCCGATACCGGCATTGTTGACCCAGACGTCGATGCGATCGGCGGCATCGATCGCGCTTCGTGCCAGTCGCTCCATATCATCCGGCTGGGTAACATCCGCCACTTCGATCCTGGCTTGCCCACCCAGCCGATGGCACGCCTCGGCCACGTCATGTAGAGCGTGGCGATCACGAGCGGCAAGAAACAGCGTCGCGCCGCGTCGTGCGAACTCATACGCACAGGCTCGGCCGATACCGCTGGAAGCTCCCGTCAGTACGACAACGGCCCCGTCCAAGTTATACGATCGCATCCTGCCCTCCTTTGCCGATGATTTGTCCCAGCGCGTTGCGACTCTCCTTCCTACCTTAGCGACGCCAGAAAGGGAAAGCCCGGCAAGGCGGAGTTGAGTTTTGTATCAAAAGGTTTCAAGGAGCTACGCTTGGTAAAACGATAGACAAAAACAGGAAGAAGCCATGAACAAGGTCCTGGCCGCCAGCGTCTGTGTCGCCACGATCGGTGGCGGCACTTATCTACTCAACTCGTCTAACGAAAAGGCGATCACGGTCGATCCGGCCAATCTTACGCCAGAGCAGTTGCGTTACTGCGAGCAGGTAGAGCAGTGGCGGCGGGAGGAAATGCTCGACGTCGCCCAGAAATGGCGCTTGGGTCATCCCGACGACCGTGGAACCTATGCGGAATGGTGCCTAGGCGACTGACGCGTCATGCCGGCCAGCGAATATCCCGCCTACCCCTTCCTTCCGAAAACACGCCAAGTGCCTCGCGCCAGCTCCGGACCAGGTCTTAGGCGCAGCCAACTGAGTCGAGACAGGCTCGACAATTGCATGCAATATTCCACCAAAGTCTAACTACACGCCGTAATTTTCGCGAGCTAACTTAAAAGTTGCATGCAATAAGGAATCGCTCATGGCGAAAGCGGTCATCAAACCGGCATCCATCGTGCGAACGGCGACAGCCGAGGTCCATGACGTAATCAAGCAACGGATTCTGGACGGCCGATACCAGGCACATGAATACATTCGTGAACACAACGTTGCGCGCGAGCTCGAGGTAAGCCGTACCCCGGTGCGTGAAGCGCTACGGGAACTGGTTTCCGAGGGCTGGCTCGAGGCGATTCCCCACCACGGGGCACGAGTGGTGGCCTGGACGGAAAAGGACGCTCGTGAGGTTTTCGAGCTACGACTGGTCCTGGAGCCCATGGCGGTTCGTCTGGCCAGCGAGCGCATGGACCGCCAGCGGCTCGAGCGCCTAGAGACACTGGCCGCCCGCATGGAGACGCTCACCGAACAGATCGAGAGAGACCCCGGCGTGCGCAACGAGATTGCCCACCTCAATCACGAATTTCACCGCGAGCTCATTCTCGCCAGCGACAACCAGCGTCTGGCCAACGTGCTCGACAGCGTGGTGCGCACCTCGGTGATACGGCGCAACTTCGGCAATTACGACGTCACCAACCTGCGCCGCAGCATGCATCATCACCGCGAGATCCTGCAGGCCATCGCCGCCGGCAGCCCTGCGTGGGCGGAAAGCGTGATGCGTGCCCACCTGCTGGCCGCTCAAGCGCTCCATGTCCGCTTCACCGACGCTCCCGACCGGCCGGAGCCATCCCACCGCTGAACCAAGGAGATCCACAACAACAATGACCCGACATGCTCATTCCCCCGTACCCCTCAGCGACATCAAGGTTATCGAACTCGGTCAGCTCATCGCCGGCCCCTATTGTGGCCAGGTGCTGGCCGACTTCGGCGCCCAGGTCATCAAGGTGGAGCCACCCGGCAAGGGCGACGCCATGCGCCAGTGGGGCGAGGCGGACCGCGACACCGGCGAACCGCTGTGGTGGAACGTCATCGCACGCAACAAGCAGTCGCTGACGCTGGATCTGCGCCAGCCGCGCGGCCAGTCGCTGTTGCGGGAGCTGGCCCGCGAGGCCGATGTCGTCATCGAGAATTTCCGCCCCGGCACCATGGAACGCTGGGGACTCGGTTACGAAACGCTCTCGCAGGACAATCCCGGCCTGGTGATGGTGCGTGTCACCGGCTTCGGTCAGGACGGCCCCTATGCCAGCCGCGCCGGCTTCGCCTCGGTGTGCGAAGCAATGGGCGGCCTGCGCTATGTCAGCGGCTACCCGGATCGCCCGCCGGTACGGGTGGGCATTTCGCTGGGCGACACGCTGGCCGGTCTGCATGCCGCCCTGGGTGCCATGATGGCGCTGCACCAGCGTGCCCGCAGCGGTCGCGGTCAGATCGTCGATAGCTCGATCTTCGAGTCGGTGCTGGCAATGATGGAGAGCCTGGTTCCGGAGTATGCCCGGGCCGGCAAGGTCCGCGAGCGCAGCGGCAGTTTCCTGCCCAAGATCGCCCCGTCGAACGCCTACCCGGCGCGCGACAGTCGCGATGTCGTCATCGGCGCCAATCAGGACACGGTCTTCCGACGTCTCTGCAAGGCCATGGGCCAGCCGACTCTGGCCGACCATCCCGACTATGCCACCCATCGCGCACGTGGCGAGCATCAGCAGTCCATCGACGAGCTGATAGCGGCCTGGACGCGCCAGCACGACGCCCAGCAGGTCGTCGACATCCTCGCCGAGGCCGGCGTGCCGGCGGGGCTGGTCTATCGCGCACCGGACATGCTCGCCGATCCGCATTTTCGAGCCCGCGAGTCCATCGTCGAAGTGCCCGACCGCGATGGCCGTCCCTTGCCCATGCAGAACGTCTTTCCGCAGTTGTCGAGCACGCCCGGGCGGGTGCGTCGGGTGGGCCCGGCGCTCGGCGAACACACCGATGCGATCCTGGCGGACTGGCTGGGCTGCGACGCGGCCACGCTCGAAGCGCTTCGACGCGACCAGGTGATCTAGGAGACGCCCATGGATCCCTTACTGGTAGTCCTCGCCCTGATCGCGATGATCGGGCTCGGCGTGCCGATCTTCCTGTCGCTGGGGGTCGCCGGTCTCATCGGCCTGTACATGGCGCGCGGCTCGCTGGCGTTCTTCTTCGCCCCCACATCGCTGTTCGGCCAGCTCAACGTATTCGAGATGGTCGCGCTGCCGCTGTTCATCCTGATGGGCAGCCTGCTCGGCGCCACGCCGGTCGGCGCCAACCTGTTCCAGGCAGCGGTCCGCTGGCTCAACTGGCTGCGCGGCAGCCTGGCGATCTCTTCGGTTGGGGCCTCGGCAATGTTCGGCGCCGTCTCGGGCGTCAGCCTGGCGGGCGTGGCCGCAGTGGGCTCGATCGCAGTGCCGCAGATGCTCGAGAGAGGCTACAGCCGCACCCTGGCTGCCGGCTCGGTGGTCACCGCCGGTGCATTGGCGATGCTGATCCCGCCCAGCGTGCCATTCATCATCTACGGCGCGGTTTCCAGCGTGTCGGTGGCCGATCTGTTCATCGGCGGAATCGTGCCGGGAATCGTGCTGGCCCTGGCGCTTTCGCTCTATATCTTTCTGCGCGTCAGCCTCAACCCCGGGGAAGCGCCTGTCGCCGAGCAACGCTTCACCTGGCCAGAGCGCTTCCATAGCCTGGGCCAGATCTGGCATGCCGCCCTGCTCGTGCTGGCGGTGCTGGGATCGATCTATACCGGCTTCGCCACACCCAGCGAAGCGGCCGGCGTCGGGGCGCTAGGCGCCTTCTTCATCGCCACGGTGGTCTTTCGCAGCCTGACCTGGGCCAAGCTGGTCCAGATTCTCGGCACCACGGCACGAATCAGCGGCGCCATCCTGCTGATTATGGGCTGCGCCAAGATCTTCGGCGACTACCTCAACATGGTGCGCGTGCCGCAGCTGCTCACCGAAACCCTCACCACCAGCGGCCTGCCCACCTGGTCCATTCTGCTGGCGGTGATGCTGATGCTGATCCTCCTCGGCATGCTGGTCGACGCGGTATCACTGATCGTGGTCACCACACCGGTGCTGCTGCCGCTGATCGAGGCGCTGGGCTATGACCCGCTGTGGTTCGGTATCGTCATGGTGCTCAATCTTGAGATTGCCGTGGTCACTCCGCCGGTGGGCTTGAATCTCTATGCCCTGCGCGGCGTATGCCCCGGACTCACCATCGAGGAGATCATCCGCAGCGCACTTCCGTTCGTTGCCGTGCAGTTCCTGGTGCTGATGCTGTTCGTGTTCTTCCCCAGCCTCAGCCTGTGGTTGCCGGGACTGATGTAGCCCGGCAAAAAGGCGGCTCCGGCCGCACTCAGTAGGCTCGCGCACGAGTCGAGTACAACAACAAGCTGGAGACAATGACATGACCCTCACCCGCCGCCAACTGCTCAAGTACGGCACCTTCGCCACCGCCGGCGCCGCCATGATGGGCGGGCACAGCCTGTTCTCCCCCCGCGCCATGGCAGCTACCTCCCTGACCGGGGTGAACTACATCACGCCCTCCTACAAGGCTCTGAGTTACGGATCCGACGGTTTCGTCAACTACCTGGCCGAGCACCATGCCAACGTCATCGACTTCGACTACCACCACTCCGGACAGTTGCTCACCGCCGACGAGCAGTTGCCCGGCCTGCGCGCCGGCAGTGTGGACTTCATGTTTCACACGCTCTCCTACATCACGCGCTCGCTGCCGATCCTCGGCATTACCGGCCTGCCCGGGGTGGTCAATGAACTCTACCGGCATCCCGAGCGCCTAAAGCTGGGCAGCCCGTTGATGGCCCTGATCAATGAGCAGCTCGCCGAGGAGAATCTCTACATGCTCTGCTCCGGCGGCGGCATTCTCGAACCGGAATATATCTGGAGCACCGAGGAGAACCCGATCCGTTCGCTCGAGGACCTGCGCGGCAAGAAGATCCGCGTGGTCGGCTACGAGGCCACCACCGCGCTGGAGGAGTATGACATCGGCGCCACCCGCATCCCGTCGTCGGAAACCTATCAGGCCCTGCAGCGCGGCACCGTGGACGCCGGCATCTTCAATATCTCCACGATCGTGGGACGCAGCCTTCACGAGCAGTTGGCCGTCTGCTACAAGCTTCCCATCACCGGTTTCACCGTGGCTCCCTTCATGCTGCGCGACCGCTGGGACAACCTGGACGGGGAGGTGCGCGCCGCGCTCGAGGAGGCCGCCCAGTGGTACGACGACAACTTCATCGAGCACTGCAACGAAGAGGTCTACCCCAACGAATACTGGCCGATGATGGAGGAGGCCGGCATCGAGGTCATCGATCCTTCCGAAGAAGACCTGACGGCGTTCAACGAATCCACCGAGGCGGTGTGGGAGCACTGGAAGAGCGAAGTCGGCGAAGAGGTCGGCAACCGCGCCATTGCCCTGGCGCTCGGCGAGGCTTGAAGGAGATAGCCATGACCGTCAACGCCATGCGCACCTGGGACGGCCTGATGGCCGTCCTGCGCGGCGCCTCGATACTGGTGCTCGTCTTCATGGCGCTCACCATCTGCTACGACGCCATGATGCGCCACGCTTTCTCCGCTCCGACCAGTTGGAGCCTGGAAATCAACTCCTTTCTGCTCGTCTACCTGGCCGTGATGGGGGCGGCCGAGGCCCAACGTCACGATGCTCATATCCGCATCGAGTTCTTCGCCGACAAGCTCCCGCTACGCCTTCAGGCCCTGTCCGGCGTGGTCACCGGCCTGCTCGGCGCCACCTTCAGCTTCATCATGCTGTGGCGCGGCGGCATCATGGCGTGGCAAGCGTTCGAATATGGCGAGCGCGTGTCCAGCTCGCTGGGCACACCGACCGGTATTCCCTACGCCATGCTGCCCATCGGCTTCGGCCTGCTGGGCCTGCAGTTCCTGCTCGACACTTGGCGGGCCGGACGTCGCGTATTTTATCCGGAATCCGTACCGCGTCCGTCTAAGGGGGTGCCCAGCGATGTCTGAGACGCCCCTGGCTCCCCCCGCGGCGGTGGAGATCGTCGAAGTCGCACCGCGCGACGGCTTCCAATCGATTCAAACGCCCTTGCCCACCGTCGATAAGCAGCGCTGCATCCAGGCTCTCGTCGAAGCCGGCATCACGCGCATGGAGATCGGCTCGTTCGTCAGCCCCAGGGCCCTGCCTCAAATGGCCGACACCGGCGAGCTGGTCGCCAACTTCGCCAACCAAACGGGGTTGCGTCTAGCGGCGCTGGTACCCAACCTCAAGGGAGCGAAGCTGGCGCTCGCACATGGCGTTCGCGAAGTCGTTTACGTGCTCTCGGTCTCGGAAACACACAACCGGAGCAATGTGCGACGCAGCGTCGAAGAGTCGCTAGACGACCTGGCCAGAGTGGTCGAATGCCTGCGCAATGCCGATGGCACCGTATTACGCCTGGATCTAGGCACCAGCTTCGACTGCCCCTTCGACGGCGCCATCTCCTGGCAACAGGTGGATGCCGTACTGGCCAAGGCGCTCGGCCTCACGGCAGATCTGCCGTTGGAAGTCGCACTGTGCGACACCACCGGTCGCGCCAGCCCCTATCAAGTGGCGGAGCATTTCACCCGACTGCGCGGGCGACATGCACGCGAGGGCCTCGACTGGGCCTTCCACGGCCACGACACCTACGGCATGGGCGTGGCCAACGCCCTGTTCGCCATACATCACGGCGCCACGGCCATCGATGCCGCCTGCGGCGGCCTGGGAGGCTGCCCCTTCGCCCCCGGGGCCACCGGCAATACGGCCACCGAGGACCTGGTCTATGCCCTGCAGCGCAGCGGTGTGCAGACCGGCATCGACCTGCCGCGGCTACTCGCCGCCGCCGATCGCATGGCCGCGCTACCCGGTGGCAAGACAGCGAGCCACCTGCGCCAGGTGCCTCGGGAGCGATTGTGCTGGTGAGAAACGTCCCGCTCGGCTACACCTGAGCGTGGCGATCTTGACGGATTTTAGGGCAATGAATTTTCAGGCACACAAAAAAGAGCCGTCCGGCGATTTCGCTGGACGGCTCTTTTGTAAGGTATTCTTGGTGGAGCCTAGCGGGATCGAACCGCTGACCTCAACACTGCCAGTGTTGCGCTCTCCCAGCTGAGCTAAGGCCCCAATATGTCTCGCCATGCGAGAACGAGGCGTATCTTATCCAGGACCTGGTAGGGCGTCAACCCTGCGTGCGCGAGGTCCCTTCGCGTTGATCGGCAAAGAAGGAAACAGGAAGCTCGTTCAATTTCCCTTGCTCCGCGATTGTGGCAAGCTTCGCTTTACACGACACGCGCAGCCGGTTTCCGAATCAGCGGAAGCCCGTATTCGGCTCCGCAGGCGCTATGCCTGCGGACGCTCTCCGTTACGACGAGGATGTCAGCCTTGATCAAGGTTCTCATAGTCGATGATCACCACCTGGTTCGCACCAGCCTCGCTCGCCTGTTGGAAAACGAAGAGGATATCGAGGTGGTTGGCGAGGCTGCCAGCGGCGAGGAAGCCATTACGTTGAGTCGCAAGCTCGACCCCGACGTCGTGCTGATGGACCTGCGTATGCCCGGCATTGGCGGGCTGGAAGCGACCCGCAAGATCATGCGCAACAACACCGATGTCCGCGTGTTGGCCCTGACCGGCTTCATGGAGGACAATTTCGCCCAGCGGCTGCTCGAGGCCGGTGCCGGCGGCTTCATCAGCAAGGATACCCAGGTATCCGACATGGTCGATGCCATTCGCAGCGTCTTCGCCGGACATCGTTACATCAGTCCCGATATCGCCCAGCGCCTGGTGCTATCGCGCTTCGATTCTGAGGAGAATCCCTTCGACCAGCTCTCCCAGCGCGAGCTGCAGGTCGCCATGATGATCGTCAACTGTCAGCGGGTCTCGGAGATCTCCGACCGGCTCTTCCTCAGCCCCAAGACGGTCAACACCTACCGTTACCGGATCTTCGAGAAACTCGGCGTGCAGACCGATGTGGAGCTGACGCACCTGGGGCTTAAGCACGGCCTGGTTGAGGGATTCGACACCACCCAATGAGGCCGGCGATCTGGTAAGCTCACTTTCCATGCTTCACCGCCGCACCACGATGACCTTCGATTCACGTCAGTTCCTCGCCAACCTGACCCAGTCGCCGGGCATCTATCGCATGCTCGACGAGCGGGGCGATACTCTCTACGTTGGCAAGGCCAAGAGGCTGAAGGCTCGCTTGGCGAGCTATTTCCGTGGCGCGCTCAATGCCAAGACGCAGGCCATGGTGTCGCGCATCGCTGATGTTCAGGTCACCGTTACCCGTAGCGAGATCGAGGCGCTGCTGCTCGAGCAGACGCTGATAAAGGAGTTGCGTCCGCCCTACAACATCCTGCTGCGTGACGACAAATCGTATCCCTTCGTCTTCGTCAGCGATCGTCACCCCTACCCCGCCCTCGAGTACAAGCGGGCCCGCAGGCGTCACGACGACGGCCGTTACCTGGGGCCCTACCCCAGCAGCGGCGCGGTACGCGAGAGTCTATCGCTGATGCAGAAGATCTTTCGCATACGCAACTGCGAGGACAGCGTCTTCGCCCACCGCACGCGCCCCTGCCTGCAATACCAGATTCACCGCTGCAGTGCGCCCTGCGTGGGTTACATCGACGAAGCCGGCTATCGTCGCGACCTGGAGCATGCCGTGATGTGCCTGGAGGGGCGCAGCGAGCAGGTCACACAGGAGCTCACCGAGGCCATGGAAACAGCCAGTCGCAACCTAGCCTTCGAGGAAGCCGCTCGACTGCGCGACCAGATCCAGCATCTTCGCCAGTTGCAGCAGCGTCAGTTCGTCGACACCGAGGGTGGCGATGCCGACGTCTTCGCCCTGGCCGAAGGACAAGGCGCCCTGTGCATCTCGGTGCTGACGGTACGCCAGGGTCGCCTGCTGGGTGCCCGCCACCACGCTCCCGGCAATGACCTGGGCCTGGAATCCTCCGAGCTGCTCGGTGAGTTCGTCAGCCAGTACTACCTCGGTCACGCGCGGGAGATCCCCAGAGAAGTAATCACCAGCCTGCCGCTGCCCGACGTCGACATTCTCGAAAGCGCCTTGACCACTCGCGCCGAGCGGCGTGTACGCCTCACACACCGTGTTCGCGGCCACCGCAGCCAATGGCAGGAGCTCGCCCGCACCAACGCCGAGCAACAACTTGCCAGCCGTTTGGCCAGCCAGACCGAACTCGACCGGCGCTTCGATGCGCTACGCGATGCGCTTCATCTGGAAACCGCTCCCGAGCGCCTGGAGTGCTTCGATATCAGCCACAGCCATGGCGAGGCGACCGTCGCCTCCTGCGTGGTCTTCGACCACAACGGCCCGCGCAAATCCGATTACCGTCGCTTCAACATCGAAGGCGTGGCCGCGGGGGATGACTATGCCGCCATGCGTCAGGCACTGAGCCGCCGCTTCCGACGCCTGACGGAAGGTGAAGGCGTGGCACCGGATATCCTGCTGATCGACGGCGGCAAGGGACAGCTCAACCTGGCGCGCGAGATCCTCGTCGAGCTGGGCCTGCGCGACATTCGCCTGCTCGGCGTCGCCAAGGGCACCACGCGCAAGGCCGGCCTCGAAACCCTGTTCGTCGAGACCGTGGACCACACGCTTGACCTGGAGCCGGCATCTCCGGCCCTGCACCTCATCCAGCACGTGCGCGACGAAGCCCACCGTTTCGCCATCACCGGTCATCGCAGTCGGCGCGACAAGGCCCGGCGCAGCTCGGCGCTGGAGGATATCGAGGGCATCGGGCCCAAGCGGCGTCGCGAACTGCTGCGCTTCTTCGGCGGCCTGCAGGGCGTCAAGCAGGCGAGCCGTGAGGAGCTGGCTCGCGTTCCCGGCATCAGTGCCACGCTGGCCGAAACGATTCATCGTTCGCTGCATGGATGAAGGCGTCGGCTATCGATAGAATGGAAGTCCTTCGGCAACCAGACCCAGGCAAGGATCTCCCCTCGATGAACATCCCCAACATCCTGACGCTGGCAAGAATCGCCTTCATCCCGCTGCTGGTGGTGTTCTTCTATCTTCCCTATTCCTGGAGCCTGCCTGTGGCGGCGGCCCTTTTCGCCCTGGCCGCGGTGACCGACTGGCTCGACGGCTACCTGGCACGGCTGTGGGACCAGTCCACTCCCTTCGGCGCCTTTCTCGATCCGGTGGCCGACAAGGTCATGGTTGCCGTCGCCCTTGCCCTGCTGATTGAACGCTTCGACAGCATCTGGTTGACGCTGCCGGCACTGGTGATCATCGGCCGCGAGATCGTGATCTCGGCACTGCGGGAATGGATGGCCGAGATGGGCAAGCGAGGCAACGTGGCCGTCTCGTGGCTGGGCAAGGTCAAGACCACCCTGCAGATGGTCGCCCTACTGCTGTTGCTGGCCTTTGCCCCGGGTACGCCGTTGTCCATGGTCGGCGTCGTGACCCTGCATGTGGCCGCGCTCCTCACGCTGTGGTCCATGGTGCTCTACCTGCGTGCCGCCTGGCCCCATCTGAGCCGTTCCATGTAGTCCCCGCAGGCCAACAAGTGATTGACAGGTACCGGCTTATCCGTATAATTCGCACTCGAGTCGAGCGGGAATAGCTCAGTGGTAGAGCATCGCCTTGCCAAGGCGAGGGTCGGGAGTTCGAATCTCCTTTCCCGCTCCAGACTCGAGTCACGATGCGAAGAGCCAAATTCATGTACGGTGCGCCGGCAGCATGAAGTTCTCGCAGAGACGACTCCCCGAGGCTGGATGGCAGAGTGGTTATGCAGCGGACTGCAACTCCGTGTACGCCGGTTCGATTCCGACTCCAGCCTCCACTTCTTTTCCCTTCAGCTGCCTGCTCGAAACCGTGCCGCCCGGATGGCGAAATTGGTAGACGCAAGAGACTTAAAATCTCTCGGTGGCAACACCGTGCCGGTTCGAGCCCGGCTCCGGGCACCAAGCAGATCAGCCCCTTACGTCAATTTCATCTCTTGTGACCTAATGCGTGGTCGCAGTTTGGTAGCAGAACCTCGGCAGCTTCCCTGCGACCCGGTCCAGTCTCGTATCGAACATGTGAGCGTACCGGCTCGTCACTCCGAGACTGCTGTGGCCCAACAACGCCTGCACCGTCGTCATCACCTCGCCGGCTTCAGCCAGTAGCGAGGCATAGGTGTGTCGCAAGTCATGGAACCGCAGGTCCGGCCGCCCTACTGCCGCCCTCGCCTTCAGGCTGTTAGAGGTACGCCCGCAGCCATAGTTCGAATGAAGCCCTGCCCTAACCGGCGGGGCTTTTTCGTGCACTGCAATCAATGGACAACCTTCCAAAGCTGAATAAGCGCTTCCTTGATGCCGCTGCGCCTTGCGGCATACTCGGCCGCTCGCCGAAGATTGGCAGCCTGCTGCGCGCTGATTGGCCCATCTTCCTTGCGTCGGATCTGGCCGAGGCCAAAATGCAGCCGCTTCGTATCTGCCGTTTGCTCTGTCTTGTTCATATCTTCGCTCCGTGTCGCTGCGTAAGCATTGTCCACATTGCTTACACTAGGTCACACGAAGTTACACTCAACGTTAATTATCTCCCGTATTCGTACGGTTTCCAGTTAATGCCGCCCTGCCGGCTCACTCCCGGCGCCTCCCCTGCCTGTCTGGGAGGGCATCATTCCCGATGGCGTACTGGGCGTCCTGTCTGCCACGGCGGTATCAGCCGCCCCGCTCGCCCGCATGATCAAGCAGAGCCTTCCCCATGAGTCCTTCCTTCTGAATACTACCTGCCATGGCGAGCATGGCGCGTGGCACTCGCTTGGTCGCATTTTGGTCGCAAAATCCATGCTATTATGGCGGCCAACACAAACATTGCATCCGCTAGCTTGTTGATTCTACAAGGAACCGCAGTGCAAGCGCAGCCTCGGAACGAACTTAAAATCTCTCGGTGGCAACACCGTGCCGGTTCGAGCCCGGCTCCGGGCACCAGGCGCCTCGCCAGCCTGACCTTTGCTGTGCGGAACTTCGAGCCAGGCTAGCTGATGCCATAGCTTCAGCGAGTAAGGCCATGTCCCGTAGCGAACATGACGTACTGGTTGTCGGCGGTGGCGTAGCCGGCCTGACTCTGGCCCTTCACGTGGCTGACAGCCGACGCGTGACGCTTGTACGCCCCGCCAGCGACGATCAGGGCGCCAGTCGCTGGGCACAGGGCGGCATCGCGGCGGTACTCTCTCCCCAGGACGACTTCGAGGCTCATGTGGCGGACACGCTGGTGGCCGGCGACGGCCTCTGCGATGAGCGCGCGGTACGCTTCACCGTCGAGCAGGGCCCCTCGGCCATCGAATGGCTACTGTCTCTGGGCGTGCCGTTCACGCGCGACTCCAGCCCCACCGCCAGCTACCCCTACCACCTGACGCGCGAGGGGGGTCACGGGGCGCGCCGCATCATTCATGCCGAAGACGCCACCGGACGCGCCGTGCTCGACACCTTGAAGCGCCATGCCGTGGCGCATCCGTCAATTGTCATTCGCGACGATCTCACCGCCATCGGCCTGCTGGGCGACGCCGAGGGAAATTGTCGGGGCGCACGCTGTCTGGACAACCAGGGTCGCCTCCTGGAGCTCTTGGCTCACGATACGGTTCTAGCCACCGGCGGGGCCAGCGGACTGTATCGCCACACCACCAGCCCCCACCCCGCCAGCGGCGAAGGCATGATGATGGCCGCCGAACTGGGCGCCGAACTGATGAACCTTGAGTTCCAGCAATTCCACCCGACCTGCCTCTACGATCCGGAGGGACCGCCCTTTCTGATCAGCGAGGCGGTGCGCGGCGAAGGAGGCAGGCTGCTGAGCAACGATGGTCGTCGCTTCATGCTCGAACGGGACGAACGCGCCGAACTCGCCCCGCGCGATATCGTGGCGCGCGCCATCGACGCCGAGATGCAGCGCACCGAGTCTCCGCACGTGTGGCTGGACATCCAGCATTTGGGGGAAGCGGCCATACGCCATCATTTCCCCACCATCCATGCCCACTGTCTGGCACGCGGACTCGACATCACTCGCCAACCAATCCCCGTTGTGCCCGCCGCGCACTACAGCTGCGGCGGCGTGGCGACGGAGCTCGATGGCAGCTCGAGCGTCCCGCGCCTCTACGCCATCGGCGAGGTCGCCTGCACGGGGCTGCACGGCGCCAACCGCATGGCCAGCAATTCACTGCTGGAGTGTCTCGTGTATGCCCGCAGCTGCGCGGCGCGCCTGGCTCAAGCAGAACCTATGGATTCCTCCCCCCCGTCGTCGCCTCGGACCGGTGAGCGTCACGTCGACGCCCAGCGCCTCCGCGAGTGGCGCCTGTGCCTGCGGGATACGATGAGCCGCCATGTGGCGATCGTGCGCCGCGATGCCGGACTCGACGCTGCGGCTCGCGAACTGGAAGCGTTGAGTCGCGAGGTGATGGCCGTCATGCCGGAGGCAGCGCCCAGCGCGACACTGGCGAGCCTGTGGCACGCACTCAGGCTCGCCCGCCTGACGGTAAAGGCCGCTCGCGCACGACGCGAATCGCGAGGACTGCACTACAACCCCGCCTGCCCGCACCATAGCGAGTCCGGACAGGCGTCCCGCTCCTCACGGTTGCGCCTCGCCGATCTGGAGCCGGTCGCCTGATGGCAGGGGTGCGCTCCAGGAAGCCGCGAATCAGACTCGGATCAACGCACGGCGCAGCTGCCTCAGCGCTTCGCGCGGTGCACTGTCGGGCCATAACCACAGCGAACGCCCATCCAGCACCAGCCCCACCAGCCACGGCCCCATATAGACGCAGCGCAGCGTGACCGGCTGCGATTCACTCTCTCCTTCCGGCCTCCACAGCCAGCGCCAACCGGCATCGGGCCCTGGCACCAGACGCAACTCCCCGCACGGTTGCCTGCGTCGTAGCCATACGCCCAGCGCCACCAACCAGATCACACCCGAAGCGACCAGCCAGATCGACGCATAGCCCAGCAGCGCGCCGACGATGGCCAGGGCCAACAGCGTCTGGCACAAGGCGGCCAGTCTAGATGGGACGACGCGGATCGTTGTCGGCGTTCTCGGCATGTGCCTGAATCAACGTCACGATACGACGAAAGGAAGGGGGGGCGGGCTCCCGCTGCATCAGCCAGGCGAACAGATCTTGATCCTCACCTTCGATCAGGGCGCGGTAGGCCGCCTGATCCCCGGCTTCGAGCCCGTCATAACAGTGCTCGAGAAAGGGGATCAACAGCAGGTCGAGTTCCCACATTCCCCGGCGAGAATGCCAGTAGAGCCGCTTGCGCAGGGCTGCGGCGTCGATGTTGGTCGCTTCGCTCAACGTCGGCCTCGATGGTACGAATGAATGTGGCACCAGTATACCGGAGCCGCCACCGACGAGCAGCGCTTGGGAGGGCTTTGTCAGATTTCCTTGACCATGGGCGTAGTGCGTTGTTTTATCTCGGTTTGAGCAGTATGCTGACGAAACAACAAGAATGCCGCCCGCCCAGGTCCCACCGGACCGGGTACCGCCTGGAGATGACCGATGACCAAATCCGAATTGATCGAACAGATCGCCATGCGCCAGCCGGAGCTATCGATCAAGGAAGTCGAATCTGCGGTTCGCCTGATCCTCGATGATATTACGGACACCCTGGCCGAGGGAGGCCGAGTCGAAATCCGTGGGTTCGGGAGTTTCTCTCTGCACTATCGTGAGCCCAGGGTCGGCCGCAACCCGAAGACCGGCGAACCGGTCGCGCTCGATGGCAAGTTCGTGCCACACTTCAAGCCCGGTAAGGAGCTACGCGAGCAGGTCAATGCCAGCCGCGCCCTCGGCTATTAATTTCTTTTCATTCACAAGGGATAGAAACATGCGTTGGCTCAAAGGCCTGATCCTGGCCATCATACTGCTGGCAGTGCTGCTGATCGGCATTCTATTTGCCGTCAACAACCAGCAGACAGTGCCGCTCAACCTGATCTGGTGGGAACTGCCGGCGATATCGCTCTCCGTCTGGCTCCTGGCAGCGCTGGTCTGCGGCGTCCTGCTCGGCATGCTGGCGATGACCGGGGTCTGGCTTCGGCTGCGCACCGCGCTTTCACGCGCACAGCGCCTCAATCGGCAACAGCGCAAGGAACTCGACCGCCTGCGTGTCCAGGAGCTCAAGGAACTGCCCTAGATGCCCGATGCCCTGCTGCTGATCCTGCTGGTGGCGGCCATCGCCATCGGCTGGTGGCTTGGCCGCCGCGAGCGTCAGGGCGACAAGAGCCCCGCGCCACCCAACACGCTATCGCGGGATTATTTCGTCGGCCTGAACTATCTGCTCAACGAGCAACCGGACCGCGCCATCGAGACGTTCGTCAACGCACTGGAAGTCAACAGCGAAACCATCGATACCCACATCACGCTGGGCAATCTATTTCGCACCCGCGGTGAAGCCGACCGGGCCGTTAAAATTCACCAGAATCTGCTGGCCCGACCAACCCTGACGGCGCTGCAGAGCGACCAAGTCCAGCTTGAGCTTTCCCGTGACTTCCTGCACCTCGGCCTGTTCGATCGCGCCGAGCGGCTGCAGCAGCAGCTCATTCGCGATTCCGCCCATGACGATATTCGCCATGCCGCGAAGCGGCTATTGGCCGACTTGCTAGATCGTGAGAAAGAGTGGCAGGCCGCCTTCGACGTAGCCTACCCCAGCCTGATACGCGAACATGAGGATATCCGCCGAGCCGCCGCCCACTGGCTTTGCGAACTGGCCGACCAGGAACGCCACTCAGCCAGCCCTGGGCTGGCACGCAAGCATCTACGACGCGCCCTTTCCATCGATCCTCGCTGCGTTCGAGCCAACCTGTTACTCGCCGCGCTAGCTCAGGATACCGGCCATTATCGCGATGCCATTCGCACCCTGATGCGGATACCCGACCAGGACCTGGATTTCATGCCGACCGTGTTGGAGCCCCTTCAGCACGCCTTTCTCATGCTTGACGACGAGACCGGTCTGGTGGCTTGCCTGGAGGGCCTTCTGGCACGCGCTCACGTGACCAGCCTGATTATCATGCTGGCTGAAACCCAGCGTAAGCGACAAGGACTCCGAGCCGCCATCGAGCTGGTCAGCGAACAGCTCAACCGGGCGCCCAGCCTGGGCGCGCTTGACTACCTTCTGGATCTCTATCGCCACCAGCAGCTCGAACGTGGCGAGCCCGACAGCCGGATACTGCTGCTCAAGCAGCACACCCACACCCTGCTAGCGGCTCGCCCGCGCCACCGCTGCCATCGTTGCGGCTTCGCCGGCCAGCCGCTGCATTGGCAGTGTCCACGCTGTCGCAGTTGGGGGACCACCCGCCCCATTACCGGCATCGAAGGGGAATGAGCGCTCAGGCCAAGGTCAGCTCCCGCTGGATGGCCTCCAGCGCGGCCATAGGGTCTTCGGCCCGGGTCACCGGACGTCCGACCACGAGATGCGTGCTGCCGGCCGCCATGGCGTCTGCCGGCGTCATCACACGTCGCTGATCGCCCTGTTCGGCGCTGCGCGGCCGGATACCCGGCGTGACCTTGAGAAATGCCTCTCCGCACAGCTCCTTCAAGCGCGCCGACTCCTGAGCTGAGCAAACGACACCGTGCATGCCACTGTCCTGCGCCAACCGAGCCAGCCGCTCGACCTGTGTTGCGGGCGATTCGGCAATACCGATTTCGACCAGATCATCGGTCAGCATACTGGTCAGGACGGTCACGGCGATCAGGTGGGTATCGAGACCGTGACGATCCAACCGCTCGCGTGCCGCCTCCATCATGCGCCGACCGCCACCGGCGTGCACGTTGACCATCCACACGCCCTGCTCGGCTGCCGCCTGCACGGCACCGGCCACGGTGTTGGGGATATCGTGAAACTTGAGATCCAGAAACACCTCGAATCCACGGCCGTGAAGCGCCTCGATCACCTCGGGGCCGCTGCGAGTAAAGAGCTCCTTGCCCACCTTGACCCGACAGCGGGCCGGATCGAGCCGATCGGCCAGGCACAGCGCGGCGTCAAGAGAGGAATAGTCCAAGGCGATGATCAGTGGCGAGTCGAGGGACACGTTACAGGGCTCCGACGTGAGAGTGATAGACGACCCCCAGTATACCAGCCCCTTGCGCCTAACCGTTCCCGCGAGCCTGGTCTATCCTCTACCCAGTACTTCCTTACATTGCGCATCGCGCCATGCGCAACGCGTCACACGACCTTCAGGCGAACAACACAATCACAACACCACAATGGCATTTGCCATGGCTTGAATCGATGGACCGGGAGGACTCCATGACCAGCGAACAACGCATTGGCCCCATTGTCCTGCCCGACAGCCGCGCACGGCGAGTTCTCGAATCGTTGCTGGCCGGCTCGGGCGTGACACTCAACGGCGACGCTCCCTGGGACCCGCAGATCTACCATCCCGATTTCTGCTCGCGCATCCTGCGCCAGGGTTCCCTGGGACTCGGCGAGTCCTATATGGACGGGTGGTGGGAATGCGAGCGCATCGACGAACTGGCGTGTCGCCTATTGTTGCACGGCTTGGGCGAACGAGCCCGTCCGCCCTCCGACCGCCTGATGTATCGCCTTCAGGCCGGGCTGATAAACCTGCAAAGCAAGGCGCGCGCCTACATCGTCGGCGAGGCTCACTACGATTTAGGCAACGACCTTTTCGAGCGCATGCTAGACCCCACCATGTGCTACTCGTGTGGCTACTGGAAGCAGGCCGGCAACCTGCACGACGCTCAACTGGCCAAGCTGGAGCTGGCCTGCCGCAAGCTCGACCTGCGTCCCGGCATGCGCGTACTCGATATCGGCTGCGGTTGGGGCAGCTTCGCAGAATACGCGGCGAGGCGTCATGGCGTCGCGGTCACGGGCATTACTATTTCACGCGAGCAGGCGGAACTCGCCCGGCAGCGCTGTGCCGGCCTGCCGGTCGAGATCGAACTCAAGGATTACCGCGATTTGGAAGGTTGCTACGACCGCATCGTGTCTATCGGCATGTTCGAACATGTCGGTCATCGCAACTATTCCGCCTATTTCGAAACCGTCGAGAACGTACTTGCCGAGAACGGCTTGTTCCTCCTGCATACGATAGGTTCGAACAGCTCGGAAATCAGCGTCGATCCGTGGATCGATCGCTATATCTTCCCCAACGGTGTACTGCCTTCCGCCCGGCATATCGCCGAAGCCAGCGAGGGGCTACTGTTGATGGAGGATTGGCAGAACTTCGGCCCCGACTACGACAAAACCCTGATGGCCTGGCGCGACAACTTCGATGCCCACTGGCCCGAGATCGCCGATCGCTACAGCGAGCGAATCAGGCGTATGTTCCGCTACTACCTCTCGGTGTGCGCAGGCGCGTTCCGTGCTCGGGACATCCAGCTGTGGCAAGTGGTTTTCTCGCGCAAGCGCCCGACGCGCTATGACGCTCCACGCTGAGACATAGCTGGCGGCGTGAGCGCTTACATGAGCTGTCGCCGATTTCCTACATCGACAGCCAGGTGATTTACGTCCTGTTACATCGTATATTAAAGCCACCCAACGGCTCGGCCCTCGACACTGGCTGCTCCCGGCGAACGCCATGGCACGTTGCGGCACCGTACTGAGCCGACATAACGAAGCGGATTGCGCCTGCACGCAGCAGGGAACAAAGGACGCCCGCATGCCAGAAGAAAACGCCATGACGGGTAGGGGTCTGAATGAGCCGGTTGACGTGTGCGACTTCACACAGCGCCTGCCCGGTGTCGTCTTTCAGTTTCATCGTGACCGTCAAGGCCACATGCACTTCCCCTACTTGGCCGGAAGCGGTACCGATCTGCCCGGAATCGATCGCGAGGCCTTGGGCCGGGATGCCCGGCATATGCTCGACCGGCTCGACGAGGAGGATTACCCACGCTTGATGGCCGCCATCGAGCGTTCGGCACGTTGGGGCATCCCCATCGCCACCAAGTTTCGCCTGCACCTGTCGAGTCGTCGCCATCGCTGGGTGGCCCTGCGCGCCCAGCCGGAGAATTCCCCGACCGGCGTATTGTGGCACGGTCTGATGATCGACATCACCGAACAAATGATCGAGGAGGCGCGTCTGCGCCGGCTCTCCGATACCGATGACCTGACGGGCCTGGCGAATAGGCGCAAGCTACTGACCCGGCTGAACGAAGAGATCGCCAAAAGCCATCGCCACGGCACTCCACTGTCGCTGTTGTTGCTCGACCTCGACTACTTCAAGCGAATCAACGATACCTGGGGACATCTTCAGGGCGACCAGGTGTTGAGCGAATTGGCCCGGCTTTGCCGCGAACGGATGCGCCAGGAGGATATCATCGGGCGTCTTGGTGGCGAGGAGTTCGCCGTCGTCATGCCGCTGACGCCACTGGTGGCCAGTCACCCCCTCGCCGATCGGCTGCGCCAGGCCATCGCCGAGCATGATTTCGGCATCACCGCCGGCCAGATCACCGTCAGCATCGGTCTGGCCGAGTACCGCCTGGGAGAGCCTCGCGACGCACTGATCGCCCGCGCCGATCGCAGCCTGTACGCCGCCAAGCATCAAGGACGCAATCGCGTGGTCAGTTGAGCCGGGCGGATACGCCGTCTACGCATTGTCGACTGGGCCCGAGTGGCGGATCGCCGAATGCGGTGGCATCATGGAGGTGTTCCATTCCTTGCCGCTAGAATCGAGGTAGCGAGTTACATGTTCGAACATATTGAGCGGGTACCCGGGGACGCCATCCTCGGTCTGATCGAGGCCTTCAAGAAGGATACCAATCCGCAGAAGGTCGATCTCGGCGTCGGTGTCTACAAGGATGCCGAAGGCAACACTCCCGTGATGCGCGCCGTCAAGGAGGCCGAAGCCCTGCTGCTCAAGAACGAAGCCACCAAGACCTATATCGGTTCCCATGGCGACCCAAGCTACGGCGAGGTGATCCTGCCCATGGTGCTGGGCGAGAACTCACCGGTGCTCGAGGCCCGGCGCGCCAGTGCCACCCAGTCGCCCGGCGGCACCGGCGCCCTGCGCCTGGCGGCGGATTTCATTGCCCAGCAGCTTCCCGGCAAGGGTATCTGGGTAAGCGACCCCACCTGGCCAAACCATCTCGGTATCTTCACCGCCGCGGGCATCGAACTGCACAAGTATCCCTACGTCGATGCCGAGAATCGCCTCGACTTCGAAGGCATGCTGGCGGCGCTCAAGCAGATCCCGAACGGTGACGTGGTAGTGCTGCACGCCTGCTGCCATAACCCCACCGGTTTCGATCTTTCCCGTGAGCAGTGGCAAACGGTCCTCGAGGTGGTTCGGGAGCGCAACCTGCTGCCATTGGTGGATTTCGCCTACCAGGGCTTCGGCGAGGGATTGGACGAGGATGCCTATGGCGTACGCCTGCTGGCGGAAAACCTCGACGAGGTGATCATCACCAGTTCCTGCTCCAAGAACTTCGGCATCTATTGCGAGCGCACCGGTTGCCTGATCATGATCGCCGGGAACAGCGAGCAGATGGAGAACGTTCGCTCCCAAGTGGCCATCGTGGCCCGCGAGAACTATTCCAACCCGCCGGCGCACGGCGGTGCCATCGTCAGCGAGATCCTGCATTCTGCCGAGCTGGCCGCCGTCTGGCGCGAAGAGCTCACCGAGATGCGCGATCGTATCAATACCCTGCGCCGCGATTTCGTCGAAGCGCTGAAGCCCTACGGCCTCGACCAGAAGTATGCCTGTGTAGCCGAACAGCGCGGCATGTTCTCCTATACCGGTCTCAAGCCGGACCAGGTCGATCGTCTGCGTGACGAGTTCGGTATCTACATGGTGCGCTCGGGTCGTGCCAATGTGGCCGGCTTCTCCCACGCCAATCTTCCCTATTTGGCCAAGGCGATCGCCGCAGTCAACTGAGCGTATGCCTCGCTAGTGACCTATCCCCCCGGGCCAGACGCCCGGGGGTTGTCGTTTCGTCAGCCGAGTCAACTGGCCTTGTCGCTGATACGAGGCAGGCCGCTGAATAGCGGCCGCATATTGTCAATCAGGTAGCGCTCGTCGAAATCCGCTTCACGTTTCAGCGCCTGCAAGTCGTGAAGCGTCACGTGATGCCGTTCGCGATGGACCAGCCCGGCTTCGTGCAGCGCGCTGAAGGTACGACTGACATGCACCGGACTGAGTCCCAGCAGATCGGCGAAAAGCTCCTGAGACAGCGGTAAGTGAAAACTGTCGCTCAGAGAGCCGGTCTGGGTCTGGCTAAGGCGCTGCGAAATCTCCAGCAGGAAGTGAGCCAGTTTCTGGCGAGCATTACGTCTCGCCAGGTTGACCAGTCGCTCGGTGATCAGCACCTGTTGGCGACTCGCTATGGCGAAAAGGATCGAGGTCAGGACGAAGGAGCGGCGAAACAGGTCCAACAGGTGCTGGTGCGGAAAGAAGCAGACCTCACCATCTTCGACCATTTTCACCCCGGCGAGGCGCTGCGAGAACGCGAATTCCCGTAGACCGATGATATCGCCTGGCAGGTACAATTCGATCAGTTGCCGCGAACCGTTCTCGAGGAAGCGATACGAATAGGCCCATCCCTTCTTAAACGTACAGAACTCCTTGGCTTCATCCCCCTCTTCCCAGAGTGTCGTGCCTGTCTCGACGGCCATCGGGCTCTGTTCCAATGCGAGAAGCAGCGACTTGTCGTGTTCCGACAGTTCGTAGTAATAGCTGAAATGCCGCACGATACAGCTCTCTTTCCCATCCATCGGAACCCCCCTGTTTCGGTAGAATACGCCTCGTTCACCTGATGCCGCCCTCCCAAGCCAAACAGATAACGCTGTAGGCGTCGAGGGTGCTTGGCGGGCAAGTGGCTCCGAGTACACCAGCTACGACAAAGGCAGGCTTGACCACTCAGTCAGACTGTGGCCAAACTGACCACTGCCTTGTATACAACCCCATAACACAAGAGGCTCAACATGGCGGCTTCCCCTGTGCACTATCCCTGGTACAAGAAGGAGGACACCGATGCCTTCTTTGCCCTGTTCCAGAACAACATCGCCAACTTCGTCATCATCGCCATCACCATGCTGGGTATGGATTTCCCGGCTTCCATCGTGTTTGGCCAAGTGCTGCCCGGCGCCGCGGTTGCGGTAATGATCGGCAACTTCTACTACGCCTGGTCCGCCGCTCGCCTGGCCCGTAAGGAGAATCGTGCCGATGTCACGGCGCTCTCCTACGGTATTTCCACTCCAGTGATGTTCGTCTTCCTGTTCGGCGTACTGCTGCCGGCCAAGCAGCTCACCGGCGATGCGACTCTGGCCTGGAAGGTCGCTGTTGCCGCCTGCTTCATCAGCGGCGCCATCGAAGCGCTCGTCAGCTTAGTGGGTCGCTGGGTTCAGTATCACCTGCCGCGCGCCGCCATGCTAGGCGCAGTGGCGGGCGTGGCTCTGACTTTCATTGCCGGTGAAATGCTGTTCAAGACTCTGGAGATGCCGGTCATCGGCCTGCTGGTACTGGCCATCATTATTGTCGGTCTGGTAGCGAGGGTGAGCATGCCCTTCCGTCTGCCTACTTCCCTGTTCGCCATCGTCATCGGTACCGCCATGGCCTACCTGATCGGCGACGCAGGCAGTGAGCGATTCAGCGACGCCTTCACCCACCTCGGTTTCTATCCGCTGCTGCCGAACATGGCTTGGTTCGAGGGGCTGGGGCTGCTATTCACCAGCATGCTCGCCGTGTTGACCGTGGTGCTACCCATCACGCTGTACAACGCCATCGAGACGATGAACAACGTCGAGGCCATGGAAGCGGCAGGCGACAAGTACGACGTGCGTGAGTGTCAGGCCGTGGATGGCGCGGGAACCATGATCGGCGCCCTGTTCGGCGGCGTTTTTCCCACTACCGTCTACATCGCCACCGTAGGCGCCAAGTGGATGGGCGCGGGACGCGGTTACAGCATCCTCAACGGTGCGGTCTATGCGGTGGCCACCATGTTCGGCCTGATCGCCGCCCTGGCGGCCATTATCCCGGTCTCGGTGGTTGCCCCGATCCTGGTATTCGTTGGCATGTCGATGATCGCGACCGCGTTCCAGAGCAACGACACCCGTTACTATCCGGCCGTGGCGCTGGCTATGTTGCCCTACTTCGCCAACTACGTGATGACGCGATTCAACCGCGGCGCTGGCGAGGTGGTGGCGGACATCTCGAGTGGCATCGTCGCCATGGGCCAGGGGGCGATGTTCATGGCCATCTTCATCGGCGCCATGACGGTGTCGGTTATCGACCACCAGTTCCGTCGCGCAGCGGCATTCGCTGCGACTGCCGCCGGCTTCTCCTTCGTGGGCCTGATGCATGCTCCCAAGCTTGCCTTCAATGCCTCTTGGGACTTCACCCTCGGCTACCTGGTGATGGGGGTGCTCTTCCTCTACTTCGCCTGGCAGCAGGAGAAGCTGACTGCACCCCATGACGCCTCCCCGCGACCGGCGCCGGCCACGCAGCCACCCACTGCAGACTGACCCCCACCGCTCGCAGCTAAAGGCCCTGCCGGATCGGCAGGGCCTTTACAACGTTCGGCTTACTCGGTCACGCCTCGCGGTCACACGGCGTAACTCGGGACATCCAGGCCGCTCGTATCGATCGCTGGGTGACGGCCGTCCATCAGGTCTGCCAATAGCTGTCCGCTACCGCAGCCCATTGACCAGCCTAGAATGAGAGAACAAGAAGGGAGAGGAAGATACCGGTGGCCGCCATGGGCGACCACCGGTTGACGTAGCAGGTTACTGGGCGGGCGGCTGGCCACCCTGCTGCTGCATCTGGTCCTGCAAGTCGCGCATCTGCTGCTGCTGTTGAGCAATCTCCTGCTCCAGCCGTTCACGCTGTTCCTCGGTGAACACGGCTTCCACACGGGATTGCAACAGGACGCTCTCGGCGGTGAGTTCGCCGGTCAGCTCGCCGAGACGAGAAGCATCCTGACGGATTGCCGCCTCGTCGAAGTCGGGACCGACATGCTCACCAAGGCGTGCCTGAAGAGCCTGCACTTCCTGCTCCTTGGGCGCCATCTGGCTCTGCGCCTCGTCCAGCAAGCGACGAATCTCCTGCTGCTGGTTCTCGTCCAGGTCGAGAAGCTGGTCGAGCTGATCCACCTGGTCTCCCTGTGGCGGGGCCTGCATCTGCTGCTGTGCGGTTGCTGCCGAAGCCATGCCCAGACTCAGCGCGATCGTCACCAGGATGTTGACTAGCTTCATTGCTTACTCCATTGCCTTCAAGTGCATTTATGGCACGATGGCGTCGGCCACCACGTCCTATCCCTGACAGCGAAATCTGCGTCAGGTTCGTCTGCGCTGGGTAAAAGATGGCTCCGCTTCACGATGCGAGGCACAAGCGGAGCCGCACGCCGCGTCGTTGAGCCGCCGACGCAGCAACTGCCAGGCCGCCAGGCCGGCCAGCAGGTTTCCCATGGCCGCGCCCATGGCCAGTCCCGGTAGTCCGGCGACACGAGCGCCCAGCCATAGACATGGCAGATAGAAGAGGAACAGGCGAGCCGCAGAAAGCAGCATGGATCGCAGCGGCCAACCCAGCGCATTGCCGGCCGAGACCACCAGCATGCAGGTTCCTAGCGCGGCATAGCTCGGCAGCAGGAAGCGAATCAGTATGGCCAGATCATCGCGTACCTCTGAACTGCCGGAGAGCATCTGGGCTACCCAGGGCGATGCCAATGCCAGCGTCAGACCCAGGATGAGCTGCCAGACGACCACTACCTTGAGTGCCAGCCGCAACAGCCGCCTTACCTGTTCCCAGTCACCTGCACCATAGCAACGCCCCAGCCAGGGCGGCAACGACATGGTCATCGCCAGCACCACGACCAGGGCGAGCGTCTCGAGCCGACTCGCCAAGCCCCAGGCCGCCACCGTCGACTCGCCCAGGCCGGCCGCCACCGATACCGCCAGCATGGCCGCCAGCGGCGGCATCAGCTGGCCGACCATGGCGGGTGCCGCAATGGCGGCGAACGGTCGCGCCGAGTGCGACACCTCATGGCCGAGTCCCTGCCGTGCCAGCCAATCGGTTCGTTTCAGCCTGCCACCCACCACCAGCAATCCACCACCAAAGGCAGCGGCCGTGGCCCAGGCCGCTCCGGGCAGCCCCAATCCCGGCCAGTTACCGACACCGAAGATCAGCAGAGGATCGAGCACCAGATTGAGTAGGCTCGTGACTACCATCATCTTTCCCGGCAGACGCGTATCGCCATGAGCGCGAAACAGGCTGTAGACGAAATAGAGCACCGCCCCCAGCCAGGAGGCGAACAGCTGCGGCGCCCAATACCCGCGAATCAGTGCTCGCGTCGCGGCATCGGCACCCAGGCGGGCGAATATCGGATCCTGAATCCACCAGAGCAGCAGCGCCAGCAGCCCGATAATGGCACTGCCTGCCAGCAGCACCAATGTGCCGAGCCGTCGGGCTCGATCTACCTCCCCTGCTCCCAGCGAGCGCGATATCAGCGCGGCGATGGCGATGCCGAGCCCGACCTGGATACCGATGATCAGAAAGGACAGCGGAAAAGTGAAGGATTGGGCTGCCAGCGGTGCCGTGCCCAAATGCGCGATGAAGACGCTATCGACTAGCTGAAAGCCGAGCAACGCCATGACACCGATAGCCATCGGCCAGGTCTGGCGCCAGAGAGACCTGCCCAGGGAAGGCATCTCTCGATCACTTGAAGAAGATTGAGGCGTCACGGTGCCTCCAGCTCGGAGGCGGGGGGCGTCCACTCAGAGCGGGAACTGCTTATCTCGCTGCCGACAGGAACGTCTACACAGAACATGACGGGATCGCGAGTGAGGTCGCCCAGCATCACGTGGTAGGAGTAGACGGGCACCGGACGACACGCTCGATCGTGAAGTATCAGACGCCCTGCCGGTATCGCTCTGCCTTCTCTTATCCAAGCCTCATGAAGCGCAATCACCTGTTCGCGCATGTCGATAGGAATGATGAGCTCCTCCAGACGCCGACCCAGCGCTTCCGACTTCTGATAACCATAAAGTCGAGCGCTCTCCTCGTTCCAGTACACCACTTGCCTGTTACGGTCGTAGCCCTGCACGGCAATGTTGGGCAAGCTCTCCAGCAGCTCACGGAAGCGTACCTCTCCCGAGCGAGACAACGTGGCAACCTCCCGACGGCGGAAGCGGCTCAGTAGACGACGGACCGGCTCTGTCGACAGGCGCATGAGGGGGCAGCTCCGCGGCAAGGAATGAAAGGGATGGTAGCCGAATCCGCACAGGTGGCGGGAGCAAAAAAGCGCCCCCGGCAAGCCGGGGGCGACAGGATCGCGTCGACCGAGAACGGACTACTGACGCACGCCCTCGAAAGTCACGTAGAGCTCGAGCTCGTGCATGACTTCGGGAAAGTCGCTCATGTCGATGCCGTAATCGGCCAGCGTCAACGTGGTCGAGCCTTCGAACCCAGCGCGATAGTTGCCCCACGGATCGTCGCCCTCGCCCATCAGGGTGACCGGCATCTCGATTTCGCGGGTCTCGCCCTTCAGCGTCAGCTCACCTGACAGTACTCCCTCGTCCTCTCCCTTCGGCTCGAAGCCGGTGGAGACGAAGGTGGCGGTCGGATACTCGTCGGCGCTGAGGAAATCGTCGCTCAGGAAGTGGCGATCGCGTTCGGCGTGGTTGGTATGCAGGCTGCCCACCTGAACTTCCATCTCGACGCTCGAGGCCTCGAGATCGTCCGGATCATAGTGGAAGCTGCCTTCGAAATCCTCGAACTGGCCGAGAATATAGGAGAAACCGAGATGGTTGATCTTGAACTGGACGAAGGCGTGTTGGCCTTCGGTGTCGATCACGTAGTCATCAGCCAATGCATGGCCGGCCACGGCCAGGGAAGCGGCGCTCAGGGCAGTAACGATTGCGGCTCTCTTGAACATGGGTCTCTCCTTGGTTGAGCGTCCTCGTGGACGCAGATGTTCAGCGACGGCGCGCACGCGCCGGATTGAGCATGCGCACGAGGGTATCGTGACGATCGAGGAAATGATGCTTGAGGGCTGCCAGGGTATGACCGACCGCCAACACTATCAGGGCCAGGGCACTGTACCAATGGATCGCTCCGGCGACGCTGGCCTGGTCGGGCAGTCCGCTGATCAGAGCCGGCACCTCGAACCAGTCGAAGACGCTGATGCCGCGTCCCTTCGCCGTCGAGATGAGGTAGCCGCTGAACAGGACGGCAAGCATCAGAACGTACAAGGCGATATGGCCGAAATGCGCCGCGAGCCGTTCGAGGCGGCTGCCGTGAGCCTGCGGTGTCGGCTGGGCCAGGCGCCAGACGATGCGCAGCAGCGTGGCAAACAGTAGCAGCATACCGATGGAACGATGCCACCAGGGGGCGCGGTTGTACCAGGCGTCGAAGTAGCCCAGGTCCGTCATCCACCAGCCCAGGGCGAACAGGCCGACCACGACCAGAGCACTGAGCCAATGCAGGGCTATGCTGATCAGACCCCAGCCTGACCGAGTGTTGGACCACATCGCCGCCCCCGTTGAGCTTCGCCAATATTGATGGGGAGCATACCGCAGTACGTCAGCGTAATGTGCTGAAAAAAGCCGAACGCTACGTTCGTTAAAATTACATGCAGGCGCCATTGAAGCGGCGCCTGCGGTTCAAATCAACGCATCGAGGCCTCGCGCCAGGTCGGCACGAATGTCCTCTAACGCCTCGAGCCCCACCGACACGCGTATCAGTCCGTCGCCGATACCGGCGGCCTCCTTCTGTGCTTCGGAGAGACGGCCATGAGTGGTGGTAGCCGGATGCGTGATGGTGGTCTTGACGTCGCCCAGGTTGCCGGTGATGGAAAGCATCCGCGTGGCATCGATCACCGACCAGGCGGCCTCTCGCCCACCTTCGACCTCGAAGCCAAGCACCGCGCCGAACCCCAGCTGTTGCTTCCCGGCCAACACGTGCTGTGGATGGTCCGGCAAACCGCTGTAGTGCACTTTCGCCACGGCCGGATGATCTTGCAGCCATTCGGCCAATTTTTGCGCATTATCGCAGTGGGCTCGCATGCGCAGGTTCAGGGTCTCGAGCCCCTTGGTGAAGACCCAGGCATTGAACGGGCTCAAGCACGGTCCGCAGGTGCGCACCACGCCGAAGACCTCCTCCAATTCCTGGTTGCGCCCCACCACGGCTCCGCCCACCGTACGGCCTTGGCCATCGAGGTATTTGGTGGCGGAATGGATCACCAGGTCGGCGCCCAGCGCCAGCGGCCGCTGCAGCGCCGGGGTCAGAAAACAATTGTCGATGGCCAGCAACGCGCCGTGGCGATGGGCGATCTCGGCCAGCGCGGCGATGTCGACCACCTCGGAGAGCGGATTGGAGGGTGTCTCCGCGAACAGCAGGCGCGTCCGTGGCGTGATCGCCGCCTCCCAGGCCGTCAGATCCGACAGCTCGACATAGCGCGTGACGATACCCAGCTTGCCGAAATACTTGTCGAACAGGCTAACGGTAGAGCCGAACAACGAGCGCGAAGCGACGATCTCGTCGCCCGCCGCGAGCAGCGCGATGACCGTGGACAGAATCGCCGCCATGCCGGAGCTCGTCGCGACACAGCGCTCCCCGCCCTCCAGCGACGCCAGGCGTTGCTCGAAGGTGTGTACCGTCGGGTTGGTGAAGCGCGAATAGATGTTACCTGGCTCCTCACCGCCGAACTTGCGCGCCGCCTCGGCCGCGCTGCCATAGACGAAACTCGAGGTGGGAAAGATCGGCTCGCCGTGCTCCTGCTCGTGGGTGCGCTGATGGCCGGCGCGGATGGCCAGGGTTTCCAGCGCCCAGTCCGCATCCTGTTTCGTATCGTCGTGCATGATGGCCCTCAGTCGTCGATGTCGTCTTCCTGATTGTGCATGCCCACCAGCGCATGCGCACCGAGGCTTTGCTGCTCCTTGGCCGCATCGTTGCGCGACGCCTCGAGCGCCGATAGATAGCCGTCATCGATATCACCAGTGACGTAGCGACCATCGAATACCGAGCAGTCGAACTGCTCCAGGCCGGGATTGACTTCGCGGCAGGCCGCCTTGAGATCCTCCAGGTCCTGGTAGAAGATGCGGTCGGCGCCTATCAGCTCGCCCACTTCCGCTTCGCTGCGCCCGTGGGCGATCAGCTCCGAGGCCGCCGGCATGTCGATGCCGTAGACATTAGGGTAGCGTACCGGCGGCGCCGCCGAGGCGAAATAGACCTTGTTGGCACCGGCCTCTCGGGCCATCTGGATAATCTGCTTGCACGTCGTGCCGCGCACGATGGAGTCATCCATCAGCAGCACATTCTTGCCCTTGAACTCGATACCAATGGCATTGAGCTTCTGACGCACTGACTTCTTGCGCTGGGTCTGTCCCGGCATGATGAAGGTCCGCCCGATATAGCGATTCTTCATGAAGCCTTCACGATAGGTGACGCCCAGGTGCTGAGCCAGTTCCAGGGCCGAGGTCCGTGAGGTATCGGGAATCGGGATCACCACGTCGATGTCGTGGTCGGGCCATTCGTTGCGAATGCGGTCGCCGAGCTTGCGCCCCATCTGCATGCGCGTACCGTAGACGTAGGCGCCATCGAGAATGGAGTCGGGGCGGGCCAAGTAGACGTGCTCGAAGATGCACGGCGCCAGCGAGGGCGCATCGGCGCACTGCTGGGTATGGAACTCGCCGTTCATGTCGACGAAGATCGCCTCGCCCGGAGCCAGGTCGCGGTGCAGTTCGAAGCCCCCCACGTCGAGCGCCACGGACTCGGAAGCGATCATCACCTCCTGGCCGGCGCCCTCGTCGCGGGTACCGAACACGACCGGACGGATACCATTCGGGTCGCGGAACGCCACCAGGCCGACGCCATTGATGATTGCCACCGCGGCATAGCCACCACGGCAACGGCGATGCACGCGACGCACCGCGTCGAAGATGTCGCCAGGTGTCAGATGCAGCCCCTGCTTGCCCAGCTCATGGGCGAAGACGTTGAGCAGCACCTCGGAATCGGAGCTGGTGTTGATATGGCGAAGATCGGAGGAGAAGAGCTCCTGCTTGATCTGCTCCGAATTGGTCAGATTGCCGTTGTGGGCAAGCGCGATGCCGTAGGGCGAATTGACGTAGAACGGCTGGGATTCCGCTTCGCTCGCCGACCCGGCGGTCGGATAGCGCACGTGACCGATGCCCAGGCTGCCCTTCAGGCGTGCCATGTGTCGGGTGTGGAACACGTCACGAACCAGGCCATTGCTCTTGCGCAGCAGAAAGCGCCCGTCGTTCCACGTCATCATTCCGGCGGCATCCTGGCCGCGGTGCTGAAGCACCGTCAGAGCGTCATAGATCGCCTGGTTCACGGTCTGCTTGGCCAGAAGGCCTACGATACCGCACATTCCACCTTACCTCGCATGCTGTTGCCGGCCGCGACCGGCAGAAGAAATCAGTATCGCATCAGCGCGTGCCATCGTCGCGCTCACTGTCGTTGGCGCGATCAGGGAGCGAAAGCTGATGCCACCTTTCCGCCTGGGGCACACGCCCCTCCCAGCCTTCGAGCTGATCCACCACCCAGTCGCGCAGTTGCTCGAATGACGGGCGCAACTGGGCCTGCTGCCACGCCTGCAGCTGAACGAGCGGGGTCAGACTGATCAATATCGTGGCCACCACCAGCACCGCCGCGCCGCGCGCGGCCCCGAAACAGGCGCCGGAGACACGATTGAAGAACCCCATGCCGACCCATTCCACGGCGGCATGGACCATGCGGATGACGATTCCGCAAAGCAATACCACGCCAAGAATGACCAGCACAAACGCCAGCACCAGCCGACCGTCGGGATTGTCGATCACACCGGCGAGCAGGTCGGCCACCGGCTCGGCCAGCAGACGCGCGGCCAGCAGCGCGATGATCCAGGCGGCCAGCCCCAGGCCTTCGCGCACCAGGCCGCGCATGAAACCCGCCAGAGTCGAGACGGATAAGAGAGCCAGAAAACCCCAATCGATCCAGGTCAGCGTCATCGACTCACTCTCTTACCCGCACCAGCAGACCCTGCAGGTTGGCCTGCTCCTTGACCTCGCTCATGGCGCGTTCGCCGGCCTCCGAGCTGGCATAAGGTCCCACGTAAACGGTCGTCATGTCATTGTCGCGCCGGCGACTGTAGACGGAAAAGCCCTGCTCCTGCAGGCGAGCCTGCAGGCGCTCGGCGTTACCCGCCTCGCCGAAACTGCCGACCTGTACGGCCCACTCGCCATCGGGCGAAGCGGACGCAGGCGAGCCACTCGATTCAGAAGATCGGCGATCACTCTCGTTGCGGCTGGAAGCCGCCTGGGCCAGTTCGGCAATCGGATCCTCACGCGGCGCTTCGTCGGCGTTCGGCGACGAAGTCTCGGTTTCGCCGTCAGGTGACGGTGTGGCGACCACGGGCGGCACCTCCACCCTTGGGTCCGGTTCCGTCGCCTGATCTTCCTCCAGCGGGGGAGGCGGCTCGATCCGAGGGGCTTGAGGTTCCGGTGGACGAATCTGTCCCAGGCTTTCCGGCGGCTGGGGATCGGGAACGTCCCGGCGCTCGACCGGCACCGGCTGCTCAATGGTGAGCTTCGGCTGAGGCCGCTCGTCGCGCGGCGCCGGTTCATCGAACAACATCGGTACGAAGATCACCGCCAGCGCGATCAGGATGACCGCCCCGCTGATTCGTTCACGCATTCCGTATTTCATATGCCCTCCTGCCCCAGGCCCAGGCTAGGCCATCTGCGCCTGTTTCCATGTCAATATGGCCGCGACGGTAAAGAAGGAACCGCACGCCAGCACACGGTCGTCGGGCCCCAGACGGTCGGCCAGCCACCGCGCGCCGGCCTCGGGCGACTCCCCCCGGTAGGCGACATGACCGCCCTGCGCCTCGATCCGTGCAGCCAGGTCTTCGGCACTGCGAGCGCGCTCGCCGTCCAGTGATACCGTCACCCAGCCGTCCGCCACTCGCGTCAGCGCCGCGATCACACCGTCGGCATCTTTGTCGCCCAACATGCCAAGCAGTATCCAGGTGCGACCGCGGCAAGGCATGACGCTGAGCTGCCCCGCAAGATAGGCGGCGGCATGAGGATTGTGACCCACATCGAGACACCAAGGCCCCACCCACTGCATGCGACCCGGCAACTGCACGGCGCCGAGCGCCTGGCGACAGGTCGCAGATTCCAACGCGACACCGGCCGATGCCAGTGCCTGCAGAGCCGTGGCGGCATTGTCCAGCGGCAGTCCTGGATCGGGCAAATCGACCAGCTCGTGGGAAGCGCCGCCGTCGCCCAAGCCGATCCACTCCCAGCGGCCGGGAACCGCTCGATGCCAGTCGAACGCTTCGCCCAGCGCCACCACGGGCGCACCACGTGCATCGGCGCACTCACGTACGCTGGAAGGAAGCTCCCGACTGCCCAGCACGGCCGGCCGTCCCGTACGCAGGATACCGGCCTTCTCTCGCCCGATTCCCTCCAGGTCGTCGCCCAGAAAGGCGGCATGATCGCGAGCGATGGGCGTGATGACCGCCACATCGGCGTCGAGCACGTTGACCGCATCGAGGCGCCCGCCCAGACCGACTTCGAGGATGGCGAGGTCGGGCCGCTGGCGGCCAATCGCCCACAAGGCGGCCAGCGTTCCCGCTTCGAAATACGTCAGGCTGATCGGTTCATCGGTCAGTCGCGCGGCTTCCACGGCTTCGAAGCCGGCAATCAGCGTGGCGTCTTCCGCTTCGCTGCCGTTCAGCCGCAGGCGTTCGTTGTAACGCAGCAGGTGGGGGGACGTGTAGGCCGCGGTAGTGACGCCATGAGCGCGTGCCACGGCATCGAGCATGGCCACCGTGGACCCCTTGCCGTTGGTGCCGGCAACGGTAATGACGCGCCCGGCCAGACGCTCGTGCAAGAGCCCCATGCGGCGAGCGACCTCGGCGACCCTGTCGAGGCCGAGGTCTATCCCCACCGGGTGGACCTGCTCCAGATACGTCAGCCAGGCGTCGAGGCGCGATGCGTCAGAAGGGGTCACGGGTGTCAGCGCGGCGCATCGGAACGATCGGCATCCTCGTCGTCGGCGTAGGATGCGTTCTCCTCCTCCGGCTCGAACTGCTCGGAGGCGGGCTCGTATTCGCCTTCCGTTGCCTCCGCACGCTCGGCCTCGTCGACTAGATCGGGCTCGAGCAGCATGGAGTCCTCGATGCCGTTGGGCGGCTGATGGGTCAGCTTGCGCAGTACCGCACCCAAGCGATCGCGCATCTCGCCGCGGTGTACGATCATGTCCACCGTGCCATGCTCGAGCAGGAACTCGCTGCGCTGGAAGCCCTCGGGGAGCTTCTCGCGTACCGTCTGCTCAATCACTCGCGGTCCGGCGAAGCCGATCAGGGCATTGGGCTCGGCGACGTTGAGATCGCCGAGCATGGCCAACGACGCCGAAACACCGCCGAATACGGGATCCGTCAGTACCGAGATGTAGGGAACGCCGGCCTCACGCAGCCGCTCCAGAGCGGCCGATGTCTTGGCCATCTGCATCAGCGAGAACAGCGCCTCCTGCATCCGCGCTCCGCCCGAAGCGGAAAAGCAGATGAAGGGAATGCGTTCCTCCAGCGCCAGCGTCGCGGCGCGGACGAATTTCTCCCCCACGACGGCGCCCATGGACCCCCCCATGAAGGTGAATTCGAAGGCCACGACGATCACCGGAAGGTCATCCAGCGTGCCGCGCATCGCGACCAGGGCATCGTTCTCGCCGGTCTCCTTCTGAGCCGCATTGAGGCGGTCCTTGTACTTCTTGGAGTCGCGGAACTTGAGACGATCGACCGGCTCGAGGTCGGCCGAGATCTCCTCGCGCCCTTCCTTGTCGAGGAACCAGTCGAGGCGTTTGCGCGCGGTCAAGCGCAGGTGGTGATCGCACTTGGGACAGACGTTGTGGTGCTTCTCCAACTCGGGAAGGTAGAGCACCGCCTCACACTTGGGGCACTTGCGCCACAGACCGTCGGGCACGCTGGCCCGGCGGTCCTTGCGCTGAATCCGTCCCATCGAGGGAACAATCTTGTCGAGCCAGCTCATGTCAGAAGGCATCCGTATGCTGTTGCGCCCGGCAGGACCGGGCGTCGTGAGTCATAACCTTGGGCAAGGGCAACGATTCGGACAAAGCCTAACGCGGCGGCAGCGCATCCAGAGCCTGGCGCATCTCGGCGAGCACCGCCGACAGCTCCCCGGCGATCGTCTCCGGATGCTCGGCATGCTCGGCAATGCGTCCGACCAGGGCGCTGCCGACGATGACGCCATCCGCCACCTTGCCGACCTCAGCGGCCGAGGCGCCGTCGCGAATGCCGAAGCCCACGCACAACGGCAGATCGGTCAGTTCGCGCAGGGGCGCCAGATGGCTTGCCACGTCGTCGGCGTTGAGCGTTGCGGCCCCGGTCACGCCCTTGAGCGCGACGTAGTAGAGGTAGCCCTCGCCATGGGCGCATATTGTAGCGGCCCGCTCCCTTGAAGTGGTAGGGGCGACGAGAAAGATAGAGGCGAGTCCGCGCGCCTTGAGGATCGGACCGAACTCATCGGCCTCCTCGGGCGGCATGTCCACGGTCAGTACGCCGTCGATACCGGCGTCTGCGGCCTGATCGGCAAATGCCTCGAGACCGATGCGCTCAACGGGATTGAGGTAGCCCATCAGCACGACCGGCGTGTCGCGATCGGTCTGGCGAAATTCCCGCACCATCTCGAACAGGTGGCTTAGGCGCACGTTGTGCCTGAGTGCCCGTTCGCAGGCTTTCTGGATCACCGGGCCATCGGCCATCGGATCGGAGAATGGCACTCCCAGCTCGAGCACATCGGCACCGGCTGCCACCAGCGCATGCAGGAAACCGACGGTGTACTGCGGTGTGGGGTCGCCGGCGGTGATGTAGGGGATCAGTGCCCGGCGGCCCTGAGCCTTGAGTTCGGCGAAGCGTTGATCGATTCGATTCATCCTCAAAACTCCAGCCCGTCGATCTTGGCGACCGTCATGATGTCCTTGTCGCCGCGCCCCGAGAGGTTGACGACGATATGCTGCTCGGACCGCATGGTCGGCGCCAGCACCTTGGCATGGGCCAGGGCATGTGCCGATTCCAGTGCGGGCATGATGCCCTCCACCCGGGTCAATTCGCGGAACGCCTCGAGCACGGCGTCGTCGTTGGCGGCCACGTAATTGACTCGGCCCACGTCCTTCCACAGAGCATGCTCGGGACCCACGCCAGGGTAGTCCAGGCCGGCCGAGATCGAGTGGGTATCCGAGACCTGGCCGCCCTCGTCGGACATCAGGTAGGTGCGGTTGCCATGCAGCACGCCGCGCGGCGCATTGGAAGCCAGCGGCGCGGCATGGCGCCCGGTATCGACGCCGTCACCGCCGGCCTCGACGCCGTACATGGCGACCTCGTCATCCTCGACGAAGGGATAGAACAGCCCCATGGCGTTGGAGCCGCCGCCGACGCAGGCGATCAGCGCGTCGGGCAGCTTGCCGAACTCCTCCAGCGACTGACGGCGCGCCTCGCGCCCAACCACGGCGTTGAAGTCGCGCACCAGCATGGGATATGGGTGCGGCCCGGCCACGGTACCGATGATGTAGAAGGTATCGTCGACGTTGGTCACCCAGTCGCGCAGCGCCTCGTTCATGGCGTCCTTGAGGGTGCGCGTGCCCGAGGTCACCGGTATCACGGTGGCGCCGAGCAAGCGCATGCGGTAGACGTTGAGCTTCTGACGCTCGACGTCCTCGGCTCCCATATAGACTTCGCACTTCAAGCCCAGACGCGCCGCCACGGTAGCGGTGGCCACGCCGTGCTGGCCGGCGCCGGTCTCGGCGATCACCCGCGGCTTGCCACTCATCTTGGCCAGCAGGGCCTGGCCGATGGTGTTGTTCACCTTGTGCGCACCGGTGTGATTGAGGTCCTCGCGCTTGAGCCAGACCTGTGCCCCGCCGAGCTGCTTCGACCATCGCTCGGCATGATAGAGCGGTGACGGACGGCCCACGTAATGGGCCAGGTCGTAGTCGAATTCGGCCTGGAAATCCGGATCGTCGCGAAGACCCAGGTAGGTCTTCTCCAGCTCGTCCAGGGCGAAGCTCAGGGTCTCCGAGACGAACCGGCCGCCATAGGGGCCGAAATGGCCGCGGGCATCCGGCAGTCGGGTCAGGTCACTGAACTTGCTCACGAAAGACACCTCACAGGGTCGCCAGAAGGGACAGGATAAGATCGGGAAGACGAAGTAGCGGCACGGGCTCAGCCGCGCGGCCGGTCGGCGGCGCTCACCGCGTGGGCAAACGCCATCAATCGCTGCGGATCCTTGTGGCCGGGCGCAACCTCCACACCGCCGGAGACATCCACCGCGAAGGGTCGTACGCGCGCGATGGCATCGGCCACATTGTCCGACGTCAACCCACCGGCGAGAATAACAGGTTTTGCCAGGCTTGCGGGGATTCGCGACCAGTCGAAGGTTTCGCCGGTACCGCCCGGCAGCCCCGGACGATAGGCATCCAGCAGCAGCGCCTGGGCGCCGTCGTAGGCTTCGGCCGCGGCGTTAAGGTCGATACCGTCACGCATGCGCAGCGCTTTGATCCAGGGTCGCTCGAAACCGCCACAGTACGCCGGCGTCTCGTCGCCGTGGAACTGTAGCAGGTCGAGGTGCCGGCTGGCTCGCAGGATTAGCTCGGGCGAGGCGTCGACGAACAGGCCCACGCGAGTGACGAAGGCGGGCACGTTGGCGGTCAGCACGGAGAGGCGATCCTCGTCAACGTAGCGCCGGCTACCGGGCCAGAGCACGAAGCCGAGCGCGTCGGCACCGGCGGCGATGGCATCGGCCACGTCCCGCTCGCGGGTCAGGCCGCAGAACTTGATGCGGGTACGCCCCGCCGTAGCGGACATCGTCATTAGAGCTTCTCCTCTAGGCTAGGGTCGCTTGCACGCGTCTCGGTCACGGGACGGCCTCGACGGAATTCGACCATGGGGCAGGCCGGCAGTTCGCGCTCGCCGGTCCATTCGCCGAGGAAGGCCAGCAGATTCGGCCCCAGCGGCTCGCGAGGAAGCCCCCAGGCTTCGTCGTAAAGGGAATCGACGAAGTGCAGCCCACAGGCCGGCGCGGTAACGTCGGAGAGCGTGCGGTCCTTGAGTGCCAGCAGCTCGGCCAGGTAATCGTCGCCACGTTCCCCGCGCCCCACGGTAACCAGCGCACCGGCAATGTTGCGAATCATGTGGTGCAGAAAAGCGTTGCCCTGCACGTCGATCACCACCAACGGCCCGTGCCGATGCACCTCGATGAAATGCAGATGGCGCCAAGGCGTCTTCGACTGGCAGCCGGCGGCACGGAAGCTCGAGAAGTCGTGTTCGCCGACCAGCACCTGGGCGGCACGATGCATGGCCTCGGCATCAAGCGGGTCGCGACACCAGGTGGCGTTGGCCCGCTCCAGCACCGGACGACTCGGCTGATTGAGAATGATGTAGCGATAGCGCCGCGCCAGCGCCTTGAAGCGGGCATGGAAATCATCCGACACCTCGCGCACCCAGCGCACGGCGATGTCCCGCGCCAGATTGGCGTTGACCCCGAATACCCAGGCCTTCTGCGAGCGAGGCGCCGGCGCGTCGAAATGCACGATCTGGCGAGTGGCGTGCACCCCGGAGTCGGTGCGCCCGCTGGCATGCACCGTCACCGGCCGGCTGGCCACCTTGGACAGCGCCCGCTCCAGTTCGGCCTGGATCGAGGGGGCGTGCTTCAGGCGCTGCCAGCCACAGTAGGCGCTGCCGTCGTATTCCACCCCCAGCGCCAGGCGGCCGTTCAGGGGGTGGCGATCATCGAGGGGTCGAAACAGGGTCATGACGCCATCAGAGTCGGTAGTGGGTGATCAGATCCTGAGCCTGGTCACGCAGTCGCGGATCGCCGTCGCCAGCCAGCCGCCGCAGCACCGGGCGAGCTCGCTCCGGCTCGCCGTCCTCGAGCAGACGCCGGGCCCGATCAAGTTCCCGCTGCCGTTCGTCCTGGTCAGGAAGCCCATCATTATCCGGGTCCAGCGGCGGAAAGGCCACCTCCTCCACCTCCCACTCGGGTTCGGACACCGTCTCGTCACGCTCCCGATCGTCTTCAGACGGGAAGTCTGCAAGCGTAAAGTCGACACTGGGCTGCATCGGCGTCTCCACTCGCTGTGGCGGCTCGGGGTCGAGAGAGGGAGGCTGGTAATCGATCACATCCCACTCCACCGCTCCGGCCTGGTCGGGCGGCGCCAGCCCCGTGCCCTCTTCGGCCGTCAGGCTCGGTGAGCCGCGGAGCGCCTCTTCCTCGGAGGAATCGCCCTCCTCCCCGGATGGATCGGCCCCGGCCGTGAGTTCTGTCTTTCGCTCGCCGGTGTCGTCGCTCGATGCGTCGATCGCTACCCCGTCAAGAGGCGTCTCGCCCCGGGAGAACTCGCTCGCCGGTCGCGTCTCGGCCTGAAGCGGCGCGGCTTCGCTTGCATGCTCGCCCTCCGCCACGTGTACGCTGGCGATGTCGGCAGGCGTCGTCTCGGCCGAGTACGCCTCGGCAGGCATGTCGCCTTCCTCGACCGGAAGCGTGTCGTCGTTCAGCTCGGCCTCACCCGCCGGCATGGCATCCGGCTCGCTCCCACCCTTGTCTTCGCCGGCGCCGGCACGCGCCGCCTGGCGCCGAGCCATCAGCCGGCCGGCTTCGGCCAACAAGGTGGAATCGCCCGCTTCAGCCAACTTCTGCACCTCCCGCTCGGCGGCTTCCCAGTGACCTTGCTCCACCTGCACCTTGAGTAGCTTGAGGCGTAGGTCGTGACGCTCCGGCTCATGCTCGAGGCCGGCTTCCAGCAATTCCCTTGCCTGGTCGTAGCGCCCGTAGGCCATGAAGATGTCCGCCTCGCTGATGGCTTCGGCCTGAGGCATCGCGACGCGCTCCGGCGACGCCTCCTCGGGCTTTGCGCTGTCGACGGTCATGCTTGCGGCCATGGGAGGCATCGACGTGCCGGCCGTCGGCATGGCGATGGCGGAAGGTGGCATGCCGTGCACCACGCTGGGCATGGAGGAGAAGTCTTTTGATGACGCAGCCTCCCGCTGACGGCGGCGGCGCACCCATAGCCACAGACCGAGCAGCGCAGCGAGCCCCGCCCCTCCCAGTATCAGGTTACGGTCGAGCCTGCCCGGATACAGCGCCCCCCACCAGGGCTCGGCTTCGGGGCGAGGTGCCTGGGTCACGACGCTTTCCGGGCCGACGTCTTCCTCGGCACCCGCTCCGTCGGCCAGTAGCGCAGTCAGCTGGTCACGCATGGCATCGACCTCGCCGCGCAGTGCGCTCAGCTCCCGCTCCATGGCATCGCGCTCAGCCTTGACCTCCTCGAGTGCCGCCTGATTCTCCTGCCATTGCCGTGCGAGCCGGTCGAGCCCCGGATCGCTTCGTCCCAGCGTTAGATTGCCGGCACCCAACGTCGCCAGGACGCGGGCATCGAGTCGGGGACCGCTCCCTTGCGCCGAGAGTCCTTCGCTGGCCACGTTTCGGGCAACCTCGGCAGCCAACTCGGCATCGCTCAACAAGGTCAGGCGTGGCGGCTCGGCGTTCGAAACGGGTGCTTCGGCGCCCTCCTCCGACGCAGCCGGGGTCGTCTCGACTGCAGCCGCCTCAGGTGATGGCGTCTCGGGGACAATCGCCTGAGCCGCCTGGACCGCCGCCGTTTCGATGGGCGCGCTTGCCGGTAAGCCCAGCGGTACACGAGCGGGGGGGCCACTGCCTCGATTGGCCCAGACCTGGTTCATGGCCTGGACGATACGTTCGGCTTCCGCGGGGGAACGTGAGGCAATGGCATCGCGGGATGGCACCGCCAGGGCATGCCCAGCTCTCATGGCATTGATGTTGCCAGAGGGAAAGACCTCGGGATTGGCTTCGACCAGCGCCACCATCATCTGGTCCATGCTGATATCGCTGTCGGGCCGCAGTCGGCTCGCCACCGACCACAGCGTATCGCCACTACCGACCCAAGCGGGCTCGCCGCGCCCGCTCGGCAGCGGCTGACGCACGGCCGTCCCGTCTTCGGCCGCTGTCGCGACCTCGGTCGCGTCACGCTCGCTCACCGCGCGACGCGAGGCGGCCGTGCCGTCGACCAGCACCGGCAATTGATCGTAGTTGGGTGGGTCAACCAGCAGGGTGAGTTCGCGAAACTGGCGGCCATCCGGCCAGTCGAAGCGCAGCAGCAGATCCATCCATGGCTCGCGAACCACTCGCTCGCTGGCGAGCTTGACCACCCATTGCCCTTGATGCACTTCGACATCGGCACGCACGCTGGCCGCGAGTGGTGTGCGGGCCAGCCCGGCGGATTCGAACTCTCGCGTATCGGCGACACTCACCTTGAGCCGCTCGGGGTCGAGCCCCGCGGTGTCGGTAAGCGGAACGACGGCCCGCAGCGGTGCGTTGAGCGTGGAGCGCACGTCGGCCTCACCCACGCCGAGTGCCAGCGCCAGCGGCGAACCTGCTGCCGATAGCGACAGAAGCATGGCAATGGTCAGCTTGCGTCTCATTGAGTTCCCTTGCGTTGCCGTTATGCAGCCAGTCGATCCGGTGGTATCGAAATGGATGAGAGGCCTTATCGGAAATATGTATCACAAATCTAGTATGACGCGCCCGCCCCTGGCCGCAGCGGCAGGCGTGACGCTGTGCCCGTGTCCCGGATACGAAAGCGGGGCACCTCCCGAAGGAGATGCCCCGCCGTCACCGCTCGCGGTGGATCACTGTTCGCGCAGGATCTTCAACATACGCTTGAGTGGTTCGGCAGCCCCCCACAGCAGCTGATCGCCGGCCGTGAAGGCCGAGAGGTACTCCCCACCCATGCGCATCTTGCGCAGGCGCCCCACCGGGACGCTCAAGGTGCCGGTGACCACCGATGGCGTCAGCCCGGCGATGGTGGCCTCCTTGTCGTTGGGGATTACCTTGACCCACTCGTTGTGCTTGGCGATGCGCTCCTCGATCTCATCTATCGGCACATCCTTCTTCAACTTGATGGTGAAGGCTTGGCTGTGAGAGCGCATGGCACCGATGCGAACGCAGAGACCGTCGATGGGCACCGGATTGTCCTGCAGACCGAGGATCTTGTTGGTCTCGACACTGCCCTTCCACTCTTCGCGACTCTGGCCGTTGTCCAGCTTGGTGTCGATCCAGGGCAGCAGGCTGCCTGCCAGCGGTGCCGTGAAGTTCTCGATCGGGAAGTCACCGCCACGCATGGCCTGCGTGACCCTGCGATCGACATCGAGAATGGCACTGGCGGGATCGTCCAGCTCATCGGCTACGCTGTCGCGCAGCGCACCCATCTGCAGGAGCAGCTCGCGCATATGCTTGGCGCCGGAACCGGAAGCGGCCTGATAGGTCATGGAAGTCATCCATTCGATCAGGTCGGCCTCGAACAGCCCACCCAGGCCCATCAGCATCAAACTGACCGTACAGTTGCCGCCGACGAAGGTCTTGGCACCGCGCGCCAGCTGGTCGTCGATGACACGACGATTGACCGGGTCGAGCACGATGGTCGCCTCGTCCTCCATGCGCAGGGTGCTGGCGGCGTCGATCCAGTAGCCCTTCCAGCCGCTACCGCGCAGATCCCCGTAGACCTGCTTGGTGTAGTCGCCGCCCTGGCAGGTGATCACGACGTCCAGAGCCTTGAGCTCGTCGAGGTCAGTGGCATCCTTGAGCGGAGGAACGTCCACGCCGATGTCCGGGCCGGGCTTGCCGACCTGGGAGGTAGTGAAGAAGATCGGCTCGATGCCGTCGAAATCACCATCCTCCTGCATGCGCTGCATGAGCACCGAGCCCACCATGCCGCGCCAACCGACGAAACCGACTTTCAACATGTGAAGTCCTCCTGGAGAGAATGAGGCCAATAGTATACATGACCCGTGCCCACCTCGCAGGCGAGCCCGGGCCCGGGGCAACGACGCTCCTTGGTAGGGACGGCGGTCAGGCCGCCTCGAAGGCCGCCAGCACGGCATCCCCCATTTCGCGGGTGGAGACGGTGCGGGTCCCCTCGGAGGCAATGTCAGCGGTCCGCAGGCCGTCGTCCAACACTTTCCCTACGGCTTGCTCGATGCGCTGGGCGAGTTCGGGCTCGGTGAGCGAATAGCGCAGCATCATCGCCACCGAGAGAATGGTGGCCAGCGGGTTGGCGACGTTCTTCCCGGCGATGTCCGGCGCGCTGCCGTGACACGGCTCGTACATGCCCTGGCCACTCTCGTTGAGCGAGGCGGAGGGCAGCATGCCGATGGAGCCGGTGAGCATCGCCGCGGCGTCGGACAGGATGTCGCCGAACATGTTGCCGGTGACCATCACGTCGAACTGCTTGGGTGCGCGTACCAGCTGCATGGCGGCGTTGTCGACGTACATGTGGGAGAGCTCGACGTCGGGATACTCCGGCGCCAGGCGCTCCATCACCTCGCGCCACAGGATGGTGACCTCGAGCACGTTGGCCTTGTCGACGCTACACAGGCGCTTGCCGCGCTTTTGCGCCAGCTCGAAGGCGACCCGGCCGATGCGCTCGATCTCGCTCTCGGAGTAGACATAGGTATTGAAGCCAACGCGCTGTCCGTCGCGCACTTCGATGCCACGGGGCTGGCCAAAGTAGATGCCGCCGGTCAGCTCGCGCACGATCATGATGTCGAGCCCTGCGACCAGCTCGGGCTTGAGGCTGGAAGCGGAAGCCAACTGCGGGTAGGTGATGGCCGGGCGCAGGTTACTGAACAGGCCGAGGTTCTTGCGCAGACCGAGCAGCCCCTTCTCGGGCCGCTTGGCAAGATCCTCGAGCTTGTCCCACTTGGGTCCGCCCACGGCACCGAGCAGAATGGCATCCGCCGCCTTGGCCTTGTCCAGCGTCACGCCGGGCAGCGGCTCGCCGTGCTCGTCATAGGCGGCGCCGCCAACCAGTGCCTCATCCACTTCAACATCCAGGCCGCGGGCCTGGCAGGCGGTCAGGATGCGGCTCGCCTGGGCAGTGATCTCGGGGCCGATGCCGTCACCAGGCAGTACCAGAATCTTGCGTGTCATCGTAACGTCCTTGATTGACTGCCGTCAGTCGTCAAGCGGAGCGCCGAGGGCAGGCCGGAGAGGAGGTCATTTGCCATGGATGGCAAATGTAGCGCCCAGGGATGGGTTCACAGCGCCTCCTCGCAGGCCTGCCGCCGGTTCAGCCCCGCACCGCCGACGGATGTAAAGTAAGAGCGATCAGGCCTGGGCGGTATCGCGGAACAGCCACGGCCGCTCGGCGCGATGGCGCTGCTCGAAGGCACGAATGGCATCCTCGTCCTGCAGCGTGAGACCGATGTCGTCGAGCCCCTCGAGCAGGCAGTGCTTGCGGAAGGCATCGACCTCGAACTCGAGAATCTCACCACTCGGCGTGATTACCCGCTGACTCTCCAAGTCCACGTCGAGGCGATAGCCTTCGCTGGCCTCCACCTCGCGGAAAAGACGATCTACCGTCTCCTCCGGAAGGGTGATCAGCAGCAGACCGTTCTTGAAGGCATTGTTGTAGAAGATGTCGGCAAAGCTCGGCGCGATCACCGCGCGGAAGCCGAAGTCCTCTAGCGCCCAGGGGGCGTGCTCACGAGAGCTGCCGCAGCCGAAGTTGCGCCGAGCAAGCAAGACGCTGGCGCCCTGGTAACGCGGCTGGTTGAGCACGAAGTCTGGATTGAGCGGACGCTTCGAGCAATCCTGGCCGGGCTGGCCCTCGTCGAGGTAGCGCAGCTCGTCGAACAGGTTGACGCCGAAGCCGGTGCGCTTGATCGACTTCAAGAACTGTTTCGGGATGATCAGGTCGGTGTCGACGTTGGCCCGATCGAGCGGGGCGACGAGCCCTTCGGTACGTTCGAACTTTCGCATGGCTCAGGCCTCCTCTGCGACGGGCTGGGCGCCGAAACTACGGACATCGACGAAGTGACCGGCAATAGCGGCGGCGGCGGCCATGGCCGGACTGACCAGGTGGGTGCGCCCACCGTAGCCTTGGCGGCCCTCGAAGTTGCGATTCGAGGTGGAGGCGCAATGCTCGCCGGCACCGAGCTTGTCGGCGTTCATCGCCAGGCACATGGAACAGCCCGGCTCCCGCCACTCGAAGCCCGCCTCGATGAAGATCTGGTCGAGCCCCTCGGCCTCGGCCTGGCGCTTCACCAGGCCGGAACCCGGCACCACCATGGCGAGCTTGATGGAGTCGGCGACCTTCTTGCCGCGCGCCACTTTCGCCGCTTCGCGCAGGTCCTCGATGCGCGAGTTGGTGCACGAGCCGATGAATACCTTGTCGAGGCGAATGTCGCTGATCTTCTGCTTCGGCGCGAGCCCCATGTACTCCAGCGCCCGGGCGTAGCCGCGGCGCACGGTATCGTCGTCGGTCTCGGCCGGGTCGGGTACCTCGCCCGAGATGCCGGTGACCATCTCGGGGCTGGTGCCCCAGCTCACCTGCGGCTCGATCTCGGCGGCGTCCAGCGTCACCACCTTGTCGAACACGGCGTCCGGGTCGGAGACCAGGTTGCGCCAGTCGGCCACCGCGGCTTGCCACTGCTCGCCCCGGGGCGCGAAGGGGCGCTCGGCGAGGTAGTCGATTGTGGTGTCGTCCACGGCGATCAGGCCGACGCGGGCGCCGGCCTCGATGGCCATGTTGCACATCGTCATGCGGCCTTCCATGGAAAGCTCGCGGATGACGCTGCCGGCGAATTCGATGGCGTAGCCGGTGCCCCCGGCAGTACCGATCCTGCCGATGATGGCCAACACCACATCCTTGGCGGTGACGCCGGCGCCGAGCTTGCCCTCGACGCGCACCTGCATGTTCTTCATCTTCTGCGCCAGCAGACACTGGGTGGCGAGCACGTGCTCCACCTCGGAAGTGCCGATGCCATGGGCTAGCGCGGCGAAGGCGCCATGGGTAGCGGTGTGGGAATCGCCGCACACCACGGTCATGCCCGGCAGGGTGGCGCCCTGCTCCGGCCCCACCACGTGGACGATACCCTGGCGCGGGTCGTTGATCTTGAACTCCTCGATGCCGAACTCGACGCAGTTGTCGTCGAGCGTCTGCACCTGGATCAGCGACACAGGGTCCTTGATGCCGGCGTTGCCCTCGGCGCGCTCCTTGAGCGTGGTCGGCACGTTGTGGTCCGGCGTGGCCAGGTTGGCGTCGAGCCGCCATGGCTTGCGCCCGGCCAGGCGCAGGCCCTCGAAGGCCTGCGGCGAGGTCACTTCATGCAGCAGTTGGCGGTCGATGTAGATCAGTGCGGTACCGTCGTCGCGCTCCTTTACCAGGTGCTGCGACCACAGCTTGTCATAAAGCGTCTGGCCTGCCATGTCGTTCTCCCGGGCTCTGGGGGCCCTTTGCCTGTCCGGTCCGAGTTGTCGCAGTTGCGTCTCTCGTTGCCTGCGACGCGGCTCTCCGTCGGCAGGTCTCGCGGAGATGCTATAAACCCATCCCTGTACGCTACATTTGCCATCCATTGGCAAATGACCTCCGCTATGACCTGCCCCCGGCGCCGCTCAGTGCAGTTTTCTTGACCAAGTCTTGCGCGGCTCGCCCATAAAAGCAATTCATGTTATTTATTCATTGGATTCCATAAAGGAATACAACGAACAATGGACACACAAAGCCTGCAAGCCTTCCTTGCCGTGGCCGACTGCGGCAGCTTTTCACGCGCCGCCGAGCAGCTCTATCTGACCCAGCCAGCGGTTTCCAAGCGCATCGCCACGCTAGAAACGCAGATCGACGCGCGGCTATTCGACCGCATCGGCCGCCGCGTCACGCTGACCGAGGCCGGGCAGGTGCTGCTGCCCCGCGCCCGACAGATTCTGGTGATGGTCGACGACAGCCGCCGCGCCCTGACCAACCTCGAGGGCAAGGTCGCCGGCAGCCTGACGCTCGCGACCAGCCATCACATCGGCCTGCACCGCCTGCCGCCACTGCTAAAAGCTTACACCCACGCACACCCAGAGGTGCGCCTGGATCTCCGTTTCCTCGACTCGGAGCAGGCCTATCAGGGAGTATTAGACGGCGAGCTCGAAATGGCCGTGGTGACCCTGGCCCCGCACCCGGACCCGCAACTCGACGTGGTGCCGGTGTGGGACGATCGAATGTGCTTCGTTTGCGCCCACGATCATTCGCTGGCGAGTCGCGCGCGCCTTACGCTACACGAGCTGTGCGACTTCGATGCCGTACTGCCCGGCCCCTTGACCTTTACCCGCACCTTGATCGAGTCGCGCTTCGCCGCTGCCGGCCTTACGCTACCCGTGGCACTTTCCACCAATTACCTAGAGACGCTCAAGATGATGACGGCGATAGGCCTGGGTTGGAGCCTGCTGCCGGAGCGGCTGGTAGCCGGCGAACTGCACGAGCTGGACGTGGACCATCCCATTATTCATCGCTCCTTGGGCTATCTGGTGCACCGTAGCCGTACTCTGTCGAATGCCGCGCGGGCGATGCTGGCACTGCTGGAAAAGGCGCGTGACTTGGCGAGTCGCCGCGCATGAGGAAATATTGTTAGACTGCTTACAAAACACCTCGATCCGGAGCCCGACGTCATCGCCCCCTCGCCCGACTCGCCATCGTCCTCCACACGCCACACCCTGGCTGGCGTGCTGATACTGATCGGCCTGGTGCTTCAGATTCTCGGCTTCGCCGGGCTGACACCGCTGCCAAACGGCGTCGGCTACGCACTGTGGCTGGCCACCCTGTTGCTGTGGTGCGATATTCCCCCCCGCACCCGCTGGCAGGCCGGCGCGCTGGCGGCACTCGGCCTTGGGTTGCTGATCCTGGCGCGGTGGCGCTACGACGCCGATGTCACCTGGCCGTCGATCACCAGCGGCAATACCTACGTAGTGGCAATGCTGGTCGGAGTGAGCTTCATCGGCCTGATCGGCAACCGCAGCGGTTCCAAGCGTCCTCTCGGCCGGCCGATAACCGGACTGCGAGGCACTACGGGTACCTGGCTCGGCGTACACCTGCTCGGCACCATCCTCAACCTGTCGACGGTGTTCATGATCGGCGACCGACTTGCCCGCCGCGGCCCGCTGACCAGCCCGCAGTTGCTGGCACTCAACCGCGGCCTCTCCAGCGCCGCGCTGTGGTCGCCTTTCTTCGCCTCGATGGGGGTGGTAATGACGCTGGCCCCAGCCATGGATTATTCCCGCATCCTGATCGTCGGCCTGCCATTGGCCCTGCTCAGCGGCCTGTTGACCACACTGGAGTTGTCGCGGCGCTTCGACCTCAGCGACGTGGCGGGCTTCTCACTATCGCCCCGTAGCTTGCTGATGCCGGTCGCGATGGCCGTGCTGGTCATGCTGTTTCACTTTCGGCTCACCCCCGAGCTCGGCATCGTCAGCATCATCACCTTCCTGCTGCCGGCAGTGGCCCTCGTCACCAACCTACCCGCCGGGCCTCGCTGGACTCTGCGTCGCGTACGCCAGCATACGCTGACGCGGTTGCCGGCCATGCGCGGCGAAATTGCGCTCTTCCTCTCGGCAGGCCTGCTCACCCTGGGACTGTCCACGCTCGTCTCCTCCGCGACGGGCAGCGAGTGGACTCTGTTCGTTCACTTCGGCCCTGTTCAGGCCGTAATGAGTTTCCTGGCGATTGTTGCCAGTGCCGTGGTCGGCCTTCATCCCATTATCGGCGTCTCGGTACTCGCCTCGATGCTCGATCTCTCTGGTAACGAACCGACCCTGTTCGCTTTTACCGGCCTGGCCTCGTGGGCGGTAGGCACTTCGGTGGGCCCCCTTTCGGGCATCAATCTGTCGCTGCAAGGGCGCTACGGTGTCAGCGGTTATCGCATGATGCGGCACAATCTGATTTATGCCGCGACGATGACTGCACTGGTGGTAGTCATCATTCTTTTCAACGAGACCTGGGCGCTATTCGCATGACAATCGTGACCCTGAGCTATCAGAAATCACACGCCGCAATAGCAGATCACTCCGTCCCGCCTCTTTGACACTCGCCAGCGCATTTCATGCGACACAGCGAAGAATTTCAGGAGGAACGCCTCGCCCCGCCATGTAACACTACGTGACGAATTACAGGCGCAACACTCTTCGCTGGGAACGCACTTTCTTGAGGCGCTCATGATCGGGTATCACTATTTTCGTAACAACGGTTTTCTCTGGCGCAAACATCTTGGCGCCCTGATGCCTTTGTCGATGCCACACCGAAACCCTGGACTTCGCCAATCTCAGGCCATGGCGCTGCTGGCCAAGCATTTTGCTTACTTGATCCGCTGGGAGTCCGATTTTGATAGCGACACGCGCACGGAGTGGTGGCATGTCATCAAGTCGGAGCCCGAGGAGTTACAGCATCTCAGCGCCAACACCCGCAGCAAGGTTCGCAGAGGCGAGCGGCAGTTTCTCATCGAGCCGGTGATTCGAGATGTAATCCTGGAGGAGGGGCATGCCGTTTACTGCAAGGCTTATCAGCGCTACGACACCTTCGAGAGCATGATGTCGAGGCCCGACTTCGTCAGAGCGATTCTCGACCTGCCGACGGAGACCGAATTCTGGGCCGTCCGCGACCGGAAAAGCGGGAAGATGGAAGCTTTCAGCGAGAACCTCGTCATGGATGGAGCCTGTTTCTATCTCTCCATCTGGGTAACGCCCGACTCTCTGAAGCGATACGCATCCTACGCTTTGATCCATCACATGAACCGGCACTACCTCAACGTGCGAGGACTCGCCTATGTCTCGGATGGCGCCAGAAACATCAGCCACGAAACCGGCATACACGATTTCCTCATCGAGCGCTTCGGGTTTCGCAGGGCTTACGCAAGGTTGCATATCGCCTACTTCCCGCTGCTGACTCCGGTGATTCATGCACTCTTTCCCTTTCGTCGACGAATAGGCCAGGCCCGAGGAAAGGTATGGAAGAAAATAACCGTGCTGCTGGAACAGGAAGCCATACGGCGCTCCTTCCGGATCCATCGAGACACACGGACGGTAACCGGCTGACCTCTTGCTTCCCCTGTTCCAGACCGGCAGTACGATAATCACGATGACTGGAGCGACACCGTGAACCTCTTTCGACCCGTATCACGTAGAAAGAAGCGTAAGCTGGATATTTTCCTGGCCTCCCTGGGACTGCTTCTCGTCTGGTGGCTGATCGGTCTGGCCTGGATTGCGGCCACCATCGATACCCGCAGAAATGGGTTCTTCATGCAGCGACGTATCGGCATGAATGGCAAGACTTTCACGCTCTACAAGATCCGAACCATGAAGGATGCTCCAGGTGTCACCACGACGGTAACCTGCGCCCGGGATCCAAGAATCACGCCACTGGGATACTTGCTTCGCCGGACCAAGGTGGACGAGCTACCACAACTCTGGAACGTGCTGAAAGGCGATATGAGTTTCGTTGGCCCTCGACCCGACGTCGAGGGTTTCGCCGACAGCCTGGAAGGTGAGCAGCGCCTGCTGCTGCGTGTACGCCCCGGCATCACCGGCCCCGCTACGCTCAAATACCGGGATGAAGAGGAGCTTCTCGGCAACGCGGTGGATCCGGAGGACTTCAACCGCAATGTCATCTGGCCGGACAAGGTCCGCATCAACCTGCATTATCTAAGGGAATGGAGCCTTGCCGAAGACCTCAAGTTCATCTGGCGCACGGTGGCCAGGCATCCTAAGGGCACCAGTTGGGGAGCCTCCCACAGCAATGGCAAAGCGCCCCCAACTCGAAGCCAGAAAAGGCCCGCGTCTACTTCGGAGCGCGGGAAAAGTAGCGGTGCCCGCATTGATGGCAGGGCTCGATGCGCGCCACCCCCTCCAAATTGACCTCGGCACCGCAGTGCACGCAAACCATGCGCCCCGGTGCGGCGATCTCGCCCTCGCAGTAATCGGCACGCGAAGCCTCGAGATCATCATTGAGCCGAACGTTCTCGACGATGCTGCGATCGGCGATCGACAGCAGCGAGTCGGCCACCTTGCGTGACAGCACAGTCAGGTCGATGCCCAGCCAGCTCGCTACGCCTTCGCCGCCCGCGGCCAGGTAGCGCCGCATATCACGAAGATCACGCTCCACCCAGGCCCTGAGCAGCGCGAGTTCGTCCTTGGTGAACTCTTCGAACTCGGCTTCGAACTCCACGGCCTCATCCAGTTCCCGTTGAAGGTTCTCCCAGCTCAGGTCGCCTGCACCCTCGCGCAGGCGGGTCAGCATGCGCTCGTAGCCTTCACGCATCCGATGTTCGCGATGTGAGTCGGGACGTTCGCTCATGTTCATCTCCTCGAAGCGGCTCATGGCAAGGACCGGGCATGGCCGGGCCTGCCCTACTGGGGTATCCTTGGTTACCATTTAGACGTCATCTCGCCGTCTGATCAATGTTTTATCATCGACATGCGGGCGTTGACTGACGACGGACATTTTCCAGCGGAATCGCACGGCCCCCGTGCCCGAACACTCTAAGGTCATTACGAAAGCCGATGGACGCACAGTACAACCCCTTTGAAATCGAACGCGACGCCCAGCAGTTCTGGGATACGAACCAGTGCTTCAAGGCGGTGGAAGACACCAGCCGCGAGAAGTTCTACTGCCTGTCGATGTTCCCCTACCCCAGCGGCAAACTACACATGGGGCATGTGCGCAACTACACCATCGGCGACGTGGTTTCGCGTTTCCAGCGCATGCAGGGTCGAAACGTGATGCAGCCGATGGGCTGGGATGCCTTCGGCATGCCGGCCGAGAACGCAGCCATCCAGAACCAGGTGCCGCCAGCCAAGTGGACCTATGACAACATCGCTTACATGCGTCGCCAACTGAAGGCGCTCGGCTTCGCCTACGACTGGAGCCGCGAGTTCGCCACCTGCGACAGCGACTATTACCGCTGGGAGCAGTGGTTCTTCACCAAGCTGGTCGAGAAGGGGCTGGTCTACAAGAAGATGGCCACCGTCAACTGGGACCCGGTCGACCAGACCGTACTCGCCAACGAGCAGGTCATCGACGGCCGCGGCTGGCGCTCCGGTGCACTGGTCGTGCGCAAGGAAATCCCGCTGTGGTTCCTCAAGATCACCGATTACGCCGAGGAGCTGCTGGCCGACCTGGACAAGGTCGAATGGCCCGAACAGGTCAAGACCATGCAGCGCAACTGGATCGGCAAGTCGAAGGGGATTGAGCTCGCCTTCGATATCGCCGGCAAGGCAGGCGAACCGCTCGAGCCGCTGCGGGTCTATACCACTCGCCCCGACACCCTGATGGGGGTCACCTACGTCGCCGTTGCCGCCGGGCATCCCCTGGCCAGGCAAGCGGCCGAAGACGACTCTGAGTTGGCCGCCTTCGTCGCGGAGTGCGCCCGCGGCGGCACCTCAGAGGCCGAACTGGCGGTGATGGAGAAAAAGGGCATGCCCACCGGGCATCGCGCCGTTCACCCGCTCACGGGGCGCGAGGTGCCGGTCTACGTGGCCAACTTCGTGCTCATGGAGTACGGCACCGGAGCGGTGATGGCGGTACCCGGCCACGACCAGCGCGACTGGGAATTCGCCACCAAGTATGGTCTGCCCATCGAGCCGGTGATCGCCGATGCCCAGGGCCAGGCGCCGGATCTCTCACAGGGCGCCTATATCGAGTACGGCACGCTGATCAATTCCGGCGAATTCGACGGCCTCGATTTCCAGGCGGCCTTCGATGCCATTGCGGCACGTCTCGAGCAGCAGGGCCACGGTGAGGTGAAAACCAACTTCCGCCTGCGCGACTGGGGCGTGGCGCGCCAGCGCTACTGGGGTGCGCCGATTCCGGTCAAGTACGGCCCCGAAGGCCAGACAGTGCCGTTGACCGATGACGAGCTGCCGGTCGAACTGCCGATGGAAGTTACCGTCGACGCTTCGGGATCGCCGCTCAAGAAGATGCCGGCGTTTTCCGACCTCGGCGACGGCTGGGTGCGCGAGACCGATACCTTCGACACCTTCATGGAGTCGTCGTGGTACTACGCGCGCTTCGCCTGCGCCGACAACCACGAAGCCATGCTCGACGAGCGCGCCGATTATTGGCTGCCGGTCGACCTTTATATCGGAGGTATCGAGCACGCCATCCTTCACCTGCTCTACGCGCGCTTCTTCCACAAGTTGATGCGTGATTTCGGTTTGGTGAAATCTGATGAACCCTTTCAGCAGTTGCTGACCCAGGGCATGGTGATTGCCGAGACTTTCTACCGCCTGACCGAAAACGGTGGCAAGCAATGGTTCAACCCCGCCGACGTCGAGGTCAAGCGCGACGACAAGGGCCGCCCGGTGAGCGCGGTTTTGATCAGCGACGGTCAGCCGGTGGAAATGGGCGGCATCGAGAAGATGTCGAAGTCGAAGAACAACGGCGTCGACCCTCAGGCGATGATCGACCGCTTCGGCGCCGATACCGTGCGTCTTTTCATGATGTTCGCCGCTCCCCCCGAACAGTCGCTGGAGTGGTCCGATTCGGGGGTCGAAGGTGCCAACCGTTTCCTCAAGCGTCTTTGGCGCCTGGCAGCCGAGCATCTGTCGGCCGGCGAGCCGAGCGCCCTGGACGCTGAGTCACTCGATGCCGCTCAGCGGGATTTGCGACGCAAGACCCACGAGACGATCAGGAAAGCGAGCGACGACATCGGTCGACGCACCACGTTCAATACCGCCATCGCCGCGGTGATGGAACTGACCAACGCACTGTCGAAGTTCGATGACGCTTCACCGCACGGCCTGGCCGTGGCCCGCGAGGCCATCGAAGCCTGCGTACTGCTGCTCGCCCCGATCGTCCCGCATGCCTGTCATGCCCTGTGGCGAGAACTCGGTCATGTCGAGCCAGTGATCGATGCGCCTTGGCCGACGGTTGACGAAGCCGCCCTGGCACGAGACAGCATCGAGCTGGTGGTGCAGGTCAACGGCAAGCTGCGGGCTCGCATCGAGGTCGACCCCAACGCCGACAAGGACAGCATCGAAGCCGAAGCCTTCGCCGCCGAGAACGTACAGCGCCATACCGAAGGCAAGACGGTACGCAAGGTGGTCGTCGTGCCTGGCAAGCTGGTCAATATAGTGGTTGCTTGAATCACCTCGTGACGGGAGCGCACATGCAACGACGCAGTTTTCTCACGCTTGCCCTGGCCGGCGGCGCCAGCCTGGCATTCGCCGGCTGCGGCTTTCGCCTGCGCGGTTTCGATGATTCAGGACCGGTCATTGACCAGATCGCCCTGGCCGGGGTCGACAGCGAATTCCTGCGCATGACCGAAGAGCATCTCATCGCCGCCGGCACGCGCGTGCACGATGATGCCCCCTTGGTGCTCAACCTGGGCGAAGAGACCGTGCGCGAGCGCTCGTTGAGCGTGCTCGACAGTGGCTCGCGTGAACTGGAGATAACCCTGGCACTGCCGTTCTCGGTGCAGCGTCGCCGCGATGGCGCCTTCCATCTCCAGCAGCAGCGACTCGAGGCAAGCACGCGCATCAGCGTCAACGACGACAACCTGCTAGCCCAGGACGACCTGCGTGAAGAGGCCCACCAGGAGCTGCGCCGTGAAGCCCTGCGCCAGTTGCTCGAACGTCTGCGCGCGCTGGAAGACGCCTCGCCATGAAGATGCCCTGAAGGTATTCACGTGAAAGTCTTTGCCGACAAGCTCCCTGAAGCCCTCTCCAAGAAGCTGCCTCCGGTGGTGATCGTGGCCGGTGATGAGCCGCTGCAGCACATGGAAGCCTGCGACGCCGTGCGTGCCGCAGCACGCGAGCGCGGCATCGAGGAGCGCGAGGTGCTGCACGTGGAGGCCAACTTCGCCTGGGGGAAGCTGCACGAGGCCGCAGCCAGCCTGTCGCTTTTCGCCTCGAGCAAACTGATCGAGCTGCGCCTGGGCAGCCATAGCCTGGGACAAGAGGGGGGGCGTGCATTGAAGGAGTACGCCGACGCCCCCGGCCTTCGCGACAATGTGCTGCTGATCGCCATGGGCAAGCTGGACTTCCGTCAACAGAAGAGCGCCTGGTTCCAGGCGCTCGACAAGCTCGGCTTGTTCGTGCCGGTATGGCCGGTCGACGTCTCGCGGCTGGGCTTCTGGCTGCGCGACCGCGCCGAGCGTCACGGCTTTTCCCTCGACCTCGATGCCGCCCGCCTGCTCGGCGAGCGCACTGAAGGCAACCTGCTTGCCGCGGATCAGGAATTACAGAAGCTGGCACTGCTCCTCCCGCCCGGCAGTCGCGTCGGCCCGGCACAGATCGCTGGCGGAGTGGAGGACAGCGCCCGCTACGATGTCTTCACCCTGACCGAGGCCTGCCTCAAGGGAGAGCGGGAGCGAGTCTCGCGGATCGTGCGCGGTCTGCGTGGCGAAGGGGTGGAGAGCCCCATCGTGCTGTGGGCACTGAGTCGTGAGCTGCGCACGCTATTGTCGCTGCATCAGCATCTCGATCAGGGGCAGAGCTTCGAGTCGGCGTGCAAGGCGCAGAAGCCGGCAATTTTCGACAAGCGCCGCCCCGCTTATCAACAGGCCATCGCCCGACTGCCGCGCAAGCGGCTGCATAAACTGCTGCTGTTCGCCCAGCGCCTGGATCTGGCGATCAAGGGCGCCAACCCTCTTCCCCCCTGGGAGGGCTTGCACGATCTGGCCCTGACCCTGGCCGGCGGTCGTGGCCTACTGGCTGAGCTACCCTCGTCGTATCGGGTTGGTTAATGCCGCCCCAGCCTCAGCCAAGCGCAGCGGCTTTCCCCCTTTACCGACTCCCTTCGCTGGGCATCGATGCGATAAGCGTGCAAGGGCATGAAATCGCAAGCGCTTTCTGCTTATACTGATATGGCATCGCTGGAGCGCGAAAAAGTTCACTGACCGGTGAGCGTTGGATCATTCAAGAGCCGGAAGCCCATCCCAAGAAAGAAGGAACCAAACCATGAAAACACTTCGCCGCTTTCTCAGCCCGCTGCTGATCCTGGCCCTCGTGCTCGGTAGCGTCTCGGCCACCGCCGCTCCTCTCCCGGCCAGCGATCTGGTCTCCACCCAGGCCGCCCTGTCCGCAGAAAGCGCCACTGCCGATCGCGAGCGCATCCAGGAGATCCTTTCTCGAGCCGACGTGCAGGAACAGCTCGTCGCCCAGGGCGTCGACCTCGACGAAGTTGAGGCCCGCGTGGCGGCCCTCTCCGACGAGGAGGCGCGCCAAATGGCCGAGCAGCTCGACCAATTGCCGGCGGGTGCCAGCGTCGTAGGCGCCCTGTTGGTGGTGTTCCTGGTCCTGCTGGTCACCGATATTCTGGGGCTGACCAACGTCTTCCCCTTCACCCGCTGATGGCTGCCACATGACTCGCCATCATGCACGACGTTTAGCGAACGCCCGCCCTGCGGGCGTTCTGCTGTTGACATTGCTCCTGTCAATACTGGCCGGTTGCGCCACCACACCGCGCTTGAACGAGACCAGCGAGCGTACGCTGCCAAGCCAGACACTCATCGAAGGAGTGCCATTCCACGCCCAGCGGGACTATCAGTGCGGCCCCGCTTCGCTGGCCATGGTGCTCAACCAGGCGGGAGTGGACGTGCCCATGGAAACGCTCATTCCGCAGGTCTTCATTCCTGGACGCGAGGGCAGCGTGCAACCCGAGATGCTCGCCACCGTTCGACGCCACGGTCGCATTCCCTTCGTGCTCAATGATTCCTTCGATGCGCTACTGACCGAGATCGCTGCCGGCCATCCCGCGGTGGTAATGCAGAATTTGTCACTGCCCGCTTGGCCAATGTGGCACTACGCCGTCGCCATCGGCTACGACCGGGAAGCCGAGGAGATGACGCTGCACAGCGGCGAAGAGGCGCAGCGTATCGAGTCGTTCCGACGTTTCGACGCCACTTGGGCCCGGAGTGGACGCTGGGCGTTCATTGCCCTGCCGCCGGGTGAATTGCCGCATGGCGCCAGCGAGCGACGCACACTGGAGGCGATCGCCACTTTCGAGCAGGTGCAGGGAGCCGAAGCGACACTTCCCGCCTGGGAGGCCTACGTAGAACGCTTTCCCGATGCGGCCATGGGCTTTTTCGCCCTGGGTAACGCCCGGCATGCGACAGGGGACGCTGAAGGTGCCATCGAGGGCTTCCGCGCCGCCGTCGCGCGCCGCGATGACCATGGCGCGGCGTGGTTGAACCTGGGACTGCTGTTGCGAGCCCACGGCAGGCCCGAGGAAGCCAGGCAGGCGTTGACACGCGCCGCCGAGCTGCCCGGCCCGTGGCAGGAGCGCGCGAAGGAGGCGCTGGAAACATAGCGCTGCAGCTTGAACCCCAGAGCTCAGAACGCTCGGATCGCGGCGCCATTGCAGTTCTCTTTCCGATCCAAGCCCACAACGCCGACCAAATGGCACGTTTGCAGAAGGTTGACACGTTGAAGGACGGTGAGCCCTTGCTCCCTCAGAGCGCCCGACGCCACTGCAGCACTCAGCGCCGGGAGCGGCACGTACTCGGGCCTCACACCGTCTCTTGCCATTGCCCACTCCGGACTGGCCATTACCTTCTTCCAATCGGACCAAGAGCCCTGATAGCGCGTCTGCAAGCCCAAGCGTCTCGCCAGCTCCCGAGCGCTCCACAGGAGCGTATGCAACGGAAAGTTCACCCACCAGGGGAAGGCCGGAAGCCGACCGTCAGCATGCAACAAAAAGCGGGTCTGCTTCAGGTACGGCCCGAACGCGGCGAGGAACAACCGTCGATTGAGCTTCCAGCGCGCGGGACAGGCGGCGCTGACCTTCACCGCCTCCTTGGCCATGAACACCTCGTAGCTCTTGAACAGGCGACGATTACTATAGAGGTTGGAAATTCCTAGGCGCATCGTCATCGGCCATAGCGAGAACCACTCATGGGCGCTTTGCGGCCGCATGGCTCTCACCTTGTGAAAATGCTCGCGACGTCGACGCGTCACTTCCTGCAGCAGATGGTCGGGAAACAGGTGGCTCTTCACCGGACGGGTCCGTGTCTCGCCTGGCAACTGCCACTGCGGCAGGAAGCTGAAGAAACTGGACAATGGCGGCTTCCTCGCGGAGCGAGACTTGAGCAGGGTATCGCTGACGTAACCTCCAAAGACGGCATCGTAATCCGCAAGCCTGTGGCGCCGGTGAAAGCCCAAGGCATGCGCATGAATGTACTGGTGCCCACTGCCCACCAGGCGCGCAGCTTCCGGCAGTATGATCAAGTAGTGCAGATCGTCTCGATAGTCGGGAAAGAAGCGAGCCCCCGAAGCGGATGCCACCTTCTCGGCTATGCGCCCCTCGCGGGTCATGCTATTGAGAAAGATGAAGCTGTCTCGCTCCAGCCGCGTCGGCAACATTGCTGCCAGCACCCGGGAGTCTTCTCCACCGCTGATGAACTGGGCCACCCGCCGCATCGGGCCCGTGACCCTCTCGATGTAGCCATCGAGCCCTTCCCTCAAGGCCTTGGCCGCTTCCCCGAGGTTGCTGAACGGTGCTGTCTCTTCGGGTAGCCAGTAGGGTGTACGCTCCTGGGAAGGAACCTGTTCATTGCGCAACCGGAACTCATGCTTCGTTGCAGGATAGCACTGACGAATCTGACGATAAGCGCTATAGGGGAAGGTCACGACATCGTGCAGAATGAAATCGATCAGCGAGGCCTCATCGAAATCTACCTCCAGGCCGCAGGCTCTCGCCAAGGCATCGACATGTGTTCCCAATGCCAGCCACGACTTTCGCTGGTATCGATAGACGGGTATGAACATCATGAGGTCGGTGATACAGGTGACGCGATGCGAGGCCTTGTCGATAATCAAGATCACGAAGGGACCGCTGAGGTCCTCGCTCCAATCCACCTGACCTCCTTTCCAGTGAGCGAGAATGGCTCTCGTGCCCGCCTGATCGTCGTTGCCTGTCAGGAAATGGTTGTCATGGAAATACAGCACCGGGCCGCCGATGACTACGCAGAGATGACTCCCGCTCTCGACAGGAGCGAAGCCGGCATAGCAGGACCGGGTTACGGCAAGAGATCCCCAATCGCCATGATACTCCGTGGCAGGAGCGGGATCCTCGAGGTAGATCGATTTCAGTTCCTCGGCGAGGCAACCAGGGGGAAGACGCCTGGAACTGAACAGGAAGTCGCTCATACAATCCCTCGCATTGATGACGGATCCGACGATAACCCAAGGATTGGGCTCATCGATGCCGGAGCCTAACGAAATCCATATCAGTACACCTCAGCCATATCGCGCCGTCCAACCCCGCCCCGCACCCGCCCGAGCGGCGGCATCGGGTTCGCCCCATGCAGGCACCCGAGGCGAGTCCATACGGTGAGACGGCGGACCGAAAAAGCAACGGGTCAGGTATGAGTTGCCCCCACCGAAGGTAATGACGAAACTAAGCTTCCCGGACAAGGAGAGGAGGTGCCCATGTCTTACGACATTGCACTGAAGAGAATCTATGCCGAGCCCGACTCCAGCGATGGCGCTCGTATTCTGGTGGACAGGCTCTGGCCTCGCGGCATGCCGAGGGAGCGACTGGAGCTGACCGACTGGTATCGCGATGCCTCGCCGTCCCTGGCGCTGAGCCGACAGCTCCGCACGGGAGAGATCAGCAATGCCGTGTTTGCCGTTCGCTACCGGGGGGAGCTACGCGATGTTCCCAACAACCTGTTCCCCCTCATGCGCCATGCCCGCCGAGGCAGGCTTACGTTGCTTTCAGCGGCGCGCGATCTGGAAGCGTCCCACCTGCCCCTCCTACGGGAGGCGATACTGGGCGCGCTGCAGCAGGAAGACGCCGAAGATGCCTTGCCCTCCTCTCCTCCCTGTTACCTGGGAATGTTGGACCGGGATGGGCAGAACGGTCGTGACTAGAGACCGCTGCGATGACGTTTTCCCATGACGTCGCGCAATGCCACGCCATGTATCCAGGCCAGCCTCACCACTTCGGCACGGCTCTCCATTGCTGCAAGCCGTTGAATTGCCAGGCGACGCGGAAGGAAGCAGAGCTCGACGCCTCCCCACGCCAGCACGAAGGCGGTGAAGGGCCACCACCATCTCCAGCCACCGACAGTCAGCGATTCGAATAAACAAAGGACCACAGGCGTCAGCACCAGCCCCCACCATGCCTGATGCTTCCCCAGGAATCGATTGGCGTGCAGCATCTCCTTGCGCAGCTCCTTCGATGATCGGGCCACGGGAAGACTTACGGTATTCATCTTGTTCATTTAAGCGCCTCATCAGAAAAACCGGTTTTTGATGAGTTGCTTTCAGTAGCGCCAGCAGCAAAAAAATGCGTTGCAATGATCATTAAATTCATCAGGTGAAGAGGCGTATTCGGTTGCATCAAACCGCCATTTATCTGATGTTATTCCTGCTTGATCATGACACATTTAGTGTTGCAGGCCTCTGTCAGCATCCGTTCTCATGAATGAAATAGTCGATGCCTCTTTATTCTCGACCAAACTCTTGCCATACCGTCGCAGACAGAGGATTCAATGCGACTATCTCTATACACAAAATAACACAGATACAGAAATTAACATGTTTTTCGTTATGCCACCGTTCGCCGAGGTACGCCATCCCGATACCTTATCTTGTCGCACCGATCCCGCCGCGTGATTCGAAATCCAGTACAGCCAGACGTGCCTTCAGCAATACCCAGCAGGCCATTGACAACCCCATGTAGCCGCTCAATCCCCTCACGTCACGCAGCATGGACTGCGTCAACCCGAATCCTATGAATGCGATGACAACCAACAAGCCTGATAAAGCCAAGACCCTCGTCCGGGCGTCGCGGGAGCGACGCAAGTGGCGCATGAACAGTACGGCCGGCACACCGTAGAGCGTCAATAACGCCACAACCCCCGCCAGCCCGCGCCGTGCCGCTGTATCCACTAAGTCGCTGTGCAGTTGGTCGTGACGTCTCGCTCCTGGGTGCAGCAGCCCGCGATCAACCATGGTATTGCGTGCCTCCTCGAGCCCCCTCTCTCCCCAACCCAGCAGCGGCTTCTCCATGAACATTCGTCCTCCGGCTTGCCACATCTCCAGCCGCAGCCCCACTGAACTACCACCATCCCCCTCGACCATGTAGTCCCGAATATCGTCAATGGCTCGTTCCACTCGCTTGGTTACGCCGTAGTCCGTGATTGCGGTCATCGCCACCAGACCTATCGTCAGTAACCAGCTCCCCCCGGCCAGCTTCAGTCGCTGGCGCCGGGAAAGAACCGGACGAAAGGTGCTGTAGCTCATCCAGGCCAGCAGGGGTACGGCCACCCAGCCGCCGCGGGTGCCGGACAGGAAAGAGGCAGCAAGACCGGCGACCGCGGCTAGCCCCAATGCCGGAGTGAGCCAGGACCAGGAGGGGGTCGGACGATACAGGCGACCCAGCATGGCCACCAGTGCCAGCACGCCGAGTAGGAGGGAGAGATTGCCGAAGGGTATGGCGTTCATGCCGTTGTCGGCGCGATAGGCGCCGAGCACGAAGCGTTCGTACAAGGCGATGACACCGGCTCCCGACCCTCCCACCACCAGACCCAGCCACAAGCCCACCCCCAGGGGGGGATGTCGTCGCCACCATACCAGGAGCCCCGCCACCAACAGAGGCCAGCATGGCATCGTCCCACTACCCTGCTCCGAGGCGTGTAATACACCGCTACGTGCTATATCCAAGCACCACAGACCGGAGAAAGCCGCAAGAGACAGCACCCAGAGCCGATCCTCACCATCCAGCCTCCCCGCTCCCTCCCTTGTCGGGTCGCGGTACAGCACTGTCCCAGCGAGAGCCAGCACCAATGCCAACGAAGGCACTACCTTGTATCCCCAGGGTACCAGGAGCAGTAGTGAAACGAAGGCTCCCAGCAGCATCGTATTCACGCCTCGCCAAGGACTGCTGCCTAGCTCGGACACTCGTTGCCCCAACGTCGCTTGCGACATTCGCTACGCTCCCAACCTGCGTTGATCGACCTGCTCCGTCACGAGTTATCCGAGCTGCGCCCAGGCGCTCTGCTCACAGCTTTCCCACCCAGCTATCGGCAGCCTCGTGGAGCAGTTGGTGCACTTGCCGAAAAGCCTCGGCGCTCTTGCGGTAGGGATCGGGAATTTCGCGCCCCTGGCCACCATCCAGCCAACGACCGAAAAGCATTGTCTTGCCCAGTACGGAGGGAGCCATCTGACCGACGGCGAGGCGTTGTCCATCGGACATCACCAGTACGAGATCGGCCCTGTGCAGGATGTCCAAACTGACTTGACGCGCTTGGTGGGCACTGACGTTCAGCCCCTCGGCCTCGGCCAGGGAGCGAGCCGTGGGTTCCACCCCTTGGCCTTCCAAAGCGTTCAGGCCCGCTGTCTCGATCTGCTTGTGGGGTAGTCGAGTCTCCAACATGGCCGCAGCGACAGGGCTGCGACAGATATTGCCAGTGCAAAGAACCAGGATTCGTTGAAACATAACGCCTCAATGATGTCGTTGGCCGGGTTGGCCAGGCTTCGGTCGGTCAATCATAAGACAGCCACGCCCAGGCACATCGCTTCATGTAGAGCACAGTCACGATCCATAGCTTATCCAGCGGAGTCCTATGAATAAAGATTTGTATCGCCAATGGCAGCATGATGCTTTATTCGCCAAGGCACGAGAATAGTTTTCCGCTATCTCGGTGTATTAGGCAAGGAATCACTCACTTGCCTGCTCCAAGCAATGACACAATGCGATCCATGATTAGCAAAATCGTTCAATATGCTTATTAAATTATCATGCCATGTGTTGACATGTCATGTGCTGAGAGATTCATTGCGCTCTTGTAATGCCGTTCCTAGCACTCAAGAGAATCAAACAAATCAGTTGATAACATGGTTAATCATTCCTCCTCTCTAACCAGAGCAGCTAGCAAAGCCGGTCTCACCACTCATACCATCACTAATGAGCCCCCTCCCTATTCTTTTCTTATTTTCTCATGCGTTCGCAATGGGAACAGCGTTCTTACTAGCACATCCGAGTTGAGGAAAACCAACTTGGGAATTCAGATCAACTTTCATATGCTTTGTAACATTGATTAACAAACAACGACGGCAGACACAGACTACCGAAGTGGAAGGTTGGTTCAAGGATTGTTACGTTATTTAGCCAAAGGAAGGACCCGACATGGTGGGGATTCTCTATCGTCTTTTTCGTTTGCCACGCCAATACAAGCGCCTGATCCAGCTTTTCATTGATGCCATCTTACTGACATTCAGCTTCGTCATGGCCATCTGGTTGCGCCTCGAGAACTTGGAGCCACTCCGCGACCATGGAATCTGGATGATGTGGTTGACCGTGCTTCCGATAAGCCTGGCCATATTCGCGAGACTGGGATTCTACCGCGCGGTGATTCGCTATCTGAGCGTCAAGGCGATGAAAACGCTACTGATCGGAATTACGGCCTCTGCGGCTCTGCTCGTGATCATCTCCAGCCTGCTCTCCATCTCCCTGCCGCGGACTACCTGCCTGATCTATCCGATGCTGGCATTGCTCAGCGTAGGCGGCGTGCGCTATTTCCTGCGCTCACTGAACATGCACAGCATGATCCGCTACAAGGCGAGAGTCATCATCTACGGGGCCGGTGCGGCGGGCTCGCAGCTAGTGAATAGCCTCCGGCAGGGGTCGGAATATGCCCCGGTTGCCTTCGTCGACGACTGGCGGGGTATGCATGGCACCTTCGTCGAGGGGTTGCAAGTCTATGACCCTGATGCGCTGCCGCGCCTGCTCAAGCATTACGGGGCCGAACGAATCCTGCTGGCCATGCCCAGTGCGCCGCGGTCCCGCAGGCGGGAAATCCTGCGTATTCTGGAGCCTTTGTCCGTCCCCGTTCAGACCCTGCCAAGCATGGAGGACATGATCGCCGGCCATGCACGCCTCAACGAGATTCGCGATGTCACCGTGGAGGACCTGCTGGGACGCGACCCCGTGCCGCCGAATCAGGAACTGCTGGACGCCAATGTTCGTGGCAAGGTGGTCATGGTCACCGGCGCGGGAGGGTCCATCGGCTCAGAGCTGTGCCACCAGTTGCTCCAGCAGGGTCCCAGTCAGCTGCTGCTGTTCGAACTGTGCGAGTTTTCGCTCTACGCCATTGAACGCACCCTGCAGCAGCGAGTGCAGGAGCAGGGACTGGAGGTATCGGTGAAGGCTTTGCTGGGCTCTGTGCAAGATCGACCGCGCCTGGATAGCGTGATGCGTACCTTCGGCGTGGAAACCATCTACCATGCTGCCGCCTTCAAGCATGTTCCCATGGTGGAGCACAATGTGACCCAGGGCATTCTCAACAATGTCTTCGGCACCTTGGCCACGGCTCAGGCGGCTGTGGCTTGCAAGGTGGAGACCTTCGTGCTGGTCTCGACCGACAAGGCGGTACGTCCGACCAACGTGATGGGCACCACCAAGCGGATTGCGGAGTTGATCTGCCAGGCGCTGGCCGACCATCAATCACAGACGCGCTTCAGCATGGTGCGTTTCGGCAACGTCCTGGGCTCCTCGGGCTCGGTAGTTCCGCTGTTCCGTGAGCAAATCGCCCGGGGAGGCCCCATTACCGTGACCCACCCCGAAGTGACACGCTATTTCATGACCATTCCAGAGGCCGCCCAACTGGTGATCCAGGCGGGAGCGATGGGTAGCGGTGGCGATGTCTTCGTCCTCGACATGGGCAAACCGGTACGCATTGCGGACCTGGCAGCGGAAATGGTCCGGCTGTCGGGGCTGGAAGTGTTGAGCGCGAAAAATCCCGAAGGTGACATCGAGATTCGTCATACCGGTTTGCGACCCGGCGAGAAGCTCTATGAAGAGCTGTTGATCGGAGAGAACGAAGCGCCTACGGCCCACCCGCGTATCAAGACCGCCAGGGAACACTACTGGCCCTGGTCACGCCTGGAAGCCTATTTGGGTCAGCTGCTGCAAGCTGTCGAACACCATCAGCAAGAGCGAATCCGGGAACTGCTGATGACGGCCCCCACGGGCTATGTTCCACGAGACGAGATCGTCGACCTGATATGGCTCGGTCGTACACCCGCCCCTACCAGGCAACGCTTGCTGGATCTGCCTACTGAAGCCGGAAACCGGTCGGCAACGACACGGGATTCACGCGAGTCCGCTCCCACCGCTTCATATCCTCCACTTCCCTAAAGGGATGAGCAGAAGCCGCCCAAGAGATGACAAACGGGAAATGGCTCGAGGCCACGGCGCAACGCGTTCGAGACATGGCGAGAGGGTCTTTTAGTGCTCCCATTGCAAAGCGGCCAGCCCCATGTATTCATGAAGCGCCCGCTCGGTCTTGCTGAGAGCCTGGCTAGTGGGCAGCCAATCAATCAAGCTCCATTTCATCCCGGGATTGACCATCCGATGGGTTGGGGCCGCCACGGGATCGAGGCCCACCGCTCGGAAATGGGCCATGGCCCTGGGCATGTGGGAGGCTGATGTCACCAACAATGGCCGACTGTCCTCACCGAGCAGATCGCGCACCGCCTGGGCCTCGCCTGCGGTATCAGTGGGCCAGTCGATAACCACCAACCTCTCGGAAGATACGCCAAGCTCGTTGGCGGCCCGGGCATAAGCTTCTGCCACCGGGGCCAATCCCTCCACCCGACTGCCCCCGCTGACCACCAAGCGAGCCTGGGGGAAATCCTTCAGCAGCTTCAGCCCCTCGGTCAGCCGATAAAGTGAGCTTTCATTCAGACGCGACAGGCTGGAGCCGCCCCGCTCAGGCTGCCACCCTCCTCCCAGCACCACGATGGTTTCCACCCACGGCTCGCCATCCGATATCTGCAGCGGCGGATAACGACTCTCGAGGGGCTCCAGTAACCGGTCGGCCACCGGACTCCAAGCGGCCAGCAGCAGCATGACCGTTGCCAACACACCTGTGCCAAGCCCAGCTCGCCGCCGGCCACTGAAGAACAACAGCGCAGCGAGCCCAAGAAGGCAGAGAAAGAGCGGTAACGGCATCGCGTAGACGGCGATCAGTTCCTTCAGGGTGGAGAACATGAAGCTCCTGTAAGTGCAGCGCGAAGGGTGATGCCAATTCAATCAACGGCAAGCGACATCACCTCGGTCAGTACCCGGCAGGTGAGATCTATCTCTGCCTCAGTGAGTGTGGGATGACAGAGGAACATCAGGCTGGTCCGACCCAACTCCCTCGCCACCGGCAGCCCCTCCGGCGGTTGCCAGCCGGTTCCGTCAAAGGCCTTCTCCAGGTATATCTCGGAACAGGAGCCACTGTAGCAAGGCACGCCGCGAGAGCCGATCTCGTCAACGATGCGATCCCTATTCCAGCCCTCCGCTAGCGCCTCCGGTTCGACGAACACGTAGCATTTGTAGGCAGCATGCTGAATGTACTCGGGAGGCGTCGGCACCCGCAACCCCGGGCACTGCCGGGCGGCCTCCCAGATGCGCTGGGCATTGTACCGACGCTTCTCCGACCATTCCGCCAGATGGCGCAGTTGGAGCCTTCCGATGGCCGCCTGCATCTCGGTGAGTCGCCAGTTCGTGCCGAAGTGGTGATGCAGCCAGCGAAAGCCGGGCGGATGCCGTTCCTGGTACACGGCATCCCAGTTTTTGCCATGATCCTTGTAGGACCACATACGCCGCCAGAGGTCCGGGTCGTTGGTCGTGACCATTCCGCCCTCTCCACCTGTCGTCATGATCTTGTCCTGACAGAAGGACCAGCAGCCAACCTTGGCGATGGATCCGACGCCGCGGCCCCGGTAGCGCGCTCCATGAGCCTGGGCGCAGTCCTCGATCACCTCGATGCCGTTGCGCGCCAGTGCCATGAGGCCATCCATGTCGCAGGGCCACCCTGCCAGATGAACCGCGATGATGGCGCGCGTGTGTGGGGTGATCTTGGCGGCAACGGTAGCGAGAGAGACGTTCTGGGATTCCCGGTCGACGTCGGCAAAGACCGGCGTCGCGCCCACCGCGACGATACAGGAAGCGCAAGCCATGAATGTGCGAGAGGTGACGATGACCTCATCACCGGGGCCAATGCCCAGTCCACGCAACGCCAGTTCGAGGGCGACCGTGCCATTGCTGACAGCGATGGCATACTCGCAGCCAGATGCCATGGCGAATTCCTGCTCGAAAGACCGACCTTCATCGCCGGTCCAGTAGTTGACTTTATTGGACAGCAGCACCTGCTCGACCGCTTTGGCTTCTTCCAAGGTAAAGGAGGGCCATGGAGAAAAATTTGTATTCAACATAAATACCCCTTCGTTTGTGAATGCACGCTGAAAGACGCTACCTGTCGAGTGGCACCAACACCTTGGCGTCGTAACGAAGCATCAGAAGGTTCTGTTGCCAGCTGTCGAAGCTATCGATCGCTTGCCCCAAGAGGTATTCGCGAATCAGCCAGTCGGGATAACGGGCGCCGGCGGCATCAGCCAGCGGGAAGCCGCCCCCAAAGCGCGGGTTGATCTCGAAGGCCTTGATGCTTCGAGTAACGGGATGAAAGAAGAGCTGCACGGTGATGCAGCCACGCGCGCCACTTAGCCGCGTGAGTCGCCTGGCCAGGTAGTCGTATACATATCCTCTGCGGGTGATGCCCTTGCTGACTTCGCCGCCTCGAACCTCGAGCCGCTGACGCGGCACAAGGCACCGCAAACGTCCATGCCGGTCGTAGTAGGCGTCGACGGTGTACTCCTGATAGTCGTTGCCAACCAGTTCCATGAACATGTTTCGCTCATCATCGAGCATCGAACGGCTGAGACGCTCGGGCCCGGAGACAACGACGGCACCTTCACCGCTGCTGCCGTCGTACGGCTTGCAGAAGCAGGGGTATGCCAGAGAGTTCCGCGGATAGATCACGGGTGTATCGACCCCGATCGACTTGAACAGCTTGGCGGTAAGCCGCTTGTCGCGACACTGTGCGATAAGCATGGCATCCGATATGACAGGCTGGATCGATTCCTCAAGAAATCGATACCGATAACGCGAGAGGGCCATGAGTTCGGTATCGATCGTCGGGATAATCAACCCAACCCGCAACTCCCGACACAGCGCCAGCAAGGCGTCGATATAGCCGGGAGCCGATACACGGGGTATGTCGAAGCATTCATCAGCTACTTGACAGGCGGCTGAGTACTGAGGCGCCGTATCGGCTGCAAATATCTTGGCTTGCGGCAAGTGAATGTCTAGCGAATATCGGAAGGATCGAAGCAACTCGACGCGGCGCCCCGCCGAAAGGAGAAGTATGTTGGACCGCATCATGTACTTCTTTCCGATGAGTGAGCATTGTGAGTGCCACTGAAACGCGGAGTTACCTCATGGCTGCGGGGAGTGACCCCTTCGCGAGCCACGACTTTCGCCGAGGTGAGAAACAGTATCTTGACGTCGAGCCATAGTGATTGATGATCGACATACCATACGTCTAGACGAAACTTCTCTTCCCAGCTCAGATTGTTGCGACCGTTGACTTGAGCCCAGCCGGTTATGCCCGGGCGCACTTCGTGTCGACGGTATTGGGCCGGGGTGTAGAGAGGAAGATACTCCATGAGTAGCGGCCGGGGCCCGACAAGACTCATCTCACCCTTGAGCACGTTCCAGAGTTCCGGTAGCTCGTCCAGACTCGTCGCTCGCAATTTCTTGCCAAAACGAGTCAATCGCCTGTCCGAGGCCAGCAGCTCACCATCGGCATCACGCATATCCAGCATGGTGCGGAACTTGAACATCCGAAAAGGTCGCCCCTGCAAGCCGGGACGATCTTGACTGAACAGCACGGGAGTGCCGAGCTTGAGCCGAACCAAGGCGGCAATCGCGAGCATGAGTGGCGACAGAACGATCAACAGGACCGCGGCAACGCCGATATCGAAGAAACGCTTGAACATGGAATCCCCATCTCCCTGAGCATGACAGCATTGACTTTGCATACGTCGTACTTCCGAAGCGCCTGCTCGCGTGAACGCTTGCCCATGGTGGCGATAAGCTGCGGTGTATGAATGAAAGCGCGCATGGCGTTCGCCAGCTCTGTGGTATCTTGGGGTGGCACCAGGTAACCGTTTACACCATCTATGACCGTCTCACGACATCCGGGGGTATTCGTAGTGATGATGGGACGTCCCATTGCCAAGGCTTCTAGGATCGTTCGGGGTATTCCCTCGCGGTAAAAGGTGGGTAGCACGAAGACGCTGGCGCTACCCAGAGCATCACGCACATCGTCCAACTTGCCTAGATAGTTAATGACACCGTCCTGCACCCAGCGATCGAGTTCCTGAGCGGTAATGGAATTGGGATTGCTATCGAGATCACCCACCAGCATGAAGACGGCCTCGGGGTATTCGGCCTTGAGGCGATAAGCCGCCTCAGCGTATTCGCGGACACCCTTGTCCACCAATAGCCGGGCAATCAGCAAGAACACAACCTGTCGAGGATACTCACGCGGCATAAAGTGATCAATGTCGACGCCGGAACCGTTGACGACAACGGAGGGAACAGACTCACCTATGATGTTTCGATCGCGAAACAAAGCTTGGTCGTCAGGATTCTGGAAGAAAACCTTGTTGGCGAAACGCAACGATTGCCGATAAAGGCTGGCGGCGATGCTTCCGATGAAGCGGGTTCTAGGCGTTTGACCATAGCCCGAAAAACAATATCCCAAACCAGTAATCAGCGCAAAGCGCCTTGGACAACGTGTCAGGACTGCTGCCAGAGTGCCGAAGATGACAGGTTTAATCGTGTAGCCCATCACATAATCGGGCTTCAAGTTACCCATGAGGCGCACCAAGCCCAATAGTGTGCGCAGATCGTGAAGAGGGTTCATACCGGTCCGATTAAGATGAATATCGTGTACCCTTGCTCCCATCCTCACCAGTTTCATACGTGTCAGCTCGTCCTTGTTGAGATCCGGTGCGGCAGCATGTACCTCGAGTCCGCTTTTGATAAGTTCCATGATGAGCTGACCGCGAAAATTTATCAGCGATCCCGACGCGCCGGCAATGATGAGAAATTTCATATTATTTCCTGGCCTCCATGCAGCCTGACCACACGTTATCGAAAGCAGTTACCATTTTGTCGATAGTGAAATGCATTCTTATATGCTCCGCTGAGGAGCGGCGACGCTGAGCCCAAAGCGAAGGGGATAGTTCGCGCTCCTGGATGGCCGCATGAATGGCGTCGGCTAACCGCAGCGAATCGCGGGGGGGAACAACCCAGCCCCACTCCCCGATAATCATCGCTGTATCACCTACATCCGTGCCGACGCAGGGAGTTCCACACGCCATTGCCTCGGCAATTACATTGGGAAAAGCTTCACCAAAGGAACTCGAGAGAATATGCAGGTCGAGCCTATTCATGATTGCCGGGATATCCGAACGCAATCCTAACAATTCTATTTTGTTCTGCAGACCTAGCTCGTCAATCCACTCGGCCAGTATCTCATTGCCGGCATTGAGGTCGGCCCCCACCAATAGGCAGCGAAAGTCCACGCCGCGTGATTTGAGCTCAGCCAATGCTCGCAGAAGATTTTTATGATCCTTCTGGGCATTGAATCGTCCCACCATCCCCAGGATGGGCAAATGAAGCTCGTCGGCCTCCAGAAAGGCCCGACAGCGCTTGTCGTCCAGGACATAAGGATAAAAATCCGAAAGATCGTAACCGTTAGGTATCACAACCATCTTGTCGGACCGGTACCCAAGTGCCTCATGCACTCGAGCCGCTTCATGTGCACAGCAAACTATCCTGGCGGGAATCATTCCCGACAGCGAGGCGCACAAGCGCGCGATCAATATTGAAGATCGCGAACTCCTGCCAGATTCCAGTGCGGTATGACGAATCCCCCAACAGACATGGCGAATGCCAGCAAGACGAGCACAAAGGCCGCCAATCAAGTCCGGGTGATACATCCATGTCTGCACGAGATCCGGACGATGTGACCTTAATAATCTCCAGAGCGCCAAGGAACCCTTGAATAGCCCATCTCGGCGAGTAAACCCCAACGTCTCGACAGTAATGCCTTGGTCCCCAAGCTTCCTCTCAAGCTCGCCACCACCGATCATGGTAACGACGGTGTGTCTGTTACTTCTATCGTTCAAGCATAGACGGCATAATGCCGACTGCGCTCCACCAGAATAAAGACTGGTGATTATATGAAGTATATGCATTACGAAAAACTTTCCCGATAGCGAATAGTACAAACCAACATTCAAACTTTAAACGGCAGGGTCAAGCTCCCACAGCTTTCCCATCCACTTGTCGTAAATGATGGAAGAAAATTTAGACCTGCCTGCACCATGAGCAAAAGTTATTTCGCCGAAATAAATTTTTCCATTAACGTTATAAAGATCTATTCTGGCGTAAGAAAAAGAACGCGCAAGCAACTTGGCTATCTTTACCATCAAATCGTAACTCTCGGGCCGATCAATACTGGTTTTGAGACAGGGATGAGTCAAAGAAAAAGGAAGCCATTCAAGTGATTCACTGAAAAAGGAGCGATGTGGTTGACCGTGCCTGTCATAATCGATGTGCAACAGAACCGTCTGGCTACCTTCCTGCTTGCCATTGAATACATGAAATTTATAATCGCGAAGATCACTTCCATCATCCATCCGAAGCTTCCGCTCTACAAGTACCCGTGGTTTGATATGGCTGTACCATGGCTCCTGCTTGTCCTTCCCGTAATCTTCCTTTAGCTGCTGATTAATACTTTGGCAGACCGCCTGAATGCGATCATCACGATCTCCAGGATAGAGAAACTGAACGGGGCCGGAGTTATGATTAGCCTTGACGACTAGCGCACCATGCTGCCCTAGCAACCATTTAGCCTCAGTGTTCGTTATTTTATCGCCCAAGAATACATTCTCGATCACATATTCCCGCCCAATCTTCTCGGCGACATAATCCTTGACGGCAATCTTATCAGCGCAAGTAACGAAGAGCGGGTTTCGCCAATTGAATTTTCTATGATTGATCTTCTGGTTATACGTAACCGGGTGTTTGAATTGAGGAAAATAACCGGCGCGCACTACAAAAGCCGCGCGCTCACGAATTGGAACGGGAACCAGCCGATAAAGCTTTTTCATATTCAACCCTTGGATGCATTTTGATCTGCGATATAGGGGTTACTTGTCGGTCAGGAAGCGTCTGCGCAGAGACTCAAGCAGGCCGAAGGGAAGCATGGAAATAAGAGTCCATTTCATGCAATAAAAAAGATCGTGTGCCCAAAAGAAAGATTTAGGTAGCTGGGATAGCGAAACGGGCATGTGTTGTTTTTTATTTTCTAGCCACGCGTACTTGATCATCTTGTTCGCATAGAGCTGCAAATATTTTTCATCACGAGAACTTATATATGGCTTCAAATCACTTACCATTTCACGGAAAAGTTCGATCGAAGGAGTGCTATTTTTCGAGACATGGGATGCATCGCGATAGGAAATGGAAGCGACATGAGGCGACCAGACCATGAGCTTCATCCTTGCCAGTAACTCCACCCAAGTATACAGGTCACCTGAACGGTCGGTACGGCCTTCAGGAAAAATTGAGTCCCGATATAGCGACTCACGCTTGAGAAGAATCGAATTGGTACCCATTGCCCGCAACCCCTTGCAAGCGAACTCAAGGTAGTCGGAAAAATAAAGTATCTGTGGGCCTTGCGAGATAAAACGCTTTGCAAAAGGATCCAACTTCTCCTTGCCGCCCATCTCGCTCATCCGAGCGGCGCTTAAAATCGGAATGTCTGGAAATTCACTGGCAATGCGCATCGATTGGGTAAGATGCTCGGGAAACCAGGCATCATCCGCATCGAGCAAGGCGACCCAAGTCCCCTTAGCTTCTCTGATACCGTGATTTCTAGCGGCATAACCTCCCGGACCGGGGTTCAATCGGCGCAGCACTCGGATTCTCGGGTCGCTGAATTCCGCCACTCTGTTCAAGCTTTGATCACTGGAAGCATCATCTACGATGAGAAGCTCAAACTCTGAATATGTCTGATTTAGCACAGACTGTATCGCACGGGATATGTATTTTTCCTTGTTATAAACAGGCATAATAATGGAAATAAGTGTGTGCATGGCAAGCTCCCCAAATTTATGCAAAGACTGCAATTTTAGATAATATTCCAGCACTACACGGCGACTGACTTTCTATAAAAATAATGCAAACTAGAGAATTTGTAGCAGAGCCCCACACCGATAACCAACCACATAAGCCGTGCCGAATAACCTTTAAAGATAAAAGGCTCCTTGTACTCAGCGATAAACATAATAATCATGAACACGAGCCAAAAGCTTCTGTAATGTGTAACGCTGAATACACATTTACCGAGATATGCCACGAAGATATAGAATGCAATGGCTACGGGGATTCCCAATGCTGTGAACATGCGCATATAGCCAAGATCCACACTTCCTCTCAAATCAAAGTCTCCACTATGCACACCCACGCCAAATAAAAGCTTAGGCCATTCATTTGGAATATTTATCATCCTCATTAGCGCCCCTGTGGTGCCTTCCTTCTGAACACCTTCTATTCCCTGATAAAGAAAAGAAATTGAATAGGAAAGTACATTCTCGGGAAATAAGATGGCAAATACAGGAGGAACAGACATGACGGTCGCAGCAATGGTAGCGTATAGCAACACTCGGCGAATCGATAACTTGTTCTTGGAAAGGATAAAATTAAGAATATGAAACAAAACAATTCCAATAATTGCCACAACAATGCCTGTCCGCCCAATAAACAACAGCGACGTAAAAATAGTCACCGATGCAGCTAAGAAGTAAAGAAAGCCAATCTTTCGTTTAATATAAAGCGCCTGCAGCAGTATCAAGACTGTGCCATGGAACAATGAGAGATTAGCCGCACCTCCGGAAGCAATTCCACGAAGCCGAAACTCTCTCGTCAGATAATCGATGTTTGAATTCTCTGGCAGATAAAGCATCGACTCAATGAAATTCCTGAAAGGAGGGAAGTTATATTCGACGAGAATTATTATTGAATTAACAAAAACGACAAACGCCACAAGTTTAAACATCAATGTCAAGACTTGATCCATGTCCAACGCTTTAATGATTAATGACAAGGCCATGACATAACCAAGCATTATATATAGAGCGACTTGAAACATATATGTCAAGAAGGTCGTGGCAAATATCTCTGTATAGAAGATAAAAACAACTAAATTATATAAACAAAAAAGACAAAGCCCGATGAAGGTTGCTACCAATGGAATTTGCTGTATGGCCTTAAGAGCAATAGCCGGATGAGCACCTAGAAAAAGAACAATCGACAACATCCCACCATGAAGCACGGCAACTCGCAGATCAAAATATGGACTCAACAGGTAAAGATAGAGAAATAGCGTAAGCCAGCAAACGTGCGTATAGGTAATGCCATGTATATAACGGAGTCCACCGCGAAAGCTATCTACATCTGCAGTTTTGGTCGTGTACTTCACGGTTACCCACCTCAATATATCAATTTCGATAAACTTACAAGTCTGCTCCGCCGCCAGACTGATCCTTGCTTCTCAGCCTGGGGCGGATCGCTCTACCTTACTTGTAGGAATAACTATAATAGCCGTAGCCGTAACTGATGGCTGCCGTCTTCTCGATGGCATTTAGAATGCAACCTTGAACATGAACGCCTGTATTTGCCAGACGGCGTGCAGCAACCTTGACCTCCCTGACCGGATTGACACCAAAACGTGCAACGAGAAGAGAAGTTCCAGCAACCTTGCCAATAATGGAGGCATCAGTGACCGCCAGAATTGGAGGAGTATCGATGAGCACAAGATCATAGTTCTTCCCCACCTCACCGATCATCTCAGCAAAGCTATGGCGCATTAGAAGTTCCGATGGGTTGGGCGGTGCTACGCCTCGGGTCATGTAGTGCATGCCAGGCACATCCGATCTTCTTATCGCCTTTTCGGCAGCAAGTTTTCCCGAAAGGACTTCCGAGAGTCCGTTCTCCGACTTGTCATTAAAGGTAAAATGCATATTACCCTTGCGCATATCCGCGTCGATGACTAAAACTCGCTGACCTGCTTGCGCGCAGACGAATGCAAGGTTAATCGTAACGAAGCTCTTACCTATACCCGGGCTGGGCCCTGTAATCATGATGGCGTTATTGCGTGCGTCCATCATGGCGAAATGCAGACTGGTACGGAGCCCACGTATGGCCTCTACTGCCATATCTGTCGGGTATAGCTTAGCGAGAAAGCTGCCTATGGCATGTTGGCTAGTCTTGTTATTACGATATTTGATGCGCTTGACCAGTTTCATCTGGTCTGCAGATCGCGGAACCGTTGCATAGACAGGTAAGCCTATATCTTCTAGCTGCTCAGCATTTTCCACTCCTTTGCTGAGGAATCCACGAAGCAGTATCCAGCTTACTGCCAGCAAGCAACCTACCAATAGACAGATAATGACGATCAAGGCGGATTTTGGTTTGATGGGGCTTGATCGGGTCATGGCGAAGTCAATAATTCTGACGTTGCCTACGGTCGCAGCCTTAGCAATGTTCAGTTCCTGCATACGATTCAGCAACTGCACGTAGATCTGTTGGGTGACCTCAACGTCACGAGTCATGCGCAAAATCTGCTGCTGGGTTTCTGGCAGGTTGCTGGTACGCTGTTCCAGGTTGGCGCGCTCCCTCTCAAGCTGCGCCCTTTTTTCCAGCAGCGCGGCATAGACTGGATGATTGGGAGTGAAGCGACGTGACAGCTCTGATTCCTGCATTTCCAGATCATTTAATCGGCTTTCGATATCCACCATCCCAGTAAGCATATTTCGCGTCTCTTCAGTAAGATCCACGCTTTCCTGTTCCATTCTGTAGGCATTGAGCCGATTCTCCGCCTCCACCAGCTGCTCGCGTACGTTTGGCAGCTGTTCGTCCAAGAATTGGAGACTGTTCTCCGCTTCGGCAGCTTGCCGTGCGATATTTTGGGCCAGGTAGACTTCGGTAATCGCGTTGAGCGACGACTCGACTTCGTTGATATCAGGCCCGGTCAGGACTAGTTGCAGAACCCCAGTATCTCGCTCCCCTTTCTGAGCAACGACAAAGCGACTTCGGAGATAATCGATGGTGGCCTGCTGGCTGCGCTTGCGTAAGGAGAACTGAGCCCCTGCTGGCGCCTGTATCTCGCTCACATAGATTTCCAGCCAAGGATTGTTAGACTCGGAGCGCTCACCAGCACGACCGAATAGAAGCTCTTCTCCCTCCGGTCCCAAAATGCGATATCCACCTTCCATTATTTCAAGCGTCAGCGATTTGTTAACTAGCTCCGGCGCAACGCTCAATGATTCGACAAAAATGCTTTCCCCCCCCCAAATTTCGGGCCTTCCCTGTGCGAAATCAGGACGAGTAATGTCATAGCGGATAAGAGCATTGCCGATGACGGGAAACACGACAGGGGTCACGCTGATATCAAGATTTTGTTGGTTGGCAGCTTGGCCAACAATGAGCCTGGATTGGAGTATTTCAATCTGAGCTCCGGTGATGGGCTCTTCCTGTAACAGCATCGCTGCAACCTCATCAGCCCCCGTTCTGGGCCCTGTTTTTTCGACCTGAACCAGCGCATCGCCTTGATAAATGGGCGTAGCCAACAGCGAATATATAGCTCCTCCAACACCAAAAAGCAGGGTTATGAAAACAATTTTCCATTTATTGTCTACAAGCATGCCCAGCATGCGCCCCAAGTCGATGTTTTCTTCTCCAGGAGGCATGCTTGAGGCCGGCGCCGAGCCGGATCCGGTCTGTAGCACCGGACTATTTGAACTCAAGCTATTCATCGTCAGTCATCCCTCTGAACGCGCTAAGATATGATTCGGAAAACTCTAGACCATGGCGAACACTTTCCTAAGCACTTCTAGAAAGTATCCGCCATAATAAGTGCATCTATATTTTTAGAGGTCGCCCACTTCATTGGAAGTTGACGCCACATTACCTGGCAGTGAGATCGATGGCAGGAGCAAGCTAATAACATTGTTCCAGCGCGCCAGCGGTGCCGACGTTACGTAAACCACATCATGTGGCTCGAGTGGAAAATAAGATCCCATATTGAGTGCAACGGCATTCGAAATATCAAGCTGGTAAACCGTAGCCATCTTTTCGCTTCCAGCAGGATTACCACGAATCACGAAAATACCTGAAGGCTCCGCTCTAGACTCGACAACGCCTCCTGCGCGACCGAGCGCATCGGTAAGGCTCATACGCTCTCTACCCGTTGTAATATTTCCGGGATTTCGTACTTGTCCCATTACCGATATATTTTGGTTTTCAGCTGACGCTATATGAAGAACGTCGCCTGGCTGTAAAAGCGAATTTTGAGCAAGGTCACCCCTCTTGAGCATTTCATAAAGGGAGAGAGTTCTTTCTTGCCCATTTCGGGTTAGAGTAATGCTATGCCAGTTGGCGTTTTCTGTTGCTCCCCCAGCCGCGCTGATAGCGTCTAGGATAGTCAAAGGGACATTTGTAATGGGCTGGGTTCCAGGGGCATTGACTTCCCCGCTTACGTAAACTTTCTTTGAGTTAAAAGCAGCCACTCTAACTTCAACTTGCGGCTCTGTAACGTAAGTCGCTAAGCGACTGGTAATGATATTTCTGATTTCTCCAATTGTACGCCCTTCGACTTTTACGACACCGATGTAAGGATAGTAAATGGTTCCATCCGCATGAACGATGTTACCCGATTCTTCTGCACTTCGCTCCCCACCCGCCGGAATAGTAAGTTCAGGATGCTCGTAGACAACGATATTCAGTACATCACCGGGACCAACGCGATACTCATAATTCTCTAGTTCAAGTTCCAACTCAGGAGTGACACCTTGTGCTTTACTGGTACCGTTATCAGTTCGATAAATTGATATCAGCTCTGGGGTAATCGTAACGATATCCACTTGCTCATCCAAGGAGACTTCCTGGGCTTCATAGTCGATATGACCTCCAGGCGCAAGGGCACACCCACCTATCACTCCCAATGGCAATAACGCAACAGCGAGGCATGTACCACGTGCGAACTTATTCATTGTCTTCTCCCTTGCTTTCGAGACATTCCGCGTGCTCTTGCCGAGATCCCCTAACGCATGCAACCAAGAGACAGAGAAACTCTAGGGTTATTGCATGGCTAGATTCGTATCCTTTGCCTGCTTCACTTCCGCAATCTGAAAGCCATATAGCCACTGACCACAAGGCGCAAGGTTACAGGACTAAAATAATACTTACACAAGATTACAAGAAATACGAATTCGTAAGAGCATGATTTTTTTCATCCTTGAATGTTGAGCCGGGACATTATTGGTAGTGTGCTTCAATTCATACGCGCATAGTCTAATCCACTGAACTACTTAGATTCAGCATTCGAATAAGGGGCTAGATAGGCCTTCATTAGTCGACGTTCAAGCAGCAACAGAGGTTGTGCGAGCAACCGAATGTACGATTGCGCACCGTCTTAGCCAGTTCTGTATTAGTATCGTATACGCAGTCGGACGCTACGCTGGACCCGGAAAGCCAGCCTCGACGAGGGCATTCGTTAGCGAGGTAACTGCTACGAAAATGGCGCGCTTAATCGAATACAGAGGAAGCTCTTTAATCTAGTGCATAGAAGGAGAAGTGTTTCTTCCGATGTCTTCCACCCCGTCGGCCCTGTTGATTAAGCGCATAAAATTGTTTCCTATCATGCCGGTGACTTGGTGAGAGGTTACAATGGCATTTCGGCCATCGCCATCATTACCTTGAACATCCACCTGCCTTGACCAGAGAAGTCGTATGCCTCCCCCTTGCAAATAGTTGTCCTTTATCTTTACTATACGCGTGTATTTTTCATTATTCCCTTGATAGGCATCAGTGATAGCTGATTTCGATGACTTGAACTGATTTCCCATTATCCATAGACCTGTCGAAATCTCATCGTCACGCGACTTATGGAAGCCACCATAGACACACCCTCGCTCTACATGGCTTGCAGTATTGTGCAAGACATGAACGCCTCGGTGACGGTCTATCCAGTAACCGTTTCTTGTGTTCTTTGCACTATTCCCTATGAGCTGAGTATCATAAGCCGAGGCTAGGCGAAATCCATGGAGTACCTGACCATCTGTATGGTTGCCCATGATTAGAATGTTCTGCGCCCCCCCTTCGCAGCCTATCCCGACTTGACCTCGCAGTGATCGGCACTGACGAATGATGCCACGGTGGGTCGAATTCCAGAAATTACTATGTATGTCGTTAGTAAAGCGGCCAATGCCATAACCAGTCACGAAGATTCCATAACTCGACGCATCGACTGTCCTCACTCTTTCTATCAAAAAATCAGACATCCCCTCGAGCCGAATCAGTGGCCCGTTATCTGTGGCACTTTTATCAGCGCCAACCACGGAAAAGTCGGAAAGAAATATTCCGTGCGGATGAAGGGTCTCGCCAACGTCCAGATGCATTGCGACATAGTCGTCCTGACGCCAGTCCTCGGGTCGGGCTTCCAGAATGGTCCTTTCCATACCTTGCCCACAGACGCGAATTCCATCGTGCAACCGTAGCTTTCGATGAATCAACCAATGCCCCGTCTCGATTATGCCGACCGTGCCATCGGTGGCAATATTATCTAGGAATGTTTGCAACTGCTGCTGATCATGAATGGGATCACCCGAGGGTGCCATGCCCATTTCGCTGGTTGTCACGCTATGAGGCCTGCACCTTGCTGCGACTGTCCCCCTTGCTTTGCTAGCATTGGCCATGGCTTGCGTACCGGCCGCCAAAGAAGTTTGCGGAATATTGGCCGCGCCTGTTACTGACCCGAGTGACATGATCAGACCTCCTTCACGTGCTCAGCTGGTTCAGCTATGTGCTGCCATTCGCTTGAATATTTCATTGCTGCTGGACAGCTCACTGTAGCTTCCTGAATCGATTACCTTACCTTCTTTCATAAGATAGATACGGTTGCATTGGCGAACTGTAGCAAGTCGATGCGCGATCATGATGATCGTTTTCTTGCCCATGATCTCATGAATGGCTTCCATGATGAGCTTCTCAGTTATTCCATCCAAGGCACTGGTTGCTTCATCCAGAATAAGCACTTCTGCGTCATGATACAGAGCCCGAGCGATGCCAATGCGCTGGCGCTGCCCACCGGAGAGTTGAACGCCCCTCTCCCCTACACAAGTATCTAGCCCATTTGGCAGCTCATTGAGCAGCTCGTGTAGATTGGCCATGCTGGCGGCACGCATGACGCCTTCCTCGTCTATCTCTTCAGGCGCTACGCCAAATGCGATATTTTCCCGAATACTTGCATCCGCGAGGAAAATGCTTTGTGGCACGAACCCGAGTGTATTCTGCCATTGACGCCTGTTGCGCTTTTCGATGCGGACGCCATCGACGCTGATATCGCCCTGATCCGGTTCGATTAGGCCAAGCAGAATATCAATAATGGTGGATTTTCCGGAGCCTGATGCACCTACAATACCAATCATGCGATTTGCAGGAATCTCCATGTTGACACCGTTAAGGGCGAATTCACGGGTCCCGGGATAAGTAAAAACTATGTTGTCGAGACGAATAACATCATGAGGAATCAGACTTTCCCCTGCACTCTCTCTTACCATTAAACCTCGCTCCTGTTCCCTTGGCTCAGAACTTTCGTAAAGGTCATCCCTCACCGCATCGAAAGAGGCTAGATTTCCGCGAATCTGTGACATACTGGAATAGACCTTCTGCAGTGCTGGCAATATTTTGAAGCCTGCCATCGCATAAATGGAGAGCACGGGTAAAATGGTGCCAAGGTTGCCATTGTGCGTGGCCAGCAGGTACAGCACTAAGAAGATCACACTGGAGAAGGCTATGAGCTCCATCGCATACCGCGGAACCTGACTAATGGCCTGGTTGCTGCCAGCCGCTTGCGCAAAATGCAGGCTGGGTTTCTGGAATCTGTCTATAAAAGTTTTTTGATGCCCCAGCAGCAATGCGTCTTTGATTCCGCCAAAACCCTCCGCCATTAACTTAAACCTCAGTGATTGTGTTTCCGAGATTGCCTTGCCATTTTTTACAAGCCGCCGGCGCACCGTCACGAAGAGAAGGTAATATGAAACAACGAATATCGTGATTCCTGTAACTGCAACCATAGGGTCATAAAGAAATATTACAATCGCCATGAAGAAGGCCATGACCAGTTTCGCATTCATATGAAGCAATGGATTGATAACGAAATTAGTCATTCGCAGGGTTTCTTGTGAAATCTGCTTGGTAAGATGACTGCTGCTCGTGTTCGCGTGATACAGCCAAGGCTGATACATATAGTAGCGGTAAAGCCTGTTGCCTAACTCTGCACCTACTTTTGCTCCGTATAGCGATAAGCGCCAAACCGTAAACATGGAAACGATAGAGGCTGCTGTTAACACCAACAAGACCATGATGCCCAGCCAGAAAAGAAAATCTCGAGGTGTTTCAACACCACTCATACGATACAGTGTCGAGGCAATCCCTTCTGAGTTTTCCAGCAAGGTCATGTCCCCCACAAGCGCCATGAAGGGGCCAATAGACATGACACCTGCAATCTCTGCAAAGGACATTATGATGATAAGGCCCTGCAACTTCAGGAGCTTTTTTCGCTGCTCTCTTGTTAGCAGTGAGTATAACTCCTTTAGACTTCTCAGCATGATACCTTCCTTGCACCGTTTTCTACCATTATGATATGGAAACCCCATTCAACCATCGACGTTATTATTGCAATAACTCACCCTCCCCTCATGCTTTACATCAATAAACTTCAAGTTTGACGCACATACTCTAATTGTGAAATCCCTTCCACTCGCTCCTGACTGTTGTTGGCTTCAACTTCCTCACAATCCGCAGCAGGAAACGACACTCTGACGTTTGAATAATCGTAATCACTATTCACAAAGTCAATTTTTGGACGAAAACCAAAACTTTGCACCAGCCCCAATACTATGATACAGGCTTTGCGGGGCCGTCTTTTCACTAACATTTTCAGAGCGAGCACTACATTATTAAACAAGATCGAGACTGTCCGGCGCCTTGTCTTGTATTTTCTGGATATATACAGATTATTTCTAATGAAGTTTTTATAGTACCTGATTCTAATGGGATTTGACTCGGTGACGATACTGATCGTGCCGCCTCCATGCCGTAGATGTGCGACACGGCTAGTACCGACCAAATATCCGGGCTTGTCCCTCGTGATTCGCAAGGTAAACTCGGCATCCTCACCCCAGATGTACATTGATGAAATAGGAAGACCGTATTTTTCCAAAGTGTTACGAGGCACTAGTATCGAGACAAAAGTACCACTTCCGACCGCCACCAGGCCATGCTCAAGTTGTTCGGGCCAACCAAAGTAACCCGCTCTGTTCCTAGCATTACTAACCTGTGGCGTGTTGGTCACCTGGCCATGTTCGGTATAGGCAGTTGAGAGAAGATAGCTTCTGCTCATTCCCTTTCTTTCAAGCAGCTCATCAGCGACCAGCAGCTTTTCCAAGGCATCGGACTCAGGAATAACATCATCATCCATCATCCAGACATGATCAGCACCATTATCGTATGCTAGCCGGAATCCAGTATTAAAGCCACCAGCTGCACCAACGTTTATCTTCAATGAATAAACTTTTATATTCGGGTATTTTCCACTTTTCAGAAATTCCAGCGTTCCATCGGTGCTAGCATTATTGATAACCAGGATCATGTCACATGGCCGGGTCTGCGAATGAATGGCCTTTAGACAGAGTTCGAGAAGTTCTTTTCGATTGTACGTAAGGATAACGCCGATCACCTTGGTGGCCATGATGTTCTCCCTGCGATCATCGCTATAGGTTATATGGTGACCATCATCAATAAAGCTGATGGGTGCGTTCTCTTACCAATGGCCAACTGGCATCTTTTTCTGAAATTACCGAAACCGGCAAGGGCCATTCGATTCCGAGTTCCTCGTCATTGTATCTGAGCCCATCTTCGGCGGAAGGTGTATAGGGTGCGCTCACTAGATAGCTGACTTCTACATTGTCCTCCAGCGTCATGAAAGAGTGGGCGAAGCCTTTGGGAACAAAGAGTTGCAACCTATTCCTGCTTGTCAGCTCAAACATCTGGTGCTGCATGTAAGTGGGGGAGTCCTGTCGGATATCCACGATGACATCAACGATGGCTCCGCTGATGCAGCGAATCAGCTTACTTTCTCCATGAGGAGTCTTTTGGAAGTGGAGTCCGCGAAGAGTCCCTCGATGCGCCGAGTAGGACGTGTTCTGCTGAACGAAGCTGCTTTCGATACCAATCGTGGCGAACTCCTCGCGGCACATCGTTCTTGCAAAGAATCCTCTTTCATCGCCACGAAGATCGAGTTCCACCAGGTAGGCATCCTTGAGATCTGTCTGGATGAACTTCATATGTCCCCCTTATTCTCCGCTTTTTCCAAAGAATATGTTTTCCTGCTCGCCATAGAGTCGGTCGACCAAGCGTCCCTCGGGGAACTGGACATCATCGAAAGTCAGCGGCGTATCCTGTTTAACACTTTTTCTTACGACGCAATCGAGTGCCAGGCCAATGGGCAGAAGCCTCTCTTGACGAATATTTTCCATGTTATCGGCGACTCCGTAAACTTCGAAACCTCCGAACTCTCCGATTACTTCTCCCTCTTTCAGATCCTTCTTGGCCATGGCTATCACCCCTACCAGCGGAGCGCCACGAGGTGTCAACACAGGATCATTGAACAAAACTGCTCGCGCGACCGAGGTGGGCACTTCGAAATGGCATAGATGGTAGGGCGTGTAAAAACAGTAGTAAGGGCCCTTTCCGAGCTTGTAGAGCTCAAGGTAGTGTTGTTTTCGCGGATCAGCTAATGTCCCGATGACAAAGACGCCAGGACCTGGCCGCGCGCCCACTACATAGTCGACGAGCCCTGGCCCCGCAGGATCCAGGTAAGGTTCGAAGCGCGATAGCGTCTCTTCGATAGGCACCAGCGGCGAGCCGGGATCGCCGTTCGAGAAATCGGGTCCCAACATGCCGCGGCGAGCCACCTGCATCCCCGTACCATTCGCTACTATCGCCTGCTCGAAGGATATCTTCGTGCCATCGGCGAATGAGGCGACCATGGCGGGTTTCTGTCCCCACCGCTCCGCAAACGCGCGTTGTGTTTCTGGGTTGCGGTACGGATCATGCAATCCCTTGATATTTCCGCACAATACAGGCTTGATACCTAGCCCTTCGGTGAACCGAAACAAGTTCATCTGCACGCCCGGTTGGTCGCCATCCGAGAAGGTGTAGATCAGTCCGGCTTGTTCCGCCTTGTATTTCAAGATCGGGCCGATCGTCCCATCGAGTTCCGCATTCATCTGAATGACGTGCTTACCGTATGAGATGGCTGCCAGTACCGCTTCTGCCGCATATTCGATCGAACCCGTAACTTCAATGATGGCATCCAGGCCATCAGATGCGGCCATGGCCTTGGCGTCTTCCGTGACCACAGGCCGGCCGCTGGCGATCGCCGATTCGATCTCCGCCGTCGTCTCGCATCGCTGAGGCTCAATCCCTACCTGGCCGTATACGTCGATTGCCGACTCGACATGGCGATTCGCGATGGCGCAGAGCGTCATGCCGGGTGTCGCGGTCATGATCTGCAATCCGATACCTTTGCCCTGAAATCCCGCGCCGACCATGCCGACGCGTATTGGATTGTTATCCGCTTTTCGTTTCGCTAGTGCCGTATCTACAATAATCATCGCTTTCTTTTTATCCTGGCTGCTGATGGGCTACGGAAGGCTGACTCCCTACTCAATCCTTCCAGACTTTCCACGGTGGCGTATCGGCCCAGGCCGTTTCGAGCACCATTTTGTCACGCAGCGAATCCATGCTCTGCCAGTAGCCCTGATGATGGTAGTAACCCAGCTTCCCCATCTGCACCATGCGCTCCATGGGCTCGTTCTCCCAAGTCGTGCGGTCATCGTCGATCAGGTCCAGCACCTCGGGCTCGCAGACAAAAAATCCACCATTTATCAAACCTCCGTCCACGGCTCCCTTTTCACGGAATGCCCTGACGTGATTGCTGTCCTCGTCCAGTCTGAGAGCACCATAACGCCCCGGCTGAGTCACCGCCGTCAGCGTGCACCAGCAACCTGATTCCTTGTGGCTTTGCACCAGCTTACCGATATTCACATCGCTGACACCGTCTCCATATGTCAAGCAGAACGTCTCGTCGTCGATAAGATGTTTTGCACGCTTTATCCTGCCACCTGTCAGCGAATCAGCTCCGGTATCGAGGACCGTCACATTCCAATCCTCACTGACTCCGTTCAACCATTCGACTCGCCCGGTCTTCAAGTCGATGCTGTAGTCAGTCTGCTTTCCGCGATAATTGAGAAAGTAATCTCGGATGTAATCGACCTTGTAGCCACCAAGGATCACAAAATCCTTGAAGCCATAATGTGAATATATTTTCATAATATGCCAAAGTATGGGGCGCCCCCCTACTTCAACCATCGGTTTCGGTCGAATGGAAGTTTCTTCACTGAGCCGCGTTCCGAAACCACCTGCAAGTATCACGACTTTCATGGCATATCCCCTTTTTAATTAGGTGCTACAGCAAAGTTCTTTGGCTGGCGAGTGTCATCTCACTCTCCATTCCAAACCCTCTGACAGGCGCCCCTGCTCGACGTGTGCTTGTAGAACTCTTAGCCGCATCCAGTGTGAGTTGCGGAAATCTGAATCCGTAAATTGCATGCGAGAAAGCCCATCAATCAATTCTTGAATGGAGTCCTGAAGAGTCATCTGGGGTTGATGATCGGGAGCAAGCTCTTCGAAGAGCCCAAAATCCACCTTGTAAGAGCGGCTATCGACTGCTTCTTTCTCGTTGATGTGCACGGTCGTGCCTGGAATCGCATCGGAGACGGCCTCTGCCAGGTCGCGTACCTGGTGATTGCGACGGTTGGAGCCGGTATTGACGCTCAGGATACGCCCCCCATTGGCTGCCTGCCGCTGAATGGCCCAGTCGATCGCCCTCGCCATATCGCTGACGTCGATAAGAGGCCGCCATGGTGTTCCATCGCTGAGCACGGTGATTTTCTTCTGTGACAGGGCGCAAGCGACGAAGTCGTTCAGAACCAGATCCAGACGGAGCCGCGCAGACATGCCGCAAGCGGTCGCGAATCTCAGGTTGGTAATGACCATGTCGCCACCGATTCCAGCAAGTGCATCTTCGGAGCCGATCTTGGACCTGGCATAGGCGGTCATCGGTGCGAGCGGGTCGGTTTCCTTGCGCGGCTCACCACTGGCGAGTCCATAGACGCTGCAGCTCGACGCGAAGACGAAATGGCTCACGCCAGCCTGCGCCGCCTGCCGAGCAATCCTTATGGAGGCTTCCTGATTGATCTCCTGAGTGACAGTCTCGAAACGGTGGCCCATGGGATCATTGGAAACGGCGGCAAGCTGCACCACGGCGGTATAGCCCTCCAGCATCCCTTCAGGGAGATGGCGAACGTCTCCGTAATATTGCTTGTCCAGGTAACTCTCCGGAATGCGGTCCACACCCGTAAGACAGTGAGCGAAATAGGCATTGTCATAGCCATGCAATACCGATTCGGGATGTTGACGCCTTAGCTCCTTGACGACTTCGGGCCCCACATACCCCATGTTCCCGAGAATCAATACTCTCATTATTTTCCCTCTCTTCGTGGATATTTAACTCACCTTTGCTGCATGACACTAACCGCTGAGTCATCGCTCAGCATGCTCAACTTGTGTTCCTCTTCGCTCATCCATCCCTTTCTTCTCATTTTTACGAATATTTGCGATACCAGCATCGAGGCGCCGGTTACGCTCAAGTGGTTATTGTCGTAATAGAGGATTTCGTCTTCGATCTGAGCGGCACATCGACTGGGTATGTAGGTATTGCAGAACAAGCTGGCCGGCTCGACTTTCAGCAAGTTATCGTGTTCCCCTATCCTGGAAAACTGCTCGTAAGAAGATGACGTTCGCTGCTTGAAAACTTCGTAGCTGGTTGATAAGGGCGAAAACCGTTCGATACCGTATAATCTCTCCTTGCTCAACAGATAGGGCACATCCCACCCCACCTCGGGCACCGGATAAATCAAGACGACCCGCTTCCCCGCCTCGATCATCCTGTTGACGGTTTCCTGCAGCAGTCTGCCAACCTCCTCCACTCGAAGTGGGTTGTTTGCCATATCGAGACGATCCATGGGTACGGCACGCACGGCCTCATCGTGCTCGATACCTCCTTCTCCGTTATTGAATGCGAGGCCTTCGAATTGAAGAGGATAACGACCCAGCATGACCACGAGCTCGACACTTGCATCTTCCAGCACGTACTCCAGCACCTGCTCGTTGTGGCGACCACACAGCGGATCATCGCTACGGGTATAGCCCGCAATAGGCAGGCAGTTGGTATAAACGAACTGCTTGACTTGCATCCCCAACGCATCCACTCGTTCGGCTATCGGTCCGACTAGTGGCGTCGCTTGGCTGTCACCCCATACCACCACGGTTCTTTCTCCGCTCTCGTTATATACGCAGATCGCATCGAGAGGCCGCAGGTTACCCGGCGTGCTCTGGCAATTCTCGGAGTTGATGTGCTTCTGGGAGCGCACCATCGCCAGGCTTTCAACCTCTTCGTCGAAGCGCCACGGAATACCTTGGGAGTGGCTGCCGTAGAGACCAACCCCGATCATCAGGCAGGACATAACCAATGCCGACTTGAATATCTGCGGCCGGGTGAAGTTAAGACGGTTACGGAAGGGTAGTTCGACATAGCGCCAGGAGAACCAGGCCAACAGCAGTGAGAGTATGCTCAGCAGAATGAAGTCGACATCGGAGATGGGCCCCATGCTACGTTCCCTGGCGAAGGCAAAGACCGGCTGGTGCCAGAGGTAGGCGCTGTAACTGATCAGACCGATCCCGACCATAGGCTTGAAGGACAGCAACCTTCCTGCAATATCTCTTTCACCGGCAAAGAGTATGATGAGAACGGTTCCGAGGACGGGTACGAGGGCCCACAGGCCAGGGAAAGGAACACTCTGATCGAATACGAAGATTGCATACAGGAGCAGCGCTAGTCCGAACAAACCTGCCAGATTGCCGAGCCAGGCGGGAGGCTGCGACTTGTGCCGGTGCAGATAGACAGCCACGATCGATCCCGCCAGCAGTTCCCAGGCCCGAGTCGGCAGCAAATAGAAATTGGCTGAAGGGTGATGGGTTGAGCCATATTCCGATAGGGCTAAGCTGGCAAGGAAACCCAACAGCAGGATGCCCATGAGCAGCCCTTTTCTGAGCCACCCCGCCAACAGCATGAAAAGAGGGAAGAACAAATAGAACTGCTCTTCGACGGCCAGGCTCCATGTATGCAGAAAGGGCTTCATCTCTGCCGGGCCGGCAAAGTAATCCATGTCCTGCCAGAAATGAATATTTGAGACGAACAGATTGACGGCAATCAGGCTCTTGCTCAGGCTCGCGAATTCTTCCGGTAGCATCCATACCCACGCCACGGCCATACATATGATGCTGACAAAGAATAGCGCCGGAAGAATTCTCCTCGCCCGTCTCTCGTAAAAATTCACGATCGAAAATTTCTTTTCGACTATTTCATTGTAAATTATTCCAGTGATCAGATAGCCGCTTATTACGAAAAATATATCGACACCAACGTACCCGCCACTAAAGGTATCAAACCCTGCGTGAAAGAATATAACGGGTATAACGGCTACGGCTCTTAGCCCATCGACCTCAGGCCTATAATGAGTCGTCATTTTGTCCTCGACGCGCCTTTATTTCAATCTGAAGTATGTGTCATAGACACCCTCGCCCTTTAAAAACAATCAATTAAGTTAATAAATCTCAGGGTGGATTATTCCAGGCCACGCTACCGCCAGAGGAGCTCATGGTGGATCTCCCTTTCCGTTCCAACTGGATTGCTTCCATTGTTATGTTTTCCTTCGGCATGTTACTAAACGTACTTACTTTTTGCGTAGTTGGTTTTTCCCATACCTGGTTTGAGGCGAACGTCATCCTGACGAATGGGCTTTCCTGATTCGGCTAAAAATCTGATGCTTTGTTATTAGGGTTTTTCTACGGTTCGGTAACCTGAGAAAAGGTGTTCTGATAGGCGAGCTACAGACAAAAAAGCCTGCCCTCTTAAGAGAGCAGGCTACAGACTATTAAACAGTGATGAAGCTGAAAGGAAGTAGGGCTCAGAACACCCGATTCAGGCCATTCTGGGCCGCTACCCGATAAGCTTCAGCCATGGTGGGATAGTTGAAGGTGGTATTGACGAAATATTTGAGCGTGTTGGCCTCGCCCTTCTGTTGCATGATCGCCTGGCCGATGTGGACGATCTCCGAGGCTTGGTCACCGAAACAGTGGATGCCGAAGATCTCCAAAGTATCCTGATGGAACAGGATCTTGAGCATACCCACTGTATCGCCGGTGATCTGGGCACGGGCGGTATCCTTGAAGAAAGCCTGAGCAACTTCATAAGGCACCTTCGCCTCGGTCAGCTCGCGCTCGCTGCGACCGAAAGAGCTGATCTCGGGTATGGTGTAGATGCCTGTCGGTACTTCACTGACGAAGCGGTAATCGCGCTCGAGCAGCTCATCGCATGCATTGAGCCCTTGATCGTAAGCGGCACTCGCCAGGCTCGGCCAGCCGATTACATCACCCGCGGCATAAATGTGCGGACGCGCAGTGCGGTAGTGATCGTCGACCTGTAGCTGCCCGCGACCGTTCGCCTCGAGGCCGATGTTCTCGAGCCCCAGCTCGTCGGTGTTACCGGTGCGGCCGTTGGCCCACAGGAAAGCGTCGGCACGCAGTTTCTTGCCCGACTTGAGGTAGACCACGACCCCGGACTCATCGCCTTCGACGCGCTCGTACTCTTCGTTGTGGCGAATCAGTACGCCATGCTTGCGCAGATGGTAGGAGAGCGCATCGGAGATCTCGTCATCCAGGAAAGACAGCAGCCGGTCCCGGTTGTTGATGAGATCGACCTTGACGCCCAGCCCGGAAAAGATCGAGGCGTACTCACAGCCGATCACACCGGCACCAAAGATGATCAGGGTCCGTGGCGTATGCGACAAACTGAGGATGGTATCGGAATCATAGATGCGCGGATGCCGAAAATTGATGTCGGCCGGCCGATAGGGACGCGAACCGGTGGCGATGACGACCTTCTGAGCCACCAGTTCCTCCAGCGCTTCCTGGCGGTCGCGTACCAGCAGGGTATGTTCGTCCTTGAAGCGTGCCACACCGCTGAACAGGTCGATGCGGTTACGGGCATAGAATTTGGTGCGCATCTCGACCTGTTGGTCGATGGTCATGCGCGAACGCTCCATTACCCTGGGAAAGGAGAACCAACGCGGCTCGCCGATATCCCGAAACATGCGATTGGTATTGAATTGCATGATCTGCTTGACTTGATGGCGCAGCGCCTTGGAGGGAATCGTGCCCCAGTGCGTGCAGTTGCCGCCAAGTACCGGCTGTTTCTCGACAACCGCCACTCGCTTGCCATGCTTGGCTGCATTGATCGCGGCGCTCTCGCCGGCCGGCCCGGTACCAATCACTACCACGTCGTAGTTATGCACTGCCATGGGCTCTCGCGTCTCCTATCCCTTGTCGATGTAGTCGTCGGCTCCTGCGCTCAGCGCTTGGTGGCGTCGTAGCCAAGGTCGGCACCGCGACTCTCGTCGCTGCGGCGGCGGGCACTGGCCTGCTGCCCCTCGTTGCGCTTGCGGTTCTCTTCCTCGCAGACCTCGTCCTTGCCACCGCAGATATCGCAGCCTTCCTTGAGGCCAAGCTTGTTGAGCCCTCCGCATGAGCCGGCAATGGGCTTGCGCCCGGCTATCACACCGATCGCCATGGCGGCCATGATCAAGAGCATGAAGCCCAGGACAACGAAGAATGTGGTCATGGATAGCACTCCTTGCGGCTATCCCTCGAACCAGGGTTCGAGCGCCGCGGTTTGATGAATGACGATGCCTTGGGGTGTCTTGACAACAAGCCTGGCCGCTCTATCCGTACGCGCGGCATATGCCAGGGCGTCGCCCGGCTCGGCCAGCATCATCCGGTTGGCTTGCCGCATGGCCTCGCTCGCCGTTTCGGCCACGACGCTAACACCCAGCGGTGTCGGAAGCGACATCAGCGGAGATGCTTCCAGTTCCGTGAAACGATGCACCAGTGCAGCGTCATGCAGGTAGAGGTAACGCTCTTCGGATAGCTTGGGCAGTCCGGCGCGCTCCAGTGACAAGCGCCAGCCGCCATTCGGCGGGGCAGCCGCAGCGCGCATCACGCCGCCCACCTCGACCAGCGCGGCCAAGTCCTCGCGTGCATCCAGCCATTCAACCATGCGGTCGACGGCCAGAGCATGAACCATGTGATCCAATTCGCCCAATAGAATGGTCGGCGCCGACATCCCGACCCGAGCGAAAGCGGCATCGAGTGCGCGTACGTAGAGTTCGCGCTGACGTTGCAGGTCTTCCAGTTCACCTTGTATGCCGGTCTCCAGCGCCAGGAGCGCCGCGTCACTCAGATCGGCATACAGGGTGATATGGTAGCCCGTTCCCAGGGTCGCGCCCTGTAGATGGTGCTCGCTGATTTGATGGCGGCAGGCGCTCAGCGCCATGGGCAGCATCACGACGAACATGAACAGGGCTGACCCGCTGCGGGTCAGCCCTGAAAATCGCCCTAGGGCGAGGGAGATCATCCGCCGAAGTCATCCAACAGGATGTTTTCGGGTTCTACCCCCAGATCGAGCAGCATCTTGATCACCGAGGCGTTCATCATGGGCGGTCCGCACATGTAGTACTCGCAATCCTCGGGAGCCGGATGGTCCTTGAGGTAGTTCTCGTACAGCACGTTGTGAATGAACCCGGTCGGCCCGGTCCAGTTGTCTTCGGGTTGCGGATCGGACAGGGCCAGGTGCCACTCGAAGTTGGAGTGCTCCTCGGCCAGCTTGTCGTACTCTTCGTTGTAGAAGGTTTCGCGCCAGGAGCGCGCACCGTACCAGAAGCTGATCTTGCGCTTCGAGTCGAGACGCTTGAGCTGATCGAAGATATGGCTGCGCATCGGCGCCATGCCGGCACCACCGCCGATGAACACCATCTCGGCGTCGGTCTCCTTGGCAAAGAACTCGCCGAAGGGCCCCATCACCGTGACCCTATCGCCCGGCTTCAGGTTGAAGACGTAAGTCGACATCAGGCCCGGCGGATGGTTGGAGCCGGGAGGCGGCGTGGCGATACGGATGTTGAACTTGAGAATCCCCTTCTCTTCGGGGTAGTTCGCCATCGAGTAGGCGCGAATGACTTCCTCGTCGTTCTTGTGGGAGATCTTGAACAGATCGAATTTCTCCCAGTCGCCGCGATACTCCTCCTCGATATCGAAGTCCGAAAACTTGATATCGTAGGGCGGTGCTACCAGCTGAACGTAACCGCCGGCGCGGAAGGCCACTTCCTCGCCCTCGGGCAGACGCAGGTTCAGCTCCTTGATGAAGGTGGCGACGTTGGGGTTGGAGATGACCTCGCACTCCCATTTCTTGACGCCGAAAACCTCCTCCGGCACTTCAATCTTCATGTCCTGCTTCACCGGCACCTGGCAAGAGAGGCGCCAGCCCTCCTTCTTCTCGCGCAGGGTGAAGTGGGACTCCTCGGTCGGCAGAATGGAGCCGCCGCCCTCTTCCACCCGGCACTTGCACTGAGCGCAGGAACCACCGCCGCCACAGGCGGAGGAAAGGAAGATGCCATTCGCCGCCAGTGTGTTGAGTAGCTTGCCACCGGCCTGGGTCGTGATGGTGTGCTCCGGGTCGCCGTTGATCTCAATGGACACGTCGCCGGTGCTGACGAGCTTGCTGCGCGCCGCCAGGATCACCGCGACGAGGCCGATGACGACCACGGTGAACATGAACACACCGAGCAAGATGATAGATGTTTCAACCATGTCGGTTTCCTATTTGCTGTGTGACCTGTTTCCCGGCGGCGCGAGCGCCGCCGGAAACGCGCCCTGGCTCAGAGCTGGATGCCCGAGAAAGACATGAAGCCCAGCGACATCAACCCCACGGTAATGAAAGTGATGCCCAGTCCCTGCAGACCGGCCGGCACGTCGCTGTACTTGAGCCTCTCGCGAATCCCCGCCAGTGCGGTGATGGCCAGCGCCCAGCCGACACCGGAACCCAGGCCGTAGACCACGGATTCTCCGAAGCCGTAGTTACGCTCGACCATGAACAGCACGCCACCGAGGATGGCGCAGTTCACGGTGATAAGCGGCAGGAATACACCCAGCGCGTTGTAGAGAGCCGGCACGTACTTGTCGAGGAACATCTCGAGGATCTGCACCAGAGCGGCGATGACGCCGATATAGGAGAGCAGGCCCAGGAAGGATAGATCGATGTTCTCGGCACCTTCGATACCGGTCCAGGTCAGAGCCCCCTCGGCCAACAACGCGTTGTAGATGACGTTGTTGACCGGCACGGAGATGGTCAGCACCACGATCACCGCGATGCCGAGACCAATGGCCGCCGAGACCTTCTTGGAAACCGCCAGGAAGGTACACATGCCGAGGAAGAACGCCAGCGCCAGGTTCTCGACGAAGACCGAGGCGACGAACAGGCTGATGTAGTGTTCCATGTTACACGGCCTCCTTCGGCATGCTGTTCTTTCTCATCACGAACTCGTTCCTCTCGACCTGCTCCGGATGCGTCTCGCGCAGCGCCCAGATGATCAGGCCGATGATGAAGAACGCAGACGGCGGCAGCAGCAGCAGGCCGTTGGGCACATACCAGCCGCCATCCTGCACCGTCTGCAACACGGTAAAACCGAAGATGCTCCCAGAACCGAGCAGCTCACGGAAGAAGCCGACGGTCATCAGAATGAAACCGTAGCCCAGCCCGTTGCCGACACCGTCCAGGAACGAGAGGCCCGGCGAGTTCTGCATGGCGAAGCCTTCGGCACGCCCCATCACGATACAGTTGGTAATGATCAGGCCAACGAACACCGAGAGCTGTTTGGACATCTCGTAGGCGAACGCCTTGAGCACCTGATCCACCACGATCACCAGCGAGGCGATGATGGTCATCTGGACGATGATGCGAATCGAGGATGGGATATGGTGGCGAATGAGTGACACGAACAGGTTGGAGAACGCCGTTACCGAGATAACGGCCAGCGCCATGACCAGCGAAACGCTCATGCTGGTCGTCACCGCCAGCGCCGAGCAGATACCGAGTACCTGAAGGGCGATGGGGTTGTTGTTGAAGATCGGGGTCGTCAGGACGCCCTTGGGAGTCACAGCGGACATGTTCAGGCTCCTTAAGCTTCGGCTTCGAGTTCGACGTCGGCTTCCTGCACCTCTTCCCGGTCGACTTCGCTACGGAAGCGCGCCAGGTAGGTACCGAAGCCCTCCGGACTCAACCAGAACTGCAGCATATTGGTGACGCCGTTGCTGGTCAGGGTAGCGCCAGACAGCGCATCGATTTCGGTCTCGTCATCAGCGCCACCCTTGGTCAGATGGATGGCAGGTGTCAGATCTTCCCCGTCGGCGAAGATCTTCTTGCCTTCCCACTGGGCCTGCCAGCGCGGATTGTTGACCTCGGCGCCCAACCCAGGCGTCTCGCTGTGCTCGTAGTAGGTGATACCGACGATGGTGTTGCCATCGCCTTCCACCGACATGAAGCCACGCATCAGCCCCCACAGGCCCTGACCGCGAATCGGCAGAATGATCTGGTCCGGGTCCTCGGCGTCACCGACCAGATAGACCGTGGCGAAGTTCTCCACGCGGCTCAGACCTGCTATGTCGCGGTCACCCGACAGAGTACGCCCCATGGCCGGATCGCGCGCTGCCTGGAAGTGGTCGAAAGTCTCCGGATCGAGCTCATCGGTGTACTCCCCCGTGCGCATATCGACCACGCGTGGGGTGACCTCGCTGAATGCCTCCTCGACATCCATGCCCGGCTCGTACAGGTTGGCCACGCTCAGGATGTTCGTCTTGCGATCGAGTTCCTGGTTGAGCTGTTGCTTGGGCCGCAGCGCCACCGCCGCGGTCGACACGATGACCGAACACACGATACAGAGTGCGAACGCCACCGTGAGAATCTTCTTGATGGAGTTATTGCTCTGTGCCATCAGGCGGTCTCCCCGGCCGGCACACCGACGCGCCGCATGCGACGCTTGATGTTGGCCTGAACAAAGAAGTGATCGATCAGCGGAGCGAACAGGTTGGCAAACAGGATCGCCAGCATGATGCCTTCAGGGAATGCCGGGTTCACCACGCGAATCAGCACGGTCATTACACCGATCAGAATGCCGAAGATCAGTCGACCGGGATTGGTCATCGAAGCGGACACCGGATCAGTCGCCATGAAGACCATGCCGAAAGCGAAGCCCCCGATTACCAGATGCCAGTACCACGGCATGGCGAACATGGGATTGCTCTCGGAGCCGACCAGATTGAATAGCATGCTGGTGCCGACCATACCGATCAAGCAACCCAGCATGATTCGCCAGGAGGCGATCTTGGTCCACAGCAGCACCGCGGCGCCGATCAAAATGGCCAGGGCCGAAACCTCACCCACGGAACCGGGCAGGAAGCCGAGGAAGGCATCCCACCAGCTGTACTGGGAAGTCAGCTCCACCATGCCCTCCTGGAAGGCGATGGAGAGAGGCGTCGCGCCGGTATAACCGTCGGCCGCCACCCAGACCTCATCGCCCGAGATCTGCGCCGGGTAGGCGAAGTAAAGAAAGGCACGACCGGTCAGCGCCGGGTTGAGGAAGTTCTTGCCGGTGCCGCCGAAGATCTCCTTGCCGATCACCACGCCGAACGTGATACCCAGCGCCACCTGCCACAGCGGGATGGTCGCGGGCAGAACCAAGGCGTAGAGCACGGACGTGACGAAGAAGCCTTCGTTGACCTCGTGGCCGCGCTTGATCGCGAACACCACTTCCCAGAACCCACCGACAACGAAGGTCACCAGGTAGATCGGCAGGAAGTAGGTGGCGCCGAGCACGAAGTTGGCCCACAGGCTGCCCGGGTCGTGGCTGCCCGCCAGCAGCATCACCACGGCTTCGCGCCACCCACCCAGCGCCTCGTAGCCGTCAGCGATCGCCATATTGGCCAGCCAGCCGACATTCCACATGCCGAAGAACATGGCCGGGAAGGTACATAACCATACGGTGATCATGATGCGCTTCAGGTCGATGCCGTCGCGCACATGCGCCGTGGTCTTGGTCACGCTGGGCGGCGAATAGAAGATGGTGTCGACCGCTTCAAAGAGCGGATACCACTTCTCGTACTTGCCACCCTTGTGGAAATGGGGTTCGAGATTGTCGAGTGTCTGTCGGATACCCATCATCAGGCCTCTTTCTCGATCATGGTGAGGTTTTCACGCAGGATGGGACCGTATTCGTACTTGCCCGGGCACACGTAGGTGCACAGCGCCAGGTCCTCTTCATCCAGCTCCAGGCACCCGAGTTGCATGGCCACCTCGATGTCGCCGACGATCAGCGTACGCAGCAATTGGGTCGGAAGAATGTCCAATGGCATCACTTCCTCGTAGACCCCCACCGGCACCATGGCGCGCTCGGAGCCGTTGGTGGAGGTGTTGGGCGCATAATTGTTGAGCCCCATGAACCTCGACAGGTAGATGCCCAGCACGGAATGGCGGTTGTTGCCCGGCGACAGCCAGCCCAGGAAGCTGCGCTTGTTGCCCTCTTCGAGCAGGCTGAACTGGTTGTGAAAGCGTCCCAGATAACGCAGGCTGCCCTCCGCAGTGAACCCCGAGAACACCGAACCGGAGATCACGCGCGTATCTTCGGGTTGGAGGATTTCTCCCGCCAACAGTTCCTCGGTGCTGGCCCCGATTCGTGTCCGCAGCAGGCGCGGCTTCTCGGCACGCGGCCCGCCCACGGCGACGATTCGCGACATGTCGAGCCTGCCTTCGGTGAAAAGCTTGCCGAAGGCGATCACGTCCTGATAGCCGATATGCCAGACACGCCTGTGCAGAGCGACCGGCGACAGGAAATGGATGTGCGTACCGACCAGACCGGCCGGATGCGGGCCGCCAAAGGTCTCGACCTGCACGCCCGCCACGTCGCCGCCGGGAATGGGTGCGTTGGGCGCGGTGCACAGGAAAACCTTGCCCTGGGTCAGCCGCGTGAGCACCTTGAGACCATCTTCGAACGCCTGCGGCTGCTCACCGATGACGTCGGCGGGATTGGCACACAGGGGGTGAGTGTCGATAGCCGTGACGAAGATGTCCGCCGGCTCGCTGTCGATCGCCGGCGTGCGGGAATAAGGACGCGTACGCAGGGCCGTCCACAGGCCCGACTCGACCAGCTGCTCGACGACCGTCTTGCGCTCGAGGCTCTCGAGCTTGTCGCGATCGTGAGCGGTGAACTCCACCGCCTCCTCGTTCTCGTCGACCTTGACGACGACCGAGAGCAGCTTGCGCTTCTCCCCACGGTTGATCGCGACGACCTCACCGGCCGCCGGAGCCGTGAAGCGTACGCCTTCATTCTTCTTGTCGGTGAAGAGGAGTTGGCCCAGTTTCACCTTGTCCCCTTCCCGGACCTCCATGGTCGGCTTCATGCCGACGTAGTCGGTACCCAGGATGGCCACGTGGCGCACGGACCGAGCATCGTCGATGCGCGGCTCGGGCGCCCCCATGATGGGGAGATCCAGGCCTTTCTTGACTTCGATCATAGTCTCGCCCAGTTGATGGATCGGATATACGAAGGAAAGGGGTTCGAATGGATTCGAATTCTTATTGCGTCAGTACGTTACCAGTCAGGCCCGAGCGGTTCGGGCCACCCCGAAAAAATCCACAGTATTATAAAGACAAGCGCGACCAAAGACCACACGGCCTAAGGTCGCAAAAGAGGGGAGAAAAGCGCCTGTCACGCGGCTTCGGCTAGGTTCAATAGGCGTTGAAAGGCGCTCGTTCAAGGGCTGGGAAGGTCCTGGTGGATCGAACCGGCCAACCGGGACATTGGCTCAAATGACGTGAAGATGACCTGGATCAGCCATTCCCGACCCGCGAGGTCGGGAATGGCCGGTGCCGCAAGGCTAGGCCTGGGCGCGAGGAAGCTTGAGGAAGTGTACGTTGGAGATGTGCTGCAGGATCCGCACCACCTGGCAACTGTAGCCGAACTCGTTGTCGTACCACACGTAGAGCACGGCCTGCTTGCCGCTGGCGATGGTCGCCTTGGCGTCGACAATACCAGCGTGGCGGTTGCCCACGAAATCCGACGAGACCACCTCGGGCGAATCGACGAAGTCGATCTGCTTCTGATAGGCGGAGTCGATCGACATGCGACGCAGGTAGTCGTTGAGCGCCGCCGCGTCGGTCTCGTGCCCCAGGGTCAGATTGAGGATAGCCATGGAGACATTGGGAATCGGCACGCGGATGGCGTTGCCGGTCAGCTTGCCGGTCAGCTCCGGCAGCGCCTTGGCCACCGCCTTGGCCGCCCCGGTCTCGGTCAACACCATGTTGAGCGGCGCGCTGCGACCGCGACGGTCGCCCTTGTGGTAATTGTCGATCAGATTCTGGTCGTTGGTGTAGGCGTGCACCGTCTCCACGTGACCGCATTCGATGCCGTACTCGTCGTTGAGCACCTTGAGCACCGGCACGATGGCGTTGGTGGTGCATGACGCCGCCGAGAGGATGGTGTCGTTCTCTTCGATATCGCCATGGTTGATGCCGAACACGATGTTCTTGATGTCGCCCTTGCCCGGTGCGGTCAGGAGCGCCTTGGACACGCCCTTGCACTGCAAGTGCTGGCCGAGGCCCTCTTCGTCACGCCAGATGCCGGTGTTATCGACTACCACGGCATTGTCGATGCCGTAGGCGGTATAGTCGACGTCGCTGGGCTTGTCGGCATAGATCACATGAATGACGTTACCGTTGGCGGTGATGGTACGCGCTTCGGTATCGACGTGGATGGTGCCGTCGAAAGGACCATGGACCGAGTCACGGCGCAGCAGGCTCGCCCGCTTCTCGAGGTCCTTGGCGATGTCGCCGCGCCCACGCACCACGATCGCACGCAGGCGCAACAGGTTGCCGCCGCCGGCCTTCTCCACCAGCACCCGGGCCAACAGACGGCCGATGCGGCCGAAGCCGTAGAGCACCACATCCTTGGATTGGCCGTTGTTACCGTTCTGATCGTGCGCATCGACGATCTCGGCAAGCTCCTCGCGCAGAAAGGCCTTGGCGTCGACGCCGCCGCGCTTCTTGAACGCCACGCCCAGCTTGCCCACGTCGACGTGAGCCGGCCCCAGGTTGAGCTCGGCCATGGCCTGGACCAGCGGCAGGGTATCCCGCACCGAGAGCTCGGTTCCCTCGACCTTCCTGACGAAGCGATGATCCTTCAGAATGCGGATCACCGAGCGGTTGAACAGTGAACGCCCGTAGAGCGTGGTAACCACATTGTTTTGGCGATAGAGGCTGCCGATCAGCGGGATCATCTGCTCGGCGAGCGCCTGGTTGTCGTGCCACTCCTGGAAGACGGTCTCGAGGGGTTGCTGACTCACGTGAAGCCTCTCTCATATAGTCGGGAATTCCGTCACATTATCCCGTTCACGCTTCGGTGGGGCAATCGAAGGATAGTCGCAGACGCTGTAGGGGGATTACAGGAAACCGAGTTTGACTACAAGCGTCGCATCGGGCTGGTATGATGCTCTTCCACTCTTCGCAAACGCCCTTTGACAGGCGTCGCGACCGGCCCTGACCGCTCGCATTCACGACACACGACATGGCCTGACGACACCATGCCCAACTTTTCGCCGCTCGACCCGCCACGCCCTCAAGGCGTGCGTGACACACTTTACTGGCACATGCCGCCCGGCAGTGCGCCCGCCCTGGCGCTGGCCCATCTCGCCGAGGATGCTCCCCTGCTGGTGATCGCTCCCGATACCGCTGCCGCCCAGCGGCTCGAGAACGACCTGCGTTTCTTCGCCTCGGTGTCGGTATTGCCGTTTCCCGACTGGGAGACCCTGCCTTACGACAGCTTCTCGCCGCATCAGGATATCGTCTCGGAGCGCCTGCGCACGCTACGTCGGCTGCAGAACGGCGAGCATGGCATCGTGTTGGTGTCGATCAACACCCTGATGCAGCGACTGCCACCGGTCGACTACATCGCCGGGCGCGTGATGACGCTCGAAGTGGGGCAGACGCTGAATCGCGAGGGATTTCGCGAGAGCCTCTCCCGGGCTGGCTATCGAGCCGTGGAAACCGTCTACGAGCCGGGTGAGTACGCCTTGCGCGGTGCGCTGATCGATCTGTTCCCGATGGGCAGTGACGGCCCGCTGCGCATCGACCTGTTCGACGACGAGATCGACAGTCTGCGCCGCTTCGACCCAGATACCCAGCGCAGCCAGGACAAGGTGGAGCGGGTGGAGCTGCTGCCCGCCCACGAATATTCGCTGTCGCGCTCGGCCATTGCCTGTTTCCGCGAGGGCTTCGAGACCCTGTTCGATGTCGACCCCCGCCAGTGTCCGCTCTACGTGGACGCCCTCAAAGGCATACCCTCCCCCGGCCTGGAGCAATATCTGCCGCTGTTCTTCGAGGAGACAGCGACGCTGTTCGACCATCTGGCCGAAGGCACCCGGATCGCGCTGCTTCCCGAGACCTACCCCGCCGCCGAGCACCACTGGGCGGCGATCGAGAGTCGCTACGAGAATCTCGGCGTCGATCCCACCCGGCCGCTGTTGCCACCCCATCGCGCCTTCGTCCCGGTGGCCGAGGCGTTCGGCGCCATCAAGCGCCACCCTCGGGTCGAACTGGTCGCCGACCCCGAACGTCGTCATGCCCTGACACCTGCCGCTCGCGCCCTGCCTGAAGTGGCGGTGAACGCCCGTGCGAAGCGGCCGCTGGCATCGCTGGCGCGCTTTCTGGAGGAGCAAGGCGAGACCCGGGTACTGTTCGTCGCCGAATCGCGGGGACGCCGCGAGGCGCTGGAGGAAACCCTGGCCCCGCTGCCTCTGACGCTTCCTCATGTCGCAGACTTCGCCACCTTCCTGGCCGGCGACATGCGTCTGGCCGTCACCGAGGGCGAGATCGATGCCGGGCTGTGGCTGGAGGACCCGGAACTCGTCGTGATCAGCGAGACCGAGCTGTTCGGCGACGTGGTGCGCCAGAGCCGACGCCGCGAGAAGGCGACGGACCTCGGCGAACTGGCAATACGGCATCTCTCGGAGCTGCGCCCAGGGGCACCGGTGGTGCACCAAACCCATGGCGTGGGACGCTACCGCGGTCTCGAGCGACTCGAGGCCGGCGGCCAGGCTGCGGAATTCGTGGCGCTCGAGTACGCCGAGGGCGCCAAGCTCTACGTGCCGGTGGACAATCTGCACCTCATTTCACGCTATGCCGGTACCGACGACGAGCTCGCCCCGCTGCATCGCCTCGGCTCCGACCAGTGGGACAAGGCGCGGCGTCGTGCCGCCGAGAAGATCCGCGACACCGCCGCCGAGCTGCTCGACGTCTACGCACGCCGCGAGGCCCGCGAGGGGTTCGCCTGCACCCCGCCCGATGAAGAATACGCTCGTTTCGCCGCCAGCTTCCCGTTCGAGGAGACTCCCGATCAGCGCGCCGCCATCGCCGCCGTCATCGGCGACATGACCGCACCGCGCCCCATGGATCGCGTGGTCTGTGGCGATGTCGGCTTCGGCAAGACCGAAGTCGCCATGCGTGCCGCCTTCCTCGCCGTGCATTCGGGACGCCAAGTGGTGGTACTGGTTCCCACCACCCTTCTCGCCCGACAGCACTACGAAAACTTCCGCGATCGCTTCGCCGATACCGCGGTGCAAATCGAGCTGGTGTCGCGATTCACCGCCGGCAAGGGACAGGCTGAGTCGCTCAAGCGTATCGAGAACGGCCAGGCGGACATCGTCATTGGCACCCACAAGCTGCTGTCGAAGTCGATGAAACTGCCCAATATGGGACTTCTCATCATCGACGAGGAGCACCGCTTCGGCGTCTCCCAGAAGGAGCGACTGAAGGAACTGCGTGCCGAGGTCGACATCCTCACACTCACCGCCACGCCGATCCCGCGCACCCTCAACATGGCCATGAGCGGCATTCGTGACCTGTCGATCATTGCCACACCGCCGGCGCGCCGCCTGTCGGTGAAGACCTTCGTCCAGCAGCGCGACGAATCGATCATCAAGGAGGCGATCCTGCGCGAGATCCTGCGTGGCGGCCAGGTCTACTACCTGCACAACGAAGTCAGGACCATCGAGACCGCCGCCGAGACGATTCGCGCGCTGGTGCCGGAAGCACGGGTGGCGGTCGCCCACGGCCAGTTGCCCGAACGGGCGCTGGAGCGGGTCATGTCGGATTTCTATCACAAGCGCTACAACGTGCTGGTCTGTTCCACGATCATCGAGACCGGCATCGACGTGCCGAGCGCCAATACCATCGTCATCGAGCGAGCCGACAAGTTCGGCCTGGCCCAGTTGCACCAGTTGCGCGGCCGCGTGGGCCGAAGCCACCACCAGGCTTACGCTTATCTGCTCGCTCCGCCACCGCGGGCCATCACCAAGGACGCCGTCAAGCGCCTTGAGGCGATCGGCGCCGCCGAGGATCTCGGCGCCGGGTTTACCCTGGCCAGCCACGACATGGAGATTCGTGGCGCAGGCGAGCTGCTCGGCGATGAGCAGAGCGGCCAGATGGAAGCCATCGGCTACACCCTCTACATGGAGATGCTCGACCGTGCCGTGGCCGCCATCCGCGCGGGCAAGACGCCCAACATCGAGGCGCCGCTCAACGAAGGCGTCGAAGTCAGCCTCAACCTGCCCGCCCTGATCCCCGACGACTATCTGCCCGACGTACAGCAACGCCTGGTGATGTACAAGCGCATCGCCAGCGCCAGCGACGAAGGCGAGCTCAAGGAGCTGCAGGTGGAAATGATCGATCGTTTCGGCCTGTTGCCGGCACCGGTCAAGACGCTGATGCGCCAGACTCGGCTACGCCAGCGTGCCGAGCGTCTCGGCGTGGTGCGCCTCGAGGCCGGCACCGAACGCGGGCGGGTAATCTTCGGCGCCCAGACTCGCGTCGACCCGCTGATCCTGGTCAAGCTGATCCAGGGTGCACCCAAGCGTTACCGGCTCGACGGCGCCGACACGCTGCGCTTCGAGGCCGCCATGGATAACGAGGAGGCCCGATTCCAGGCCGTGGAAGAGCTTCTCGACACGCTCAACCGCAAGACCGAGGCCGCCTGAGCGCACCCCGTCGGTGCTGGGGCTCCCCCCGCGCCGCAGAACGCTATACTATGCGCAAGTGTCTTATCGCAGTCCGACACAACCTCTGCGCCACCTTGAGTGGCGCTTGATCGTCGTGCTGAACGGTGCCGGATGCCAGGAAGCGTCCCTCCGGCAGGCGACCCAATGACGAGAAAGCAACGTTGATGAAGAACCCGACATTGGCCATGCGGATCGGTCTTGGTGCCGCCCTGCTGGGCCTGGCTACCCTGCTGACTTTTCCCGCCATCGCCGAGGAGGACGCGGAAGAACGCGACTCCCTGCCCCGTGGCCACTATCACATGCCGGACGAGGGCAACGTGATCGGTGGGATCTACACCGTGACCGTAGAGGAAGGGGAGACCCTGCTCGATATCGGACGCCGCCACAACGTGGGCTACGAGGGGATGCGAATGGCCAACCCCGAAGTCAGCGTCTGGGCCCCCCGGCCGGGCACCGAGGTGATCATTCCCGCGCAGTACATCCTGCCCGACGCCCCACGCGAGGGCATCGTGGTCAACCTCTCCGAGCTGCGTCTTTACTACTACTCACGCCCGGGTATCGTCGAGACCTATCCGATCAGCATCGGTCGCGACGGCTATGCCACCCCGGTCGGAGTCACCCGGACCACGGTCAAGGTGAAAGACCCTCACTGGTCCCCGCCGCGCTCGATGCGTGAGGAGGCTGCCGCTCGCGGTGAACCGGCCCCCGCCATTGTGCCACCCGGTCCCGACAACCCGCTGGGCCGCCATGCCATTCTGCTTGGCCTGCCCAGTTATCTGATTCACGGCACCAATCGTCCCGACGGCGTCGGCATGCGCGCCAGCCGCGGCTGCATTCGCATGTTCCCCGAGGATATCGAGTCGCTCTACGAGCGCGTCCCGAGCGGCACCCAAGTCAATATCATCGACCAGCCGTTCAAGGTCGCCTGGTCCGCCGACGGGGTTCTCTACGCGCAGTCGTTCCCTCAGCTCGAGGAGAACCTCGGCACCTTCGAGCCGATCCTCAACGCCATGGAAATCGTGGCCGGCGCCTTCGACGAGGAACCCGCACCGATCGATTATGCCCAGCTGCGCCAAGTGGTGGAGCAGCCCGACGGTCGCCTGGTTTCGCTGCTTCAGGTCGCCGATGAAGAACCGGCCTCGGAGGGTCATGAGGAGGCGCTCGACGGTGGCTTGTTCTCCGAACTGGAGATCACTCAGAAGCCCGAACTGTTCTCGGAACTGGAAGTCAGCCACCTCTAGCTTGAAGCCACGGCGGAAATCGCCCGCGATGCTCCGCTGTGGTGAAGTACAAGCCGCTCCAACGAGAAAACCCCGCCTAGGCGGGGTTTTCCTATTGCAGAACCGCCATTGCCCTTGGCAATGCGGCGCTCCAGCAGAATTACTTCTGCATGGAACGCTGGAACATGCGGTTCATTTCATCGCGGTTCTGCTCGGACATCTGCAGAGCCGCCTGGGCGTCACGCTGCGCCTGGTTGGCTGTGTTCTGCGCCTGAGTGGCGATGCTGCGTGCTTCAGCAGCGTCGGCCTGAGCCGCTTCGGCAGTCTGGCGAACTTCGTCCAGCGCAGCGTTAGAGGCACAACCGGCCAGGATGGCCAGAGAAGCAGCAGCGGCGGTCAGCTTCAGGGTGGTCTTCAGAGTCATGGTGTTCTCCTTGAGTCTTCCTTGGTACTGCACAGGTTAGTACAGCGGCGTTAATGAAGCCTGAGATCAGGCTATCCTGCTCAATGCAGGATTCTTGCAGCGACTGCTGCCAAGCACAGGAGTCAAACGCTGTTTTATAATACCCTACGGCGCTTGTCCATAGCTCGAAACGTCCCTTGCGTATCTAGAGCCTAGCGGATGACGACGCGAGTGCCAATGCCGATTAGCTCGGAAAGCCTGTCGATCTGCGTATCCGTCACCGCCACGCAACCCTGAGTCCAGTGGTAGCTGGCATGCACCTCCGGGTCTGCCCTACCGAGACCGTGGATACCGATGTAGCCTCCCAGCACGGTGCGCTGGGGCGGATAGCCATGGCGCCGGTAGTAGGCGAAATAATCCGCGTAATCTTGCTCCGTGTAAAGCCCTGATTCCAATGCCATGCGCGCATGCGATGGCGTCGGGTAATCAAGCCCGATGAAGGTGCGCCATTGGCTCTCCCAATTAAAACGGTTGACACGGAACTCCCCCTTAGGCGTTACATTGCCTCCCTCGGTGCGCTCAACACTCGCCCCGCCACGTCCCAGCGAGATCGGAGCGAATCGCTCGAGGCGAAGATTGCCACGATAGACGCTCAGCGACGCCTCGACATCATCGACGAGCACCCAGACTTCATCGGCATGGCGTGGGATATCGGCGCGCGCCAGCAGCGTTTCGATCAGATTGGCGCTGGAGCGCTCGGCAAGGAGCAGCGTAAAGGGTGTCAGCAGGGCGAGCTGGCCAAAACGGCGACGAGTGATGGAGGTCATGGCTCCTCATGCGGACTGAATCGATACGTAGTTCGCCGTGTTATAACGCATCCGGGTCGCCGCTGTCTGTCGTCTTGGCGTAACACGGAGCAGGTCCTAAGATCTTTCGTTCGGTGAGCGGAGCGGCATGGTCAGGCCGTGAGTATGGCCCCCATGCGAAACACCTCGCGCAGCGAGGTGACGCCTGCCTCGGCCTTGGCCAGGCCATCGGCCAGCATCAGCGTCTCGCCTCGTTCGAGCAGGGCGCGACGCAGCTCGGACTCGTCGGCATGGCGCAAAATCCGGGCGTAGTCCTCCGGGGTGAGCTGCCATATCTCGAAAACCCCGGTCCTGCCGCGGTACCCCAGACCATCGCACTGCGCACAGCCCGACGCGCTCCAGGCCAGGTCCGGCACTTCCAGCCCGATGGCCTGCAGCCACTCGCTGTCGACCCGCTCCGGCGGCTGCTGTACGCGACAATGCGGACACAGACGACGCACCAGGCGCTGCGCGATCACCAGCCCCAGGTTGGCGCCGATCTCGCTGTCGGAGAGCCCCAGTTGGCGCATCGAAGTGACCACGCCAACGGCATCGCGACTGTGCAGGGTGCCCATCAGCGAACGGCCGCTGCTGGTGACACTCAACGCCGCGCGAGCCGAGTCGCCATCGCGAATCTCGCCGATCAGCACGTAATCGGGGTCCAGGCGTAGGAGCGAGCGGGTCCCGCTCTCGAAGCTCAGCCCATGCTCCTTGTCCACCTGAACCTGATTGATGCCTGAAACGCCGTACTCCACGGGGTTTTCCAGCGTCACCACATGGCTGTCGGTCAGCCGCAGCTGGTTGAGCAGCGTGTAGAGCGTGGTGGTTTTGCCGGCGCCGGTGGGCCCGGCCACCAGCAGCATGCTGCCGGTGGCATCCATCCATCGGCGTATCCCCATCGCCCCCTCCTCACCGATGCCCAGAGAGGCGGTATCGTCGAAGGTCTGCGGCGGCGCCAGGAAACGCACCGCGAGTTTCTCGCCCGCCACGCAGTGCACCGCCGTGACCCGCATGTAGAGCGCTTCGGCCCCGGGCTCGAGCGCCCAACTGAAGCTGCCCTCGGCGGTCGCCAGCGAAGGAACCGGATTGAGCCCCGATAGCACCTTGAACTGGTTGACCAGACGCGCCCCCTGGCCGGTCTCGATGCGCAGTGCGTCGACGATGCGGCCGTCGATGCGCAGGCGAATGCGGTAGGCGTCATGGATGGGGTCGAGATGAATATCGGTCGCCCTGGCCCGCAGGGCATCGTCAAGCAGCGCGTGGGCCTCCAGGGCATTGCTGCCGGGAGCCGGTGACGCTTCGAGCAGCGGGCGCAACGCCGGCATCAGGTGGGAGCGGTAGGTGTCTTGACTATCGGGCATATCGCTTCCTCCGTGAAGAATCCACGCTTCGGTGGACCGAAGCGTGGTCGATGGAAGCAGTCTAGCCCAGACTTCGCAGCGAAGAGAGGCATCGCCCGGCGCGGCGAGAGCCGGCGGCTCGAACGCCGGCCGGGCGCAGAAGGTCTAATCCTTCTGCTCTACGGTAAAAATGCTCAGCAGCTTGTCCTTCTTGCCGTAGAGATGCACCGACGTTTCCGGGAACGGGAACCGATCCAGGTATTCGCTTGTGTTGTTGAAGCGCGGCTTGTGCGCATGGATCATGGCCGCCAGCAGGCGCTCACGGTTCGCATGGCTGCAAAGCCCCATCGAGTACCATAGTTCCTCGCCCGGCTCGAGGGTGTCACGCCACAGTTCCTTGTCGGGGTGATGCTGCAGGCAGTAGCGCACGTTGCGATGCTCACCCACGTAGAGAAGTTGCTTCACCTCCATCTCTTGCGATTCGGCTTCTCGGGCCGCACGAAAGACGCAGTAGATACCGGAATCGTCCGGCACTTCCCGCAACGTTTCATCGGTCCAATAGCCAAGCATCTCGGGAGAGAGAAAAACGCTCGAGCTGGCATTCATCGTGGATCTTTCCGGCATGGCGGTCTCCTTGCACTGGGGAACCTACCTGCAGTCTGGCATATAAACTCAATAACCTTCGAGCGACTGCACGTCGCACCTGCCAAACGACCGGCGCCTGGTCCCCTTATCAATGATCGAGAGGGCCCCGCTCACCATTCGATGCTGGTCTCGCGCAGCATCGCGATCTCATGTTTGGCCTCCCGCAGGCAGGCGCGTAACTCTTCGCCCAGTGCCGCCGCACTGCCCACGGCAATCATGCCCTGGCCTGCCGCGCTGCGGCGTCGCGCAGCGCCGGCACTATCGTGCAGCGCCTCGATACGATCGAGCAGCCAAGCCAACCAACTCTCGGGGCGTGCCGCTAGCTCGCGCAGGCGATGCAGCTCGGCGATGCCCGCCCCTTCGGGACCGAGCAACTCGCGCCATTCATGACGCGCCAGGCGGGCATGCTCTGTGACTTCGCGCAGCAGCGACTCCAGCGCCAGCTCGGCCAGGGCGAGGGCCGATTCTTCCGCGGCCATGCGCCGGGCCTCGGCATGTTCGTCCTCGCCCGAGGCGATATCCAGCATCAGCTCGGCCTGGTAGAGCAGTTGATTGGTACGGGCTCGTGGGTTCACTTGCGCTTGTCCTCCACCTGCCACCTACCGTTAGCGTAGGATGCCTTCCACCCGGTTGCCTTGCCCTCCTCCTCGGTCATCACGAACTGCTCCTTCTGCTTGCGCGAGAAGCGGATCTGCGCCGGGCGACCCTCCGGATCCTCGCTGGGCGCGTCGAGCAGGTAGCGATACTTCTCGGGAAGCTCGTCGGCGTGTGCCCGCAGTTCGCGCACCAGGGGCGGGCGCGTCTCGCGATTGCGAGGGAATTTGCTGGCGGCAAGGAACAGGCCGCTGGCGCCGTCGCGCAGCACATAGTGGTCGTCGACCTTCTGGCAGGCCAGCTCCGGCATCGGAACGGGGTCCATCTTGGGCGGGGCCACCTCGCCGTTGCGCAGCAGCTTGCGGGTGTTCTTGCACGCCTCGTTGGTGCAGCCGAAGTACTTGCCGAAACGCCCCGACTTGAGCTGCATCTCGCTGCCACACTTGTCGCACTCGATGGTCGGTCCGTCGTAGCCCTTGATGCGGAACTTGCCGGGCTCGATCTCGTAGCCTTCGCAGTCGGGGCTGTTGCCGCAAATATGCAATTTGCGCGTCTCGTCGATCAGGTAGCTGTCCATCGCCGTGCCGCACTTGGGGCAGCGGTGCTTGGCTCGTAGAGCCAGGGTCTCGGCCTCCTCACCGGCATCGGCGGGTACCGCCTCGTCGCCGGGAAGCAGGTCGATGGTGGTCTTGCAACGCTCCTTGGGCGGCAGGTTATAGCCGGAGCAGCCCAGGAACACGCCGGTTGAGGCCGTGCGTATCTGCATCTTGCGCCCACAGGAGGGGCAGTCGATATCGGTGGGCACCGGCTGGTTTGGCCGCATGCCCTCCTCGCTCTCGGCAGCTTCGAGTTCCTCGCGAAACTCGGCATAGAACGCATCAAGCAGTTCGCGCCAGTTGCGCTCACCCTCGGCGACCTCGTCGAGGCTATCTTCCATGCGCGCGGTGAAGGAGAAATCCATCAGGTCGGGGAAGGATTCCTTGAGCCGCTCGGTGACGATGTCGCCAAGTTTCTCGGCGTAGAAGCGCCGGTTTTCGAGCTTGACGTAGCCGCGATCCTGGATGGTGGAGATGATCGAGGCATAGGTCGAGGGACGGCCGATACCGCGCTTTTCCAGCTCCTTGACCAGGCTCGCTTCGGTGTAGCGCGCCGGCGGCTTGGTGAAGTGCTGCTGGGGGTCGAGCGCCTCGAGTTGCATGGGCGTGCCCTCGGCGAGGTCCGGCAACGCCTGGTCCTCGTTCTTGCCGGCCGGCTTCATGACCCGGGTGTAACCGTCGAACTTGAGCACGCGCCCCTTGGCCTTGAGCTCATAGCCGTCGGCTTCCACGGTGAGGGTGCTGGAGAGGTATTCGGCCGGGGTCATCTGGCACGCCACGAACTGGCGCCAGATCAATTCGTACAGGCGCTCGGCGTCACGCTCCATGCCGGCCAGGTCGGGGGCCATGCGATTGACGTCGGAGGGGCGGATCGCTTCGTGCGCTTCCTGTGCGCCCTCCTTGCTCGAGTAGCGGTTGGGCGACTCGGGCAGGTAGCGCTTGCCGTACTCCTGCTCGATATGCTCGCGCGCCATGGCCACCGCGTCCTGGGACAGGTTGGTGGAGTCGGTACGCATGTAGGTGATGTAGCCCGCCTCGTAGAGGCGCTGGGCCAGCGTCATGGTCTTCTTCACCGAGAAGCCGAGTCGCCCGCTGGCGGCCTGCTGCAGGGTCGAGGTGATGAAGGGGGCATTCGGCTTCGAACGGGTGGGCTTGTCCTCCCGCGCCGTGATGGCAAGGCTCGCCTTGCGCAGGCGCTCGATACGCTCGAGCGTTTCGGCTTCCGAGGTGGGCCGGAAGGCCTTCCCATCCTGACGCACCAGTTCGAAACGCACGGGCTCGCCATCCTTCGAGACGAGATCGGCATGCACGTCCCAGAACTCTTCGGGAACGAAGGCTCGTATCTCGCGCTCGCGTTCGACGATCAGGCGCACCGCCACCGACTGCACCCGGCCGGCCGAGAGGCCGCGGGCGATCTTCGCCCACAGCAGCGGCGAGAGCATGAAACCCACCACGCGGTCGAGAAAGCGCCTGGCCTGCTGGGCCTCGACGCGGGGAATATTGAGCGTGCCGGGCTCCTTGAATGCCTCCTTGATCGCATTCTTGGTGATCTCGTTGAACACCACACGGCGATAGCGCTCGTCGGCGCCGCCGATGGTCTCCTTGAGGTGCCAGGCGATGGCCTCACCCTCGCGGTCCAGATCGGTGGCGAGATACACGGCATCGGCCTTCTCGGCCAGCTTCTGCAGCTCGGCGACCACCTTTTCCTTGCCGGGCAGGATCTCGTAGTGAGCCTTCCAGCCGTGCTCCGGGTCGATGCCCATGCGCCGGATGAGCTGATCCTTGGCCTTGTGCTTCTTGTACTCGGCCTTCTCATCGGGCGACATCTTGCGTGTCGCTGCTGCCTGGCGCGCGCGCTCCTTGGGATCGGAAGCCGCCTTGCCCGAGCCGCTGGTCGGCAGGTCACGGATATGACCCACGCTCGACTTCACGATGAACTCGCTGCCGAGATACTTGTTGATCGTCTTGGCCTTGGCCGGCGACTCGACGATGACCAATGACTTGCCCATAGTGCTCCACATTCTGCACGGCGGGGTTCTGGAGCCCCACCTGAACGGTTCCGGTCCACCGGTGCCTCGGCGGACGATCCTCGCGGGGTGAAAAATCCGCTTACCCTACCCCAGCCACCCGCTTCGCGCCAGTCGCGACCACTTTGGCGGAGTAAACCAGCATCGGGAACGTAGCATCAAGGTAGCGTCATCGGCACGTCGGGCCAATGTCGTCCCCCCCAACGCTTGCGCCCCCGCCGGAAAAACCGGCGGGGGCGCGGATGGTGCTGTCATCGGCAAGCGGGGTCAATCCTTCTTGCTTGCCCTGCGCGGCGCCCGCTTGCCGGCGTTGCGCCGGGGCTGGCTAGCCTTCGATTCACCGGCGCTTTTCTGGGCGGGCGGTGCGGCAAGCAACCGCTCGACCTCGTCGCGTGCCGCGACCTCGGCCTTGGCCCCACTTTCGACCTGATCGTGCAGATCGGCCAAGGCCTGGCGACGCTCCGCCGGATCGGCCCGCTCCATGGCCTGCTCGAACAGAGACCGGATGTGCTCGTAGCGCTTGCTGGATTGCTCGGACAGCTCACCGCTGGCGGCCAGCACGTGGTCGATGTGCGCGAGGTAGCCGCGAATCGCCTCCGCGCTCTCGCCCGAGAGCAGCTCGGGAATCGCTTCGAGCGCCTCCTCACGGTGCAGCTTGAGAATGAAGAACTGTTCGCGCACCAAGTGCTTGAAGTCCGCCAGGCTGCTGCTGGGCTCCAGCTCGACACGGGACGTCCGCAGGCGCTTGAAGTTGCGTTCGTCGGTTGTCGGCGAACCGCCCAGCACGTGGATGACCGAACGCATCACCGCCTCGTGGCTGCCGCCTTCCGCCACGCGGTGCCGCAGCTCGTCCTGGCGCCGCTCGATGAAACGCCGATGCTCCGGCTCGCTGCCCGGACGGCGGCGATGCACGTGGGCGTCGCCACCCAGCCCCACCATCGTCTGCAGCAGCGGCTGGCCGTACACGGTGAGGAAGGTCTGCTCGATGCTCTGGTCGCGAATCTCACGCCAGGTATCCAGCGCGTGGCTGATCTGCGCCGAGACGGACTTCTCCATGGTGCGAAAGACGTTGTTCTCGTCGACCTGATGACGATCCTGACGCACCCAGTCCGCCAGCACCGGCAGGGGAACCGAAAGCGGGTTGCGATCGGAAAGCAGTTTATAGCCGAGTCGAATCGGATGGAGACGGCGTACCAGGCGAGACGCCTCGGGGGTCATTACCACACGAATCCAGGGCTGCCAGAACAGGCGGTAAAGTCCCAGATTGATCTCCGAGATGCGCGCCACGGTGGCGAAGCGAGTGTCGTCATCCTCACGATGATGCAGAACGTCGCGGTTGAGTCCTTCGATCGAACGCGCCTTGAACTCGAGCAGGTAATCGCGCTCCAGGAGCTCGGCGTCGTCGCGCTCGGCGGCGCTGGTCACGCTGGTCTCGTAGAGCCCCGGCGGCAGAACGTCGATATAGTCGATGTTGGCGGTGAACTCGGTATGCTCCTTACGAGATACACTGCTCGACACGAAGATGCCCAGATGACCGGTGCTGTCGTGCACGCAGTAGACGATGGTCTGCTCGTTGGCGATGATGTCGTCGACCCCGTCGTAGAGATCGCGTACCCAGCCCAGCGCCTGGGGAGGCGGCGTGATGTCGTCGCCCTGGGAGCAGAACACCACCACCGGCGAGCGCACGTTGCGCAAATCGATGCGCCGACCGTCGGAGGTGACCAGTTGGGCGGTCGAGAGTCGATTGCCGATGAACAGGTTGTCGACGATGTACTGGATCTCCTCGCCGCCCAGCACCACGTGGCCGCCCCACCAACGCTCGAAGTTCAGGTAGCGCTCCGCTTCGCTGTCGACGCTCGCATAGAGCCGATACTGCTTGTCCCACCAGGTGTTGGCCGGGTTGAGCCGCTCGAAGTTCTGGACCAGAAGGGCACCATCGAACAGGCCGCTGCCCAGATCGCTGGCCAGCGTCGTCATCCAGCTACCGCCGGACATGCCTCCGGTATAGCGCATCGGCGCGCGTCCCCGCTCGCCGGCCCAGTAGGAGAGCGGCGCACCGGCGATCAGGATCGGCCCGAACACGTCGGGCTCCAGCGAGGCCGCCATCATGATCTGCCAGCCGGCCTGGCAGTTGCCCACCACCATGGGCTTTTCGCAGGATTCCGGATGCAGCTCGACGACGCGGCGCAGGAAGGCGATCTCTGCTTCGACCACGTCCTCGACGGTCTGTCCCGGTTCCGGGTAAGGCAGGAAGCCGATGAAATAGCAGGGATGGCCAGCGCGCAGGGCGACGCCAATCTCGCTGTCCGGCTTGAAGCCGCCGATGCCCGGCCCGTGGCCGGCCCGCGGATCGACCACCACGAAGGGGCGCGACTGCGGGTCGATCTCGACCCCCGCCGGGGGCAGGATCTTCATCAGCTCATAGTTGACCGGCCGCGACAATGTGCGGCCATCCATCACGACCTCGGCGTCGAAACCGAGTACGTTGGGTTTGGTCTTCTCGATGTGTTCGAGATACTGGTTGCCCCGCTCGCGCATCACGTCCATGTAAAGCACACTGCGTTCGACGGCATCGCGCCAGTAGTCGAAGGCGGCACGGCCGATACCGAAGGGGTCAAGGAAACTGAGCGCCTCGGCAGGCGGTGTCGGCATCAGTGAGTTCATGTTCGACTCCAGAGGTTCGCCGACGTCGAGTGTCACGACATCGGGAAGAAACTGTTTGCTGCGCTGCAACAAGCATAGTACGCCCTGCGCCGGTCCGGCGCAGCCGTTTTTGTGGTTTTTTTGTGTCCGACGGTGCGATGAAGTTCAACCTCGCGGGTCGTCTCCATCCGTCGACAGCCCAGCATCACCACCCCATTCCGCCAGCGCGCGCCGTTCACGTCGCCGTGCCTCGGCGCCATCGCGCCCCCAAACCAGTAGCCGCGTCTCGGCTTCCGGAGCGAGGACGGCTCGGTCCAGCCGAACACCCGGCCCGCCTCCCAATTGCCCCACACCGGGAGCGAGCCGTCGCCAGCGCGCCTGGCCGGGACGCCCGGGACCATGCCCCATCGGCCCGACGCGGGGCCGCTTCAAGCGCTCCCCCGCTACCAGCCGCATCAACTCGACCGACAGGTCGAGGCCGGTCAGCACCTCGGCGAGTCCGTCAAAGCCGGTCAGTCCCGGCCACATGGCAACGAATCCCGGGCGATTGCCGACCAGAGTGAAGCTCAGTGTCGCCAGCCCCACCAGCCCCACGGCACGCGCGCCCTGGATCGCAAGCTGCCCCAGATAGGCGCGCTGTTCAGGGGTGAGTCGCTCGCTGGGCGCCACGGCGAAGGTATCGTCGAGCACTTCATGCTCGATCAGCGCAAGCGCCTGCCCCCGGGTATCGGCCAGTACCGGCAGGTGCACGCAGGGCGTCCGATGCCGAGTATCGCCCAGCGGCAACCCCGCCTCGCGCATCAACTGGCGGCTGGCGGCTTCATCGCACATGGCGGCGATCAGCGACTCGCGCGGGCCGATAAAAGCCAGGCCGGCCTGCTGACAGGCACGAGCCAGACGCCACTGCTCTTCCACGGAGGACTCGCCGGGATGCAGCGCCTTGCAGCCGAGCCGTACGGCGCGCTCGACGATGTCCTCACCATTCGCAGCGTTGCGCCAGTCCAGCCCGAGTTCGGCACAGGCCTGCTCCGCGCGCAGGGCCGCCAGGCCGCTTCCGGCCAGCATCACACGCTGCCAACTCAGGGCATGTCCCGAATCGTTGTCGTCGGCTTGCATGTCGTCAACCTCCTCGTCACCGCGGCGCTCGGCATGACCACGAGCGGCGGCGGTGATAGCATGAAAATGAGATGCCTCCACCGGGCCGCGCTGCGCCCTTCCAGCGGATCGACCGATGACGACGCCAAGGCTGTTGAATCGCCTGACCTTTCGCCAGCTCCAGGTTTTCCAGGCCGTGCACTCCCAGCAGTCCTACTCGCGAGCGGCCGAGCAGCTGGGCTTGACCCAGCCGGCGGTCAGCGCCCAGATTCGGCAGCTCGAACAGGCGCTGGGACAGCCGCTATTCAAGTATGCCGGCAAGACGCTTCATGTCTTGCCCGCCGCCGACGCCCTGGCCGCCTCGACCCAGGCCATCTTCGGTCAGGTCTCGCATCTGCAAATGGCCTTGTCGGACATGGCCGGCACCATCTCGGGCGAGCTCAATCTGGCAGCCGTTTCAACCGCCCAGTACGTGGTACCGCATCTGATAGCGCGCTTTCGCGCCCGCTATCCCAACGTGCAGGTACGGCTGCAGGTGTGCAATCGCAGCCAGGCACTCGAGCGCCTGGCCGCCCGCCGCGACGATCTGGTGATCATGGCCATGGTGCCCGAGGACGACGACAACCTCGTGTTCATGCCTTTTCTCGAAAACGAGCTGATCCCGGTGGTCTGGCCCGGACACCCTCTGCTCGAGGCTCGCTCGCCGACGCTGGAGGATCTGGCTCGCCACTATGTCCTGATGCGCGAGGCGGGATCGGGCGTACGCACCGCCTTCGAGCAGCTAGCCGCCGAACAGGACGTCGCGCTTCATCACACCATGGAGCTCGGCACCAACGAGGCCATCAAACAGGGCGTGATGGCACATCTCGGTGTCGCGGTCCTGCCGCGGCTGGCCGTGCGTCTGGAGCTCGGCGCGGGGCTGCTGGCCGAGCTGGCGTTGCCGGGATTCCCGCTGCGCCGCTCGTGGTGCACGGTCTACCCGCGTGATCGCTTCCCCACCCCGGTGACCGAGCTGTTCCTGCGCTTCGTGCGCGAGCGGCTCGGCGAAATCGATGCCCACTTCCGGGCGCCGCCGCAACCGATGCCCGATCACGGAGTGATCTGCCTGCCGATACCGCCCGCGTAGGAGTCCCCGCGCAGGGCGCGGTCGTCTGTCCCCAGGCGAGCGGGGTATGGTAGATTAATGGCCTGCGACCAACGTATCAATCTGCATACCATGTGGCCGTGCGCCGTCATCCCGGCCGCTCGCCGGACGCCTCAGGCAAGGCGACATGGTCTGGCAGCGCCGAGTGGAGGGGCTCACACCCTATGAGCGACAACGCCTCAAAACGTGTGCCGAGCGGGGAGAAGTTCCGCAACGAACATGGCATGGCCGTGATCAAGGACGGCATCAAGCAGCGCAAGCAGGTCGAGGAGCGCCCCGAGACGCACCGAAAACCGCACTGGCTGCGCGCCCAGATCCCGGGAGGCGACCGCTTCGAGGCGGTGAAGCGCAATGTCAACGAACACCGGCTGAGCACCGTCTGTGCCGAGTCTCACTGTCCCAACATGGGCGAGTGCTGGAGCAACGGCACCGCCACCATCATGTTGATGGGCTCGGTCTGCACCCGCGCTTGTCGCTTCTGCGCGGTCGATACCGGCAATCCCCGCGGCTGGCTCGACCACGAGGAACCGGCCAACACGGCCAAGTCGGTCGAGCTGATGGGGCTGCGCTACGTCGTACTGACCTCGGTCGATCGGGATGACCTGCCCGACGGCGGCGCCGGCCACTACGCCGACTGCATTCGAGCGATCAAGTCCAACACCCCAACGGTCGTCGTCGAGGCGCTGACCCCCGATTTCGATGCCGATCCGGTGGCCATCGAGCGCGTGGTCGATTCGGGGCTGGAGGTGTTCGCCCAGAACGTCGAGACGGTTGAGCGCTTGACGCACACCGTGCGCGACCCCCGCGCCGGCTACCGCAAGACACTGGATGTACTGGCCCACGCCAAGCGCCACAAGCCCGAGGTACTGACCAAGACCAGCCTCATGCTGGGTCTCGGCGAAACCGACGAAGAGATACTGGCCACCTTAGACGACCTACGCGAGATCGGCGTCGACATCGTCACGCTCGGTCAGTACCTGCGCCCCACCCGCAACCACCTAGCGGTGGAGCGCTGGGTTACGCCCGAGGAGTTCGAGCGCTACCGTCGCCTGGGACTGGAGAAAGGGTTCATGGAAGTGGCCTCGGGTCCGCTGGTACGCTCCAGCTACCGTGCCGATCGGGTATTCGAGAAGAACAACCTGGGCCTGGCCGCTCCCGCCGAGATACCCGGGCAGTCTCCCGATCCCAATCGCATCGACGCAATCAACGTCGGCTAAGGCTCTCACTCAGCCAATGCTGGCGCCATGCAAAAGGCGACCGCTCTCGCGGTCGCCTTTTGCATCATCGGGTTATCCACCCCCGGCATGCTTTGCGCCCTTTTCGCCGCGCTCAGGACGTCGGTGTCTCATGGATCGCGTGCGGGCAAGCGGCCTCGGCTTCGACCAGCACACGCCCCAGCTCATGGGCCAGGCAGTATGCGAGCCTCGACCCCACCGCCTCGACGCCGGGACAGTCAGCGATCAGATCGACGAGCCGCGTCATCGTCATACCGGCGTAGCCACAGGGATTGATACGCGAGAACGGAGTCAGGTCACCGTTTACATTGAGCGCCACGCCGTGAAAGCTCGCCCCGCGACGGATACGTAATCCCAGCGAAGCGATCTTTGTCTCGCCCACATAGACACCGGGTGCATCGGGACGTGCGTGAGCGCGGACGTCGTAATCGCCCAGCAGCGCAATCACCGCATTCTCCAGCGCCGAGACCAGATCGCGCACACCGAGCCGCGCGCGCCGCACGTCGAGCAACGGATAGAGCACCACCTGGCCGGGCCCATGGTAGGTTACCTGTCCGCCCCGATCGGTCTGCACCACCGGAATGTCGCCCGGCATCAGCAAGTGCTCGGGCTTGCCCGCCTGGCCCTGGGTGAACACCGGATGGTGCTCCACCAACCAGAACTGATCGGGCGTGCCACTGTCGCGGGTATCGGTGAGCTTGCGCATGGCTTGCCAGACCGGCAGATAGTCACGTCGCCCCAGGCGATGGAGCACAATCGGCGCAAGCGAGGCAAAACCGCCCATCAGACCACCATGTGCACGCGGCCAGTCGCCTTGAGTTCGGCGAACAGCGCCTTGAGCTGGGCCTCGCCCGTGGCTCGCAGCGTCAACCGCACCGACTGGTAACGCCCGTTGCGGCTCGCAACCACTTCCAGTCGCGTGGCGTCGAAGTCGGCGTCGTGGCGCGACACCACCTGGCACACGGTGGCCGGAAAGTCATCGGCGGCGTCACCCACTACCTTGATCGAATAGTCGCAGGGGAAAGTGATCGTCGGCGACGGGGTCGCGGCCCGCGCCGCCCTCACCTGCCGCATGTCACGCCATGTCTTGTCGCTCATGATTCTCTATCGAAGGCAATTTCCGAGTATTCTACTCAACCTTTCCCCGGCAACCAAGGAGGTCACCGGGGCTTGTCCGTGCGAGACGCTGAGCGTAGAGACTCCGGAAGCGTCTAGAACCATCCGCCCAGCAAGTTGGTGAAGAAGCGGCGCACCTGGTCGAACAGTCGCTTGAACAGGCCGCCCTCCTCGATCGCCTCCAGCGCGACCAAGGGCTGCTCGCCGACCACTTCCTCTCCCAGACGCACTTCCAGGGTACCCACGCGCTCACCTAAATTGATCGGCGCCGTCAGGTCCGGCCGAACGTCGAGCCGTGCGCTCAGCTCTTCGCTGCGCGACCGCGGCAGGGTCATGAAGACGTCCTGGTCGACCCCCAGGCGCAGCTCGTTCTTTTCACCGCCCCAGACGCGGGGTGAATTGAGCACGGCTCCCTGGTCGTAGAGCTTCAAGGTCTCGAAGTAGCGAAAACCATAGCTGAGCAGCTTCTGGGTCTCCTGGGCACGAGCCTCCTCGGAGCTAGTCCCCATCACTACCGAGATCAGACGCATGCCATCGCGTTCGGCCGACGCCACCAGGCAATAGCCCGCTTCGTCGGTATGACCGGTCTTCAAACCATCCACCGACGCATCACGCCACAGCAAACGATTGCGGTTGGGCTGGCGGATATCATTGAAAGTGAAATACTTCTCGGCGTAGATGGCGTAGTGCTCGGGGTAGTCGTCGATGATGTACTGGGACAATAGCGCCAGGTCTCGGGCCGAGGAGTAGTGCTCGGGATGCGGCAGGCCCGTGGCATTGACGAAGTGAGTGTTGCTCAGGCCGAGCCGGGAAGCGTGCTGATTCATCATGTCGGCGAAGGGCCCCTCGCCACCGGCCAGGTGCTCGGCCACGGCGACGCTGGCATCGTTGCCCGACTGGATGATGATGCCGTAGAGCAGGTCGCGGATCGATACCTGCTTGCCGACCTCGATGAACATCTTGGAGCCACCCGTACGCCAGGCGTTCTCACTGACCGGTACCATGTCGTCCAGCGAGATATTGCCACGATCCAGCTCTCGCTCGACCAAATAGGCGGTCATCAGCTTGGTCAAGCTGGCTGGCGGCAGGCGCTCGTCGGCATTGTGCTCCGTCAACACCCTGCCGCTGTTGGCATCCATGAGTATCCACGATTTGGCGGCGATCTGGGGCGGCGAGGGAACGATGGCCTGCGGCGACGGTGTCGACTGGGCCAAGGCCTGGGAAACGAACAGCAGCAGGCACATCAGTACTGCCGGCATCAATCGTGGGGGGAAATAACGGAATAGCACTTGCATGGGCATGGATGTCATCGCTACGTCGAGAGAATCAAGGGAAGGCGCCGATCAGTCGGCGCCGTTGACGATAAAGGCCTGGTCGAAGCCGGCCCGCCTGAGCTCGTCGCGTACGGGCTCCACCTGCCCCGCATGGGCCAGAGGACCAACCTGTACACGGTACATGCCGGTGGCATCCGATACGCGCACGGGATGCGACAGTTCGCTCTCGAGCCGTGCCTTGAGCGCGCGAGCGTTGTCGGCGGACCCCAGCGCCGCGATCTGCAGGTAAATGGGTTTACCGCCCGTGTCGTCGCTGGCGCCGGCGTTCCCGGTCGAAGCGACGCGAGGTGATGCTGCGGCTACGGTTGCGGCCGCGTTCTCAGCGCGAGGAGCCGGGGTTGCGGCGACCTCTGCCTCTGCGGGCGCCGGTTGGACAGTACGCGATGCCTCTCGGTTCACCCCGCCACGCCCGTTCTCGGCCAGCCATGCCTCGGGGTCGATCGCCTCGACTTTCACGCGGCCAGTACCGCGATCGAGAATGTCCAGACGCGCCGCCGCGGCATAGGAGAGATCGATCTCGCGGTCGTTATGGAAGGGGCCGCGATCATTGACCCGCACGATGACCGAACTCCCGTTGTCCAGGTTGGTCACCCGGGCGAACGTCGGCAGCGGCAAGGAGCGATGGGCGGCACTCATCTTGTACATGTCGTAGATCTCGCCATTGGACGTGGCGTAGCCGTGAAACTTCTCGCCATACCAGGAGGCGGTCCCCTGACGCACGTAGCCCCTGGCATCGGGCAGCACGCGGTAGGTCTTGCCCCAGACCTCGTAGACCGATCGATTGCCGCCCCGCGACGGCTCTTCGGTACGCGGAACCGCATCGGGAATCTCGCTGACGTCGGGCGGATCCTGCGGGTAGGCGTCACCACTCAGGGCGTAGCGCTCTCCGCCGCCGGCAGGCGCCCGCGACGAGACCTCTCGCGGCTCCGGCGCGCTGGAGCCACCGCTTGCACAGCCAGCCAGCAGCGCGGCCATCACCAGTATCGTCCACAGCGCCCTCATGATTCGCCCTCCGCATCGTCGCCCCGCAAGTCCAGCGGAAAAGGCTCGAGTTCGCGCATTTCTGCGATCGCCTCGGCCAGTTCGGTCACGGCCATGGCATAGAGGTGACTATGGTTGTAGCGCGTGATGACGTAGAAATTGTCATGCCCTACCCGATAGCGCCATGTCTGCTCGTCCCGTTCCAGCGCCAGCGGAATCACCGGTATTGCTTCGTCGAGCGACGCTTCGACTTGCACTCCCGCCGCGGCCAGTTCGTCCAGGGCCGCATAGGGCCGTTGGGTGCGGTTGAAGGCGATGTCGTCGGGTGGCGTTTCAGGGCCGGTTGCCTCGTGATAGATCGGCTCGCCCTGACGCCAGCCATGCTCGGCGAAGTAATTGCCCACGCTGCCTATGGCGTCCACCGGATTGGTCCAGAGATCGCGCAGCCCGTCGTCATCGAAATCCACCGCGTACGCACGGTAGCTGGTGGGAATGAATTGCGGGTAGCCCATGGCGCCGGCATAGGAACCCTTCAGACTTCCGGGAACCACCTCCTGCTCATGGGCAATCTCGAGAAAAGCCGCCAGCTCACCGCGGAAGAAACCGCCGCGTACGGGATGGTGAAAGGCCAGCGTCGCCAAGGAGTCGAGTACACGGTGTCCGCCGGTGTAGCGACCGTAGCTGGTCTCGACGCCGATGATCGCGGCAATCACCTCCGCCGGTACGCCGAACCTCTCCTCGGCACGCGCAAAGGCCTCGGCGTGGGTCTCGATGAAGGCGACCCCACGACTGATGCGCTCGGGCTTGAGAAAGATATCGCGGTACTGATCCCAGCGCAGGTGCCGCTCGACCGCCCCCGCCATGGCATCGAGCACACCCTGCTGAAAGTCGGCATCGCGCAGCGCCGCTTCCAGCCAGTCATGTGGAATTTCGCGCTCGGCAAGCTCTTCCACCAGCGCTCTCGCCTCCTCGTGCCGAGACGGATCGAAATCCGCAGCATTCAGTCCGAGCGTCGGCCACCACAGAGCCGTCACCGTCAGCACGGCACCGCCGGCCCCCATCCACTTCTTCGATGGCATCATGCACTCGCCACTCCCTACTTGGGGCCTCTTCGCCTGGGCTTTGCGTCGCCGCCGAACGTCAGCGCGGCAGCAGGCGACGGTGCCCATGAATGGACATGAGAATACCGAATCCCGCCAGCAAGGTCACGCTGGAGGTCCCACCATAGCTGACCAGCGGCAAGGGGACACCGACCACCGGCAGGATGCCACTGACCATGCCCACATTGACGAAGACGTAAATGAAAAACGTCAGGATGATGCTACCGCCGAGCAGACGACCGAAGGTGTCATGGGCGGCCATCGATAGCCATAAGCCGCGCAGGATGATCAGCAGGTAGAGCAGCAGCACCACCAGCATGCCCACCAGCCCGAACTCTTCGCCCAGTACCGCGACGATGAAATCGGTATGCCGCTCGGGCAGGAACTCCAGCTGGGATTGGGTGCCCTGCAGCCAGCCCTTGCCCCACAGGCCGCCGCTACCGATCGCCGTGGTCGACTGGATGATATTCCAGCCGGAGCCCAGCGGATCGCTATCGGGGTTGAGAAAGGTCAGCACCCGCTGGCGCTGATAGTTGTGCAGGTTAATCCACAGGAGCGGGAGTGCTGCGGCTGCGGCTACGGCGAGAAAGACGATGAAGCGCCAGGAGAGCCCCGCCAGCAGCACCACGAAAATACCCGCACAGGCGACCAGCAATGATGTCCCCAAGTCGGGCTGCTTGGCGATCAGCACCACCGGCAGACCAAGCAGCACGGCACACACGAGCAGATCCTTCCAGCGCGGCGGCAATTGTCGTCGGCTCAACCATGCCGCCAGCATCAGCGGCATGGCCAGCTTCATCAATTCCGACGGCTGGAAGCGGATCACGCCGGGAATCTCGAGCCAGCGTTGAGCCCCCATGCCCATGTCGCCCACCAGTTCGACCGCCACCAGCATCAGCACGCCGACCCCATAGATCGGCGGCGCCCAGCGCATCAGCGTGGCGGGAGGCAGCTGCGCCAGCACCAGCAGGACGACAAGTGCCACCAGGAAGCGTGAGCCCTGGGCAATGACGACCTCGATGCGCTGGCCGCTGGCGCTGTAGAGCACGCCAAGTCCCGCCACCAGCAGTATCAGCAGCAGCAGCAGCAACCAAGGGTCGAGGTGCACCCTCTCCCAAATGCTTTTGCGCCGCGATATGCCGCTCTCCGGGGCTCGTGTGGGTCGGCCACGCAGGGCTCGGGTCAATCCATTCATCGCCATCGCTCAGTTCCCCGCCACGGTACCGGTGTCGCTCTCCAACGTCTCGCGGACTTCCTCGACGTCGGGAGCCTCCTCCTCGAGCAGCCAAGCATCGGTGATCGCTCGCGCCAGGTGCGCCGCATGCGTACTGCCGCCACCGGCGTTCTCGACGATCACGGAGACGGCGATCTGCGGGTCTTCCAGCGGGGCGAAGGCCATGAATAGTGCATGGTCCCGCAGCCGCTCGGCGAGCTCTTCAGCATTGTACTTCTGGTCCTGCCCCAGGGAGAAAACCTGAGCGGTGCCTGATTTCCCGCCCATGCGATACTCGAGTCCCACCCCGGTGCGCCTGGCCGTACCCTCGCTACCGCTGAGCACCTTCTCCATGCCCGCGAAGACGCGATCCCACCAGGCATCATTGGCGATGGTGATATCGTCCGGCGTATCGGGTAATTCCTGCGGAACCGACTCGTCGCCGATCAGCTGTGCCAGGCGCGGCTTGACCCACTCCCCACGGTTGGCCAGCACCGCCGTGGCGGTCGCAAGCTGCAGTGGCGTAACCTGCCAGTACCCTTGACCGATGCCGACGGAAAGCGTCTCGCCCGGATACCAAGACTGGTTGAAGCGACCACGCTTCCACTCTCGCGAGGGCATCAGCGCAGCACTCTCGCCGAATACGTCGTGACCGACGCGCTCGCCAAAGCCAAACGCACTCATCTGCGCGTGCAGGCGATCGATGCCCATGTCATGGGCCAGGGTGTAATAGTAGGTGTTGTTGGAAACGGCGATGGAGCGCTCCATGTCGACGCGGCCATGCCCCCAGCGCAACCAGTTGCGGTAGCGGCGGCTGTCGTTGGGCAGTTGGTAGAATCCAGGATCGTTGATGGTTCGATCGGGTGTGATGACCCCCTCCGCGAGCCCGGCGAGGGCCAGGAACGGCTTGATCGTCGAGCCTGGCGGGTACTGCCCCCGGATCGCGCGGTTGAACAGCGGCAGGTCGATGTCCTCCTGCAGGGCACGATAGGAGGCGAAGTCGATGCCGGTGACGAACCGGTTGCTGTCGAACCCGGGCGCCGACACCATGGCCAGGATCTCTCCGGTCTTGGGTGCGATGGCGACGATGGAGCCTCGGCGACCGTCGAGCAGCTCATAGGCCAGCGCCTGCAGTTCCTTGTCGAGGGTCAGCGTCAGATTCTGTCCCGGTACCGGGTCGGTACGCCCCAGTTCGCGCAGAACGCGCCCGCGGGCATTGGTCTCCACCTGGCGCAGGCCGGCCTGGCCATGTAGCACGTCCTCGTAGAAGCGCTCTACGCCGGTCTTGCCGATGAAATGGGTACCGGCATAGCGCCCCGGATCGAGGCTCTTTAGCTCCTCGGCATTGATCCGTCCCACATAGCCCAGGGCGTGCGCCATGATCTCGGCATCGGGGTAGTAGCGCAGCAGTTGCGCCTCGACTTCGACCCCGGGAAGACGATGTCGGTTGATCGCCAGCCGCGCGATCTGTATCTCGTCAAGTTCGCTCATCAACAGCGACGGCTGGAACGGTCGCTGAGGCTGGCGGGCGCGGATGCGAAACCCCTCGGCCTCCTCCTGCGTGAGTTCGAGCAGCTCCTCGAGCAAGTCGAGGGTGGCATCGAGATCCTCGACGCGTTCGCGGGTCAGGGTCAGGTTGTAGGTGGGCCGATTCTCGGCCAACAGTACGCCGTTCCGATCGTAGATCAGACCCCGGGTGGGCGGCAGCGGCTCCACGCGCACGCGATTCTTCTCGGAACGCGTACTGTAGACTTCGTGCTGCACGATCTGCAGGTAGCCGAGGCGCCCCGCCAGCAGTCCGGTCAGGAGCAGGACGACCAGCGCCGCCAGCAGCGCCCGCATACGAAAGATACGCAGCTCTTGTTCAGGATTCTTGAGGGTGTCACGGCGATCGCGCATGCCGGCAATGATCTCGCTGGTTCTCGTGTAGCCGCCACTCAGCGGTGATAGGGGTGACCCACCAGCAGTGTCCAGGCGCGATAAAGCTGCTCGGCCAGGATCACCCGCACCAGCGGATGCGGCAGGGTCAGAGGTGATAGCGACCAGCACCTGTCGGCACTGGCCGAGAGCTGAGGGCACAGGCCATCGGGGCCGCCGATCAAAAGTGCAACGTCACGGCCGGCAAGCCGCCACTCCTCGGCCTCGCGAGCCAGGCGCTGGGTGCTCCAGGCCTGGCCCTGGACTTCCAGCGCCACCGTGATTTCGTCGCCGCGCAGGCGTTCCCGGATGCGCTGCGCCTCGAGTGCCACGGCACGTGCGACGTCGGCGTTCTTGCCGCGCTGACCGGGAGCGATCTCTTCGATTTCCAGGGCGAAATCACGCGGCAGCCGCTTGCGGTACTCTTCGATTCCTTCGCTCACCCAGCCAGGCATGCGCGTACCGACCGCCAGCAGGCGGATCCTCATGCGCCGCTATGCCCTTGCTGCAGCTCGCTGTCGCTGGGCAGATCGGCCCATAGCCGCTCAAGGTCGTAGAGCTGGCGCGTCTCTGGAAGCATGACATGTACCACGATATCGCCGAGATCCACCAACACCCAGTCGGAGCCCGATTGCCCTTCTACCCCTAGCGGCTGGATATCGTTGGCCTTGGCTTTCTCGATGACACTGTCGGCAAGCGCGGCCACGTGTCGAGTGGATGTCCCGCTGGCTACGACCATCAGGTCGGTAACGCTGGTCAGCCGGGATACGTCGAGCAGAGCCACGTCCTTGGCCTTGAGATCCTCCAGAGCGTCCACCACCAGAGTCTTGAGCGAATCGTTATGCATAGCCCCTCGTCAACGGGAAGTCTTGGTCGCTGCCATTGTAGCGTCTCATGCCCGCAGCGTCGCGCCTGCTGGCGCCAAACATGCCTAAGAGTGCCGATACAGCGAATCGGTGAGAAGACGCGCCTCCACCGCTTCGGGCAGGAGGTAACGAACGCTGCTCCCCTCCGCCAGGCGGCGCCGCACTTCCGTGGCCGAAATTGCCAACCGGGTGGGCAGCGCAAGGCGTAACAAGCCCCCTGCGGGCCGTTGCATCAACATCTCGCCGCTATCGACCTCGCGCCCGGCGATGAGTTCACGCAACGGCTGCGATAGCGGGGCGTCGAAATCGGGGCGATCGATAACCACCAGGTGCGCCAGCTCGAAGAGTCGCTTCGGCGAGCGCCAATCGGATAAACGCAAAAAGGCGTCGTGCCCCAGCACCATGACCAGGCACGCCTCGGGGCCATACTCCTGACGCAGGCTTGCCAGGGTGTCGGCACTGTAGGAGGGCCCCTCGCGCTCGAGTTCGCGCGGGTCGGCGAGCAGTCCCGGTGTATCACCGACGCCGAGACGCAGCAGCGCGAGGCGATCCCGGGCGGATACCTGGGGCTTGCCCCGCAGGGGCGGAACCTTGGCCAGCACCATGTGCACGCGGTCGAGGTTCAGGACCTCGCGCAGCTCCACGGCGCTGCGCAGATGCCCCAGATGCACCGGATCGAAGGTGCCGCCGAGCATGGCGATGCGCGGCGGTCGATCCGGCGTCCGCGGGCCGTGCTCAGACGCTTCGCTCACTGTCGAACCTGGCCATCGCCCAGCACGACGTACTTGCGCGTGGTCAGCCCCTCGAGCCCCACCGGACCGCGAGCGTGAAGCTTGTCAGTGGAAATGCCTATCTCCGCGCCCAGGCCGTACTCGAACCCATCGGCGAAACGCGTCGAGGCGTTGACGATCACCGAGCTGGAATCGACCTCAGCCATGAAGCGTCGCGCCAACCCGTAATGCTCGGTGACGATGGCGTCGGTATGGTGCGAACCATAGCGCTCGATGTGTTCGATGGCCGGCTCGATGCCGTCGACCACGCGGATCGCCAGGACCGGCGCCAGGTACTCGGCATGCCAGTCCTCCTCGGTAGCGGCGACGATACCGCCAAGGATGTCTTGGGTGCGCTCGCAGCCGCGCAGCTCGACGCCATGCTCGGCATAGGCCTCGGCCAGCTTCGGCAGCAGGGTCTCGGCGACAGGCGCGTCGAGCAATAGCGTCTCCATGGTATTGCATGTGCCGTAACGCTGGGTCTTGGCATTGACCGCAATGGCCAGCGCCTTGCCGAGGTCAGCCGTGGCGTCGACGTAGACATGGCATACGCCATCGAGGTGCTTGATCACCGGCACGCGTGCTTCACGCGAGATTCGCTCTATCAGAGATTTGCCGCCGCGCGGAATGATCACGTCGACATACTCGGGCATGGTGATCAGATGGCCCACGGCGGCACGATCCGTAATGGCCACCACTTGCACCGCCGTGTCGGGCAGGCCGGCCTCGCGCAGCCCCTCGCAAATGCACGCGGCGATCGCAGCGTTGGCGTCACGCGCCTCGGAGCCGCCGCGCAGAATACAGGCGTTGCCGGACTTCAGGCACAGACTCGCGGCCTCAAGCGTCACGTTGGGTCGCGATTCGTAGACGATGCCGATCACGCCCAGCGGCACCCGCATCTGTCCCACCTGGATGCCGCTGGGGCGTGACCGCAGGCCATCGATCTCGCCGACGGGGTCGGGTAACGCAGCGACCTGATGCAGTCCCTCTATCATGGCGTCAAAGCGAGCATCGTTGAGCGCCAGACGATCCAGCAAGGCGGTATCGAGACCGTTCTCGCGACCGCGGGCGAGATCGCTGGCATTGGCAGCCAGCACCTCGCCCCGGCGCCGCTGCAGGTGATCGGCCATGGCCAGCAGGGCGCGGTTCTTGTCGGATGTGCTGGCGCGGCGCATCTGTGCGGCAGCGGCACGCGCCGACTCACCAAGCTTCGCCATGTAGGCGGCGACGTCGCCGATCTCATGCGCATCGGCACGTTCGGTATGGGAGGCGTGGGCGATCATGCGGAACGAGAGTCTCCTAGACTGAGCGCCACATGGCGCTGCGAACGTTATACTGGCGCGACACCGCGTCGAACCCTCATAGTAAGGCACCATGCAGAGCAAGTACAAAGTCAGGCTGATGCGCCTGAACCTATGGGCCGCGGCGCTGCTGCTGGCTTTACTGGCCTATCTCTCGGAGCCGCTCTCCAGCGCGCTGCTGCTGGGGCTGGCCAGCGCCTGGCTGGCGCTCACCGCGACCCTGCTGGAATTCAGCCATCGGCGCCCCGCCACGGTGCCCTGGCAGATATTGCCGAGCCTGCTGCTGGCAGGGCTGCTTTGGGTGGATCCGGAGCGCCACGCCCTGTGGCTATGGGCCTGGCCAGCGCTGCTGATGTTGCCCCAGCCTGGCTGGATCCTCGCCCTCTCCTGCGCGCTCGCCGGCATCACTTGGTGGTCCCTGGCGGATTTGCTCGGCACCGAGCAGACGCTCTTCTCGGGCCTGGTGCTGCTGCCGCTGATGCTGCTCGGCCTGGCTCGCAATCGACACTTGCTGCCGGCCCGTGCGGCTGCGCGCCAGCGCGTGCGTCTGATCCCAGGTCTGCCGCTGTGGAGCGCCCAGCGACTCGCCATCGATCTGCGCCGCGAACGCGCCCGCTGTCGCCGCGAGGGGGTCTATGGCGAACTGATGCTGCTGCGTGCGCCGCGCAATCAGTTCTGGACGCTGGCCCAGGATCTGTGCCGCCTGACCCATGAATTCGAGAACTGCTACCGCCTCGATCACCGCACCCTGGCCGTGCTGCTCCTCAGCCGCGATATTCATCAGGCGCAGAAGCGTCGCCATGCCCTGCTTAAGGGATTGCGCCCCAGCGCCAAGGTGCGTTTCACCGCACTGAATGCGGTCGGGGCGCTCGACGCGCTGCTGAAGCGCTTCGAGCGCCAATCCAGCGATTTCGAGGTCGAAGCGGAGAGCGCGCATGGATGACAACCGCGAACGCGCGATGCGCTTTATCGTTGCCTACGCCACCGCTGCACTGCTGTTGGGCGGTTATGCGATCTGGCACTACCTGATGGGCGAATATGATCGCATTCTGTTGCCCACCGCTCTGGCCCTGGTCATGCTCGTGGCCTGCCTGCTACGCCTGTCGAGCGCCAATCAGGCTCGCCTGTCGGCCTATCTGGCATTGATCGCGGGCTATCTAATGCTGGCGCTGGAGCTGCCCCGTCTCGACGAATCGGGCGTCATGTGGCTAGGGTTGCCCCCGCTGCTGACCGTCCTGCTGTTGCCACTGGCTTCGGCCATGCTTCTCAACCTGATGTTGGCCCCCGTCTGGCTAGTGCTGCTTGGCGAGACCACGGTGGACGGTCATCTGACGATCAGCTATCTGGCCATGACGCTGGTAGCCGCCCTGATACCCTGGGAGCAGAAACGTCAGCGGGCGCTGCTGAACGCCACCGACCCTCGCGACCCGCACTGCAACGCACTGGCTCGCGAGGCGTTGCACGAATTGCTGGCCAGCGAGTACCAGCGCACACAGAAGCTGGACCAGCCGCTTGCCGTGTTGGTACTCCACTTGCCACAGCTGGAAATGGCCAGCGAACAGTTCGGGAGCCGGGCGCGCCAGGCACTGCTCGACGCTCTCTGCCAGGCCGTCAGCCGCTGCTCGAGGCGCCACGACTTCCTCGGCCGGCAGAGCCCGGCCACCTTCTGGCTGGTACTGCCGGACACCAGCGAAAGCGGAGCCCAGATGGTACAGCAGCGCATCGGACAGACCGTCGAGAGCACGGTGCTCGTCGATACCGGCCCGCTACGCGTGCCCACCGCGCTATGTCAACGCTTGGCGGGCGAGAGCTGGCCGCGCTTCGAACAGCGCTTGCTGGCCCTGACCCGACAGCTCAGCGAACCCTGAACGGCCCATTGCAGACACAAGGAGTCGATGCTTGAGCCCTACCGAGTTTCTTCAGCAGCTCGCCCCCACCCCCGAGACGCTGTTGCTGCTCATCGCCGCCATCGCCCTAGTCGAATCGCTGGCTCTGATCGGGCTGCTACTGCCCGGTGTGGTGCTGATCACGGCTGTCGCCTCGCTCGCCGGGCACCAGGACATGGCGTTGACCGGACTGCTGCTCGCGGCTTTCACTGGAGCCGTACTGGGCGATGGCATCAGCTTCGCTCTGGGCTACACACAACGCGAGCGGGTCATCCAGATGTGGCCGCTCTCCCGTCACCCGGAATGGCTGGCCCGCGGCGCTCGTTTCTTCCAGCGTTACGGCAGCTTGTCGGTATTCCTCGGCCGCTTCGTCGGCCCCGTGCGGCCGATTGTTCCCCTCACTGCGGGGATGCTGCACATGGCGCCGCGCTCCTTCCTCTGGGCCAATCTTATATCGGCAGCCCTATGGGCACCCGCCTACGTGCTGCCCGGCTACCTACTGGGCCAGACCTGGCAGCAGCTGCTCGACATTCCCTCAGGCCTCGAGGAACTGCTCGTGGTGCTGGCGGTGCTGGTCGTGACATTGATCGTGGCTTTCTCCTGGCTACGCCACCAGGTCAGCCGCAGCGGCCGCGTCTATCGCCTGCTGGCCCGGAGCGCGCGCCAACGCCCCTTGCTCCGGCGGCTATGGCTACGCCAGAGCTGGCGCGGTCAGGGCGAAGTGCCGCTGGCAAGCTGGTTGCTATTGATCTTCTCGCTGGGCGGCCTTTCGGGACTGACCATCGCAGTGATTCGCCAGGACGGCCCCTTCCCCATCGATCTGCACGTGTACGCCCTGTTCACAGCGCTCGTCGTGCCGCTGCTGCCCGAAGCCGGCCAGCTGCTGGCCAAGGTCGGCGACCTCGTCGGCATCCTGGCCCTGATCCTGCCCTGGGGTGCATGGCTGCTGGCTCGGCGTCATCTGGCCGCGTTCATCCATATCGCTGCCGGGCTCGGCGCCATCGCCGTGCTCAATACCCTGGGCAAGGCTCTCATCGCACGCCCTCGCCCCGAAACACCCGACTACCTGCTTGGCTCGCTCTCCTATCCCAGCGCCCACGCCTCATCGGCGGTGGTGGTGTACGGCCTCGCAGCGGCCTTCATCGCAAGCGAGCTACCACAGCGGAAACGATTCTGGGCTTATTGGCTGGCCATCGCCTTGATCATTCCCATGGCGCTGTCGCGTCTGGTGGTCGGCGTACATTGGCTCACCGATCTGATCGGCGGCGGTCTGCTTGGGTTAGTGGTCTGCGCTCTGGTGCGCCTGGCCTGGCAGAGCAAGCCGCGCCCCCCGCTCTCCCCCTGCCCCTGGCAGCTACTGAGCGCCGCCTCGCTGGTATTGCTGAGTGCTCGCGTGATCTGGCTGCCGCCGATCTAGCCGTGCTGAACCCGATCAGCCGAAGGCCAGCCAGGCGCCAACGCCGAGCATCAGCGAGCCGGCGATACGATTGAGCAGCCGCACGTTGTCGCTTTCGCCCAGCATGCGGCGAAGGCCGCGCCCGCCGGCGGCATACATTAGGAGACAAGCGAACTCGATGGTGAGGATCACCGCGATCAACGCTGCGAGCTGACCGCTCAGCGGTTGCGCGGGATCGAGGAAAGGTGGCAGCAACGCAACGAAGAACGCCCACCCCTTGGGGTTGGCCACGGCGGTAACGAACCCTTGCAGCGCCAACTGGCCACGCGACGCTGGCGCCAGCTCCATGCTCTCCAGCGGGATCGCCATGCGTCCACGCGAACGCCACATCATCACGCCCAGATAGGCCAGGTAGGCACCGCCCAACCACTTAAACAGGGCAAAGAGTTCCGGCTGGCGCAACATCAGCGTCGCCACACCGGCACCGGCGGCGGCGGCCACCAGCCCCACCCCGACCAGTTCGCCGATCATCATCCACAGGGTGCGGCGCACGCCTTGGGTCATGCCCAGCACCATGGATAATGTCATGCACATGCCGGGCGTCAGCGAGACGAACAGGAACGTCGGCACGAAGACCGACATCAGCGACAGCTTGATCATGCGGGTTGGCCTCGTTCGTGTACGCCGACTCTGACGGAAACCGATGACAGGGGCATGACACCCCTTGCAAGCGTCACCGCCCTTACTCCCCCCAACGCGGCAAGAGCCGGTGCTCGATAGCGAGCTGGTTGAGAATTCGCGCCACGATGAAGTCGATGAGATCGTCCACACTCACGGGCCGATGGTAGAAGCCGGGAGCTGCCGGCAGGATGACCGCCCCCATGCGGGTCAAGGACAGCATATGCTCGAGATGAATCGCCGACAGCGGTGTCTCGCGCGGCACCAGGATCAGCTTGCGCCGCTCCTTCAGCGCCACGTCGGCGGCCCGCTCGATCAGGTTGTTGCTGGCCCCGGTGGCGACTGCGGAGAGCGTGCCGGTGCTGCAGGGACAGATCACCATCGCCGACGGTGCCCCGGACCCCGATGCCACCGGTGCCATCCAGTCCTCGCGACCGAAGCAGCGAATCTGGCCGGCGCGCGCGCCGCAGCGCTCCGTCAGCGCTGCGGCCAGCCGCTCGGGACGTGCCGGCAAGGCGGCATCGGTCTCGGTGTCGATCACCAGATGAGCGGCCTTCGAGATCATCACCCATACCGCATGGTCAGCGGCCACCAGCGCCTCGATCAGCCGCAGCCCGTATTGGGCACCGGAGGCGCCGGTAATCGCTACCGTGACCGGCGGACGAAAGGCCGTCTTATCCATCGGCCCGGAACTCGCCTCAGCCATGCGCCACCTTTAGCGCAACGAGCAGTTTTGCGTGAATGCCGCCGAAGCCGCCATTGGACATGATCACGATGCGATCGAGCGGGCGCGCCTCGGCCACCAGCGCCGCCACCAGGGCGTCGATGTCCTGCTCGAGCCTGGCCGGGACCGGGCTCGCCACGAGCATCGGGTCAAGCGACCAGTCGAGCCCCGGTGGCTGGTACCAGAATGCAGCGTCGGCGGCATTCACGCTTGCCGCCAGGCGCTCGCGCAGGGTACCCAGGCGCATGGTATTGGAGCGCGGCTCGATGACTGCCAGCAGCCGGCCGCGTGGCGTGGCGGCACGCAGCCCCTCGAGGGTGGCGGCGATCGCCGTGGGGTGATGGGCGAAGTCGTCGATCACCTGGATGCCGGCCACCTCACCGCGCAGCTCCTGACGTCGCCGCGGGGTCTCGAAGCGCGAAGCCGCCGCACAGCCGCGCGCCAGATCGACGCCGCAGGCATGCACCGCAGCCAGAGCGGCCAGGGCATTGCGAGCGTTGTAAGCTCCCGTCAGGCTCCAGTCGACCACCGCGTCCTCGTTCACCTCGCCCTGCTGGTGAACGACGCGGAAGCGCGAGGCGTCGTCGCGCTCGAGCTCGATGCGCCAAGGGCTCGTCGCCTCTTCGCCAAAGCGCTCCACCGGCGTCCAGCTCCCCATCGCCAGCACTCGATCGAGGGCCGGCTCGGCGTCGGCGACCAGCAGCCGCCCCTTGCCCGGCACGGTACGCACGAGATGGTGAAACTGGCGCTCTATGGCGGCCAGATCGTCAAAGATGTCGGCATGATCGAACTCGAGATTGCCCAATACGGCGATCTCGGGGCGGTAGTGGACGAACTTAGAGCGCTTGTCGAAAAATGCCGTGTCGTACTCGTCCGCCTCGATCACGAACGGAGCCCCGGGGGCACCGAGCCGCGCCGATATGCCGAAATTGCGCGGCACGCCTCCAATCAGGAAGCCCGGCGCCAGGCCCGCCGATTCCAGCAGCCAGGCGGCAAGGCTCGCCGTGGTGGTCTTGCCGTGGGTACCGGCCACGGCGATGACTCGCCTGCCCGACAGGACATGCTCGGCCAACCATTGAGGGCCCGAGACGTAGGGCAGGCCCATGTCGAGCACGGCCTCCACCTCCGGATTGCCCCGCGATATGGCATTACCCACCACCACCAGGTCGGGGCGCGGCGACAGATTCTCGGCACGGTAGCCCTCCTGCAGCTCGATTCCGGCTTCCTCCAGTTGGGTACTCATCGGCGGGTAGACACCCGTATCCGACCCGGTGACGGTGTGCCCCAGGTCTCGCGCCAGCAACGCCAGACTGCCCATGAAGGTGCCGCAGATGCCGAGAATGTGGAGGTGCATGTTGATTCGACCCTTTCACCAGTGATGCAGGCGCTCACTACCTGCCGCCGAGAAAGCGGCAGACTAGCACGGCCCGGCGCCACCCCTCCAGCGGCGTGCAGGTTCGCCGCCTTTCGGCTAAAATATTTCGCCTTGTCGTGAAGTATGAAACGGAACCTTCCCCCGCACGAGACCAGGAGCACGCAAGCCCCATGGCCCAGCATAACGCCTTCTACGCCCAGTCTGGCGGTGTTACCGCCGTGATCAACGCCAGCGCCTGTGGCGTGATCGAAGCCTGTCGCCAACACGCCGATCGCATCGGCAAGGTCTATGCCGGACACAACGGCATCATCGGCGCCTTGACCGAAGACCTGATCGACGTCAGCCAGGAGTCGGACGAGGCCATCGCCGCCCTGCGTCACACGCCCGGCGGCGCCTTCGGTTCGTGCCGCTACAAGCTCAAGGACATCGAGAGCCACCGCGCCCAGTACGAACGCCTCATCGAGGTCTTCAAGGCCCACGACATCCGCTACTTCTTCTATAACGGCGGTGGCGACAGCGCCGATACCTGCCTCAAGGTTTCCCAGCTCTCCGAGAAGATGGGCTACCCGCTGACCGCCATCCATGTGCCCAAGACCGTCGACAACGATCTGCCGATCACCGACAACTCGCCGGGCTTCGGCAGCGTAGCCAAGTACATCGCCACCTCAACGCTCGAGGCCTCGCTGGACATCGCCTCCATGTGCGCCACCTCGACCAAGGTGTTCGTGCTCGAGGTGATGGGCCGCCACGCCGGCTGGATCGCTGCCGCGGGCGCCTTGGCCGGGGAAGGTGAAGGTGAGCCGCCCCATCTGGTGATCTTCCCCGAGGTGCCGTTCGAGCGGACCAAGGTGATGGCGCGCGTCGAGGAGTGCGTGCAGAAGTACGGCTATTGCGTGATCGTCGTCTCCGAGGGTGCCCGCTACGAGGACGGCACCTTCCTTGCCGATTCGGGCAACACCGACGCCTTCGGTCACCGTCAGCTGGGAGGCGTGGCGCCGACATTGGCCGGCATGGTCAAGCAGGACCTCGGCTACAAGTACCACTGGGCGGTGGCCGACTACCTGCAGCGCGCCGCACGCCATCTGGCGTCACGCACCGATGTGGAACAAGCCTATGCGGTCGGCCAGCACGCCGTGGAACTGGCCGTTGACGGCAAGAACGCCATGATGCCGGCCATCAAGCGCATCAGCGATTCGCCCTATGAATGGCGCATCGAGCCCGCGCCGCTGGCGGAGGTGGCCAATCGCGAGAAGTTCATGCCGCGCGAGTACATTCGCGAGGACGGCTTCGGCATCACCGACGCCTGTCGCCGCTACCTGTCCCCGCTGATTCAGGGGGAGGACTACCCCCCGTTCGAGAACGGCCTACCCAAGGTAGCGAATCTCAAGCTGGCCAAGGCCGAACGCAAGTTGCCGGAGTTCAAGCTCTGACGCATCCACGCTTGAACGAGAAAGCCCGGCCATTGGCCGGGCTTTCTCGTTTTACGCGCTCGCTTGCGAGGCTATCTCAGTAGCCAGGAGAGTATGAGCAGCAACAGGAGAAGAGCCGCCACGCCCTGCCAGAAGTTGGCCGGTTCGCGCAGCAAACGCCGGGGATCGCGATGCACGGCAACGGGACGACCATCCTGGCGCAGCGCATAGAGCAGCTCCGACATGCGCCGGAAGCGCAGCGAACGCTGAGGGTCCAGCGCGCGCCGCAGGGTGTCGTCGAGCTGTGGCGATACTTCGGGATTAAACAAGCGCGCACTGCGATAGCTCAGCCGTTCGAGGTCGGTGTGGCTACGCAGGCGATCCGGCGTCAACTCGTAGGGCAGCTCGCCGGTCACCAGCCAGTAGATGGTCGAAGCCAGCGAATATTGGTCGCTGCGCCGCCCGACGCTATCGTCCAGCGCATATTCCGGAGCGCTGTGCTCGGAAAGCCCGGTCTGGCGCGCCAGCTCACGCGAGCGGCGATGCCCTTCCAGATCGCGCATGCTGCAGGCGCTGAAGTCGGTCAATACCACCTGTCCGTGCACGTCGATCAGGACATTGTCGGGGTGAATGCGCTGGTGCAGCAGATCGCGATGATGCAGTGCCTGCACCGCCTTGCCCAGCTGGGCGGCGATATCCAGCCGCTGAGCCAGGCTGGCCTGAGGATGGCGGCGGGCCCATTCGGTCAACGTAGTGCCCTCGACGTAGGCCATCAGGTAATAGAGGTAACGGCGCGGACGCGAAGGCTCCATGACGCGAGCGACGAACGGCGACTTGACCCGCTCCACCACCCATTGCTGCAGCAGGAAATGCTCCATATAGGCGTTTCGATGGGACAGCTCGGGGCTTGGCGCCTTCATCACCATCTCGCGCTCGCTGCGGGTGTCGCGCACCCGATAGACTCGCGATTGAGCGGTGCGCGAAAGTACCTCCTGCACCTCCAGTCCATCGATTCGTTCCCCTGGCGCCAGCTCGGGGGGAATCGGCAGATCGCCATAGATGCGGCTCGGGTGATCGCGTTCCTCTTCCGGCAGTTGGTCGATGCGCACCAGTTGGAAGCAGAACTGGTCGGCGCCATAGCCGCGCTCCTGCGCCCGCTCGCGGGCCGCCTCGGCGAGCCGTTCACAGGCCGCATCGAGATCACTGGCATCCTGCCGGATCAGTCGAACGTAGTCGGAGGGCATCAGCGTGCCGCGCACTGCCTGGGTGGTGAACAGAAAAATATCGCCCTGCTTCAGCGGCAGATTCATGTAGTCGATATCGATGCTGCCATCCAACCCCAGCGCACGCGACGGATAGCGATACCCCCCCAGGTCGGTGACATGATCGCGCGAGAGCTGTTCGAATTCCGCACCTCGCAGGCGAAACACCAGGGTATCGCCCATATGGAACAGGTGCGACTCGCGGCCGCGATAGACCATGGCGGAGAGCGACGCCACGTAGCTGCCGTTCTCGACGAAAGTACTCTGGCTGTAGCACCAGCCGTTAAGGGCGCGCAGCACTCGCGTCGCGGACGTCTTGACGTCCCAGTGATCGGGGGTCGAGAAATAGTCGGCCAGAAAGCCGCGCACGCTGAGATCGCCGGCCTGCTTGGCGATGGCATTACGCGAGCTGGTATCGCTGATCAGCGCGCAGGCGCCCTTGGCAGCGAGCTGCCCCGGCTCCTCCGCGATGCGGACCGACATGGAGCTGCGATGGTTGCGACGATCCGGCGCCACGAAGGCCTGGCCAACGCTCAACGACAGACGGTTGGATGGCAAGACACGCTCCTTAATGATTTCGCCGCTGATCACCCGCTCGCTCCGATTGGCTGGCCGAACACTCTGACGTCGGCCATCATACACGGTTGTCGGACCCGCCACCTGTCAACCAAAGCTAAAGCCGCGGCGGGCAGGCACGCCGCTCGTCACCTATGTCGCATTGGTAATCATCCAATCGGCTCCGTATAATTTGGCGCATTTTGCGATGACTTCACTTTTGGCCAACGAAGGAAGAAGCGACGATGAATTTCGACCATATCCCCGCCGGCAAGGACCTTCCCAACGACGTCTACGTCGCCATCGAGATCCCCGCCAACCACGCACCGATCAAGTACGAGATCGACAAGGACATGGGGGCACTGCTGGTAGACCGCTTCATGGCCACCCCGATGTTCTATCCGGCCAACTACGGGTTCATTCCCCATACCCTGGCTGATGATGGCGACCCGCTCGATGCGCTGGTGGTCACGCCCTACCCAGTCCAGCCCGGCAGCGTCATCCGCGCCCGTCCGGTCGGCATTCTGAACATGACCGACGAGGCCGGCGAGGACGCCAAGCTGGTATGCGTGCCCCATGCCAAGCTGACCACGCTCTACGACGAAGTGCAGGAAGTGACCGACCTGCCGGAGCTGCTGCGTCAGCAGATCGCTCACTTCTTCGAGAACTACAAGGACCTCGAGAAGGGCAAGTGGGTCAAGGTGGAATCCTGGGAGGGCGTCGAAGCCGCCCGCAAGGCCATCGAGAAGGCCGTGGCCGCCTACGACAAGGCCTGAGTTCCCGTCGCGGGCCGGCTTCATGCGGCCCGCCTCACTTACAGCCTCGCGGTCAGGCCAGCCTGGCCATGCGACAATGCAGCGCAGCCGTGCACGCAACTTGCCGGTTCACCCCTCTCTGCGCCTGAGGTAGGCTAGCGCCAACGCTGGCGTCGTCTGACCCACTCGGAACCCGGGACTTCGCAACCGGTCCATTTGGAGGCGCGCTCGCTCCTCAGAGGGATGATTGCATTGATTCATCGCCATCTCGTCCATCGCCTACTGCTAGCCCTGTTGCTGTGGTTGCCCATGGCGGCCCAGGCCCAGTGGTTCTCCTCTTCGAACCAGTCGGATTCGTTTCTGCCGGTACAGGATGCCTTCCAGCCAAGCGCCTGGCACGATGGCGAGACGCTCTACGTCGGCTTCGAGAATGCCGAGGGATATTACCTCTACCGGCACCAATTCGATGTCCAGAGTCGCGACGAGAGCGTCGAGCTGGGCGAGTCGATCCTGCCGGAAGGTCAGTTCAAGAGCGACGAATTCCTCGGTGACGTCTATGTCTTCTACGATCGCGTGGTCTTCGAGACACCGCTCGCCGGCGCCACCGAAGGACCGCTCGACGTGTCGGTCCGCTTCCAGGGTTGCGCCGACGCCGGCCTCTGCTACCCGCCGGAGCAGGTGAATCTCCAGGCACCGGAGGGTGCGGTGCCGGCCGCCTTCGTCGACTGGACGAATGGGGAAGGCAAAGGCACGGAGGCGGCTTCCGCCCAGGCCGCTGCCGGCTTCGCCTCATCGGCCCCACAGAGCGAGGACGGCCGCTTCAGTCGCCTGATCGGCGAAGCCAGCCTGCCGCTGGCGCTGGGCCTGTTCTTCCTGGCCGGACTGGGACTGACCTTCACCCCTTGCGTCCTGCCGATGGTGCCCATCCTGTCGTCGATCGTCGTCGGCCAGAACCCGACTCGCCCGCGCGCCTTCGTCCTCTCGGCCAGTTACGTGGCCGGCATGGCGCTGACTTATGCGCTGGCCGGCGTGCTGATGGGCCTGTTCGGCGCGGGGCTCAACCTGCAGGCGCACCTGCAGGCACCGGCGGTACTGATCACCTTCGCACTGCTCTTCGCCCTGTTCGCCCTGGCCATGCTCGGAACCTTCGATCTGCGCCTGTCACCGCGCCTGGCCACGCGCGTCGACGCCTGGCAGGCTCGCGCCCAGCGCAGCGGCCCGCTCGGCCTGGCCGGCGCCGGAGCGCTCTCGGTGCTGGTCGTTTCACCCTGCGTATCGGCCCCACTGGCAGGTGCGCTGGTATTCATCTCCTCCACCGGCGATGCCTTGCTGGGCGGGGCCGCTCTGCTCGCCCTGGGACTCGGCATGGGGGTGCCGCTACTGCTGGTCGGCACTTTCGGCACCACCGCCCTGCCGCGCTCCGGTGCCTGGATGAACGGCGTCAAGATCGCCTTCGGCATTCTGCTGCTCGGCGTGGCGGTCTGGCTCGTCGAGCGGCTGCTGCCACCTGCCATGAGCCTGTTGCTGTGGGCGGCCCTGGCGATCGGTAGCGCCCTGGCCATGGGCGCACTGACTGTCAACCAGGCCCAGGGCTGGCCCAGGGTGCGCCAGGCCGCCGGCCTGATGCTGCTGACCTGGGGCATTGCCCTGGTGATCGGAGCCGCCATGGGCGGCAACGATCCGCTGCGCCCGTTGGCTCCCGGCCTGGCCCGCTCGGCGACACCCGCCGCGAACGAGGTCACCACTGTCGCCGACCTCGAGTCGCTGCGTGCTGCGCTACGCGAAACCGATGGGCAGCGCCCCGCCTTCGTCCATTTCACCGCCGATTGGTGCATCTCGTGCAAGCAGCTGGAGCGCCAGGTCTATCCCGATCCCCAAGTGGCCGAGCCGCTGCAGAACTTCGCGCGCATCAATGTCGACGTCACGCGCACTGATGCCACCACTCGGAAGCTGCTCGATCACTTCGGCCTGTTCGGCCCGCCGAGCCTGCTATTCTTCAGCGGGGAGAATGAGATCCGTGAGGCTCGTATCCAGGGCGAGGTCGGCGCCACCGAGTTCGCTAATCATCTGCATCGCCTGCTCGACTGGTTCGAGACCGCCGCGAGCGAGACGGACAGCGCCGCACTGGCCCGCTCCTGAGCGGCTCGAACACCGTTCTCGACCGGCTGGACATCCCCCCGGTTTTTAGGCACACTCCGCCAACAACGCTTATCAAGGCCGATAGCGTCGGCAATGTTCGTAATCTTGCCGTGATCTATCGAAAGTTGGTCGGGGTTAACAGCGCCCGGCCCATCGCCCTTTACCCACCGATCGAGACGTAACATGGATATCCGCAAGGTCAAGAAACTGATCGAGCTGCTCGAAGAATCCAATATCAGCGAAATCGAGATTCAGGAAGGCGAAGAATCGGTGCGCATCAGCCGGCATCCCAACGGGGTGAGCTGGCCACAACCCCCCATGCCCCAGTATGCCCCGCCGCAGCCGGCGCCGAGTCAGTCGACACCGACTTCGGCCACCGCCGAGCCTGCCGAAGAGGCCACTTCGAGCTTCCAGGGCCATGCACTGACCTCGCCCATGGTCGGCACTTTCTACCGTAGCCCGGCGCCGGGTTCGAAGGCGTTCGTGGAAGTGGGGCAGAGCGTCAAGAAAGGCGAGACGGTGTGCATCGTAGAAGCGATGAAGATGATGAACCAGATCGAGGCGGATCGTGACGGCGTGATCGAGGCGATCCTGGTCGAGGACGGCGAGCCGGTCGAATTCGACCAGCCGATGCTCATCATCTCCTGATCTTTCACCCGATACTGGCGGACTCCCTATGCTGGACAAGGTTCTCATCGCCAACCGCGGCGAGATCGCCCTGCGAATCCTGCGCGCCTGCAAGGAATTGGGCATCAAGACCGTCGCGGTTCACTCCAAGGCCGACCGCGAACTGATGCACGTGCGCCTGGCCGACGAGGCCGTATGCATCGGACCGGCGCCCTCGGCCCAGTCCTATCTCAACATTCCGGCGCTGATCAGCGCGGCGGAAGTCACCGACTCCAGTGCCATTCACCCCGGCTATGGCTTTCTCTCCGAGAACGCCAACTTCGCCGAGCAGGTGGAGCGTTCCGGCTTCGTCTTCATCGGCCCCCGCGCCGAGACCATTCGCCTGATGGGTGACAAGGTCAGCGCCATCGAAGCGATGAAGAAGGCCGGCGTCCCCACCGTACCCGGCTCGGACGGTCCTCTCGGTGATGACGAGGGCGAGAACATCGCCATCGCCCGGCGCATCGGCTACCCGGTGATCATCAAGGCCGCTGCCGGCGGTGGCGGCCGCGGCATGCGCGTGGTGCACACTGAGGGCCACCTGCTGTCGGCGATCAATGTGACCCGCACCGAGGCGCACGCCGCCTTCGGCGATGGCACGGTGTACATGGAAAAGTTCCTCGAGCGCCCGCGCCACGTCGAAGTGCAGGTATTGGCGGACGGCCAGGGCAATGCCATCCATCTCTACGACCGCGACTGCTCGCTGCAGCGGCGCCACCAGAAGGTGCTGGAAGAGGCGCCGGCCCCAGGCCTCGATCCGGACGCCCGGGCCAAGGTTCTCGATGCGTGTCGCGAAGCCTGTATCGAGATCGACTATCGCGGTGCCGGTACTTTCGAGTTTCTCTACGAAGACGGCCAGTACTTCTTCATCGAGATGAACACCCGCGTTCAGGTGGAGCATCCTGTCACCGAGATGGTCACCGGCGTGGATATCGTGCGTGAGCAGCTGCGCATCGCTTCGGGCCTTCCCCTGTCGCTTCGCCAGGAAGACGTCAAGCTCAACGGCCATGCCTTCGAGTGCCGCATCAACGCCGAAGATTCCCGTACCTTCATGCCCTCCCCTGGCAAGGTCACTCTCTACCATCCGCCGGGCGGGCTCGGCGTGCGCATGGATTCGCACCTCTACACCGGCTATACGGTGCCGCCCCACTACGACTCGCTGATCGGCAAATTGATCACCTGGGGTGACAGCCGCGAAATCGCTCTCACGCGCATGCGCAACGGTCTCGATGAGCTGCTGGTGGAAGGCATCAAGACCAATACCGACCTGCACAAGGACCTGGTTCGCGACGGACACTTCCAGCAGGGCGGCGTCAATATCCATTATCTGGAGAAGAAGCTCGGCTCCTGAGTTCGAGTCTCGCTCCCGGCGGGGTGGCCATGGCCACCCCGCCTGCGTTACGCACGGAGAGATTCCCATGCCCTGGCTGCAACTCAAGGCACGCATCGCTCCTGAGCAGGCCGAGCTGCTCGAAGAGCTGTTGCTGGCCGAAGGCGCCACCGCCATTACGCTTCAGGATGCCCACGACGACCCGGTATTCGAGCCCGAGCGCGGCACCACGCCGCTGTGGAACGAAACGGTTCTGACCGGCCTGTATGACGACCTGGAAGGGCTCGAGGCCATGCTTGAGCGGCTGGCGGCGGCTTGGGCCGAAGAAATACCCGGCGAACCGTGTCCCGAGATCGAGCACGAGCTGCTCGCCGATCGCGACTGGGAGCGAGAGTGGATGGAGGATTTCCAGCCGCTGCGCATGGGTCGGCGTCTGTGGATCGTACCCAGTTGGCACCGGCCGCCGGAGCCCGACGCGGTCAACCTGCACCTCGACCCCGGGCTGGCCTTCGGCACCGGTACCCATCCCACCACGGCACTGTGCCTGGAATGGCTCGATGCCCTGGCCCTGGCGGATGGACTGACTGACCGCGAAGTTCTCGATGTGGGCTGCGGCTCGGGCATTCTAGCCATCGCCGCGCTCAAGCTGGGTGCGGCACACGCCACCGGTACCGACATCGATCCACAGGCGCTGCAAGCCAGCCGCGATAACGCCGAACGCAACGAGATCGACGAGCGCGAATTCATGCTCTGCTATCCCGAGCAGCTCGAGGCCGAGCGTGCCTTTCCCGTCGTGGTGGCCAACATTCTCGCCGGCCCACTGGTCGAACTGGCCTCGATGATCGCCGGCCACGTGGCGTCGGGCGGGCGCCTGGCGCTTTCCGGCATTCTCGAACGTCAGGCCAATGAAGTGCTGGAAGCCTACCGCGCCCAGGGAATGATCATGGACGAGCCCGAGACACGCGAGGGCTGGGTCCGGCTCAGCGGTCGCCGCCCGCCCGCCTGAGCCACGCCAATGGATTCCCTTCACCCCACTGCCATGGGGGCGTATGATATGCAGCCCCAAGCCCACTAGTCAGCATCATGTCCGATAGCCGTCCGCTGCCACAGATCGGCCGCCACCGTCTGCCCAACCGGATCATCCTGGCCCCCATGGCCGGCGTGACCGACCGCCCCTTTCGCCAGCTCTGCCGACGGCTGGGCGCGGGCCTGGTGGTGGGCGAAATGGTGACCTCGGATCCCGCGCTGTGGCACACGCGTAAGTCGCGCCAGCGCATGGACCATCGGGGCGAACCCGGCCCGCGCTCGGTGCAGATCGCCGGCGGCGATGCCGCGATGCTGGCCGAGGCGGCGCGGCTCAACGCCGCCCAGGGCGCCGAAATCATCGATATCAACATGGGCTGCCCGGCCAAGAAGGTCTGCAACAAGGCCGCCGGATCGGCGCTACTGCGCGACGAGTTGCTGGTCGCCGACATTCTGGAAGCGGTGGTGGCCGCCGTGAGCGTTCCGGTCACGCTCAAGATCCGTACCGGCTGGTGCGCGCAGAGCAACAATGGCGTGCGCGTGGCCCGACTCGCCGAGTCGGCCGGCATCCAGGCCTTGGCGGTACATGGCCGCCACCGACAGCAGCGCTACTCCGGCGAGGCCGAATACGACACCATCGCCGCCATCAAGCAGGCGGTAAGCATCCCGGTCTTTGCCAACGGCGACATCGATTCGCCGCAGAAGGCCGCCCGGGTTCTGGACTATACTGGTGCGGACGCGGTGATGATCGGCCGCGGCGCCCAAGGCAATCCCTGGATCTTTCGCGAGATCGACCACTACCTGCGCCATGGCAAGACCTGCTCGCCACCCGATGCCAGTGAACGAGCCGAGGTGCTACATGGCCATCTGCGCGCGCTGCACGATTTCTACGGCGCCTACATGGGAGTGCGAATCGCGCGCAAGCATCTCGGCTGGTATCTCGCTTCCGACAGCCGTTTCGATGCCGGCCGTCAGCGTGAGTTGAGGGCGACCTTCAACGCCCTGGAGCGGCCGGACGAGCAGTATCACTTCATCGACGATCTCTTTCGCCCCGCGAGCGATATCGCCTCGCCGTGGGCAACCAATGGAATCAGTGCCGCATGAACCGAGAAGCCTTCAACCGGAATGCCGACCTGTCGGGTCTCGACAATGGCCCCTGTAGTGAAATACCGGAGCTCGGCGGCCTTGAACCGCTGCCGGCCATTACGCCTCCCAGCCTGGCGGAGCAGCCGCTGCGCGCCGCCGTGGATGCCGCCATGCGACGCTACTTCGCCCATCTCGACGGAGGAACCGTGACCGACCTCTACGCCATGGTAATGACCGAGGTCGAGGCGCCCCTGTTGGCCGCCGTCATGGACCATACCCAGGGCAATCAGACCCGTGCCGCCGAGATTCTCGGCCTCAACCGAGGCACGCTGCGCAAGAAACTGAAGCAGCACGACCTGATCTGACGCTGCCGGACCCGCCGGCCGCTGCGCCATGCGCACCGGACCCTTTCCCTCAATCCTCGACACAGAGTTGCCCCACCATGGCCGAAACTTCCGCTCCCCAACCGGTTCGCCGCACCCTGATCAGCGTCTCCGACAAGACAGGGATCGTCGATTTCGCCCGCGCCCTCCAGGCCCGGGGAATCGTGCTGCTCTCCACCGGTGGCACCTACCGGCTACTACAGGAGAACGGTATCGAGGTGACGGAAGTCTCCGAGCACACCGACTTTCCCGAAATCATGGACGGCCGGGTCAAGACCCTGCACCCCAAGATTCATGGCGGCATCCTCGGCCGCCGCGGCCAGGACGATGACATCATGGCCAAGCATGGCATCGCTCCGATCGACATGGTGGTGGTCAACCTCTACCCCTTCGCCCAAACCGTGGCTCGCCCGGACTGCACGCTCGAGGACGCCATCGAAAACATCGACATCGGTGGCCCGACCATGGTGCGCGCCTGCGCCAAGAATCACGCCTTTACCACTATCGTGGTCAATGCTGGCGACTATGCGAAGGTAGTCGCCGAGCTCGACGCGCACGATGGCGCCGTCAGTGCCGAGACCCGCTTCGACCTGGCAGTGAAGGCCTTCGAGCATACCGCGGGCTATGACGCCGCCATCGCCGACTTTCTGGGCGGCCGAGTCTCCGGCAGTGAGGATGGCTTCCCGCGTACCTACAACGTGCAGTTCATCAAGAAGCAGTCCATGCGCTACGGCGAGAACCCGCACCAGGGCGCAGCCTTCTACGTCGAGGCCGACGCCCGTGAGGCCAGTGTCGCCACCGCGCGCCAGCTGCAGGGCAAAGACCTGTCGTTCAACAACGTGGCCGATACCGACGCCGCCTTCGAGTGCGTCAAGAGCTTCACCGACACCACCTGCGTGATCGTCAAGCACGCCAATCCCTGCGGTGTGGCGGTCGGCGCCACGCCACGCGAAGCCTACGACAAGGCTTTTGCTACCGACCCCACCAGCGCCTTCGGCGGCATCATCGCCTTCAATGTCCCGCTCGACGCCGAAACCGCCCGCGCCATCATCGACCGCCAGTTCGTCGAGGTGATCATCGCCCCCGGCGTCGAAGAAGAGGCCGCCGCTATCGTCGCCGGAAAGCAGAACGTGCGTCTGCTCGATGTCGGCGACAGCTGGCCCGGCGAGCGCGAGCACGCCCATGACTTCAAGCGCGTCACTGGAGGATTGCTGGTACAGGAGCGCGATCTGGGCATGGTCGGCCGCGACGAACTCACCGTGGTCACCGAGCGGGTGCCCAGCGAACAGGAACTTCGCGACCTGGCTTTCGCCTGGAAGGTAGCCAAGTACGTCAAGTCCAATGCCATCGTCTACGCCAAAGGCGGCCAGACCATCGGCGTCGGCGCCGGTCAGATGAGTCGCGTCTACTCGGCGAAGATTGCCGGCATCAAGGCGGCGGACGAAGGGCTCGAGGTTCCCGGCTCGGTCATGGCCAGCGACGCCTTCTTCCCCTTTCGCGACGGCATCGATGCCGCCGCGGAGGCCGGAATCACCGCAGTGATCCAACCCGGCGGCTCCATGCGCGACCAGGAAGTGATCGACGCGGCCAATGAAGCGGGCATCGCCATGGTCTTCACCGGCATGCGTCACTTCCGCCACTAGAGGCTGGAAGCTGGAGATCAGCCTGAACCAAGCTTAAAAGCACACCCCCGCCGGCAGCCGACGGGGGTGTTTTTCTTCCAGCTTCCAGCCGCGAAGCGGCGCTCTCAAGCTTCCGGCTCGATCAACCGAGATCGATGCAGAGATACTTAGTTTCCAGGAACTCCTCTATTCCCTGATGGCCACCCTCGCGGCCGAGCCCCGAGGCCTTGACGCCACCGAAGGGAGCGGCGGTATTGGAGATCAGCCCGGTATTGATCCCCACCATGCCGTACTCCAGGGCATCGGCGACGCGCCACACGCGGCCCAGATCCCGCGAATAGAAGTAGGAAGCCAGACCGTACTGGGTGTCGTTGGCCATCTGCACGGCATCCTCTTCGTCCTCGAACGGAAACACCGCGGCCAGCGGACCGAAGGTCTCTTCGTGCGCCACCTTCATGTCGGCATTGGCGAAGCTGATGAGCGTCGGAGTGAAGAAATTGCCTCCCAGCGGATGCGGATGCCCACCCAGCAGCAATTCGGCGCCCTTGTCGACGGCGTCGTGCACGTGCTCGCTGACCTTGTTCACCGCCTGGTCGTCGATCAGCGGACCGATGTTGATATCGGGTTCGGTGCCATTGCCAACCTTGAGCTCGCTGTTCATCGCTACCGCCAGCTTCTCGCAGAAGGCATTGACCACGCTGGATTGCACCAGGAAGCGATTGGTGCAGATACAAGTCTGACCGGCGTTGCGGAACTTGGCCGCCATGGCGCCCTCCACCGCGGCATCCAGGTCGGCATCCTCGAACACGATGAAGGGTGCATTGCCACCGAGTTCCAGCGAGATCTTCTGGATATGCTGTGAGGCGCGCGCCATCAGCTCGCGGCCGACTTCGGTGGAACCGGTGAAGGTGATCTTGCGCACCAGCGGCGACTCGGTGAGCGCCGCCGCGATTTCGCCGGCACGCCCCGGCACCACATTGAACACACCGCGAGGAACCCCGGCGCGCTCGGCCAGCAGCGCCAACGCAGTGGCGGAGAACGGCGTCTGGCTGGCGGGCTTGATGACGATGGTGCACCCTGCCGCCAGTGCCGCCCCGGCCTTGCGCGTAATCATTGCCGCCGGAAAGTTCCAGGGCGTGATGGCGCCGACCACGCCCACCGGCTGCTTGGTGATCACGATACGCTGATTGGGCTTGCCTGCAGGAATGGTCTCGCCATAGATGCGTCGCGCCTCTTCGGCGTACCAGCGGATGAAGCTGGCGGCGTAGGCGATCTCGCCGGCCGCCTCCTTGAGTGGCTTGCCCTGCTCGTAGGTCATGATCTTGGCCAGGTCTTCCTGATGCTCGAGCATCAGTTCGTGCCACTTCATCAGGATGTCGGCCCGCTCTTGGGCGGTGAGCCCGCGCCAGCCGACCAGCGCCGCATCCGCCGCGGCAATGGCCCGCTCGGTCTCGACGCGTCCCAGCCGCGGCACGGTGCCGAAGGTCTCTCCCGTCGCAGGGTTGATGACCTCGATCTGTTCGCCGCTGTCGGCGGCGACCCAACTGCCATCGATATAGGCGAAGGGGCAATAGAGTTGTGTTTCCTTGAGAGCTTCCATGTCATGTCTCCCGGCCTCGTAGGCCTCGATTTCAGCGATGCGTGGTCTTGAAACCTTTCCCTGTCACGGCGTTTCGGTAGCGCGCTGCCCGGACGCCTCTCGGGGCGCACCTTCCTCCGGCAGCGTTGGCTGCAACATAGCCGTCAGTATGGCAAGTATCAGCACCAGCGCGATGGCGATCCAGCAGAAGGGGCGGCCAATGTAGCGCTGGGGCTGGCGATGTATCTGGCGCAGCCCAATGAGCGCAAAGATGGCGGCGGCGAAGTTCACCGGAAGCAGGCTGCCCTCGAACAGCAGAGCGACGATCGCCGTGATGATGGCCGCCATCGCCCAGGGCGAGTAGCGCCGTCGTGATGGGGCGGGGGGAGGAGTTTCGCTTGCCAACGCCGCGTCTCTCTATGGTTTCAAAACCTCCATGCTAAGCGCAAAGCCTGGCCATGACCAAACGCCGCGTGACGTCTACTGTGGGTGTCGCTTCGCTCAACGCTCGCGTCGCGGCTCGCGACTCGCCGAGAGGGTGACGGAGACCGAATCGGCGAAGCGTAGCGCATGCGGCTTGTCGATCTCGACCTGTGCGGTAAGCACCGGCTCGTGGGACATGATGAGGTCCAGCACTTCGCGCGTCATGCGCTCGAGCAGCTGGAAGCGGCCGCCCTCCACCAGGCCGATCACCGCCTTGGTGATGGTTCGATAATTGAGCGCCTGCTCGATGAGATTGAACTCGACCGCCTTGTCGGCACGATAGCGAATCACCGCATTGATCACCACGTCCTGCCGATTGAGGACCTCCTCCTCCTTGATACCGATGAAAGTACGCAATCGCAGGTTCTTGATGCGGATCGTAGCCAGATCGTGATCGAGATGCTGGTCGTCGAGGGCATGCAGCGTCATGACGTCAAGCTCCAAGTGGAGGAAGAGAGCCGCTCATGGCAGATCCCAAAAATACTCCCCAATACTACGGGCGCATGCTTAGCGACCGCTGACCAGGGTCAGGAACTCCTGCCGTGTGGTCAGGTTGTTACGGAAAGCGCCCAGCATCACTGAGGATGTCATGCTCGAATTCTGTTTCTCGACACCTCGCATCATCATGCACAGATGGCGTGCCTCGATCACCACGGCAACGCCACGCGCCTGAGTCACCTGCTGCACGGCCTCGGCGATCTGTCGGGTCAGGTTCTCCTGGATCTGCATGCGCCGCGCGAACATCTCGACGATGCGAGCGAACTTGGAAAGCCCCAACACTCTGCCACTCGGCAGATAGGCTATATGGCATTTGCCGATGAAGGGCAGCAGGTGGTGCTCGCACATCGAGTAGAGTTCGATATCCTTGACCAGCACCATCTCATCGGTTTCGGACTCGAAAACGGCGCCGTTGACGATTTCTTCGAGCGCTTGGGCATAGCCGCGCGTCAAAAACTGCATGGCCTTCGCGGCCCGTCTGGGCGTATCGCGCAGGCCTTCCCGGTCGGGATTCTCGCCCAGTTCGAGTATGATCTGTCGGTAGTGGTTCGCAAGTTCTTCGGTCATGGTCAGGCCCTGTGCCGAGAGTTATCGGTCGTTTCGTGATGGCCTGGCCACCACCGCTTCATACCAGCTCCATAGGGATGGATTCTTGTACGAATAGCGTTCTTCCCAAGGCGACATTCTATCGTAACCGACATCCGCTCGCAGGCCGAAGATGACCCACTCCGGGCCGCCCCTGCGACATTCCTGCCGCTGCCGGTGCGAGGTGCCTATGGTAGACTCGCGGTATCGATACTGCTCACACGCAGCCTCCATTTATACCGAGAGCCCGTTATGATCAAGATACCGGACGCCCGAGCGACCGCCGCCGGATTGGCCCTTCTTCTCCTGCCCTTGGGCGCCGCTGCCGCTACCCTGTCGCTACCCACCGATGCCCGCCTCGCCGTGCAGACGGTCGACGAACTGGTCTTCGAGGATGGCAGCGATCGGCGCGACGATATCCTGCTACGCCCTGTCAGTGGCGTTGCCGAGGCCACCGATACGCTTCCGGAGTACTGTGTGGTCGTCGCCGATGCTCGCCAGGAAGGAGCTCGTCTGCGCATCACGACCAAGGCTCTCACTTGTATCGAGACCAGCAGCGACGACAGCCGCATCTACAGCGGCGAAATATCCGCAGCCGCCTACGAACTGGATGACAGCTACGGCATTCCCGCCTGCGATTCCGGTCGCTGCGTGCTATCGTCCGATCACACCTTCCTGCTCAGGCTGGCCGACGACATGACCATCGAAGAGCAGGACAATCCCTCCGAGCGCATCAACGAGCAGCGTCGCCAGGCCGACGGTACCGGTGTCGCCAACCCGATCCCCGCCCAGCGCCCGGATCCCGACGACGAGTGAGCACGACGCTCCCGCACCCTGCGGGAGCATCACTCCGCCAGCCAGCGCGGCCTTCGCTCGAGTACCTGGCGCTGCTGCTCCAGCTGACGTATATGGCTTTCCCAGTAACCGCTGTCCGCCACCCAGGGGAAAGCCTGCGGGAACGCCGGATCCCCCCAGCGCGCTACCAGCCATGCGCTATGCCGCATGAGCCGCAGCGTACGCAGCGGCTCGATGAGCGTCAGCTCGCTACGGTCGAACTCACGCTGCTGCTCATAGCCTTCCATCACTTCCGAGAGTTGCATGTGCCACTCCGCCTCGTGCTCGGCAGTTAGCAGCATCCATAGATCCTGCATTGCCGGCGCCATCAGGCAATCGTCGAAATCGACGAGGGAGAAATGCTCGTCGCGCCCCAGGATGTTGCCGATATGGCAATCCCCGTGTACGCGGATAGCGCGTTCCGCGCTCCAGGCATGGGGCTTCAGGGCGGCATGCAGAGCTTCCGAGACGCGCGCGTAGGCCTGGCGCTGGCGCCGATCCAGCCAAGGACTGGACAGGACGCGCTCCTGCGCCTCGCGCACCATGCCGTCGAGATCGAGTCGCTGGCGGTGGACGAAACCGGCACGCTCGCCCACGGCATGAACGGCACCGATCAGCTCGCCCAGAACGAACAAGTGGCTTGGATTCTCGAGCTCCGGTGCCTGCCCGGGTATCTGCGGAAACAGCGCCAGGCGGAATCCTTCGGCTCGGTGCAGGCTATGCCCCGTCGCGCTCCGCCAAGGAGCTGCGACGGACACGCCGGTGCGCTGCAACTCGTCGAGAAAATCATGCTCTTCCTGGATCTGAGCGTCGCTCCAGCGATCAGGGCGATAGAACTTGGCTATCCAGCGCCGCGCCTCGTCGTCATGGAGGAGAAACACACGGTTTTCGTAGCTGTTCAGCGTAAACGGTTCGCCGGGCAGCCAGAAACCGAGCGACTCCACCGCCGCCACGACGCGGGCCGGCGAGAGTTCAGCGAAGGGGTGAGACGCTTGCGACATGATCGATTCCGGGGTGGAAAACCCCATGTTAACAGGCCAGTCGTCTCGATGGGCATGTCGACCGCCTACAGCGGTGTGCGCGCGACAGCCCAGGCCTCCACCTCACGCGCTCCGGCCGCTCGACAGGCCTGCGCCAAGGCGTCCAGCGTGGCCCCGGTGGTCATGACGTCGTCGAGCAGTGCCACCCGCGACGGCAGCCCTCCCTCGACCAGAAAGCCGTTGCGAAGGTTGCGGTAGCGCTCTGCCCGATCCAGGCCTCGCTGCGAGCGCGTGTGATTGAGCCGCTGCGCCCGGTGAAGCGCCAGTCGGTAGCGCCGGGCCAGTCGCCTTGCCAGCCAGCCGGCCTGATCGAAACCGCGCTCGCGAGCGCGCTGGGGGTGGAGAGGCACCGGCACGAGCGCCTGCGGCCAAGCCAGGGCTTCCTGCGGCAGGCCGCGCTCGAGCAGCTCCAGCAGCACCGTGCCGGCGCGTGGGGAAGCGTGAAACTTGAAACGCTGCATCAATCGCGCCACATCGCCCTCGTAGCGCAGCGCCACGCGAGCGCGAGCGAAGGCGGGGGGTCGTTGCAGGCAGCGGCCGCAGCGTCGCCCCGCCAGCGACCCCGAAGGCTGCGGTTCGGCACAAGCTGGGCAAGCCGGCAGGTTCCACGGCAGCACCTCGAAGCAGGCCTTGCACCAGGGGCGCTCGCGCTCGGCCGGCGCCAGGCAGAAACCGCAGCGGCCAGGCAGCGCCTGGCGAAGGGTCGCATCGACACCACGCCATAGAGACGACAGCCGTTCATTTCCCCACCGCCCTATTCCTCGCCTACGTCGTGCCTTCAAGTCCGCCTCCCCGCGATCCGAATGTCAGCGCTACCGTTGGTGGCGCCACTGGTTAACCAGCCCAACTTCTCGGAGTTGACAGCCGCTTCATTTCACGTAACCTCGCTAGTCAACCCATTATCCCTATCAGGTTGACGACAAGCGAGCCCTCCATGCCCGACGCCCAGCAAGCCACCTATAACGACGCGTCCAGCCAGGCCGCCATCCGCCACGATTGGACGCTGGCCGAGATCGAGGCGCTCTTCGCGCGGCCCTTCAACGATCTGCTGTTCCATGCTCAACAAGTGCACCGTCAATATTTCGATCCCGGTGCCGTGCAAGTTTCCACCCTGCTTTCGATCAAGACCGGCGCCTGCCCAGAGGACTGCAAGTACTGTCCACAGTCCGGTCACTACACGACAGGCCTGGACAAGGAAAAGCTGCTGGAGATCGAGAAGGTGGTGGAGCAGGCTCGTGCGGCGAAGCAGGCCGGCGCCAGCCGCTTCTGCATGGGCGCCGCCTGGCGCAGCCCACGGGAAAAGGATTTCGACGTCGTGCTGGAAATGGTCGGTCGGGTCAAGGCACTGGGACTCGAGACTTGCATGACGCTGGGCATGCTCGACGACGAGCAGGCCAAGCGACTCTCGGACGCCGGCCTCGATTATTACAATCACAACCTGGATACCTCGCCGGAGTACTACGGCGAGATCATCACCACCCGCACCTACGCCGACCGTCTGGAGACCCTCGCCAACGTGCGCGACGCCGGCATGAAAGTCTGCTCCGGCGGGATTCTCGGCATGGGCGAGGCACCACGGGATCGCGCCGCACTGCTGCAGCAACTCGCCCGTCTCGATCCGCATCCCGAATCGGTGCCGATCAACATGCTGGTCAAGGTGCCCGGCACGCCCCTGGAGAGCGTCGACGACCTGGACCCCATCGATTTCATACGCGCCATCGCCGTCGCTCGCATCGTGATGCCATCCAGCCACGTGCGCCTCTCCGCCGGCCGCGAACAGATGAGCGACTCGACCCAGGCCCTGGCTTTCCTCGCCGGCGCCAATTCGATCTTCTATGGCGAGCGACTATTGACCACGGCCAATCCGCAGGCGCAACGCGACCGCGAGCTATTCGCCAAGCTCGGCTTGCATCCCGAGCGTCGCGACACCTGCGTCGACAACGCCCGGGCCGAGGTGGATCTCGAAGCGCAGCTGGCCCGCAAGGCCGCCACGCAACCCAGCGAACTCTTCTACGACGCCGCCCGGGCCTGACGGCTATGCGTCACGCCGAATGGTCGACACTGCTGGCCGAGCGCGCCCACCTGCAGCGCGACCGCGGGCTATGGCGCGAGCGTCGCCTCCAACGCCGCCACCCTGGCCGCAGCAACAATCTGCGCGACTTCGCCGGCAACGACTATCTGGGGCTCGCGCAGGAACCCAGGCTCGCCGAAGCGCAGGCCGAAGGCGCGCGCCGCTTCGGCGCCGGCGCCGGCGCCTCGCATCTGGTCAGCGGCCACCTCGAAGTCCACGAAGCGCTCGAAGAACGGCTTGCCGCGTGGGTAGGCCGCCCAAGGGCATTGCTCTTCTCGACCGGCTACATGGCCAATCTGGGCACGCTGCAGGCCCTGTGCGACGCAGGCACCCATGTGTTTCAGGACCGACTCAACCACGCCTCGCTGCTCGACGGTGCCCGCCTGGCGGGAGCGCGCTCGAGGCGTTTCCATCATCGCGACCTAGACGACCTGGACCGACTGCTCGCCCGTGCACCGTCAGAGGCTCGCCGCCTGGTGGTCAGCGACGGCGTGTTCAGCATGGACGGCGACATCGCCGATGTCGCCGGACTGTCGGCCACGAGCGCTCGTCATGGCGCCTGGACGATGATCGATGATGCCCACGGGTTGGGTGTCCTCGGCCCCGCCGGGGATGGTTGCGTCGGCCGTTTGCATGGCTACGATGCGGTGCCGGTGCTGGTCGGCACGCTGGGCAAGGCGCTGGGTACCGCCGGCGCCTTCGTGGCCGGTAGCGAAGCGCTCATCGACCATCTGATCCAGTTCGCCAGACCTTATGCCTATACCACGGCCCAACCCCCGGGCGTGGCCGCCGCGACGCTGAAAGCGCTCGACGTCCTCGCGGCCGAGCCCGAGCGTCGCGAACGCCTGCACGCGCTGATCGCCTACTTCCGCCACGAGGCGCGACGTCTCGTTCTTCCGCTGACGAATTCGGTCACGCCGATTCAGCCACTGCGGCTCGGCGACAGCCAGCGCACCTTGCACTGGGCGGCGAGGCTTCGCGACTCGGGCCTGCTGGTCGGTGCCATACGCCCGCCAACGGTGCCTCGCGGCGAAGCGCGCCTGCGCATCACCCTCAGCGCGGCGCATACCTGCGACGATATCGATATGCTGCTGGAAGCCCTGGCGCGTCTGGCCGAGGAGGTGGTATGACGCCTCTGGTACTGCTCTCGGGCTGGGGCATTGACGCGCGCATCTGGCAGCCCTTGGCTCCCCATTGGTCGGCGAACCAGGCGGTTCATGCCCCCGACTGGCCGGGCTACGGTGAGCGTCTCGGCGTGCCCGTACCGGCATCGCTCGACGCCCTGGCCGACTCGATGTGCCACGACCTACCGCCGAGCGCCATCTGGGTCGGCTGGTCGCTGGGAGGGTTGCTGGCGGGTGCGTTGCTCGATCATCTACCGCCGCCACGAGGGTTGGTACTGCTCGGCATAGGGGAACGTTTTTGTCGCAGGAGCGGCGTCACCTCCGCCGAGTTGGCCACTTTCCGTCGCGCCTTCGGCCGTCACCCGCACGCCACCTGGCAACACTTCCTGCGTTGGCAGCTACTGGGCGAGCCCGCCCCACGTCTTGCCCATCGTCGCCTGCTCGATCTCATCGGCCACGCGCCCCCCGCCACGTTGCAGGCCCTGGCGACGGGCCTGGAGCAGCTGTCGAGTATCGACCTGACCGTGCAATTATCGGCACCACCCTGCCCGATTCATCGCATTGCCGGCGCACACGACCCCTTGGCGCCTACGACCGAACGCCACCAGGTCGACTCGCTGCTGGCCGATACCGGTCACTGCCCGATGCTGACGCGGCCCGATGACCTGGCGCAGCTTCTCTCAGCGCTGGCGGACGAAGCCGGAAGAGTCGTTCCGGCATTCACGGCAGGAAGGGACCGATGATTCACTCTCCCGCCGGCAGCATCGCACCCGCAACGTGGCAACACATAGAGTGGCGCCGTCATGTGGCGCGGGCCTTCTCGCGCTCCGCGCATCGCTACACACGGCTGGCCAGGGCCCAGCAGGCCATGGGGGCAGCGCTGTGGTCGCAGCTACCTCCCCGGGCCGACCGCGTGCTCGACCTGGGCTGTGGCCCGGGCCACTGGAGTCGACGGCTGGCGGATCGCTTCGGCGCCAAATGCCAGGTCGTTGGGCTGGACGTTTCCCTGGGCATGCTCGAGTCGGCCGCCGCCACACATTCGGACATTCGTTGGCTCTGCGGAGATGCCGCCAGCCTGCCTCTGGCTGATAGCGCCGTATCGCTGGTCTTCTCGAACCTGGCGCTCCAGTGGTGCCCTGATCTCGACGCTGCGCTGGCCGAAGTGTATCGCGTGCTCCGTCCCGGCGGGCGAGCGCTGATCAATACCCTGGGCCCCGGCACCCTGCGGGAAGTCGCACACGCCTGGGACGCGCCCACCGCCCTGCTCGATTTCCGTTCACGCCAGCAGCATCTCGCATCCGCGCGACGGGCCGGCTTCGCCCGGGCGTACTGCGAGATCGCCACGGAGCGCTTCCATTACCCCGACCTGGCAGCGGTCATGGCCTCGATCAAGGGAGTCGGCGCCCAGACCCCACGCCCCGCCGCGCATCTCACCCGCACGGACCTGGCACGTGCCGAGCGTCGCTACGAGACGCTGCGCACCTCGGCGGGTCTGCCTGTCAGCTACTTTCGCCTGACGCTGCGCCTCGACAAGGAGAGCTAGCCATGCCGAGTTTCTTCGTGACAGGTACCGACACCGACGCCGGCAAGACGCTGGTCAGCGCCGGGCTGCTGGCGCTGGCCCGCTCGCAAGGTCTGACCACGCTGGGACTCAAGCCCGTCGCCTCAGGGTGTATGGCCACTCCCGCAGGGTTGCGCAACGACGATGCCCTCGCACTGCAGGCACGCAGTGTGCCAGCAGCGGACTATGTCACGATCAATCCTTTCGCTTTCGAACCCGCCATCGCTCCACACCTGGCCGCTCGCCAGGCAGGCGTCAGCCTTGACCTCGCCCAGCTCTGTGAGCGCATCGCGCCCTGGCTGAACGAGCGCCGCGATGTCGTTCTCGTCGAAGGCGCCGGAGGGTGGCGCGTGCCTCTCAACGAAACCGAAGATCTTGCTGAAGTGGCGTTACGCCTCGGCCTGCCAGTGATTCTGGTGGTCGGACTCAAGCTCGGCTGTCTCAACCACGCGCGTCTGACGGCCGAGGCCATACGTGCCGATGGTGCGCAGCTCGTTGGTTGGGTGGGCAATCTGCTTGATGCCGATTTCGCTCGCGACGCTTCGCTCTATGCTGACAACCTCACAACACTGCAGCGGACCCTCGACGCCCCGTGTCTCGGCGTGGTACCGCGGTTGCGCCGGGTTGCCCCCGCAAGGCGCCCGGAGGCCGCCATCGCCCATCTCAGGCTGCCCGATGGCGATTGACTTGCGACCGGGGGTCCGTACAATGTGGACGCCTGCCCAACCGTGCGGATGTGGTGGAATTGGTAGACACGCCAGATTTAGGTTCTGGTGCCTTCGGGCGTGGGAGTTCAAGTCTCCCCATCCGCACCATCTTGAAGTGTCAGCGTACCCCTTGCCGGCTACCTTGGCCTTGCCTGACATGAGCGCCCGTTCGCTCAGTGCGTCCGCGTGCGCGTCTATCCCCACAACCCACCCCGCTCTTCCTTTCCGCTACCCAACGGAGGCGATATGACATCCCCCGTATGGCATCCCTATGCCCATCTCGCCACGCAGCCGACCGCGCCCAAGGTGGTTGGAGGTGCCGGGCCGCGCTTCACTCTGGAGGGCGGCGAGCAGCTGCTCGATGCCACATGCTCCTGGTGGTGCATGATCCATGGCTATGCGCACCCGCGCCTGGTGACAGCCATCAAGGAGCAAGCCGATACCTTGTGCCACGTCATGCTGGGCGGGCTGATACACGATCCTGCTGAGCGCCTGGCCCGAGAACTCGTGCGGGTGACGCCGCCTGGGCTCAATCACGTGTTCTTTTCCGACAGCGGCTCGGTGGGCATGGAGGTCGCCATGAAAATGGCGGTGCAGTACCACCGCCTGATGGGCAAGCCCGACAAGGCCCGCATGCTTTCGTTGATGAAGGCCTATCACGGCGACACCGCAGGCTGCATGGCGGTCTGCGACCCCGAAGAAGGCATGCATTCGCTATTCTCGGGCTATCTGCCCCGGCACCACTTCGCCCCGGCCCCCACGGCGACCTTCGATGCCGAATACGATGCGGTAGCAAGCGACCTCGCCGCCCTGCGCGCCATACTCGAGCAGCATCATGACGAGATCGCCGCCCTGCTGATGGAACCGCTGCTGCAAGCGGCGGGCGGCCTCAACATGACCTCGCCGCACTATCTGCGGGGCGCACGCGAGCTGTGCGACGAGTTCGACGTGCTGCTGGTCTTCGATGAGGTAGCGACCGGCTTCGGTCGCACCGGCAGGCTATTTGCCGCCGACCATGCCCAAGTGACGCCGGACATCATGGTGCTTTCAAAGGGACTGACCGGCGGCTACCTGGGACACGCGGCAACGCTGGCAACCGATCGCGTGCACGACGCCTTCATCGGCGACACGCCGCAGCACGCCTTCATGCATGGTCCCACCTTCATGGGCAATCCGCTGGCATGCCGCGTGGCACTGGAAAGTCTCGCCGTGTTCGAGGAAGAGGACTATCTGGAAAAGATCACCGACCTGAGCCGGGTGCTGCGCGAAGAGTTGCTGGTAGATCAAGGCCTGCTTGCTCATCCTCAGGTGCGCGACGTACGCGTCCTGGGAGCTACCGCAGCGATCGAGGTCGAGGATTCCGTTTCGCTGCGCGGCGTCGCAGAGCATGCCAGGGCACATGGCGTCTGGCTGCGCCCTTTTGGCCGCTGGCTCTACACCATGCCCGCCTACATCACGCCGGAGGCGGATATGCGCCTCATTGCGAGCACCATGAAGAAATGGTTCTTGCGCTGAACGCGACAGCGCCGCCCTAAGGCGGCGCTGTCGCTATGTGTCGGCAGGGTCGGCTGAGCCTTAAACTTGCTGCGTCAGGCCATGGCCGGCTGGGCATAAGAGATCGGCGCCAGCTCACGCTCGTTCTCGAAGGTGACGATCTCGTAGGCATCGGGTTGGGCCAGCAGGGCTCGGCACAGCTGATTGTTCAGCGCATGTCCCGACTTCAGGCCGCGGAACTCGCCTATCAGGCTGTAGCCGAGCAGATAGAGATCGCCAATGGCGTCGAGCACCTTGTGTTTGACGAACTCGTCCTCGTAGCGCAGACCGCCCTCGTTCACGATGCGGTAGTCGTCAACCACGATGGCATTGTCTAGGCTGCCACCCAGCGCCAGATTATTGGCCCGCAGGTATTCAAGGTCGCGCATGAAGCCGAATGTCCGGGCGCGCGACACTTCCTTGACGAAGGAAGTGGTCGAGAAATCCACCACGGCGGTCTGCTTCTGGTCCTCGAAGACCGGATGATCGAACTCGATGGCGAACGACACCTTGAAGCCCTGGTGCGGCAGGAAGCGTGCCTCCTTGCCGTCCTCCTGCACCACGACTTCACGCTTGATGCGGATGAACTGCTTGGGCGCTTCCTGCTCGGCGATGCCCGCCGACTGGATCAGAAAGACGAAGGGCCCGGCGCTGCCGTCCATGATCGGCACCTCGGGGGCGCTGAGGTCAATGTAGGCATTGTCGATACCTAGGCCTGCCAGCGCGGACATCAGGTGTTCGACGGTCGCGACCTTGACCCCGTCGCGTGACAGCGCGGTGCACAGGGTCGTGTCATTGACCAGCATGGCACTAGCCGGCACCTGGACCTCGGGATCGAGATCGGTGCGCACGAACACGATACCCGTGTTCACCGGAGCCGGACGCAGCGTCAGATAGACCTTCTTGCCGGAATGGAGGCCAACGCCGGTGGCGCGGATGGTGTTTTGCAGGGTGCGTTGTCTGATCATGGGCAGTAGCCAGGCGGTTGTAAGTTATCAAACACCGTTCACTATAACACCGAACAAGTGTTTCAACAAAAAAACATCTCTGGCCCTGCCCGATCGTACAATAGCTTTTATCAATCAGCCTGACGACGCAGGAAGGCCGGAATATCCAGATAATCGTCCAGTTCCTGAGGCGATCGACGCTTCTCCGGCTGCGGCTTGGCGGCCTCCTGGGGCTCGGACTTGGCCACGGCGCTCTGCTGTCGCAGGGCCGGCTGCGGACGCTGGCGATACTCACTGCCCTCGTTGCGCTTGACGGTATCGCGCCCCGCCGCTTTGACTTGACGCCCTTCCAGTCCTGCCGCCACTACCGTGACACGCAGCTCGTCGGTCATGTCCATGTCGATCGAGGTGCCTACTACGATGGTAGCGTCCTGCGAGGCGAACTCCTGCACCGTGGCACCGACATCGTTGAACTCGCCGATGGAGAGATCCGGCCCCGCGGTAATATTGACCAGGATGCCGCGCGCGCCATGCAGGTCGATGTCCTCCAGCAGCGGACTGCGGATCGCCTTCTCGGCGGCTTCGCGAGCCCGATTCTCGCCGGTAGCGCCGCCGGTTCCCATCATCGCCATGCCCATCTCGGACATTACGGTGCGCACGTCGGCGAAGTCGACGTTGATGATGCCGGGACTGGTGATCAGCTCGGCAATGCCCTGCACCGCCCCCAGAAGCACGTCGTTAGCGGCACTGAACGCGGTCAGCAGGCTGGCGTTCTTGCCCAGCACCGAGAGCAGTTTCTCGTTGGGGATGGTGATCAGTGAATCGACGTGCTCGGAGAGCTCCTTCATCCCCTCTTCGGCCACTCGCATGCGCTTGGGCCCCTCGAAGGGGAACGGACGCGTCACCACGGCCACGGTGAGAATACCCAGTTCCTTGGCCACCTGAGCGACCACGGGGGCCCCACCGGTACCGGTGCCGCCTCCCATGCCGGCGGTAATGAACACCATGTCGGCACCGCTGAGCAACTCGGCGATGCGTTCACGGTCCTCCATGGCCGCCTGACGTCCCACGTCGGGATTGGCCCCGGCACCGAGCCCTTTGGTGATCTCGTGGCCGAGTTGGAGCACCGTTTTGGCTGCCACACGCTTGAGTGCCTGGGCATCCGTGTTGGCACAGATGAACTCCACGCCTTCGATGTTGCTCTCGACCATGTGGTTGACGGCGTTACCGCCACCGCCGCCCACGCCAACGACTTTTATGACCGCACTGCTCGAGGGTGCGCTATCTACCAGTTCGAACATAAGCCCCGTCTCCTGGACCGCGCCGCGGCCCTGTCAAAAATTTCCTTTCAACCAGCCCTTGAGTTTTGCCAGCGCCGGAATCCCTTCCCATCCACCACGCTGGGAGACGTCATCACGCCTGGGTGGCGGTGCCGCTGCCACCCTGCTCTTGCGGCCATGCCCCTGGCGCGCTTCCTGAAGGGCGTAATGTAGCAAACCGACGCCGGTGGAATAAATTGGGTTGCGCACCACGTCGGAGAGTCCGCGCACGTTGTGAGGGCAGGCGATGCGTACCGGCATATGGAATATCTCCTCCGCCAGTTCGACCACCCCCTCCATGCGTGAGGTACCGCCGGTCAGCACCACGCCGGCCGCCACCAAGTCTTCGTACCCGCTGCGCCGCAGCTCGTCGCGGATGAGCGTGAAAAGCTCCTCGTAGCGCGGCTCGACCACTTCGGCGAGAGCCTGTCGCGACAGATCGCGGGAAGGCCGGTCGCCGACGCTGGGCACCTTGATCATCTCGTCGCTCGCCGCGAGCTGGGTCAGGGCGCAAGCGTACTTGACCTTGATCTCCTCGGCGTACTGGGTCGGGGTGCGCAGCGCCATGGCAATGTCATTGGTGACCTGATCGCCGGCGATGGGTATGACCGCCGTGTGGCGAATGGCACCTTCGGTAAAGACCGCGATGTCGGTGGTACCGCCGCCGATGTCGACCATGCAAACGCCGAGTTCGCGCTCGTCCTCGGTGAGTACGGCCATGCTGGAGGCGAGCTGTTCGAGGATGATGGCATCGACCTCGAGACCGCAACGTCGCACGCACTTGTCAATGTTCTGAACCGCATTGAGGGCGGCGGTGACGAGATGAACGCGCGCCTCGAGGCGCACACCCGACATGCCCAGCGGTTCGCGAATGCCGCCCTGGGTATCGATGGCGAATTCCTGAGGCAGCACGTGCAGGACACGTTGACCCTCGGAAATCGCACGCGCCCGGGCGGAATCGATGACTCGATCGATGTCCGAGGAAGTGACTTCGCGCTCTTTAATCGCGACTACGCCATCCGAGTTCATCGAACTGATATGACTACCCGCCACGCCGACATAAACCGAATGAATATCACAGCCGGCCATCAGTTCGGCTTCTTCGACGGCGCGCTGAATCGACTGCACTGTCGATTCGATATTGATCACCACGCCTTTCTTCATCCCGCGGGAAGGATGGGACCCGATGCCAGCGATTTCAATGCTGCCGTCATCGGTGGCTTGTCCGACGATGGCCACCACTTTGGATGTTCCGATATCCAGCCCGACTACCATGTTGGATGAGTTGGAAGTGACTGCCATGCGCCGGAGTGTCTCCTGAAACTTGACCCGCTGGGACTACCATTATTCTGCTATAAATGGTCATTGCGCCCATTATAGAAAGAACTGGCGTTAAACCACCAGTCCAATACGAAAAACAAAGTTCACGATACGGGTTATCGACGGCAAAGGAAACACCGGCGTTGCCGCTTATCGAATTGTTTGCGTGACAAAACGTTTCAGCCTGTCCCGTCGTCGCTCTCTTCGACTTCGGTTTCACCGTGCCAGGCCACGGCCACGCCATTGGGGTAACGCAGATCGATATAACGAATATGAGTGGCCTGGGGACCGAGCTGGCGCTGCCAGGCCGCGGTCAGGCGCGCCAGGCGCGCTTCGCGATCATTGCGACCGAGCATGACCCAGACGCTATCGTCGAGTTGAAAACGCCAGGCGCCACGCGGCTCGAGCCGCAGCTGGCTAATTGTCAGGCCCAGCGACTCGAATCGCGGCGACAGGCGGTCGAGATAAGCCAGAACCTCGGCACCGCTGCCTACCGGCCCGGCCAGGTCGGGCAGCCCTTCGGGTGGCTCCACCGGTACAAAGGCGAACGGCTCGCCCTCGGCGTTGAGCAGATAGTCATCGTTCCAGCGCGCCACCGGTACCTGCTCGACCAGTTCGAAAGCCAGCGCATAGGGCCACTCCCGTGCCACCCCGACCTCGGCTAGCCAGGGGATATCACGTGCGCGCCGGCGTAACGCGGGCAGATCCGCCGACAGCCAGGTTTCGCCCTGCAGCAGCGGCGCCAACTGGGAGCGCAGATAGTCCGCGCTGACATGATGAAGCTCGCCACGAATCGAGACCCGCTCGATGGGTCGGTCGAGCCAGGTCCAAAGGGCTCGCCCCCCCGCTCCCAGCAGGATCAGTAGTAGCAGGACGCCGAGCGTCGAGCCACGCGCCGTCATACCCGACTACGCTCCAGCGTGGTCGCCAGTATGCGCAGCACCAGTTCATCGAAGCCGATGCCGGCATGCGCGGCGGACTGCGGCACCAGGCTATGGTCGGTCATGCCCGGCGAGGTATTGACCTCGATCAGCCAGAAACGCCCCTCGGCATCGCGCATCACGTCGACTCGCCCCCACCCTTCGCCGCCGACGGCCTCGAAGGCCTGGCGACACAGCTCGCCAAGCGCGGCCTCCTGCTCCGTATCGAGCCCACAGGGCAGATGGTAGCGCGTGTCGTTGGAAAGATATTTGGCCTCGTAGTCGTAGAAGCCGCTCGGCACCTCGACGCGAATGGCGGGGAGCACACGCTGGCCCAGCAACGAGACGGTGTACTCCTCGCCGCGGATGTAACGCTCGGCCATGACCCGGGCATCGAAGCGGACCGCTTCGCGGTATGCGGCCTCGAGGGTGTTGCGGTCATCAACGATGCTGATGCCCAGCGTCGAGCCCTCGTGCACTGGCTTGACGATCAACGGTAGTTCCAGACGCGCGACGACCTCACCCCAATCGGCATCGTCGTCCAGCATCACCGCCTCCGGCGTGGGCAGCCCAACGGCCTGCCAGACCTGCTTGGTACGCTGCTTGTCCATGCCCAGCGCCGAGGCCAGCACGCCGCTGCCGGTATAGGGAATGCCGAGCAGCTCGAGAGCGCCCTGCAGCGTGCCATCTTCACCGCCCCGTCCGTGCAGGGCGATGAAAACACGATCGGGAGCCAGCGCCTCGAGGCCGACCAGCCCGCCGTCGGCCGGATCGTAGCCGAAGGCGTCCACGCCACTGCGCTGCAGGGCGGCCAACACCGCCGCCCCGCTCTTGAGGGAAACGTCGCGCTCGGCGGAACGCCCACCGAAGAGCACCGCGACGCGTCCGAAATCCTGTGCTTGCCTCATAGCGCCACCTCTTCGAGTTTCAGCCGGCTCTCGGCCAGGGCAAGGGCGATACCGCCCACGTCGCCCGCCCCCTGGGTAATGAGTATGTCGTCTGCGCGCAACACGGTGGAAAGCAGCCCGGGCAGCTCTGACTTGTCACGCACGAAGATCGGGTCGAGTGCGCCACGTTGGCGAATCGAGCCCGCCAACGTCTTGCCGTCGGCACCGGGTATGGCCGTTTCTCCGGCACTGTAGACATCGAGCAACAGCAGGACGTCGACCTCGGCCAATACGCGCACGAAGTCTTCGTAGAGATCGCGCGTGCGGGTGTAGCGATGCGGCTGATACACCATCACCAGCCGGCGTTCCGGCCAACCGGCACGCACCGCGCGAATCACCATGTCGACCTCGCGCGGATGGTGGCCATAGTCGTCGACCAGCATGACCTCCCCGCTGCCATCGGGTGGAGCAAAATGACCATGCACCTGAAAGCGTCGCCCCACCCCGGCGAAACTGGCCAGGCCACGCAATATGGCGGCGTCGTCGACCCCCGCGTCGGTCGCCACGGCAATCGCGGCCAACGCGTTGAGCGCATTGTGCCGACCGGGCATGGCCAGACGCACCTCCAGCGGCGCCAGCCCGTCCGGGCGCAGCGCGGTAAAACGAACCTCGCCGGCCTTCTGGGCAAAGTCGACGACCCGGTAGTCGGCGTCCTCGCTGAAACCGTAGGTGACAAACTGGCGATGCACGCGCTCCAGCAGGCCGCGGACATGCTCGTCGTCGATGCAGAGGATGGCCAGACCGTAGAACGGCAGGTTGTGCAGGAACTCGATAAAAGTGCCCTTGAGACGCTCGAAGTCGCCGCCGTAAGTGCTCATGTGGTCGGCGTCGATGTTGGTGACGATCGCCACCATCGGTTGCAGATGCAGGAAGGAGGCGTCGGATTCGTCAGCCTCGGCCACCAAATAGTCGCCCTCCCCTAGCCGCGCATTGGTGCCGGCGCTGGTGAGCTTGCCACCGATGACGAAGGTGGGATCGAGCCCTCCCTCCGCCAGCAATGTAGCGGTCAGGCTGGTGGTGGTGGTCTTGCCGTGGGTACCGGCCACCGCGATGCCGTGGCGAAAGCGCATCAGCTCGGCAAGCATCTCGGCGCGACGCACCACCGGCACGCGATGCTCCTGCGCCCAGCGAATCTCGGGGTTCGACGGATCCACGGCGGTGGAAACCACCACCACATCGGCGTTCGCCACGTTCTCCGGGGCGTGGCCGATGGCCACGCGAATGCCATGCTCGCGCAGCCTACCCACCACCGGCGACGGCTTCAGATCGCTGCCACTGACCCGGTAGCCCTGGTTGGCCAGGACCTCGGCGATGCCGCACATCCCGGCGCCGCCGATACCGACGAAATGAATGTGCCGAATGCGGCGCATGCCCAGGCCCCGCCCGTGGCGAGGCAACGTTGCCTGGCCGGGAACCGGCCTCAGTGTGCTATCGCTCAAGCGCTGTCTCCATGCAGCCGGCCACCAGGCGCTCGACGGCGTCGAGGTGCGCACAGCGACGTGCCTGTCGTGCCATGGCGGCGAGTGTGTCGGGTTCGAGCAGTGTCGTCAGGCTCGCCGCCAGCGACACCGCGGTCATCTCTTGCTGCGGCATCAGTTCGGCTGCGCCCGCCGTCACCAGAGCGCGGGCATTGGCCGTCTGGTGGTCGTCCACCGCGTGCGGAAAAGGCACGAACAGCGCTGGCTTGGCAGCGGCAGCCACTTCGGCCACCGTCAACGCGCCGGCACGGCACACTACCAGATCGGCCCAAGCATAGGCGGCAGCCATGTCGTCGACGAAGGCGCTGACCTCGGCCTCGACCCCCCGAGCCGCGTAGTCCTCACGGGTGGGATCGTCCTTGTCGCGGCCGGCCTGGTGCCAGACTTCGGGGCGCTTGGTCTCGGGCAGTGCCGCCAAGGCCTCGGGCAAGCGCTGGTTGAGCGCCTGCGCCCCCAACGAACCGCCAACGACCAGCAGCCGTAATCGACGCCCTCGCATCGCCTGCGCCGTGCGCGGCGTCTCGCCCAGCGCGGCAATATCCGCCCGTACCGGGTTGCCGACCACTTCGCCGCGTTGGCCGAACGCCTGCGGGAAGGCGGCATAGACGCGGTTCGCCAGCCGCGCCAGCACTCGGTTGGTCAGCCCTGCCACGGCGTTCTGTTCATGGATCACCAGCGGACGCCGCAGCAGCCAGGCGGCCACTCCGCCTGGGCCGCTGGCGAAACCGCCTAGACCGACCACCAGCGCCGGATCCAGGCGTCGTATGATGCCCGCCGCCTGCCATACCGCGCGTGTCAGGTTGAACGGCGCCAGCAACCAACCGGCCAGACCGTTACCGCGCAGGCCCGCCACCGAGATCCGATGCAGCGGCAGGTCGGCCTGCGGCACCAGGCGGTTTTCGATCCCCCGCGGGCTGCCCAGCCAGTGCACCTCCAGCGACTCGTCCCGCAAACCACGGGCAAGCGAGAGGGCCGGGATGACATGGCCCCCGGTGCCGCCCGCCATGATCAGCACCCGCCTCGATTTCGCCTGGGTCACTTCGCGACTCCCTGTCCGTTGAGGCGTGGCTCGCGCCGCCCCGCCGCCTCCCGCCGCGCGGCCGGACTGGCACGTCGTAAGGCCCGGCGCGTATCGATGTCGACGCGCAGCAAGAGCGCCATCATCATCGAACTGACGAGCAGGCTCGAGCCGCCGTAGCTGAGCAGTGGCAAGGTCAATCCCTTGGTCGGCAGCATGCCGGTACTGACGGCAATATTGATGAATGCCTGGGCGCCGATCACCAGGGCGATGCCGTAGCTGACATAGGCGGCAAAGGCGAGTCCCGCCAGTTCCGCGCGTCGCCCTACCGCCAGAGCGCGGTAGATCAGCAGCGCGAACAGCCCGACCACGCCGATGGCACCGAACAGGCCGAGCTCCTCGGCCAGCACGGCAAAGACGAAATCGGTATGCGCCTCAGGGAGATAGAACAGCTTCTGAACGCTATTGCCCAGCCCCATACCCAACCAGTGGCCACGACCAAAGGCGATCAGCGCTTGAGTCAGCTGGTAGCCGCTGGCGAACTGATCCGCCCAAGGGTCCGCAAAGCTGGTCAGACGCGCCAGGCGATAAGGCTCGGCGATGGCGACGTAGAAGCCCAGCAGTCCAAGGCCGACCAGTATCAGCACGAAACGCCCCCAGGGCGCGCCGGCCAGCAGCAGCATGCCCATGGCACACCCCATCATGACCACCACCGCGCCATAGTCGGGTTCGAGAATCAGCAGCACGGCGATCACACCCATGACCATCAGCGGACGCAGGAAGGCCCCCCACTGGCGGCGCACATCAGGCAGGAAACGCTCCAGATAGCCGGCCAGATACACGATCAGGCACAGCTTGGCGATTTCCGAGACCTGGAGGTTGAAGGGCAGCAGCGGCAGCGACAGCCAGCGCTTGCTGCCGTTGATTTCGCGGCCCACCACCAGCACCAACACCAGTAGCGCCATGCTCACCAGCAGCAGCAAGGGTCCGTTGGCGCGCCACCAGGCCAACGGCGAGCGCAGGGTCAGCGCCGCCGCCAGTAAGGCCACCAGCACGAAGACAGCGTGGCGCTGGCTGAAGTACCAGGGATTGCCGGTCAGTCCGGCTGCGACCTCGGTGGAGGCCGAGGTCACCATGACCCAGCCGATCAGGATCAGCGACAGCGCAGCGAACAGCAACCAGCCATCGAACGGATGATCGCGCGTCGAGAGTCTCTCACGCAGTCGCTGCAGTCGGGAGCGCTTGTCGCTAGCCGCCATGCCACGCCTCCTCGGCGTATTGCTCGGCACGGCGCCGGAAGGCTTCGCCACGCGCCTGATAATGAGGGAACTGGTCGAGACTGGCGCACGCCGGCGAGAGCAGTACGCAGTCGCCGGCCTCGGCGATCTCACGCGCACGTGTCATCGCTGCATCGAGATCCGGCACGCGAGAGACCCTCACGTGTCCGTCCAGTGCCGCCTGGAGACGCTCGGCGTCGGCGCCGAACAGGATCGCCTCGCGGCCGTAGCGCGCCATGGGATCGCCCAAGGGGGAGAAGTCGGCCCCCTTGCCGAGCCCGCCGGCGAGCAAGACGATGCGCCCCGCCAGGGTCGGCCCCAGTCCGGCGATGGCGGCCAACGTAGCACCCACGTTGGTGCCCTTCGAGTCGTTGATCCAGCGCACGCCGTCGATGTCCGCTATCGTCTCGCTGCGATGAGGCAGGCCGGTGAAACGGCGCAGCACGCGGCACATGGCTTCATGGTGGAAACCGAGCCGATGTCCCATGGCCATGGCCGCCAGCGCATTGACCTGATTGTGGCGCCCGGCCAGCCCCATGTCCCCGGTGGGCATCAATGGCGTAGCGCCATGCATCAGCCACTCGCTTCCCCTATGCCTGGCGATCCCCCACTCGTTACTCTCGGGCGACCGAATGGTGAAGCGATCCATGGCGGGTAGCGGCGCCTCCGGCCAGGTCATGGCATCCTCCGCATTGATCACCGCGTGGCGGGCGCCACGGAAGATGCCCAGCTTGGCGCGGCGATAGCCGCTCATGTCGCCGTGCCGGTCCAGATGATCCTCGGAGAGGTTGAGGAAGGCGGCGGTCTCGGCGCCCAGACGTGGCGTGGTCTCCAACTGGAAGCTCGAAAGCTCGAGGATGTAGAGTTCGGCATCGGGCGTCTCGGCGAGCAGGTCGAGCGCCGGGGTGCCCAAGTTGCCGCCGACCGCCACGCGACGGCCGGCCTCGCGGGCCATCTCGCCGAGCAGGGTGGTCACGGTGGATTTGGCGTTGGAGCCGGTAATCGCCGCGACCGGTGCGCGGCACGCCCTGACGAACAGCGCGATCTCGCCCACCACGCGCGGCTCGATCCTCTCGCCCGTCAGCTCGGCCAGGCCGTGCGCATGTGGGTCCACGCCCGGGCTCACCACTACCTCGGCCGCCTCACGCAGATCCAGCGCCGAGAGGGGCCCGCAATGGAGGGCGACGCCGGGATGCGCCGCGCGGAAATCGTCGACACCCGGCGGGGTCTCGCGGGTGTCGGCCACCATGAACGGCACCTCCTGTCGGGCCAGGTGACGACAGATGGCGCGCCCCGAGATGCCGAGCCCGACGACCAGCGTCATTCCCTTCGGCACCTTGTGCATTCTTGCCTCCTCGCCCCTCGGGAACGGCTGGCTCCGCGCCATCAGCGGATCTTCAGTGTGGCCAGACCGGCCAGCACCAATACCACGGTAATGATCCAGAAGCGCACGATGACGCGCGGCTCCGGCCAGCCTTTGAGTTCGTAATGGTGGTGCAACGGTGCCATACGGAAGATTCGCCGCCCGGTGAGCTTGTAGGAACCCACCTGCAGGATCACCGAGACGGTTTCCATGACGAAGATGCCGCCCATGACGAACAGCACGATCTCCTGGCGTACGATCACGGCAACCACGCCGAGGGCGGCGCCCAGCGCCAGTGCGCCCACGTCGCCCATGAACACCTGGGCCGGATAGGTATTGAACCACAGGAAGCCGAGCCCCGCGCCGGCGATGGTGGCGCAGAATACCGCCAGCTCGCCGGCACCAACGATGCCGGGGATCTGGAGGTAGTTGGCGAATACGGCGTTACCGCTGGCGTAGGCGAAGATCGCCAGCCCCATGGCAACCATGACGGTCGGCATGATCGCCAGGCCATCGAGGCCATCGGTGAGGTTGACGGCATTGGAGCTGCCGACGATGACCAGGTAGGTCAGCACGACATAGAACACGCCCAGCGGGACGACGATGTCCTTGAACAGCGGCACGATCAGGCTGGTCTCCACCGTGCTGGTGGCCGTGGTGTAGAGCACCAGAGCGGTGGCCAGACCGATCACCGATTGCCACAGGTATTTCCAGCGCGCCGGCAACCCGCGGGGATTCTTCTCCACCACCTTGCGATAGTCGTCGACCCAGCCGATCGCGCCGAATCCCAGCGTTACCGCCAGCACGATCCACACGAAACGGTTGGACAGGTCAGCCCAGAGCAATGTGCTGACGGCAATGGCCATCAGGATCATTGCCCCTCCCATGGTGGGCGTGCCAGCCTTCGACAGGTGGGATTGCGGACCGTCGTCGCGCACCGCCTGGCCGATTTGACGCTCCACCAGGCGTTTGATCATCCACGGCCCCAGCCACAGGCACAGCAGCAGTGCCGTCATGGTGCCCAGAATCATGCGCAGGGTCAGGTAATTGAAGACGTTGAAGGCGCTCTGGTATTGCGCCAGGAGTTCAGCCAGAAAAAGCAGCATGTGTTGCGTTCACCTTGATGCGTCTGCTCGTAGCGCGGCCACGACCCGTTCCATGCCAGCGCTGCGTGATCCCTTGACCAGGACGCTGGCCCCGGTGGGCAGATGATTCAGGACATGGCGCGTCAGCGCCTCGTAGTCGTCGAAATGACCGCCGCCGAAGGCCTCGCTGGCGGGTCTCGCCGCTTCGCCGCAGGTCAGCAGCATGTCGATCCCCATTTCACGTGCGTAGCGGCCAATTTCAGCGTGCAGGCGCGACGATTCCGCTCCCAGCTCCCCCATGGCGCCGAGCAGGCACCAACGGGGAGCGGGCAGGTCGGCCAGCAGTGATAGCGCCGCTTTCACGGCCCCCGGGTTGGCGTTGTAGGTATCGTCCAGCAACTGGGATTGGCGTACGCCGTGCTCGGGGCTCAGCCGCCCCGGCATCGGCGATGCCGCCGCCAGGCCATCGAGCACCCGTTCGTCGTCCAACCCCAGGGCCATGGCACCCGCCGCCGCGGCCAACGCGTTGGCGACACTGTGCCGACCGAGCAGCGCCAGCTGCACCCGACCGATCCGACGGCCATCCGCGACAAGCGTGAAAGCATAGCGTCCCAGGGCGTCGCAGGCCAGCTCGGTGGCGTGCACGCGGGCGCGCGACGAAAGGCCGAAGTCGAGCACCTCGCGTGGCGCGGCGAGCTGAGACCACAGCGGATAATAGACGTCGTCTCGATTGAGCACCGCCACCCCGTCCGCCGCGAGACCGGACAGGATCTCGGCCTTGGCCTGAGCGATCTGCCCCATGCCGCCGAATTCCCCCACGTGAGCTCCGGTGACGTTGGTGATGATAGCCACTTGCGGTTCGGCCAGTGTCGCGGTCCAGGCAATTTCGCCGAGATGATTGGCACCCAGCTCCACCACCGCCTGACGGTGTTCCGAGGTCAGCCCCAACAGCGTCAGCGGTGCGCCGATGTCGTTGTTGAGGTTGCCCCGCGTGGCCAGGACGGGGCCGCGACGAGAAAGCAATTGGGCGAGGAGTTCCTTGACGCTGGTCTTACCGCTGTTGCCGGTCACCGCGATCAGCGACCCGCCCCAGATCCGTCGGCGCGCTCGGCCGAGCAGCCCCAGCGCCAGTCGGGTGTCGGGCACGATCAACTGTGGCAGCGTATCGTCGACCGCATGCTCGACGAGAGCGGCGGCGGCGCCTGCCGCACGAGCCTGGGCAATAAAATCGTGGGCATCGAAGCGCTCGCCGCGCAGCGCCACGAACAGGGCACCCGGCGAAAGTCGTCGCGTGTCGGTGACGATACCGGTCAGCGCCAGGTCTGGGACGGGCGATGCGACGCCCAGCACTTCCGCAACGGCGGACAGGCTCTGCAGACCGCACACGCTCATGCGCGCACCCCGCTTCTCGCCGCCAGCGCGGCCTCGGCTTCGACCACGTCGCTGAAGGCGTGACGCACGCCGGCGACCTCCTGATAGTTCTCATGCCCCTTGCCGGCAATCAGTATCACATCGTTGTCGTCCGCCTCGGCCAAGGTGTGGGCAATCGCCGCCCCGCGCCCCTCGACGTTCCATGCCCTCCGCCGCGCCTCGGGCGACAGCCCGGCGAGCACCTGTTCACGGATGTCGGACGCCTCCTCTCCCCTCGGATTGTCATCGGTGACGACCAAGCGATCGGCGACGCGTTCGGCGGCAGTGGCCATCAGCGGCCGCTTGCCGGTATCGCGGTCACCACCGCAGCCGAACAGGCACCATAGACGCCCATCGCCAGGTAGATGATCGCGTAGCGCGCTCAAGGCATTCTCCAGCGCATCGGGGGTATGGGCATAATCGACGATCACCGTGGGCGCTCCCGCACGCAGCACGGGCTGCATGCGCCCCGGCACCGGCGTCAGCCGCGATGCCGTCTGGAACAAGGGGTCGAGCCCTTCCCCCAGGCCGAAAAGTGTGGCGATGGCAAGCAGCACGTTGTCCAGGTTGAAGCGTCCCATAAGCGGCAGCTCGAGCGAGCGCTCCCCCTCCGGCGTCGCCACCAGGGCCAACTGACCGCTGCGCGAAGGCTGCCAGTCGAGAACGCGCAGCGTAGCCGCCGGCTCGTTCCCTACCGCAAGCACTCGCACCCCGTCGACGAGTCCGGCCAGCATCAGTCGCGCCAATGAATCGTCGGCGTTGACCACGGCGAGTTCGAGCTCCGAACGCCGAAACAGCCTGGCCTTGGCAGCGGCATAGGCCGCCATGCTGCCGTGATAATCGAGGTGATCGCGACTCAGGTTGGTGAATACCGCCGCCTTGATCCGGCAGCCGTCGAGCCGCCCTTGTGCCAGGGCATGCGACGAGACCTCCATGGCTGCCCGTGTGACGCCGTCAGCGGCCAGCTCGCCCAGCGTCGCCTGCAAACTCAACGGGCCGGGCGTGGTCAGCCCCGAGTCCTGCAACCGACCGGGACGCCCCATGCCGAGCGTGCCGACGAGACCCGCCTCCTGGCCAAGTGCGGCGCTAAGCTCGGCGATATAATGCGTTACCGAACTCTTGCCATTGGTGCCGGTCACGCCGATCAACTCGAGCGATTCGGGAACGGCGAAGAGCTCGCGACCGAACTCACCCAAGCGCTGGCGCAGGAACGGCAGCCCAAGCACCGGTCTGTCCTTGGCGGACGCAGGCAGCGAGTCGTCCGCCTCCAGGTGGTAGAGGACCCAGGCGGCTTTCGCACGCAGGGCGTCCTCGAGAAAGTCGCGGCCGTCGGCCGCTACGCCGGGAACGGCGACGAAGACATCGCCCGGCTCCAGACGACGGCTATCCAGCACCAGGCGAACCCGTTCGCCGAGCTCGGGCCGGGGTATCGCCAGGTTGGGCCAGCAGTGGCTCAGTGCAGCCTGGAGACGGGAAGCACTCACCTGCATGGGCAAACCTCGGACAAAAGTAAAGGGTCGCTCATCTTACGCGTTGGTCCGGTGGAACATCGAGCAGGCGCAGAGCGCTGCCCGTCACACGCGAGAAGACTGGTGCCGCTACCGCACCGCCGAAATAACTGTCTCCCCGCGGATGATCGATCATCACGATGGTCACGATACGCGGATCGGAGACCGGCGCAATACCGGCGAACAGACTGCGATAGGCATTCTCCTCGTAGCCGCTCGCCGAGTTCTTGCGTACTGTACCGGTCTTGCCGGCAACCCGATAGCCCGGCACCGAGGCGCGCCGCCCCCCCGTATCGGGCTGTACGGAGCGCTCCATGATGCGCAGCAGTTCGTGTGCCACGTCAGGGTCGATGGTGGGGATACCTTCCGGCGGCTCGTCCAGCTTGAGCAGCGATGGTGACAGCCTGACACCGCCGTTGGCCAGTGCGGTATAGGCGCTGGCCAGTTGCAGCGCCGACGCCGACAGACCGTAGCCGTAGGAGAGCGCCGCCCACTGGCTGCGCGACCAGCGCACCGGCGCCGGCAGATGCCCGACGGCCTCGCCGGGGAAACCGGTATCGGTACTCTGGCCGAATCCGAGACGGCGATACAGGTCGGGCACCAGCGGATCGTCCAGCTCGAGTACCAGTTTGGACATGCCGATGTTGGAGGATTTCTCGAGAATGCCCGCCAGGTCGAGTTCACCGTAGTTGCGGATGTCGCGGATGGTGAAGCGATCGATGCGCATCCAGCCCGGCGAGGTATCGACCACGACATCGCTGTCGAAGAGACCGCTCTCCATGATCGCCGCCATTGCCAGCGGCTTCATGACCGACCCAGGTTCGAACACGTCGACGATCGCCTGGTTGCGCAAGCCGCGCGGATCCAGGCCGGCTCGGTTGTTGGGGTTGTATGAGGGCTGGTTGGCCATGGCCAGCACTTCGCCGGTGCGCGCATCCATCATTACTACCACGCCGCCATCGGCGTCGTGCTCGGCCACCGCCGCCTTGAGCTCACGATAGGCCATGTACTGCAGCCGCTGATCGATGGCCAGGGTCAGGTCGCCGCCAGGCTGGGCTTCGCGCAGCATCGCCAGATCGCGGACCAGGCGTCCGCGGCGATCCTTGATCACCCGGCGCTGGCCCGGCGTACCGGCCAGATAGGGCTGATAGGCGAGCTCGACGCCCTCCTGCCCCATGTCGTCGACGTTGGTCACCCCCAGCAACTGCGCCACCACTTCTCCGGCTGGGTAGTAGCGCTTGTACTCGTGCTGGGCATAGACCCCGGGAATGCGCAGATCCAGCGCTCGCTGCGCAGCGGCCGGAGTCAGCTGTCGACGCAGGTACATGAATTCACGCTCGGCGAAGCGCTCCAGGCGGGCGTCGAGATCGTCCAGCGACATGCCCAGCGCCTGGGACAGCATCAGCCGCTGGATGCGATCGTCAGGCACCTCCTGCGGATTGGCCCATAGCGTCACCACCGGCGTGGAGACGGCCAGCGGCTCCCCGTGACGGTCGGTGATCATGCCGCGGTGCGCGGTCAGCGATTCGGTGCGCAGCGTCCGTGCGTCCCCCTGCCCCTGCAGGAAGGAGCGGTCGAAGACGTGCAGGGTGACGATGCGTCCGGCCAGCAGCAGCATGCCCAGGATGACCAGTCCCAATACCAGACCGTAACGTGCGCCTCCCATCGGCGCCATCGGCGGACGACGACGGGGCGTGACGCCGTTGCGAACGTCGGTGCTCATGGGCGGATGACCTCGACTTCATCGACTTCGGGCAGACGCATCTCCAACCGCTCGACGGCCAGCCGCTCGATGCGCGCCGGAGACGACCAGGCACTCTCCTCGAGCAGCAGTTGCCCCCACTCCGTCTGCAGTTGATCGCGCTCACGCTCGAGTTGTTGCAGGCGAGCATACTGGGTTCGTGTTTGATGGCTGGTGGCGATCACTGCAGTGGCGCTGATCAGACACGCCAGCACCAGACCGACGATCAGCAGCAGGCGCCAGCTGGGCAGCCAGGCGGGCGGCCAAGCGGCACGCAGCGCTTTGGGGGTACGGGGTAGGCTTTTTGCTTGGCTCATGCCGTTCCTCAGGCCAACTTGCGCGCCACACGCATCACGGCGCTACGGGCTCGGGGGTTGTCCTGCACTTCCTCGGGCGTCGGCCGTTGCGCCTTGCCCAGGGTCGTCATGCGCTTGGCCAACTGGTCCTCACGCACCGGCATGCCGCGTGGCAGATCGGTATCGCCGCGCACATGCTCGCGAATGAAGCGCTTGACGCGGCGATCCTCGAGGGAGTGAAAGCTGATGACGACCAAATGCCCACCCGGGGCCAGCGCTTCCAGCGCGGCCGACAGCGCAGCATCGAGCTGCTCCAGCTCGCCATTGACATGAATGCGCAGCGCCTGAAAGGCACGCGTGGCGGGGTGCTTGCCCTTCTCCCAGGCCGGATGGGCGCCCTTGAGCACTTCGGCTAGATCGCCGGTGCGCTGAAAAGGGCGTTCGGCGCGTCGGGCCACCACTGCCCGGGCCAGGCGTCTGGCGAAACGCTCCTCGCCGTAGGTCTTGAACACCCGAGCGACCTCCGTCTCGCTGGCGCGAGCCAGCCATTGCGCCGCGCTCTCGCCGTGTGTCGGATCCATGCGCATGTCCAGCGGGCCGTCGCGCAGAAAGCTGAAGCCGCGCTCCGGATCGTCCAACTGTGGAGATGACACGCCGACGTCGAGCAGCACGCCCGCCAGCCGACCGTGCAACTCGTGTCGCTCGGCCAGCTCGCCCAGGCGAGCGAATTCCCCCTGCTCGATGGCAAAGCGAGCATCGTCGATGCTGCGCGCCTCGGCGATGGCCTGCGGATCGCGGTCGATCGCCAGCAGACGACCCTCCGGCTCGAGACGGGCAAGTATCGCCCGCGAGTGGCCGCCGCGGCCAAAAGTGCCGTCCAGGTAGGCACCACAGGGGTCGTGGACGAGCGCCTCCACGGCGCCATCCAGCAGGACACTGGCATGACGAAAGCCGCGACGGGCCGATTCAGGGGCGGATGACGACATGCACTTCCCAGGGCTCACGAACACGAGTGAACGCACCGGCTTCGCCGGGGCGACGGCAGGAATAGGGGGAGTCGGCCGGTAAGCCGGGTTCTGTCGGGGACAGTCATTCATCTAGGGGTCGCGTCACCGCGACCCTCAAGCAACCTACCCGAACCCGGCGCGGGCCACGCCATCGGGTTCCTATTTGGTCTTGCTCCGGGTGGGGTTTACCATGCCACGCGCTGTTACCAGCCGTGCGGTGCGCTCTTACCGCACCCTTTCACCCTTGCCGGCCTCCCGAAGGAGACGTAGGCGGTCTGCTCTCTGCTGCACTTTCCGTCGGCTCGCGCCGCCCAGGCGTTACCTGGCACCCTGCCCTATGGAGCCCGGACTTTCCTCCCCTGACATCGATCGAGATCAATGTCAGCGGCGACTGTCTGGCCGACTCCGAGCGCAAGAATACCAGCGTGCCGGTGGCCTCTCAATGGCTTTCCGTGTGGGTCAGTCCGCTTCCTTGAGCGCCTGGACGCGGGCATACCAGGCCTTCTTGGCCCCACCCAGCAGCCGCGCCGCCACTGATGCCGCCTGCTTGACCCCGACCCCCTCGGCAAGCAAGGCGGCGAGCAGTGCGTCGGCCTCCAGATGGGCGGCTTCCGCCTCGTCGTTCGGCGCGGCACCGGCGACCATGATCACGAACTCGCCGCGCGCCTGGTCCGGATCGTCGTCCATGCGTGCCAGCAGGGCTTCGGCACTGCCGTCGAGAAACGTCTCGAAAGTCTTGGTCAGCTCCCGTGCGAGTACCAGCCGGCGCTCAGCGAAAGCCTCGGCGATGGCGGCCAGACTGTCGCGAATGCGGTGGGGCGACTCGTAGAACACCAGCGTCTCCTCACGGCTCGCCAATGCTTCGAGACGCTGGCGCCGCGCACCGGCCTTGGCCGGCAGGAAGCCTTGAAACAGGAAACGATCGGTGGGCAGGCCGGCGGCACTGAGTGCGGTCACCAGCGCGCAGGGCCCCGGCACCGGCACGATGCGACGCCCCCTGGAGCGCAATTCCCGCACCAACACGAACCCCGGATCGCTGATCAGCGGCGTGCCGGCATCGCTGACCAGGGCGATGTCTTCGCCGCGGACGAGGCGTGCATCGAGCTGGTCGACCCGTGCCGCCTCGTTGTGCTCATGCAGCGAAAGCAGCGGCACGCTGAGCCCCAGGTGGCGCAGCAGCCCTGCAGTATGCCGGGTATCTTCTGCGGCCACCAATGCGACTTCTCCCAGCAGCCGGGCCGCGCGCGGGCCGAGGTCCTCCAGATTCCCAATCGGTGTGGCGACCACGTACAATGTGCCATTAACAGTGTCAGACATGTCGGCTCCTCGAAGTTTGTCGGGCTTGGCCGAACGTGACGGCTCCATCGTTTGCGGAGGTCGACCGGCCTCCTCGAAGCCCTGTACACAAGGAAGGATTCATGCTGAAAACGCCCCGCGCCCTGCTGGCCTTCGTGCTTCTCACCTTATTAGTGATGGCCGGCTGCGCCCCGCCAGGCATCGTTGAACGGACTCCCGACGATGACCCCGGCTACCTGCTGGAACAGGCACGCCAGCAGGCGCCCGAGCAGGCAGCGCTCAGCCGACTCGAGGCGGCCGATATCCTAGCACGCCGGGGTCAGCGCACCCAGGCACTGGAGGTCGCCACCGAGATCGACGATACCCAGCTCCCCGACGATTACCGCCTGCACTGGGCCATGCTGCTCTCGGAACTCGGCGAGGAGCTCGACGAGCCCTGGGCGGTGATCCAGGCCGGGCAATTACTCGACGAAGCCGACCTGCCGCGCGATGCCGGCCTGCTTCTGCGCGCCCGCATGGGTCGCGCGCTGGCACAGGTCGACGAACATCGCGCCGCGGCGGCCATGCTCATGTACGTACAGGCAAGGACCGAGCGCGAGGCGCTCAACGATGCCATCTGGGCGTCACTCTCTCGCCTCGACGGCAGCGAACTGGCCAGCCTGCGCGAAGACGCTGACGAGCTGACTCTGGGCTGGCTGCGACTCGCCGGCCTGGTGCGCGAGAGCGACGGCGACATTGAGCGTCTGTTTGCGCGCCTGGAGACGTGGCGCGAGCGTCACCCACAGCATCCGGCCGCGCGCCGCGTGCCTGCGGAACTGCTGGCGCTGCGCGAGCTTCGCGGCAAGGAAGTTCGCCATATCGCCGTCTTTCTCCCGGGTTCGGGCCCCCTGACAAGTGTCGCCGAGCCGATTCGCAACGGCTTGCGGATCCATCACCTCAACAGCATCGAGCGAAGTGGCGGCGTACGCCTCACCTTTCTCGACACCAGCCAGGGCAGCATCGAGGCCCTCTACGAGGAAGCACGAAATCTTGGTGCGCAAGTAGTGATCGGGCCGCTCGACAAGGAGCAAGTCAGCGAACTCGAGAGCCGCGACCGAGTGCCGCTGCCGACCCTGGCGCTCAATTACGGAGCCGGCGCTACCAACCAGACCGAAGGACTGTTCCAATACGGCCTGTCGGCGGAGGACGAGGCGCGCCAGGTCGCTCGTCGCGGGCGCGAGGATGGCCATCGTAGCAGCGCCATGCTGGTGCCCGACAACGAATGGGGGGCCCGCGTCGGCCGCGCCTTCGAGCGGGAATGGCGCGACCGCGACGGCACCATCACCAATGTCGTCGCCTACGATCCGCGCGGCTCCGCCACCGAGAGCACCCGGCGCGTGCTGGCCGGCGGTCGCCCCGACATGCTGTTCCTGCTGGCGCTGCCCAGCTATGCCCGCCAGGTACCACCGACACTGGACTACTACAGTGCCAGTGACCTCCCCATCTACGCCACCTCCCATCTCTACGAGGGGCGGTCACAGCCATTGCTGGATCACGATCTCGACGACGTCTACTTTCTCGACATTCCCTGGCAGATTCCCGACGCCGCGGTGGGCGGCGTCGAGGCGCTGCCCTATCTCGACAGCTATCGCGAGCTGCAGGAGAACGCCGACCCCGCCACCTTCCGGCTGATGGCAATGGGGGTCGATGCCTACGAACTGGCGCGCCGCCTGCCTCAGTTCCAGCTGCTTCCCGAGAGCGAGATGTTCGGCGCCACCGGCATGCTCTCGCCGGGCAGCGATGGCCGCATACAGCGGCGTCTGCCCTGGGCGCGCTTCGAAGACGGCATTCCTCGCCCCGTCCTGTCCACCGAGATTCTTCGCAGTGAACCGCTCCGCTGACGCGCGCGCCCGCGGCGCGCGTATCGAACGGCTGGCGGCCGACTGGCTCGCCGCCCGAGGTCTGCGCCTGATTGCCAGCAATCAGCAATTCAAGGGCGGAGAGCTGGATCTGGTGATGGCCGACGGCGAGACGCTGGTCTTCGTCGAGGTGCGCCACCGCGCCGACACCCGCCACGGCCATCCGCTGGAGACCGTCACTGCCACCAAGCAGCGCCGCCTGGTCCACGCGGCGCGTTTTTATCTCCTGCGCAACCGGCTATCATGTCCCTGCCGTTTCGATGTGCTGGCCGTAACCGGCACCCCGCCAGCGCTGGACTTCGATTGGGTGCAGAGCGCTTTCGAAGCCTTTTGACGGTGCTACTGGGCACCCTATACGACCCGGACTCGACAGAATGGACTTTCAGCAACGCATACTCGGACACTTCAACGCCAGCATCGATACCAAGACCTATGCCAGCGAAGTGCTGCCGCCCTTCATCGAGGTGGCAAGCCAGATGATGGTTCAGTGCTTGATCAACGAAGGCAAGATTCTGGCCTGCGGCAACGGCGGTAGCGCCGGAGACAGTCAACACTTCTCCTCCGAACTGCTCAATCGCTTCGAGCGGGAACGCCCCAGCCTGCCGGCCCTGGCGTTGACCACTGATACCTCGACGCTGACCTCCATCGCCAACGATTACAGTTACAATGAAGTCTTTTCCAAACAGGTGCGCGCCCTCGGCCAGCCGGGCGACATCCTGCTGGCGATCTCGACCAGCGGCAACTCGGGCAACGTGATCCAGGCCATCCAGGCGGCTCACGACCGTGACATGGCGGTCGTCGCGCTGACTGGCCGCGATGGCGGGAACATGGCCTCCCTGCTTGGTCAGGACGACTGTGAGATTCGCGTCCCGGCCACTTCCACGGCGCGCATCCAGGAGGTTCACCTGCTGGTGATCCACTGCCTGTGCGACCTTATCGATGAACAACTCTTCGGCAGCAGCGAGTAACTCATATGGCATTCATCAAACGCTTCGTGTGGCTTCCGGTCGCTATCGCCCTGGCACTGGGTGGTTGTACCACCGTGACCGGCGTGACCAACCCCGGCACCATCGACGAGAACTACGGCAAGCGCACGCTCGGCGCCCAGGTCGAGGACGAGAGTATCGAGACCAAGATCGAGCACAACCTGCGCCGCACCGACGCCCGGCTCGGTGACGCTCGCATCAATGTCGATAGCTATAACGGCATCGTGCTGCTGACCGGCCAGGTACCCAGTGAAGAGCTCAAGGAGAAGGCCAACGAGGTGGCCCTCGAGGTGCGCAACGTACGCGACGTACACAACGAGCTTTCTGTCGCCGCCAACCTTCCAGCAAGCCAACGGCTTTCCGATACCTGGATCAACACACGCATCCGTACCACCTTGGCTGCCGACCAGAGCATCGACACCGGCCGCCTGCGCTTTATCACCGAGAATGCCACCGTCTACATCATGGGCATGGTGACACGCGCCGAGGCCGACCGCATCGTGGAAGCGGTAGCCGATGTGGGCGGCATACAGCGCATCGTGAAGGTATTCGATTACCTCGACTGACCCCGATGCCTCGACCGCGAATACGCAAACGGCAGGCCCTTGGCCTGCCGTTTGCGTTGCGGCGCCACCGCAGCGTTCACTTGATGACGCGCAGCGATGGCCGCCCCTTCGGCGGTGGATCCTGCGAAGGCTCTTCGCCCGGCTTGCCTCCTTCCCGCTCGGCGGAGTCGACATCGCTGGTGATACTGGTCAGCTCCGGCCGCTCGGGGTCACTTTCGACCTGAGGCTCGGGCATCGCCGGCTCATGGCCGAACACCATGCCCACTCCGTTCTCCCGCGAATAGATCGCCACCAGCGCCGGTGTCGGCACGAATACCTGCATGGGCTGGCCGCCGAAGCGTGCATTGAAGGAGATGGCATCGTTCTCGATGCGCAGCTCCCTGACTGCCGATGGCCCTACGTTCAGCACGATCTGACCGTTCTGCACGAACTGGCGCGGCACATTGACGCCGGATTGCTCGGCGTCGACCACGATATAGGGGGTCTGCTCGTTGTCCAGCAGCCACTCGTAAAGGGCCCTGGCGAGATAGGGACGGCTCGATGACATGCTCTGCCCTCCTCATGCCGTTGGCCGGGCCGTGGCCCGGCTAAAAGGGGTTCAGACGCGCATCTCGCGCTCACCCTCGCTTAGCGAGGACAAGAAGGCCTCGCGCTCAAACAGCCGCTCCATGTAGGTGATCAGCGGCTTCACCTGCTTCTCCGGCAGCTCGATGCCAAGTACCGGCAGGCGCCAGAGAATCGGGGCGATACAGCAGTCGACGAGCGAGAACTCTTCGCTCATGAAGTAAGGCATGTCCTCGAAGATCGGCGAGATACCGACGAGACTTTCGCGCAGCTCCTTGCGAGCCTTCTCCACATCCTTCTTACCCCCTTGCTCGATCTGCTCGACGAGCGGACACCACTCCCTCTCGATGCGGTGCATCCACAACCGACTCTGAGCCCGCGCGACCGGATAGACCGGCAACAGCGGCGGGTGAGGGAAACGCTCATCCAGGTATTCCATCATTACCTTGGACTCATAGAGCACCAGTTCACGATCGACCAGCGTGGGCACGCTGTTGTAGGGGTTGAGATCCGCGAGCTCCTCGGGGCGCTGATCGCCGCTGACTTCGACGATATCGACCGCTACGCCCTTCTCGGCGAGCACGATACGCACGCGATGACTGAAGTGATCATCGCTTCCGGAGTAGAAGATCATCGATGACCGCTTGGCCACTACACCCATGTAACAATCCTCGCATCAATTCGAACCTGCATGATAACACGCACCCGCCTTCGGGACGTGCCCGGCATGCTCAGACATGGACAAGACGCAAGGGGCGCATGGCAATGGCCATACGCCCCCTGTCGCGCAACGTACCGATTCGATGCGAATCAGTGTATGTCGCGCCAGTACTCGCGCTTCAGCAGATAGGCCAGCACACCGAAGATGAAAATGAAGATCAGCACCTTCGGCCCTAGCACCTGCGCATGTAGCTTGGACGGCTCGCCCACGTAGGCCAGGAAGTTGGTCAGATCGTAGACCGCCTCCTCGAACTCATCGGGTTCCATGGCCCCAGGCTGCGTCACCTGCAGTACCTCGCAAGACTGGTACTTGCCGGTCAGCGGATCGAGCTCGGCCCCGTGGACGGGACGATCCGTCTCGGCACACACCTTCTCCTGCACGCCTTGCAGCGGCTCCAGCACGTTGGGCATGGCCACTAGGTCGAACACCTCATTGTTGACCCCGTTGGGACGTTCGGGGTCGCGATAGAAGGTCAACAGATAAGAGTAGATCCAGTCGGTACCGCGCAAGCGTGCCTCGAGCGTCAGATCGGGAGGCGGCGCTCCGAACCAGCTCTCCCCGTCGTCGGTGCTCATGGCATTGCGCATCTGATCGTTATAAGCCAGTCCGGAAGAAAAGATCAGGTTCTCTTCGATGAGGTCCTGAGGGATGTCCAGGTCCTCGGCAGCCCGGGCGAAGCGCTGATGCTCGAGCGAATGGCAACCCATGCAATAGTTGACGAAGAGCTGCATACCCCTCTGCAGCGACGCTTTGTCGTGGAGATCCGGCGTCATCGAATACGGCACGCTCTCGCCGCCTGCGGCCATCGCCGTGAAGGGCACCAGCGCGAAGAGCAGTGCGAACAGTTGCTTTTTCATTAGCCAGTCACCCTCTCCGGAATGGGTTTGGTCTTCTCCATCCTGGTGTAGAACGGCATCAGCAGGAAGAAGGCGAAGTAGATCGCGGTGCAGACCTGCGCCAGCACTGTTCGGCCGTCGGTAGCCGGCAGAACGCCCAGCACGCCGAGAATCACGAAGCTGATCGCGAACAGCAGCAGCATGACCTTGGAGATCCAGCCCTTGTAGCGCATGGAGTTCACTGGGCTGCGGTCGAGCCAGGGCAGAACGAACAGCACCGCGATGGCCGCACCCATGAAGACCACGCCAAGGAACTTGGCATCCAGCCCGAAGATCGAGAAGGTAATGGCCCGCAGGATGGCGTAGAAGGGCGTGAAGTACCAGACGGGCGCGATGTGATCCGGCGTCTTCAAGGGGTTAGCCGGCTCGAAATTGGGCTTCTCGAGGAAGTAGCCGCCGCCTTCCGGGAAGTAGAACAGCACCGCACAGAACACGAACAGGAACATCGCCACGCCGAAGATATCCTTGACGGTGTAGTACGGATGGAAGGGAATGCCGTCGACCGGCTTGCCGGCCTCATCCTTCTTGGCCTTGATGTCGATGCCGTCGGGGTTGTTGGAACCGACTTCATGCAGCGCAATGATGTGCAGCACCACCAAAGCCAGAATCACGATGGGTAGCGCCACCACATGGAGAGCGAAGAAGCGGTTGAGCGTAATGCCGGAGATCAGATAGTCACCGCGCACCCACTGGGCCAGATCCGGGCCGATAGCGGGAATCGCCGAGAACAGCGAGATGATCACCTGGGCTCCCCAGTAGGACATCTGCCCCCAGGGCAGCAGGTAGCCCATGAAGGCCTCCGCCATCAGCGCCAGATAAATGGCCATGCCGAAGATCCAGACCAGCTCGCGAGGCGCCTTGTAGGAGCCGTAGAGCATCGCTCGGAACATGTGCAGGTAGACCACCACGAAGAAGGCGGAGGCACCGGTGGAGTGCATGTAACGGATAAGCCAGCCCCACTCCACGTCGCGCATGATGTACTCGACGGAAGCGAACGCCCCCTCGGCCGAGGGGTTGTAGCTCATGGTCAGCCAGACGCCAGTGAGGATCTGGTTGACCAGCACCAGCAGGGCGAGAGAGCCGAAGAAGTACCAGACGTTGAAGTTCTTGGGCGCATAGTATTGCGAAAGATGCTCCTGCCACATCTGCGTGGCGGGGAAGCGGTCGTCCACCCAGCGCATGAACCCGCTTTCTGCCTTGACACGATTCGGGTTACCCATCACGCGGCCTCCTCATCTTCGCCGACAACGATCACGCTGTCGCTTTCAAAGCGATACGGCGGCACCTCGAGATTGGTCGGCGCCGGCACGTTGCGGAACACGCGACCCGCCAGGTCGAAACGAGAGCCATGACAGGGGCAGAAGAAACCTCCCGGCCAGTCGTCGGTACCAACGCCTTCGGCATTCGGCTCGGGGCGGAACAGCGGCGAGCAGCCCAGGTGGGTGCAGATACCGATCAGCACACCGATCTCAGGCCTGATCGAGCGAAGCGGCCCTTCGACATAGTTAGGCTGCTGCGGCTCCTCGGAATCGGGGTCGGCCAGACGGGAAGGGTCGAAACCCTCGGTCCGCTCGATCATTTCCGGGGTGCGATTGATGATCCACACCGGACGACCTCGCCATTCGACGGTCATGCGCTGACCCGGCTCGAGTTTCGACACATCCGCTTGAACGGGTGCCCCCGCCGCTCTCGCCTTGGCACTCGGCTGCCAGGAAGACACAAAGGGAACCGCTACTCCGACTGCGCCCACCGCCCCCATGACGGTTGTCGCACCCAGGAGGAGACGGCGCCGCCCTTTGTTCACGCCGTTGTCTGCCATTTTCTGGTTTCTCCCATCAGCTTACCCGTTGATCCAGCACGAGATGACTCCCGCGACCACGGATACCAAATCCGGCATATCTTAAGGAATCGCACCGCTTCGCACAAGACGACGCGGGCCTGACCAAGGTGGTATCTCAACTGCAATTTCTTGAAATAAAAATAAAAAAGCCCGGGCCATTGCCCGGGCTTTTTTGTCGCAGACAGTCGCGATCAGCGCTTGGAGAACTGCGGACGGCGACGCGCCTTGCGCAGGCCGACCTTCTTCCGCTCGACCTGACGAGCATCGCGAGTGACGTAGCCGGCGGCGCGCAGCGCCGGGCGGAGGTCCTCATTGTACTCCATCAGGGCACGTGTAATGCCGTGACGAATGGCGCCCGCCTGCGCGGAGCCGCCGCCGCCCTTGACGGTAACGTAGACATCGAACTGACCGGTGGTTTCGGTCAGCTCAAGCGGCTGACGAACCACCATGCGACCGGTGACGCGACCGAAATACTGATCGAGATCACGATTATTGACGGTGATCTTGCCGGTGCCCGGCTTGAGGAAGACGCGAGCGGTAGAAGTCTTGCGGCGCCCGGTACCGTAATACTGCTGTGCCATGGTGATATTCCCCTCAGATGTTCAGTTCTTGCGGCTGCTGGGCGGCGTGCGGATGCTCGGCGCCGGCGTAGACCTTGAGCTTGGAGTACATGGCGCGCCCCAGCGGGCCCTTCGGCAGCATTCCTTTGACGGCGGACTCGATCACGCGCTCGGGAGCGTGGGCGATCATTTTTTCGAAACTCATGGAGCGCAGGCCGCCCGGGTAACCGGTGTGACGGTAATAAGTCTTGGCCTTGGCCTTGTTGCCGGTCACTTGAACCTTCTCGGCATTGATCACGACGATATAGTCGCCGGTATCGACATGAGGGGTGAACTCGGGCTTGTGCTTGCCGCGCAGTCGGCGCGCAATTTCGGTGGCCAGGCGGCCGAGCGTCTTGTCCGTCGCGTCGACGACGTACCAGTCACGCTGCACGGACTGCGGCTTGGCAGTAAACGTCTTCATGGAGAAATCACCACAAATCAAACAAGTGTATTGGACCCCACCGCGTCGAAACGCGCTTCAGGATCGTCCCTATTTTTCTTGGTTGTCGACGCCGATAGCGGCGACAACGGTCGAGGAGCGCACATTCTACACGACTCGCGCGTCCGGAGTAAGGGGATTGATAGCGAAAAGTCGGGTTCGCTCCACGCCCCGCCGCCAGATGACGGCATGTTCCGTCTAGGGCTTGTGGGGCAGCGCCAGATACTCCTGCGACTGCATTTCCTGCAGCCGCGACAGGGTGCGCTGGAATTCGAATTCCAGGCGTCCATCGGCATACAGCTGCTCGGCCGGCACCTCGGCGGACATCAGCAGCTTGACGCCCCGGTCATAGAACTCGTCGACCAGGTTGATGAAGCGTCGGGCCTGGTCGTCGGTCGCCGCTCCCATGCGCGTGACATTGGATACCAGCACGGTATGGAACTCACGCGCCAGCTCTATGTAATCGTTCTGGCTACGCGGGCCGTCACAGAGCTCGCGGAACTCGAACCAGACCACATCGTCATGCAGGCGCCGAGCATGAAGCACGCGTCGATTGACCTCGATCGCTACATCGACCTCGCCATCGTGCCCTGCAAGCTCACGGAAGCTGCGGGCCAGTTCACGCTCCGCCGCCTCGTCCAGAGGCGCATGGAAGATCTCGGCACGCTCCAGCGCACGCAGTCGATAGTCGATCCCCGAGTCGACGTTGACCACCTGGCAATGTCGCTTGAGCAGCTCGATGGCGGGCAGGAAACGCGCCCGCTGCAAGCCATCCTTGTAAAGCTCGTCTGGCACGATATTGGAGGTCGCCACCAGCACGACGCCGCGCTCGAACAGCGCCTCCAGCAGGTTGGCGAGTATCATGGCATCGGTGATGTCCTTGACGAAGAACTCGTCGAAGCAGATCACCCGCGCCTCGGCGGCGAACTTGCCGGCGATGAGCGTAAGCGGGTTTTTCTCGCCCTTGTAGTGCTCGAGTTCGTTGTGCACCCGCTGCATGAAACGGTGGAAATGGGTGCGCATCTTGTCGGGAAACGGCAGGGAGTCGTGAAAGGTATCGACCAGGTAGGTCTTGCCTCGTCCCACGCCACCCCAGAAATAGAGCCCCTGGATAGTCGGCAGCACCGGCTCCTGCGAGCTTTTGTCACGCTTGCCGAACAACCCCGCCATTTTAGACTTCAGCCCGCGCCCGGTGGTCACCGCTCGCGGCTCGGTACGCGGCGAGGCCACGAGTTGGTCGTAGAGACGCTGAAGGTGCTCCACCGCCCGCTCCTGGGCTGGGTCGTACTGGAAGTCGTCGCGCTCGAGGTCGGCGCGATAGCGCGCCATCGGCGTGCTGGGGCCGGCCGAACGGGTCTCCGCGGGAGTCGCAGTCGCGCTCATGGCAGAATCCTTGCTTATCTTGGCTCGTCTCGATAAGCCAAGCATTATACGCATCCGGCTCGTCGCGCGCAGGAAAATGGTCGACGCCCGCCCCGGCGTTGACCCGCCCGGCGCCAACGCTTCTATAATGGGCCGCCAGGCGGCTTGCGCATCGCCAACGACTCGCGACCTAACGAGCTGCGGGTATCTAGCATCAGGAGAACCATGTGGATTACGGCAACGTGAACTGGATTGTAGCCATCGTCAGCCTGCTGGCCGGCCTGGGTATCGGAGCGGCATGCTATCGCTACTTCGCAACGTCGGCGAACCAGCAACAAGCCTTGCGCCGCCAACTGGCCGAACGCGAGCGTGAGTTGAGCGAGCTGCGCAAGGGCATGAACGAGCATTTCAGCCAGGTGGGCATGATGGTGGGCAATCTCCAGCGCGAGATGCGCACTCTGGAGCATCGCCTGACCGAGGATGCCAGCACGCTGCACTGCGAGCCGCCGGGTCGCCCCCGGCTCGACGCTGCCGACCGCCCCGCCCTGACCGGCCAGGACGACGATATACCGGCGCCTCGCGACTATGCCGACGGCACCGGCGGCACGCTCTCGGAGGACTTCGGTCTCAAGCCGAGCAGCGACAGGAGCGTGGATCCCCAGCCGCCGCGCTACTGAGATCTGCGGCGGGCCGAGGTGCGGTCAAGCCGGGTTGTCGATGTCGATGAAGCGATGCTCGACGCCGAACTCCCGCGACAGCCACTCGCCGAGTGCCTGCACGCCATAGCGTTCCGTGGCGTGATGGCCGGCCGCCAGATAGTGAATGCCCAGCTCGCGCGCCAGGTGCGTGGTGCGCTCGGAGATTTCACCGGACACGAAGGCATCGGCACCCGCCTCCCAGGCCTGGGTGATCATGTCCTGCGCACCGCCGGTGCACCAGGCGACGCGGTGGATATCACCGCCCCCCGGCGCCTCGATGAGCAATGGCTGCCGCCCCAGGCTCTCGCCGATATGTTCGGCCAACGCCGCAGGCGAACGTGTCGCGGGCAGCCGGCCCAGCCAGACTAGCCCCTTGCCGATCTCGCCATCGGCGCAGCCATCCACCTCGAAGCCGAGGTGTCGAGCAAGCTCGGCGTTGTTGCCTAGCGTCGCATGGGCATCGAGCGGCAGATGGTAGGCCAACAGATTGATATCGTTGAGCAGTAGAGTCCGGATGCGGCGCTGCTTGATTCCGGTAATGGGGATGGGCTCGTTCTTCCAGAAATAACCATGATGGACCAGCAGCAGGTCCGCCTCCCACGCCACCGCCTCGTCGAGCAGTGCCTGGCAGGCGGTCACGCCACTCATGACCCGACCGACGGCGTCACGCCCCGCCACCTGCAAGCCATTGACGGTGTAATCCTTAAAAGTCGAGGCATCGAGCAGCGTATCGCAAGCCCGTACCAGCTCGTCTCGCGAAATCATCCAGGCCTCCGGACAGCGGTTCGGTGTCAATGTTACACTTCTTGCCATTGTACCGACTGGGCGGGATGCCTTCGACCGTCCGCCGACCAGGAAGCGCCGCATGCGTCGTTCTCTCATTGCCTACGCCTTGCCCGTCGTCATCGGCGTGCTGCTGGCCATTGTACTGCTCAACACCTTTCCCCAACTGCTACGCCATTCAACGGATCCCGACGAGGCTCGACAAAGCGCAGCGCGCCCCGCGCCGGAGCTCCAGCAAGCCGCCCCGCTAAGCCGCAGCGAAGGTCCGGTCAGCTACTCGGAAGCCGTCGAGAAGGCCGCCCCGGCGGTGGTGAACATCTACTCCTCCCGAGTGGTGGCGCGCGAAGAGCACCCCATGATGTCGGACCCTTTCTTTCGCCAATTCTTCGGCGAGGACTTGCCGAGTCAGCAGCGGCTGCTGTCGAGCCTGGGCTCGGGCGTCATCGTCAGCGAAGACGGCTATGTGCTGACCAACCATCACGTGATCGATGGCGCCGACGAGATTCAAGTGGCGCTGCGCGATGGACGCGAGACGTTGGCGGAGGTGATCGGTACCGATCCCGAGAGCGACCTGGCCGTGCTGCGCATCGAGCTGGACGATCTTCCAGTGATTCAGATCGCCGACAGCGAGGGCGTGGCGGTAGGCGACATCGCCATGGCCATCGGCAATCCGTTCGGCGTGGGGCAGACCGTCACCATGGGCATCATCAGCGCGACGGGGCGTAGCCATTTGGGCCTGAGCGCCTATGAGGATTTCATTCAGACCGATGCCGCCATCAATCCCGGCAATTCCGGTGGCGCGCTGATCAATGCCGAGGGTGCCCTGGTGGGTATCAACACGGCGATCTTTTCCCGTTCGGGAGGCTCTCAGGGCGTCGGCTTCGCCATCCCCACGCGCCTGGCGCGCACCATCCTCGACGCCTTGGTGACCCAAGGCAGAGTAATCCGCGGCTGGCTGGGCATCGAAGCCCAGGAGATGACGTCCGACCTGGCCGCCTCATTCGGCCTGCAGACCCCACGGGGGGTGGTGATCTCCGGCGTGGTGCCCGACGGCCCCGCCGACCAGGCCGGCCTGCGCCCGGGCGACGTATTGCTGGAAGTGGATGGCCGACCGATACTCGACGCCAGGGCGGCGATGAGCGACATTGCCGCCATCCAGCCCGGCGCCACCCTGCCGCTGACCGTGGTTCGCAGCGGCGAGAAGCTCACGATCGACCTGGAAGTGGGCGAGCGCCCGCTACCGTCGAGCCGGCGAACCGAGCGCTGACAACCGCCCTGAGGCGACGCCTCAGGTGGAGCGCTATGTCTTGGACGAGGTACGATACTCTGCGGAGCGAGCATGCGCCGTCAACGACTCGCCGCGTGCCAGCACCGAGGCCACGCGACCCAGCGTCGCGGCGCCCTGCTCGGAGCAGTGGATGATCGACGAACGCTTCTGAAAGTCGTAAACCCCCAGCGGCGAGGAGAAACGCGCCGTGCCGGAAGTCGGCAGCACATGGTTGGGACCGGCACAGTAGTCGCCCAGCGCTTCGGCGGTGTAGCGCCCCATGAAGATAGCCCCCGCATGGCGGATCTGCGGTAGCAGCGCATCCGGATCGGCCATGGAAAGTTCAAGGTGTTCCGGCGCGATGCGATTGACCAGCTCCACCGCTTCGTCCCGATCGCGGCAGTGGATGAGCGCTCCGCGACGCGACAACGACTCTCGCACGATCGTCTCCCGATCCAGCGTCGGCAGCAACCGCGCGACTGCAGCCTCGACCTCGGCCAGATGATTGGCATCCCAGCTCACCAGCAGCGCCTGGGCATCCTCGTCGTGCTCGGCCTGGGAGAACAGGTCCATGGCCAGCCACTCGGGATCGGTACCACCGTCGGAAACCACCAGGATTTCCGAAGGTCCGGCGATCATGTCGATGCCCACCTGACCGAATACGGCGCGCTTGGCAGTGGCCACGTAGATATTGCCCGGACCGACGATCTTGTCGACGCGCGGCACGCTCTCGGTGCCGTAGGCCAGCGCCGCCACCGCCTGGGCACCGCCGACGGTGAAGACATGGTCGACTCCGGCCAGGTGCGCTGCCGCCAGGACCAGCTCATTGAGCACGCCGTCAGGGGTCGGAACCACCATCACGATCTCGCGGACGCCGGCCACATGGGCGGGAATCGCGTTCATCAGCACCGACGACGGATAGGCCGCCTTGCCGCCGGGCACGTAGATGCCGGCCCGATCGAGCGGTGTGACCTGCTGTCCGAGCACCGTGCCGTCCGCTTCGACGTAAGACCAGGAGCCCGGCTTCTGACGCTCGTGATAGAGACGAATGCGCTCGGCGGCATGGGCCAGGGCCTCGCGCTGCTCGGCCGGCAGGCCGAGATAAGCCCGCTCCAGCTGCTCGGCGCCGAGGGTCAACTCGGTCATGGTCGATGCCGACAGGCGATCGAAGCGATTGGTGAACTCGATCAGCGCCGCATCGCCGCGCGAGCGGACCTCGGTCAAGATTTCGTTCACGCGCGTCTGCACGCCGGCATCGGAGACACCCTCCCAAGCCAGCAGCGCCTCGAGGCGCACCTCGAAGTCGGCGTCACCGGTCGACAGTCGGGCGATATCGACGGTATCGGCAAGGGTCTCGCTCATGATCGCTTTCGCCTCCAGGTGAATTGCTTGCGTCTATCTACATGCTGCATGGCATCAACCGGCTGTCGGCTCCACGCTCGACCGGCGTCGCTCCACCGCCTCGGAGAGTCGGGCGATCAGCGGCTTGAGGCGAGAGTGCTTCATGGTCATAGCCGCCTTGTTGACCACTAATCGGGTGCTGATCGGCGCGATCAACTCGCGTGGCGACATGCCGTTGGCGCGCAAGGTATTGCCGGTATCGACGATGTCGACGATCTCATCGGCCAGATTCATCAACGGCGCCAGCTCCATGGCGCCGTAGAGCTTGATCACCTCGGCCTGTATACCCTGCTCGGCATAATAGCGTCGCGCCACGTTGACGAACTTCGTGGCCACCCGGCGCCGTGCCCGCGCCGGCTTGGCACCGTCGATACCGGCGGTCATCAGCTTGCACCTGGCGATCTCCAGATCCAGCGGCTCGTAGAGCCCTTCAGCGCCATGCTCGAGCAGCACATCCTTGCCCGCCACGCCCAAGTCGGCCGCCCCCAGCTGCACGTAGGTCGGTACGTCGGTGGCGCGAATGACCACCAGCTTGACATCGGGCAGATTGGTATCGAACAGCAGCTTGCGGCTCTTGCTCAGGTCCTCCGCCGGCACGATACCCGCATCGGCCAGAAGCGGCAGGGTCTCGTCGAGGATACGGCCCTTCGACAGGGCCAGAATCAGTTGCTTGCTCATGGTCTCGCCTATGATCGGAACGCTGCGCGGCTCACTCAGCCGGGAATGCGACGAATCTTTGCTCCCAGCAGTTGCAGCTTCTCTTCTATGCATTCGTAGCCGCGATCGATGTGGTAGATGCGATCCACCAAGGTCTCGCCGCTCGCCATCATCGCCGCGATGACCAGCGATGCCGAGGCACGCAGATCGGTCGCCATCACCGGCGCGCCGGATAGCCGCTCGACCCCGGTGATCAGCGCCGCATTGCCCTCCAGCGCGATGTTCGCCCCCATGCGGTTCAGTTCCTGAACGTGCATGAAGCGATTCTCGAAGATGGTCTCGACCACCCGCGAGGTACCGTCGGCCACGGCATTGAGGGCCACGAACTGAGCCTGCATGTCGGTGGGGAAGCCGGGATAGGGAGCAGTGCGCACGTTGACGGGATGCGGTCGGCGCCCCTCCATGTCCAGCTCGATCCAATCCTCGCCGGTGCGGATCCGGGCACCCGCCTCTTCCAGCTTGGCCAGTACCGCCTCGAGGATATCCGCCCGCGTGTTGCGCACCCGCACACGACCGCGCGACAACGCGGCGGCCACCAGGAAGGTGCCCGTTTCGATACGATCGGGCATCACCTCATGGTAGGCGCCGTGCAGGCGCTCGACGCCCTCGATGACGATGGTGTTGCTACCGTGGCCCTGGATCTTGGCCCCCATCTTGATCAGGCACTCGGCCAGATCGACGACCTCAGGCTCGCGCGCAGCATTCTCCAGCACCGTGGTGCCTTCCGCCAGCGCCGCGGCCATCAGCAGATTCTCGGTGCCGGTCACGGTGACGGTATCGAAGAAGATGGTCGCGCCCTTGAGGCGATTGTCGACGCGAGCCCGGATATAGCCGCTCTCGACGCGAATCTCCGCCCCCATGGCCTCGAGCCCACGGATATGCAGGTCCACCGGTCGCGTGCCGATCGCGCACCCGCCCGGCAGCGAGACATCGGCGTGACCGAAATGCGCCAGCAGCGGGCCGAGCACCAGGATCGAGGCACGCATCTTCTTGACCAGCTCGTAGGGGGCATGGCAATCGCGCACCTGGGAGCCGTCGAGTTGGATGGTCATCTTCTCGCCCATGACCGGCTCGACGCCCATGCGCCCCAGCAGCTCGAGGGTGGTGGTGATGTCCTGGAGGTGTGGCAGGTTGCCGATGGTTACCGGCTCGTCGGCCAGCAGGGTCGCACATAGTATGGGTAGCGCCGCGTTCTTGGCACCGCTGGCCCAGACCTCGCCGTCGACGGGGCCATTGCCGGTAATGATCAACTTGTCCATGGAGATTCGACCGTCAGCCGCCCTGGCGGCGCGAAGCCGCATTTTCCGGCGCATCAGCCCACTGCGCCGGCGTATAGGTCTTGATACTCACGGCATGCACGGCCCCGGAAGCGATCTCCTCCGACAGCGCACCGTAGATCAGCTGTTGCCGCTTGACCGGTGACAGGCCTTCGAAGACATCGCCCACGGCGATGACCTGGAAGTTGCAGCCTTCACCCTGGATATGAAAATCGCAATCCTCGAGGCGTGCCTCGAGCAGCGCCTTGACGTCACTGGGTTGCATGTAGTTCGGAACTCCTTCGGCCGAGAGAAGCAGCACGCGATCCACGCGGAATCGCCGCCGAGACGAGAATTCCTACATGGTAAAGAAAAGCATCGCGCTTGGCGATGCCGGGTAGGGAGGTCGCCGCCGTCAGGTTCGTGCGGCCAAGGGCAACAGGTCGTCGAGACCGGCCACCCGGGTCAGACGTTCCAGCGGCGGCGACAGCCGGACCTCACGAATCGTGACATCGGCGGCACGAGACCGGCGCGTCCACTCCAGCAGTACGCTCAATGCCGCGCTGCTGACCCGCTCGACACCGCACAGGTCGAGCGTGATACGCGTGCCGGCGGGCCGGGTGGCCAACCAGTCGGCGCCGGTTTCCGCCAGCGCCGCGGCGATCTCGAAATCGACATCGCCACTCACGGCCAGCCCCTCCGGGGAGGCTGCGAGCTGCACGCCGCCACGCTCGAGCAGGCGCTGGATCATGAGTTGCCGCCTTCTTCCAATTCTTCGGCGGCAAGCTCCGGCGACCAGTTGTTGATCACCGCATCATAGTCGCGGCCTTGCTCGCGCATCGCCTGGTCGAATTGATTGCGGAAAGTCAGGCCCAGGTTGATGCCGTTGACGATGACATTGACCACCTTCCACTCCCCATCGGAGAGCCGCATCGTATAGCTGACCGGGTAGGCGGTGCCGTCCATCGCCACCACTTCCATGGCCACTGAAGCCTGATCGTCGTGGCGCGGCGGCCGCTGGCTGTCCAGCACTCGCAACTCACGGTAATCGAAGGTGACCAGGCCTTTGGTGTAGGTATCGATCAAGGTTTGGCGGAAGGTATCGACGAAGCGCGAGCGCTGCTGGGGCGAGGCATTCTGGAAATACCGCCCCATCACGCTGGCCCCGATGTAGCGAAAGTCGGCGATGTCGTCGAGGCTTGCATCCACCAGAGCCTCGAGTTCATTGAGATTGTCGGCGTAATAGTCCTTGCGCCCTTCGATCTGGCTCATCAATTCGTCGATGCTGTCGCGAATAACCTGATCGGGGCTGCGCTCGGGAGCGGCCTCCGCCGAGGAGAGCCCGAACAACGCCAGGCACAGGCCGAGCAGCAGGCGGCGAAAGGATGCGTGCAGGAGAATCATCTGGCTCATGGGAACCTCTAACGGGAGAATCGGTGAATGACGCGAAGCGAACTCAATCGTTGACCATATTGGACACGAATTGCTGTATGAGTTCTTCGAGCACGATGGCCGACTGGGTATCACGTATGGTGTCGCCATTGCCGAGCATTTCGGGATCACCGCCGACGGAGAGGCCGATATACTGCTCACCGAGCAGACCGGCGGTAAGGATCGATGCGGTGGTATCGCGCGGAAGCTGATCCTCGAGCTCCGCATTCAGCTCTAGCACGACGCGGGCGTCGTACCACTCTCTGTCGAGCTCGATCGCCGCGACCCGGCCGACCGTGACGCCGGCCATGGTGACCCGGGCACGCGGCTTGAGGCTGCCGATGTTGGCGAAGTTGGCCTCGAGTCGGAAGGTATCTTCCGGCACACCGAAGGTCAGGCCGCTGACCCGCAGCCCAAGGAACAACAGCCCCAGGATGCCGGCTAGCATGAATAGCCCGACTCCCAGCTCCATCGTCTTGCTGCGCCTCATTGCGTCACTCCGTCAGTCGCCAGAAAACGTGTCTTCATCAGGAAAAGCCTCCAAACATCAGCGCAGTCAGCACGAAATCCAGCCCCAGTACGGCCAGTGAGGAATACACCACCGTGCGCGTCGTGGCGCGTGAGATTCCCTCCGAAGTCGGCACCAGGTCATAACCCTGGAAGACTGCAATCCAGGTCACCACGAGGGCGAAGACCAGGCTCTTGACCAAGCCGTTGCCGATATCCTCGATGAAACCTACGCTGGCTTGCATATTGCTCCAATAGGAGCCTTCGAAAACGCCCAGCCACTCGACGCCGACCAAGTAGCCGCCATAAATGCCGACCACGCTGAAACCGACAGTCAGCAACGGCAGCGCCACGAAACCGGCCCACAGGCGCGGCGCCACGACGCGCCGCAGTGGATCCACGCCGATCATTTCCATGCTCGTCAGCTGTTCGGTGGCCTTCATAAGGCCGATCTCCGCCGTCAGCGCCGAGCCCGCACGACCGGCGAACAGCAGCGCGGCCACCACTGGCGACAGCTCGCGCAGTAGCGATAGCGCCACCATCTGTCCCAGCGCTTGCTCGGCGCCGAAGTCGACCAGGATGGTATAGCCCTGGAGGGCCAGCACCATGCCGATGAAGAGGCCCGAGACAAGCACGATGGCCAGCGACAACACACCGACGAAATGCATCTGGCTCAGCCAGAGCGACCAGCCCTCGCGTGACGGTATGCCCAGCATCGATTGCCCCAGAAACAGCCCGGAGCGCCCCAGTGCCTCGAGCACATCGCAGCTGCGCCTCCCGAGGCCGCGGAGATGCTCCATCATGGCCGCGCCTCCAGACTGAGGATGTCATCGAAGAAATCGCCGGCCGGATAATGAAACGGCACCGGTCCGTCGGGTTCGCCATGAATGAACTGACTGACTCGAGGATCCTCGTGGCTGTCGAGGGAATCCGGCGTGCCGTGCGCCATCACTTGTCCGTCGGCGATCACGTAAACGTAGTCGGCGATGGACAGCGTTTCCTGAATGTCGTGCGAGACCACGATGGAAGTGAGTCCCAGCGCCTCGTTAAGTCGCTTGATCAGCTGTACCAGCACGCCCTTGGAAATCGGGTCCTGCCCCACGAAAGGTTCGTCGTAGAGCACCAGTTCCGGGTCCAGTGCAATGGCGCGAGCCAGCGCAACGCGACGCGCCATGCCGCCGGAGAGTTCGGCCGGCATCAGCCCACGAGCTCCACGCAACCCCACCGCCTGCAGTTTCATCAATGCCAGATCGCGGATCATCGTTTCGGGCAGGTCGGTATGCACACGCAGCGGGAACGCCACGTTCTCGAAGACGCTCAGGTCGGAGAACAGCGCACCGCTCTGGAACAGCATGCCCATGCGTCGTCGTAGGCGAAACAGGGTCCGACGCGAGAGGGCATGTACGTCCTGATCATCGATGACGACCCGGCCGGCATCGGGAACGAGCTGGCCTCCGATCAACTTCAGCAGCGTGGTCTTGCCGGTCCCGCTGGGCCCCATGATGGCAGTGATCCTGCCAAGGGGTACCTGAAGATCGACGCCACGAAAGATGTCCTTCTCGCCGCGCGAGAAGTGCAGGCCCTCCACCCTTACGAAAGGGGAACCGATCATGGCAACACCCGTCGAAAAATTATCGAACATCGTATCCTAACTCGGTCGCGCGGCGCTAGCCCAACCCTCGCCAGCGCTTGCACCATGGCGTCCGAACACGTCTAATGGGCGCCCTCATCCTCGACCCAAACGCTATCGCCATGCTGCTTCCACTACTGATGGTCGCCATCGGCCTCGTTGGGCTCACCTGGAGCGCCGACCGCTTCGTCGGGGCCGCCGCCGCCACTGCGCATCGCTCCGGCATGAGCGCCATGCTGGTCGGTATGACGGTGGTTGCCCTGGGCACCTCCGCGCCCGAGATGGTCGTCGCCGTCTTCGCCGCGCTCGATGGTGTGCCCGACCTGGCCACCGGCAACGCCCTCGGCTCCAATATCGCCAACATCGGTCTGGTACTGGGCGTCACGGCGCTGGTTCGCCCCATCCCGGTTCCCTTCTCGCTGATCAGACGCGAGTTGCCGCTACTGCTCGGCGCCACTGGGGTGGCGGGTTATGCTTTAGCCAACGGCATCCTCGGACGCTTTGATGCCCTGGTATTGCTCTCCCTGCTGGTTTTCAGCCTTTGGTGGCTGATACGCGCCGATACGCCCGACACTCACCCAGCTAACGAGATACCCGCCATGACGCTGCCGCAAGCGCTGGGCTGGGTGGTGCTCACCCTGGCCCTGATGATGCTTAGCTCTCGCGCTCTGGTATGGGGCGCAAGCGAGATGGCACGCAGCCTTGGCGTCAGCGAATTGGTCATCGGACTGACCGTGGTGGCGGTCGGTACCAGTCTGCCGGAACTGGCTGCCTGCGTGGCCAGCGCAGTGAAGCGTCACCACGATCTGGCGATAGGCAACGTGGTCGGCTCCAATCTGTTCAATCTACTCGCCGTCCTGCCGATCCCCGCCATCCTGGCACCGGGCCCGGCAAGCCCCGAGGCGGCCAGTCGCGACTACCGCGTCATGCTGGTGCTGACCCTCGCCATGGCCTTGGTCCTGCTATGGCAGCGCCAGGGGCGCCTCGGCCGGGTGCCAGGCGGCCTCTTCCTGGCGGTCTATGCCGGCTACCTCGCATGGCTCGGCCTGCACGGCGGTGTCAGCCCTTGAGTGAAATCCCACAACGGGCAACAATCTCACCATGACCAGAGACCGCTCCCCCCCAACCTCTTGCGCCGACATCCCCTCGACCGGGTCGCCGCTGCGAGACAGCGCACGCCGCACCCTCGTGATCGAGGAGCAGGCCATTGCGACGCTCGCCGACAAGCTGGACAGCCACTTCGATCATGCCTGCGAGCTGATTCTCGCCTGTCAGGGTCGCGTGGTGGTGACGGGAATGGGCAAGTCGGGCCACATCGGCGGCAAGATCGCCGCAACCTTGGCCAGTACCGGCACCCCGGCGTTCTTTGTCCACCCCGGCGAAGCCAGCCACGGCGACCTGGGCATGATCACGCCCGGCGATGTGGTACTGGCGCTGTCGAACTCCGGCGAAACAGGCGAGGTCACGGCGCTGCTCCCTCTGCTCAAGCGCATCGGCACACCGCTGATCAGCATGACCGGGCGCCCCGACTCGACCCTGGCCCGACATGCCGACGCCCACCTGGATGCCGGCGTGGAGCGCGAGGCCTGCCCTCTGGACCTGGCGCCTACCGCCTCGACCACTGCCGCCCTGGCCCTGGGCGATGCGCTGGCCGTGGCGTTGCTCGAAGCGCGCGGCTTCACCGCCGAGGACTTCGCCCGCTCGCACCCGGGCGGCAGCCTGGGCAAGCGATTGCTGCTGCGGGTCGACGACTTGATGCACCAGGGCGACCGAGTCCCCCGCGTGCCGTTGGGCAGCCCGCTACGCGACGCGCTGCTGGAGATCACCCGCCAGGGGCTCGGCTTCACCTGCGTCGTCGACGAGGAGGATCATCTGATCGGCGTCTATACCGATGGCGATCTGCGCCGCACGCTCGACCAGTATCAGGATCTCAGTGGCCTGAGGGTCGACGAGGTCATGACGTGCCCGGGCAAGCGAATCGCCCCCGACCTGCTGGCGGCCGAGGCGGTGCGTATCATGGAGGACAACCTGATCACGGCACTCGCCGTGGTCGACGACGAAGGGCACCCGATCGGCGCCCTGCACATGCATGATCTGCTGCGAAGCGGCGTGATCTGACGCCCCCAATCCAAGGAGAGCCCATGGCGCTGGCCAATCCCACCCTTCCTCCCCAGCTTCTCGACCGCCTGCGCCGGATCCGCCTGCTGGCGCTGGATGTGGACGGTGTGCTGACCGATGGACGTCTCTACTTCCAGGCCGACGGCATGGAAATCAAGGCGTTTCATACCCAGGACGGCCTGGGCATCAAACTACTGCTTCGCGCCGGCCTGCAGGTCGCCCTGCTGACCGGGCGCGAATCTCCCATGGTCAGCCATCGGGCCGCCGCCCTGGGCATCGACCACGTTTTCCAGCGCTGCGAGGACAAGCTAGCCACCCTGCGTGAACTCTGCTCCCGCCAAGGATTGCACCTTGAGCAGGTCGCCTACTGCGGCGACGACCTGCCAGATCTTGCACCCATGCAGCGCTCGGGCATCGGCATTACCGTACCCGGCGCCCCGCCCTACATCCGCGCCCTGGCGGATCATGTGACCGAGCGCAGCGGTGGACACGGCGCGGTGCGTGAAATCTGCGATATGCTGCTCGAGGCCCAGGGCCATCGCGACGCCATCGTCGACACCTATCTTCACGCTCGCCGTTGAGGATCACCAACGTCATGCCTCGCCTGCCGCGTCCCTCGTTTCGCATCTGGCTGTTCCTGCTGCTGCTTGCGCTGGGCGGATTGCTGACATGGCTGGACCCATGGCAGGCGCCGCCCCCCGGACCGGTGCCCACCGACGAAGCCGGAGAACCCGACTACTTCCTGGAGCACGCCCGGCTGACCCGCTTCGACATCGAGGGCCAGGCCCACCAGCGCCTGGAGAGCCCGCGCCTGGTCCACACGCCCCACGACGACGTGACCCGGATGGTCACGCCACTGGCGCACCTCTACGACCGCGACGACCGCCTGTGGATCGCCAGCGGAAACGAGGGGCGTCTCGGCCCCGGGGGCAACCCGCTGACGCTAACGGGCGATGCGCGCCTGTTCGCCCCCGAAGAGCGCTGGCAGCTCGATACCGAGATACTGCACTTCGACGCCAACACCGGGCACGCCTGGAGCGACACTCCAGTCCTGCTCCAGCAACCGCCCCAGCGCATGCGCGGCGACCGCTTCGATGCCTGGATCCATGACAACCGCGCTCGTTTGACCGACAATGTGCGCGGCCATCATCCGCCCGACCATGCCGCCAACCACGAGGAGTCCGAACCATGACGCGACCCGCCCTGCTGATGGCCCTCGCGCTCAGCGGTCTCGCTTTCATCGCCGCGCCTGGGCTGGCGCAGCAACCCGATTCCGAACAACCCATCGAAGTCGAAGCCGACCGACTCGACCTCGACGACAACGCCGGCACGGCGGTTTATACCGGCGATGTCGAGATCCGCCAGGGCAGCATGCTCCTGACCGGCGACCGGGTCGAGATGCGACGCAACGCGGCTGGAGAACTGACCCGCGCCGCGGCACGCGGTGACCGCGCCTACATCGAGCAGCAGCCCAACCCCGACGAACCGGTGGTGCGGGGCTGGGGACGCACGATCATCTATCACGTCGCCGAACGCCGCGTGGAACTGATCGACCGCGCCGAGCTGCACCAGGGGGGCGACACCTTTACCGGCGGCTATCTCGAGTACTTCCTCGACCGTCGCGTGGTTCAGGCTCGCGCCCAGGGCGAAGGCGTCGAAGGTAGCCAGCGCATTCGCATGACTCTGCAGCCGGAGCGTTGAGGTGCCAATGAAGACCCTGCACGCCCGCCATTTGGCCAAGAGCTACAAGCGTCGCCGCGTCGTGCACGACATCAGCCTCTCCATCGAACAGGGAAGTATCGTCGGCCTGCTCGGACCCAACGGGGCCGGCAAGACCACCTCCTTCTACATGATCGTGGGTCTGGTACGGGCGGATGCGGGCAAGGTCTCCATCGACGATCACGACCTGACGAGCAGCGCCATGCACGAACGCGCCCGGGCAGGCATCGGTTACCTGCCCCAGGAAGCCTCGATCTTTCGCAAGCTTTCAGTCGCCGACAATATCATGGCGATCCTCGAGACGCGCCGGGACCTCGACCGGCAAGGCCGAGAAGCCAGGCTCGAACAGCTGCTGGAGGATTTTCACGTCACGCACATCCGAGACAACCTCGGCATGAGCCTTTCGGGGGGCGAGCGGCGGCGTGTCGAGATTGCCCGGGCCCTCGCCACGGAGCCGGCGTTCATCCTTCTGGACGAGCCCTTTGCCGGGGTCGACCCCATCTCGGTGGGCGAGATCAAGGGCATTATCCGCCAACTGAAGGCGCGCGATATCGGCGTACTGATCACGGACCACAACGTGCGCGAGACGCTGGATATCTGCAACTCGGCCTATATCGTCGGCGATGGCCAGATCATCGCCGAGGGAGACGCCGAAACCATCCTGGCCAACCAGCGCGTTCGGGAAGTCTACCTAGGGGAAGATTTCCGCCTTTGAGTCGCGTCGGGCTCACACCCTGCCATGCAAGATACTGTTATTTTCCAACTCAACTAAAATAGGCATGGGATTTGCGCATGGCATGCTTATTGCACACTTTCCTCTTGCAACCTATGCATTGCCAGTCTAGGGTAGGGTTTTCGGTGGATGAGCTCTTATTCTCATGGCCATGAAAGCCTCTTTGCAACTGCGTGTCGGCACCCAGCTGACCATGACGCCCCAGCTGCAGCAGGCCATTGCCCTGCTGCAGCTCTCCACGCTCGATCTACGCCAGGAAATTCAGCAGGCACTGGAATCCAACCCCATGCTGGAGCTCGACGAGGACTATGGCGAGCAGACCGTCGACGAGATCCCGTCGACGGATGAGTGGGCCAGCGAAATTCCCGACGAGCTGGCCACCGACAGCGACTGGACGGACACCTATCCCGACCACGGCACGAGCACCGGCGGCGCCGGTGAGGGCCCCGACTTCGAACGCCAGGCGGCAGGCCAGACGCTGGCCGGACATCTGATCTGGCAGCTTGCCATGACCGACCTGAACGAGCGCCAGCGACAGATTGCCGAGAGTCTGATCGATGCCGTCGACGGCGCGGGTTACCTCTCACAGCCGCTCGAGGAGATTCGCGACGGGCTGCGCCAGCAGGGTCTCGAAGGCCTTCCCACGCGCGAGGTCGAACAGGTCCTGCTGCGGCTGCAGCAGTTCGAACCCACCGGCGTGTTCGCCCGCGACTTGCGCGAATGTCTCATGCTGCAGCTCGCCGCCCTGCCTGACGACACCCCCCTGCTGCCTCAGGCGCGGCGCCTGGTACGGCAGTTCCTCGAACCGCTGGCCGCGGACGATCGTCGGCTGCTGAAACGCCGCCTGGGGCTCGACGAGAGCGCCCTTGACGATGTCATCGCCCTGGTGCGCTCGCTCGACCCGCGCCCGGGCAGCGACTATACCGAGGTAGGCAGTAGCTACGTCACCCCCGATCTGGTGGCCTACCATGACGAGTCGGGATGGCGCGTGGAGCTCAACGTCGAGGCCCTGCCCCGGCTGCGCATCCAACCCGACTACATGGCCCTGGTGCGGCGCGCCGACAAGAGTCAGGACAACCAGTTCCTGAAGGACCACCTGCAGGAAGCCCGCTGGCTGTTGAAGAGCCTGTCGAGCCGTAACGACACCCTGCTGCGCGTGGGGCGCGAAATCATGGCACGTCAGATCGACTTTCTCGAGCAGGGCGAGGAGGCGATGAAACCCCTGGTACTGGCCGATATCGCCCAGGCAGTTGAGATGCACGAATCGACCATCTCGCGGGTGACGACGCAGAAGTTCATCCACACTCCTCGGGGAGTGTTCGAGCTGAAGTACTTCTTCTCCAGTCATGTAGGCGGTGGCGAAGGCGACGCCCACTCCAGTACGGCGATCCGCGCCCGGATCCGCAAGCTGGTCGCCGACGAACCGCCGCGCAAGCCGCTCTCCGACAGTCGGCTGGTGGAGCTGCTGGCCGAAGACGGCATCAAGGTCGCGCGACGCACGGTGGCCAAGTATCGCGAAGCGCTGGGCATCCCCTCTTCGAGTGAGCGCAAGCGCTTCCGATAAATCCCGCGCCAACAACTTGATCCCGGACAAAACCCGCCGGTTCGGGGGGGTTTGCACGGCTGTAAAAAGGGTTACAATCGATCTACCACTCGAAGGACGAAGGAGCTTGTCATGCAAGTCAACATCACAGGCCATCATGTTGAGCTGACCGACCCCCTGCGTGACTACGTGAGCGAGAAGCTTAGCCGCGTCCAACGCCACTACGACAACATTACCAACGTGCAGGTCACTCTTTCGATCGAGAAGGAGCGCCAACTGGCCGCCTGCACCTTGCACGCTGCGGGTGCCGATCTTCACGCCGAAGCCAGCGATCCCGACATGTATGCCGCCATTGATGCCTTGACCGACAAGCTGGACCGCCAACTCGTCAAACACAAGGAAAAGGCCCAGGCCCGCGCCCAAGGCGCCGGCATTCGCTGAGTTGCCATGATACTGGAAACCATTCTGCCCCCGGAGCGCGCGCTGTTCGACGTCCCCGGGGGCAGCAAGAAGAGGGTGCTGGAGTTCTTCAGCACCTTCATTGCGCAGAATACCCCGAGCCTCGATAGCCAGGAGGTGTTCGGCAGACTGATCGGCCGCGAACGGCTGGGCAGTACCGGCATCGGTAACGGTGTGGCCATACCTCACGCCCGCAGCCCTCACTGCCATAGCCCCGTCGCCGCCTTTCTCAAGCTGGCCGAACCGATCGACTTCGACGCCATCGATGGCGAACCGGTCGACCTGGTCTTCGTGCTGCTCGTCCCCGAGGAAGCGGACGATACCCATCTGGCGCTGCTGAGCCAGGTCGCCGCCGTGATGAACGATGCCGAGACTCGCGTCCAGCTACGCAAGAGCGGTAGCCAGCGCGAGCTTCACGAGCGTCTGATCGACGCCATCCGACGACAGTCGTCGGCCTGAACCCGCCGCATCGTTCGGCCAGCCATCCGACCAGGAGAACCGCCATGCAGCTTGTGATCATCAGCGGCCGCTCCGGCTCCGGCAAGTCGATCGCACTGCAGGCGCTCGAGGATATCGGCTACTACGCCATCGACAACCTCCCGGCCATGCTGCTCGGCGCTCTGGTGGATGAATTGCGCAGTGCACCGGTGGCTCAGACCTCCATCGCCGTCAGTATCGATGCACGCAACCTGCCCCACGCGCTGGAGCGCTTTCCTCGCCTGCTGGAAGAGCTGCGTTCACGCCAGGTCGATTGCCAGGTCATCTATCTCACTACCGACGCTCGCATCCTCTTGGAGCGCTACTCGGCAACGCGCCGGCGGCATCCGCTGACCCGAGGCCGAGACATGACGCTGGGCGAGGCGATAGAGTCGGAAGACACAACGCTGAGCGATATCCGCAACCTGGCGGATCTGATCATCGACACCTCGCGACTGTCGGTCCACGATCTGCGCGGCCGCATCACCGACCAGGTGGCCAGTCATCACGCCGACCAACTCACCCTTACCGTAGAGTCGTTCGGCTTCAAGCGAGGCGTACCACTGGACGCCGACATCGTCTTCGACGCCCGCTGCCTGCCCAATCCCTATTGGGATCCCCGACTGCGCTCGGCCACCGGCCGCGAACCCAGCATCGTAGCCTTCCTCGAGCAGTATCCGCTGGTGCAGCAGATGCTCGACGACATCATCGCCTGGGTCGAACGCTGGCTGCCCGCCTATCGCGATTCCCATCGCAGCTATTTGACCGTTGCCATCGGCTGCACAGGCGGACAGCATCGCTCGGTCTATCTGGCCGAGCGGCTGGCGCATCATCTGGCCCAGCGACACCCCGACGTGCGTATTCGTCATCGAGAACTCGGCATTCATACCCCGGTCGCTCCAGAACAGGAGGTGATTCCGGAATCCACCGTCAGCAAGGAATCCTGAGCGTGCCGAGCCGCAAACTGACCCTGACCAACAAGCGTGGCCTGCATGCCCGCGCCGCCACCAAACTGGTGCAGCGCTGCCAGCCCTTTCAGGCCCAGGTTACCGTCAGCCGCGGAAGCCAGCAGGCCGACGCCAGCAATATCATGGCGCTCTTGATGCTCGGCGCCCCCTGCGGCACCGAACTCGAGATCCATGCCGAGGGGGAGGACGCTACCGAAGCGCTGCAAGCCGTCGAGGCCCTTTTCGAGGCCCGCTTCGATGAGGATGCTTAGGAATGAATGATCGCTCGCGATCAACCAGCATCTCGTCCGCTCGGCGGGCTTCGCCTGGCCTGACCTTCGCTTCCGCAATTCAGCCGCAAAAAGCGATGGGCATGTTTGCCTCAGCCGCCAGCGACGGTCATTTCATCGATCAGCCAACTACCGGTGTGAATGCTGCCGCGAGTGTCGACATCGCTGCCCACTCCGATCAGCCCCTTGAACATCGCCTCAAGATTGCTCGCGATGGTGAACTCTTCCACGGGATACTGAATCTCGCCGTTCTCCACCCAGAAGCCGGCCGCACCGCGTGAATAATCGCCGGTGACACCATTGACCCCTTGCCCCATCAGTTCGGTGACCAGCACGCCGCGCCCCATCCGCGCCAGCAGCTCCTCGCGTGAGGTCAACGGTGCCGCGATGCGCAGGTTGCGGGCCCCACCGGCGTTGGCGGTAGTCTGCATGCCGAGCCGACGGGCGCTATAGGCCGAGAGCATGTAGCTGGCCAGGCGACCGCGCTCAATGAAAACGTTGTCGCGCGTCTGGACGCCGTCGTTGTCGAACGGCGAACTCGCCATGGCGCCCCGCTCCATGGGACGCTCGCCCAGTGTGAACCATTCGGGAAACAGCGCATCACCCAGGCGATCGCACAAGAACGAGGCTTGACGATAAAGCGATCCGCCGGCGATGGCGCTCATCAGATGGCCGATCAACCCGCTCGCCACGGTGGCGTCGAACATGACTGGCAGGCGTCCGGTTGCCGGACGCTGCGCGCCCAACCGCTGCAGCGTGCGTCGCGCCGCACTCCTGCCGACATCCTCCGCTGACAGCAAATCGCGTGGGTTGCGCGCACTGGTATAGTCATAGTCGCGCTGCATGCCCTTGTCGTCACCGGCAATCAGCATGCACGAGAGCGAATGCCGGCTGCCGCGCTGGCTGCCCAGGAAGCCGTGGCTGTTGGCGTAGACCCGCACCCCCTCGCCGCTCGAGAGCGAAGCGCCCTCGGATTGGCGAATTCTCGCCTCACCGCGACCGGCCGCCTCGCACGCCAGCGCCAGTTCGATGGCCTCTTCGGTGGAGAGCTCCCAGGGATGATGCACCTCGAGATCGGGCAGTTCGCTCGCCATCAGCTCGGCATCGGCCAGCCCCGCGGCGGGATCCTTGCCCGTATACAGGGCGATGGCCATGGCCTTTTCGACCACTTCGCGAATCGAGGCTTCGCTGGCATCGGTCGAAGAGGCGCTGCCCTTGTGTCCTTCGAGGTAGATGGTTACCGCGATGCCCTGGTCGCGCGAGAGCTCGACGGTCTCCACCTCGCTCTCGCGGACGCTGATGCCGATCCCCTGGTCGACGCTGGCTCCGACCTCGCAGGCCTCGGCCCCCAAGCGCCGGGCCAGAGCCAGCGCCTGCTCGGCACGTGATTCCAGCAGTGACTGCTGGGCGGCGGCATCGAAAGCCTTGCTCATGTCATTCTCCCTCGTTCACCGGTGGTACCGGCCACCTAACATGTGGTTGTCCCGCCATCGTGCAGCGGGCTGGTATACTGCGGCACTTCGCTCTACCTTGGCCATCTCGGCCAACCGACGCGTACCCTCAAACGATTTGGATGCGGCATGACTCAGGACTCTCCCTCTCCCGCCGACGAGCGGCCCAGCAAATCCCAGCTCAAGCGCGAAATGCACGCGCTGCAGGCGCTGGGCGAACGCATCATCGCCATGAGCCCCGCCGAGCGGGCTCGCTTCCCTCTCTCGGAGGACATGCTGGCGGCCGTCGAGGAAACCTCGCGCATCCGCTCCCATGAAGGCCGCCGCCGCCACATGCAGTACGTCGGCAAGCTGATGCGGCGCGAGGACCTGGAAGCGATTCAAGCCGTCTTCGACGAAATCGAGCAGGAAAGCCGACGTCGCGACCTGGCCTTCCATCGCCTCGAAAAGTGGCGCGATCGTCTCATCGACGAAGGCGACGCCGCCGTGGAGGCCTTCATCGAGGAGCACCCCGATGTCGACCGACAGGCGCTGCGTCAGCTGATCCGCAACGCCAAGAGCGAGCGCGAGCGGGGTAAGCCTCCAGCCAACGCTCGCAAGCTGTTTCGCCTGATCCGCGATACCGCCGGACTGTAAATCGCAAGGCGCGGCTGCGCCACTTTCAGAAGGAAGACGGCGCCATGCGCCTGGAAAAAGAAGGAAACTCACTCCTCTCTTCCTTCTGCACTCTTACCTCTTATCTCTTACCTCTTATCTTTTACCCTCAGGATTGCGTTCCGCCTATGGTGAGCTCATCGAGTTTCAGCGTCGGCTGGCCGACACCGACCGGTACGCCCTGACCCTCCTTGCCGCATACGCCAATGCCGGTATCGAGCTCGAGGTCATGGCCGATCATCGACACCCGCCCCATCGCCTCTGGTCCGTTGCCGATCAAGGTAGCACCCTTGACCGGGGCGGTGATGCGCCCGTCCTCGATCAGGTAAGCCTCGCTGGCCGAAAACACGAACTTGCCCGAGGTGATATCGACCTGTCCGCCGCCGAAGCTGACCGCATAGAGGCCACGCCGGACGCTGGCGATGATGTCGGCGGGATCGTCCTGGCCGGCGAGCATGTACGTATTGGTCATGCGTGGCATCGGCAAGTGGGCGAAGGACTCGCGCCGGGCGTTGCCGGTGGGCTGCATGCCCATCAGTCGCGCATTGAGCTTGTCCTGCATGTAGCCGGTGAGGATGCCGTCCTCGATCAGCGGGGTGTACTGGCCCGGCGTGCCCTCGTCGTCCATGCTCATCGAGCCACGCCGGTCGGCCAGGGTGGCATCGTCGACCACCGTCACGCCGGGGGCCGCCACGCGCTTCCCCATGCGTCCAGCGAATGCGGAACTGCCCTTGCGATTGAAGTCGCCCTCCAGGCCATGCCCCACCGCTTCGTGAAGCAGGATGCCGGGCCAGCCGGGACCGAGCACCACGGGCAGTTGCCCCGCCGGCGCATCCACCGCCTCCAGATTGACCCGTGCCTGGCGCACCGCCTCCTTGGCGAAACGCTCGGCCACGTTCTCGTCGCGCAGGCGGGACATGGCGTAGCGACCGCCGCCGCCGGCGCTGCCGCGCTCGCGCCGACCGCCCTTCGCCGCAATTACGCTGACGTTGAAGCGCACCAGAGGACGTATGTCCGCGGCCAGCGTGCCGTCACTGGCTCGCACCAGCATCACCTCGTACTCGCCGGTGAGCGATGCACTGACCTGAACCACGGAAGGGTCCGCGGCCCGCGCGATCCGATCGGCCTGCTTGAGCAGAGCGATCTTGTCCTCGGCGGTGAGCCCGGCAAGCGGATCGATGTTGGCATAGCGCGCCGCCGACTGACTCGTCACACGTGGCGCGACCGCCAGGCGACTGCCGCTGCGCACGATGCCCGATGCCGTACGCCCCGTCTCGGCCAGCGCATCGGCGGTGATCTGATTGGAATAGGCGAACCCGGTCTTCTCCCCGGCCATCGCACGCACTCCGACCCCGCCGTCGATGTTATACCCGGCCTCCTTGACCTCGCCGTCCTCGAGCACCCAGCTTTCGTGCCAGCTGCGCTGGAAGTAGAGATCGGCATAGTCGACGCCCGGGGTCAGGACGTGTCCCAGGCCGACATCGAGCGCATCGATGTCCAGCCCGCCGGGGCGCAACAGGATCTCGGCGGCGGTATCGAGCAGGGCAGGTGTTGGTGTCGTCATTCAGCGGTTTCCAATTTGATCTCGGGCGAGGTCCAGGGACCTCGCACGCGATAGTGAATTCGGGTGGCTCGATCGAGAACGCGACCGAACAGACGGTCGGCGATGAAGAGTGCGCCTCCCACCACCGGCGCCCCCGCAATGACGGCGGCCAGCGGCAAATTGCTACTTACCGGGACTGTGACGCTCAGGTGCTGGTCGAGTTCCCGGCGCGCAAGATCGACCGTGCCATCGAGAGTGAAGGTAGTGGCCGGACCGTCGATGCGTACCGGCCCGCTCGTTTCGAGTACACCTTCATAGAGAGTAGCAGCCCCGTTCACTTGATCGAAGGCCGTGCCCTGGCCGGTAACGTCGGAAAAATCCATACGCAGCCGACGCAGCAGGTTGTCGACGTTCAGTAGCCCGACCAGCCGCGCCGTGGGCGATTCCAGCTGGACGAAGCGGCCGTCGCGCAGCTCCGCCTCGATGCTGCCGCGTGAGCGCGCCAGGGCGAACTGCCATGGTGGGCCCGGCCAGGCCAGCTGACTCCGCACCCGGGTCTCGTCGCTGCGGATGGAAACTGGCTGTCCGAGGAGCTCCAAGGCGGAGCCCAGGTCGCTGCCATCGAGATTGAGCCGTGACCGGGTCAGGCTGTCGTCCGGCCCTGCCGACTCCCAGACCAGCTCACCGGTCGCCGATATCTGACCCAGCGTCAATCCCAGCGGTCCCAGCACGAGCCGCTCGGACCCGCTCTCCCAACGGGTCGTGAGCGGGCCGATCGCACGCCCTTGGTAGAAAATGTCGGCGATGCGCAAGCGTCCGTTTGGCAGTTCGGTCACCCAGTCCGGCAGCGGAGTGGGGTCGGGCGGCACATCGAGCTCCTCGAGCAGTTCGCCGGCGCCTTCGCTCTGCGCTGGCAGCAGGCCGTCCAGGGTCACCCGATCCAGCGCGATATCCAGCGCATCGTCGAGCGTCGGGCGATAATCGAAGTGACCTTCGAGCAGCCCTCCCCCGAGATTGACGCGCCAGCCCTGATCGTCGCGGGGGCGCGCCTCGGCGGTCATCGGGCCGAGACAACCGTCGCCGGGCCCGACCAGGCAAGCGGCCTCGATTCGCAGTCGCTTCACGGCCTCGGTGCCGGAGGGGGGGCCAGTGTCGCCCCCGGTCAGGGAAGAGAGCATCGAGGCCCATTCGCGCAGGTCCAGGCGTGACTGATAGAGCGTCGCCTCCCAGCCTTCGCGCTCGGGCCAGGTCGGCGCGTCGGGCAAGCGCCCCAGCCATAGCTGCCCTTGCCCCAAGTCGGAATACGACAGCCCTCGCCAGCGCAAGCGCGTGTCGCCGCCGAGCTCCGCCTCTACCAGCTCCCGATCCAGATCGGCCTCCAGCCATAGCGGACGCGGCTCGCCGGCCGCCTTGCCGAGAGGCGACGGCAGATCGATCGCGACCCCTTGGAGACTGCTGTCGAAACGAAAGGCGTTGCGGCCATCGCTCAGCGTCAATCGTCCACGCCAGGGCAATCGGCCGGAGAGTCGAGCGTTGAGGCCGTCCGCACCGCCGAGCTCCAGTAGGCGCGCCATCTTGATCGACCCTTCGAGTTCCACGCCCCCATTCAGGGTGTCTATATCGGCGCTGATCGGTCCACCGAGCAGGCTCGCCTCAAGATAGCCCTCGAGACCGCCCTCTTCGTCGCGCTGATACCAGGCGAGCGGACCGCTGACGTCGCGGAAGGACACGTCGAGCGGCAGATAGACGAGACGCTCCAAGTCCACCTGCGTATCGAGCGTGAGCGTGAAGTCGTCCTCTTGCTCCTGCTCTTGCTCCTGCTCTTTTTCCTCGCCCAATCGCATGGCCAGATCGAGTCGGCCAGAGGCGTTTCCTTCGCCACGCCAGTCGTCGACCCGCTCCATGCCGTCGACGGGAAGCGCGTGCAGGTAGCGACGCAGCGCTTCGCCGTCCGCGGCCACGTCACCGCTGATTCGCAATACGTCATCGGCAAGAGTCACCCGTCCGTTACGTCCCTGGACCCCGAGACTCTCGGCATGGCGTACCTCGGCCTCTAGCGTATCGACGCCCGCCGTGAGATGCCCCTCGAGCGACTCGAGCGCCGGCCATTCGGGATCGAAGGGCAGGCGCCCCTCCTCGATGGCGAGATCGAGCCGCAAGCGCGGCGGGACGGATTCACCATCGCGCTGCAGCGGCAGATGCAGCTTGAGTTCGCCGGCCGGCACCCGGCCGGCCACACCCTCCGCCAGCCAGGCATCCAGCTGTTCTCCCAGCACGTCGGCAGGCAGCCAGTCGGTCAGCGGCCGATCCACCGCATCCACGTCACGAAAACTCAGGTCGAGTCCCAGTCCGCCGCGCATGCCGCCGCCGATCGCCAGGCCGAAGCCGCCCTCGACCTCGGCGCCCTGCCAGCCGGCCTTGAGCCCTCGACCGCTGACGAAAGTACGCGGCCCCTCATAAGTCCAGCGCACCTCGCCGCTGGCGTGAGACAGTGCCATCGGCTCCGCATAGACTTGGGGGATCTTGAGTACGGGGTCGTCGACACCGATGAATTCGATACGCCCAGTGAAGTCGCGCGCCTCGACCCAGGCATCCAACGGACCGCCCCCCGGCACATCGTCCAGCGGCGAGACCTCGACGCGATGCACGGCAGCCTGCGCAATCCACTGACCGTCGCGCCGGCCAAAACCGAGGCCCGAGACCAGTCCGCGAGGGTCGAGGGCGTCGATGGTGCGGATCAGCCCTTCTGGCAGCAGCACTCGCTCACGCCATGCGGCCAGCGAGGCCAGCTCGAACTGGCTGGTATTGAGCCACCAACCCTCGCCGTCGCTTCGCACATGCCAGAAGTGCGGCAGAGCCGGCTTCTCCTCGTCCTCCATTTCCCGTGGTTCCGCCCAATTCGCCGCCGAGGCGTCGCCCTGCAGCCAAGCCTCCCAACCCTCATCGCCCCGCAGCCACTGGCCACGGGCGCGGAAGGGCTCCAGCACGATGGGGTCGTCGTCGCGTCGTAGGGCCAGACGCGGCACGTCGATGTCGAGACGGGCATCGGCCAGGGCACCACGGTGCCAGCGCCCCCAGAGAGTCACGTCGCCGCTGGCATCCTCCAGCTGCAGAGGATCGCCGTAAGTGAACACCTCGACCAAGTCGACCAAGGTATCGAGCTTCATCTCGGCCTGCAGCGCAGCACTGAAGTCACGTAAACCGCGAGGGCCGGGAAAGACCTCCAGCGCGGCCTGCAGCGTGGTCTCCTCCTGGCCCATCAAGTGCACTTCGCCCTCCAGGTGGGCACGCCGTTCGTCGCCGGTGAGCAGCAGGCGCGGTGCCATCATGTCGAGCCTGCGCGTACGACCATGCAGTACCAGTCTCACGTCCTCCGCCCAGGCCCGCTGGCGCAGGAGTCGCCCGACCATGGCATCCATCTGGCTGAGGTCGAATTCACCCTCGATCAGAGCCGCGGGAAGATCGGCGGGATCGGGCCAGTGCCAGCCGCCCTGCTCGTCCTGGTAGAGATGCAGTGTCAGCCCGCTCAGACGGGCATCCGCGACCACCGGCATGCCCGCGCGCAGGCTGGCGGCGCTGTCGAGTCGCATGCGGGCATGCTCGACCTCGAGCAGAGGCAGGCCGCTGTCGCCCTCGTGGGTGGTGACGGTAAGGCCGCCGCCCTCCAGTACCGGGTCCAGTCCAACCATACGGGCCTCGAGCCGCGCCAAGCCTACCGCCGCCCCCGAGCGCGCCTCCAGCAGCCGCTCCACGCGGGGTGCCAGCTCATCGGTTTGCGTCAGGGCGAGGCGCAGCACCAGCGTGAGCACGGCCACCAACGCCAGCGCGACGGCAAGCAGGGTGAGCGACCAGCGAGCGACCAGGCGAAGCGGATGCATGAGCCGCTCACATCAGCACGATATCGTACTGCTCCTGGGAATAATGGCCCTCGACCTGGAAGCGAATGGTCTTGCCAATGAAGCTTTCCAGGTCGGCCACCGCAGCCGACTCCTCGTCAAGCAACCGATCCACCACCGGCTGAGAGGCCAGTACCATGTAAGTCTCCGCGTTGTAGGCGCGCTCCTCGCGCAGAATCTCGCGGAAGATTTCGTAGCAGACGGTCTCGGCGGTCTTCAGCGTCCCCCGCCCGCCGCAGGTGGGACACGCCTCGCACAAGGTCTGCTCCAGGCTCTCGCGCGTACGCTTGCGCGTCAGCTGCACCAGGCCCAGCTCGGTGACCCCGGTACACTTGGTCTTGGCATGATCACGCTCCAGCGCCTTCTCGAGCACGCGCAATACCTGGCGCTGATGTTCGGGATCCTCCATATCGATGAAGTCGATGATGATGATGCCGCCCAGGTTGCGCAGACGCAGCTGGCGGGCGATGGCGTTGGCCGCCTCGAGGTTGGTCTTAAAGATGGTCTCTTCGAGGTTGCGATGCCCCACGTAGCCGCCGGTGTTGACGTCGATGGTCGTCATCGCCTCGGTGGGATCGATCACCAAATAACCACCGGACTTGAGCTGCACCTTGCGCCCCAGTGCCTTCTGGATCTCGTCCTCGACGCTGTAGAGGTCGAAGATCGGTCGCTCGCCCGGGTAGTACTCGATGCGGGCGGTGGAGTCCGGCATAAACTCCTCGGCGAACTCGACCAGCTTGACGTAGTTCTCCCGCGAATCGATACGCACCTTCTCGATCTCGTCGCGCATCAGGTCGCGTAGGGTGCGGATGAACAGCGGCAGGTCGTCGTAGATCACGCTGGGCGCGGGGGCGGTCAACTTGCGCTCGCTGACCTTGCGCCACAACCGCAAAAGAAAGTGCATGTCGGTGTGGAGCTCGTCCCTGCCCACGTTCTCGGCCGCCGTGCGCACGATGAAGCCACCGGTGACCTCGATCTCCTGCTCGCCCTGGCAGACGTCGAGCAGCTCGCGTAGTCGCTCGCGCTCACGCTCGTCTTCGATGCGCTGGGAGACGCCGTTGTGTGGCGAATCGGGCATGTAGACCAGATAGCGCGAAGGCACCGACAGGTGCGTGGTCAAGCGCGCCCCCTTGGTGCCGATGGGGTCCTTGGTCACTTGCACCACCAGGGCCTGCCCCTCGTGCAGCAACTGACCGATCGAGACCTGCTCCTCCGGCGGAGTGCCCGGCGGCATCACTTCGTGGGCGTGGATGAAAGCCGCCCGATCGAGGCCGATGTCGACGAAGGCGGCCTGCATGCCGGGAAGCACCCTCACCACGCGGCCCTTGTAGATATTGCCGACGATGCCGCGCCGCCGCGTGCGCTCGATCAGCGCTTCCTGCAGTACGCCGTTTTCCACCACGGCCACGCGGGTTTCCATCGGCGTCAGGTTGATGAGTACTTCGCCGCTCATGCGGAATCCTTGTCCAATTCGTCTTCGCCGCATTATGACATAGGGAGTCGGCTAGACGGCATTCCCATGTACGCACCACAGCGGCACGCGTTGCCGCGCCAACAGGCGTGCGGTCTCGAACAGCGGCAGCCCGACGACTGCGGAATGGCTGCCCTCGATGCGCTCGACGAAGACCGCCGCCAATCCCTGTATGGCATAGCCACCCGCCTTGTCGACCGGCTCACCGGTGGCCCAGTAGGCGGCGATTTCGTGCTCGGCGATCTCTCGCATCAGCACCTTCGTCTCAACGCAGACATCGAGCAGGCCTGCCAGCCCCGTCACGGCGACGGCGGTCAGTACCTGGTGGGTCCGTCCCGACAGCCGGCGCAGCATTGCCGCCGCCTCGTCGGGTCCGCCGGGCTTGCCCAGGATGTGACCATCGCACACCACTGCGGTGTCCGACCCCAACGTGGGCAGCGTCGAGAGTCGCGCTCCGGCCGCCGCCTTCTCGCGCGCCAGCCGTAGCACATAGGCCTCGGCGGTCTCGCCGTGGCGTGGCGTCTCGTCGATATCGACCGGTTTCACCTCGGCCGTGACGCCGATCGAGGCCAACAGTTCACGGCGCCGCGGCGAGGCCGAGGCCAGGCACAGCGCCGGGGCATCGGGAGAGCACGAACCCGAGGACGCCAGGGGTATCATCGGCATAGCCTCACTCCCCACCCGCCAAGCGGCGCTCGAAGGCCTGGAACATGGTGGTCCACCACGGCCATAGCACGGCCCCGATCAGTGAGGGCAGCAGGAAAGCCAAGTGCATCGAGAAGGAGCCGAACAGGGTGCGCAGCCACTGTTCGACCAGTTGCACCAGGCCCAGCAACACCAGAACCAGCAGCGCCTGCTGCAGCAGCGAATAAGCGCGGAAGCGCGGATAGACCAGCGCCGCGAGGAAGGCGAGCAGCGACAGCAACAGGGCATTCTGACCCAGCGGCGCCGCCTCGATCAGATCGAGCAACAGCCCCAGCACGAACCCGTGAAGGACGCCCACCCGGTCGGGTGCCGACATGCACCAGTAGATCAACATCAGGCCCAGCCAGTCGGGGCGCCAGATCTGCCAGCCCTCGGCCAGTGGCATGACCTGAAGGCTGAGCGCCAGCAGCAGCGTGAGCCAGATCCAGAACAGCGAGGTACGGTATCCGGCGGCCATTACCCCTCTCCCTGCGCCGTCGGCGGCAGCTCGATGTCATCCATGTCGTCGACCGGCTCACGATCCCACAAGGCATCGTCGGGCACGGGAGCCGGCTCGGGGGGAAAGATCAGCAGGAAGTGACGCGAGCGCTGCAGTCGCGCGACGGGAGCGGCCGTGACCCGTGCGAACGGCTGCCCCGGATCGTGGACCACCTCCGTGACGCGCGCCACCGGGTAGCCCGGCGGAAAACGGCCGGCCAGGCCCGAGGTGACCAGCAGGTCGCCCTCGCGGATATCGGCCGTGTCCGGCACGTGCAGCACCCGCAGCGCGTCGTACTGACCGCTGCCTTGCAGCACGAAACGCAGCCCGTTGCGGTTGATCTGGACCGGTAGGGCATGGCTGGCATCGGCCACCATCAGTACTCGACTGGAATAGGCGGAAACTGCGGTCACCTGCCCCACCAAGCCCGAGGCATCCATGACCGGCTGGCCGACGAAGGCCCCGTTGCGGCGCCCGCGATCGATCACCATCTGATGGGTGAAGGGATCGGAATCCAGCGACAGCAGCTCGGCGGTGATATAGGGCGCCTCGAGACGCGCGGCGGCACCCAGGAGTTCGCGCAGACGCACGTTCTCGGCGGTCAGGCTCGACATATGCTGGACACGGTGTGACAGATGCAGAATCTGTTCGCGCAGGCGACGGTTCTCCTCCACCAGTGCGCGCTGCTCGGAAAGCGCCAGTGAGCCCCAGGCGAGCACATCACTGGGCACGGCGACCAGCCACTGAATGGGGGCGACCAGGGTGGTGAGGTGGCCACGCACCTCTTCCATACGCGTGAACCGATGTTCGACGAACATCAACGCAGCAGCGGCCAGCGCACACAGCAGCATGCGGTAGCCAGGCACGGAAGCGTGCGAGAACAGCGGTTTGATAGACGTTCCCCCCGCACCAGGCGCCGCCCGTCCAGCGGCGCTTGATTATTCGTCGATTCGCACTGACCCAGACCCGCAAAGCGCCCACCTCGGCCTCGCGGCAACAGAACGGTTCGAAGCACCGTCGCCCGCGGCTTTCAGACCCCAGGCCTTGCGCCAGTGTCAGTCGCTCGAGAGCAGCTCGAAGGTGTGCCGATCGATCATTTCGAGGGCCTTGCCACCGCCGCGTGCCACGCAGGTCAGCGGATCCTCGGCCACGATGACCGGCAGCCCTGTCTCCTCGGCGATCAGCTTGTCCAGATCGCGCAGCAGAGCGCCGCCGCCGGTCAGCACCAGGCCGCGCTCGGCGATGTCCGACGCGAGTTCGGGAGGTGACTGCTCAAGGGCACTTTTGACCGCGGCGACGATCGAGGAGAGCGTCTCCTGCAGGGCGTCGAGAATTTCATGCGAATTCAGGGTGAAGCTGCGCGGTATACCCTCGGCCAGGTTGCGTCCGCGCACGTCGATCTCGCGCAGCTCGCCGCCGGGATAGGCGCAGCCGATCTCCTCCTTGATGCGCTCGGCTGTGGCTTCGCCGATCAGGCTGCCGTAATGGCGGCGTACATAGGCGGAGATGGCCTCGTCGAAGCGGTCGCCGCCGACGCGAATCGATTCGGAATAAACCACGCCATTGAGCGAGATGATGGCAATCTCGGTGGTACCGCCACCGATATCCACCACCATCGAGCCCTGCGCGTCGTCGACCGGCAGCCCGGCGCCGATGGCGGCGGCCATCGGCTCCTCGATCAGGAACACCTCGCGGGCGCCCGCCCCTTCGGCGGACTCCTTGATCGCGCGCCGCTCCACCTGGGTCGACATGCAGGGCACACAGACCAGCACGCGTGGGCTTGGCGTCAGGAACGTGCTCTGATGCACCTTGCGGATGAAGTGCTGCAGCATCTGCTCGGTGACGGTGAAGTCGGCGATCACCCCGTCCTTCATCGGACGAATGGCAGTGATGTTGCCCGGCGTACGGCCCAGCATGCGCTTGGCGTCCGCGCCTACCGCGGCCACGCTGCGCATGTTGCCGGACTGGCGGATGGCCACTACCGAAGGCTCATCGAGCACAATGCCGCGACCGCGAACGTAAATCAGCGTATTGGCCGTACCCAGATCGATAGAAAGATCGCTGGAGAACAGCCCCCTCAAGCGTTTGAACATGGACGTCGTTACCTAGTGCAGACCGGGACCAGTGCGGAGGCAAACGGTATCATCGCGGCCCCCGGGCAGCAAGCGACATGGCACCACCCCGGTTGCGAGAAGAGTGCCCGCCACGCGCCGGATATGGTACCTTTTCCTGCTGTTCACAACACTTCCTATCGTGCGAGGACACACAGCTCATGGCGCTTGAACACGCAGACGTGCAGCGGGCCGCCCACCTGGCCCGGCTAGGCCTGAACGACGAGGACGCCGCCCGCTACGTGGACGATCTGGGACGTATTCTCGAGATGGTCGACATGCTGCAGGCGCTCGACACCGAGGGCATCGCACCGCTGGCTCATCCGCTCGACGTCACCCAGCGCCTGCGCGCCGACGAGGTCACCGAGAGCGACCAGCGCGAGCGTTTCCAGCGCTGTGCCCCGGCCGTGGAAGACGGACTCTACCTGGTGCCCCGCGTCGTCGAGTGAGCCAAACGTGCTCGCCGCCGCACCATTCGTTCCCTAACGCTTTCCAACGGCACGCCTTCATGGAGCCATGCCGCATGCATGACAAGACACTGGCCGAACTGGCCCGCTCGCTCGACGCCGGCGAGTTCTCCAGCCGCGAGCTGACCCAGCACCTGCTGGGCCGCATCGACCGCCTCGACGGCGAGCTGAACTGCTTCATCACCGTCACCTTCGATCAGGCCCTGGCCGCCGCCGACGCCGCCGACAAGTCCCGCGCCGCGGGCAAGGCCGGCCCGCTGACCGGCTTGCCGCTGGCGCTCAAGGACATCTTCTGTACCCGCGACGTCAGGACCACCGCCGGCTCGAGAATGCTCGACAATTTCATCTCGCCCTACGATGCCACCGTGGTCGAGAAGCTCGCCACGGCCGGCACCGTTAGCCTGGGCAAGACCAACATGGACGAGTTCGCCATGGGCTCCTCCAACGAGAACAGCCACTATGGCCCGGTGAAGAACCCCTGGGACCTCGCCGCGGTACCCGGCGGCTCCTCTGGTGGTAGCGCCGCGGCGGTCGCCGCCGGCCTGGTACCGGCCGCCATCGGCACCGACACCGGCGGCTCGATCCGCCAGCCCGCCGCTTTCTGCGGCATCACCGGACTCAAGCCCACCTACGGACGGGTGTCGCGCTACGGCATGATCGCCTACGCCTCGAGCCTCGACCAGGCCGGCCCCATGGCCCGCACCGCCGAGGATTGCGCGCTGCTGCTGTCTGCCATGGCCGGCCACGACCTGCACGATTCCACCTGCGTGGCGCGCGGTGTACCCGACTACACCGAGGAGCTCGACACCCCCCTCGCCGGGCTCAAGATCGGCCTGCCGCGTGAGTATTTCGGTGACGGCCTCGCGCCCGAGGTCGAAGCGGCGATGCGCGACGCGGTCAAGGCGTTCGAGTCGCTCGGCGCCAGCGTGCGCGAAGTGAGCCTGCCGCATACCCACTACGCCATACCGGCCTACTACGTCATCGCTCCCGCGGAGGCATCCTCGAACCTCTCGCGCTATGACGGTGTGCGCTTCGGTCATCGCTGCGACAGCCCCAGCGATCTGATCGACCTGTACAAGCGCAGCCGTGCCGAGGGCTTCGGCGACGAGGTCAAGCGCCGCATCCTGATCGGCACCCATACCCTCTCCGAAGGGTTCTTCGACGCCTATTACAAGAAGGCCCAGCAGGTGCGCCGCTTGATCCGCCAGGACTTCCTCGACGCCTTCGAGGAGGTCGACGTGCTGATGGGCCCCGCCTCACCCACGCCGGCCTTCGACCTGGGGGCGAAAAAGGACCCGGTCTCGATGTACCTGCAGGACATCTACACCATTGCCATCAATCTCGCGGGAATCCCCGGCATGAGCGTGCCGGCCGGCTTTGTCGGCAACCGCCCGGTGGGCCTACAGATTCTCGGCAATCACTTCGCCGAGGCCCGCCTGCTCAACGTGGCGCATCAGTTCCAGCAGGCCACCGACTGGCATCGTCATCGTCCCGCCTTCGCCGAGGAGAACGCCTGATGCAATGGGAAACTGTGATCGGGCTGGAGGTCCACGTCCAGCTCGCTACCCGGTCGAAGATCTTTTCCGGCGCCTCAACCGCTTTCGGCGCCGAGCCCAACACCCAGGCCTGCGCCGTCGACCTGGGCCTGCCGGGCGTTCTGCCGGTGCTCAACGAGGCTGCCGTGGCCATGGCCGTGAAGTTCGGCCTGGCGATCCACGCCGAGATTCCCGAGGTCTCGGTATTCGACCGCAAGAATTACTTCTACCCCGACCTGCCCAAGGGCTACCAGACCAGCCAGATGTACCAGCCCATCGTCGGCGCCGGCGTGGTGGAGATCACCCTCGAGGATGGCACCACCAAGCCGATCCGAGTGCACCACGCCCACCTCGAGGAGGATGCTGGAAAGTCGCTGCATGAAGATTTTCATGGAATGACCGGCGTTGACCTCAACCGCGCCGGCACACCGTTGCTGGAGATCGTCTCCGAACCCGACATGCGTTCGGCAAAGGAGGCCGCCGCCTATCTCAAGGCGATCCACTCCATCGTCACCTATCTCGGCATCAGCGACGGCAACATGGCCGAGGGTTCGATGCGCTGCGACGTCAACGTCTCGGTACGGCCCAAGGACCAGGAGGCCTTCGGCACCCGCGCCGAGATCAAGAACGTCAACTCCTTCCGCTTCGTCGAGCGCGCCATCGCCTTCGAGGTGGAGCGTCAGATCGAACTGCTCGAGGACGGCGGCAAGGTCATTCAGGAGACCCGCCTGTTCGACCCCGATCGCGACGAGACGCGCAGCATGCGCACCAAGGAGGAAGCCAACGATTACCGTTACTTCCCCTGCCCCGACCTGCTGCCGGTGGTGCTGGACCAGGCCTATATCGACCATCTGCGCGACAACCTCCCGGAACTGCCCGCCGAAAAACGCGCCCGCTTCGAGAGCGAGCTGGGGCTCTCCGCCTACGACGCCAGCGTGCTCTCCGCCACGCGCGAGATGGCCGACTACTTCGAGGAGGTGAAAGATGTCTGCGGCGACGCCAAGCAGGCCGCCAACTGGGTGCAGGGCGAACTCGCGGGCGCGCTCAACCGCGAGGGCCTGGCGATCGCCGACAGCCCCGTCTCGGCGCACCAGCTCGGCGAGCTGATCGCCCGGGTGATCGACGACACCATCAACGGCAAGGCCGCCAAGCAGGTCTTCCAGGCCCTGTGGAACGGCCAGGGCGCGAAGGCCGACGATGTCATTGAAGCCCAGGGGCTTAAACAGGTCACCGACACCGGCGCCATCGAGGCGATGATCGACCAGGTGATCGCCGACAGCCCGGCCCAGGTGGCTCAGTACCGTGATGCCGAGCCGGAAAAGCGCGGCAAGATGATCGGCTACTTCGTCGGCCAGGTGATGAAGGCGTCGCGTGGCACCGCCAATCCGCAGCAGGTCAACCAGTTGCTCAAGCAGAAGCTGGACGCCCTCTGCTGAGCGCGCCAAGGCGCCGCCGCAACCGGGCGGCGCCACTTCAATGACGAGGAGACCGGCATGTCGGACGATGTTGGCGTACGCCTGCGCGCCCTGCGCACCTTGCGCGGCATCTCCCAGCGCGAACTGGCCAAGCGCTGCGGTGTCACCCACTCCAGCCTGTCGCTGATCGAGCAGGGCAAGGTCAGCCCTTCGGTCAGCTCATTGAAGAAGATCCTCGACGCCATTCCCATCAGCGTCGGCGACTTCTTCACCATGGACCTGGAGAGCCGCAACCAGGTTTTCTACGCCGCCGAAGAACTGGCCGACATGGGCAGCGGCGAGGTGGTCTACAAGCTCGTCGGCGCCAACCGGGCCAGCCGGGCGCTGGCCTTTCTGATCGAGACCTACCCCCCCGGGGCCGACACCGGCCGCGAGATGATCGCCCACCAGGGCGAGGAGGCCGGTGTGGTGCTCAAGGGCGAGATCGAGATCACCATCGGCGCCGAGACCCGCGTGCTCGGCCCCGGTGAAGCCTACTATTTCGACACCAACGTTCCTCATCGCTTCCGCAATCCCGGTAGCGAGCCCTGCCGCCTGGTGAGCTGCTGCACACCGGCCCGCGCCTTCTAGCCAGCGCCGCCTCGCCTCTCCTCCTTCCCGCGCTCTTCAAGTGCCCACGCATGCCAGCCCGAGCGAACCGCTCCGAATTGCTGCCAGCTGCCTACCGACGGCCGGCAGCCTCGGCGTCACCCTCCTCTTCTGACAGCGGCAAGGAACGCGGCCGCTCGCCATCAAGCTCCAAGCGCGCCCGCTCGACCAAGTCGTCGGGCAACTCCTTCTTCACCGCCACTCCCAGTTCCTGGAATTCGGCGGCTTGCTTGATCAGATTGCCGCGACCGTTGACCAGCTGCCCCATGGCACGATCGTAGCTGTCGCGCGCCCCATCGAGCCGAACCTGCACTTCCTGCATGCTTTCGAGGAATAGCCGCAGCTTGTTGTAGAACTTCTCAGCGCGGCTGGCCAGCTCGGCGCTGTGTCGGCTCTGGTCCTCGAAGCGCCACAGCTGTCGCACCACGTTGAGGCTGGTCAGCAGCGTAGTAGGGGTGGCCACCAGTACGTTGTGCTCAATGGCGCGTTGGTAGAGGGTCTCGTCATGCTTCAGCGCCTCGACGTAGGCCGACTCCACCGGGATGAACATGATCACCACGTCCGGCGAGTTGAGTCCCGGCAGGTCGTAGTAGTGCTTGTCGGCCAGCTCGCTGATTCGATTACCCACCGCCGTGGCGTGAGCCGACAGCGCCAGCTCGCGCTCGTGCTCGTCCTCCGCGTTGACATAGCGCACGTAGGCAGCGAGCGAGGTCTTGGCGTCGATGACCAGATGCCTGCCCTGGGGCAGATAGACCACCGCGTCGGGCCGACGCCGACCGTCGGCCGTGGCGAAACTGACCTCGCGCCGGTAATCCTTGCCGGCCCGCAGGCCTGAGCCCTCCAGCACGTTCTCGAGCATCAGCTCGCCCCAGTTGCCCTGCACCTTCTTCTGCCCCTGCAGTGCCTGGGTCAGCCGCTCGGCCTGGTCGGTGATCTCCCGGTTGAGCGCCTGCAGGTGCCTGAGTTCGGCACGCAGCCCGGCGCGCTGCTCGGTATCGTGGCGATGGATCGATTCGACCTTCTCGCGAAACCCCTTCATCTCGGCCTGGATCGGCTGCAACAGCCCGCTGATACGCTGCTGGGAGAGTTCGGAGAAGGCGCGCCCCTTGCGCTCGAGGATCTCGTTGGCAAGATTCTCGAATTCCTGGCGCAGCTGGTCGCGACTGTCGCGCAGCAGAGCCAACTGCGCCTCGAAGTGCTGCTGCTTCTGCTCGAGGGCGGTGGCCAGGCGGGCTTCGCTCACCTGTACCTCTCCAAGTGTGCGCTGCTGCTCGTCGAGGCGCCGCTCACGCTCGGCAAGTCGCTCACGCAGCTCGGCCAGCGCCGTCTCGTGACGCTGCCCATCGGCGCGCTGGCGGCGGGCAGCGAGCAGGCCGGCCAAGCCGAAGGCGAGCAGGAACGTCACGAACGCCGAAAACGCCATGGCGTATCCGGTAGGAAGGGAAACCAGCAGCGTCAAAAGATCGGTCAAGGGGCAGACTCCAACGACTGCATGAAAGGATCGAGCCAGAGTCTCCTCAAAATGTGGCGGCTTGTCACGGCTTACCGGTAAATGCCCCGCTTCCGGGTCGTCACGCGGTTGTTCATGCCCGCAGATACAGCCCTGTATAGGGTGCCAAAGCCGGGACATGATATCGTGGAATCAATGTTTCCCGATTCGATGCCATCATGCTCGACTTCCTTGCACGTCACGAAAGCCTCGCCTGGCACCAGCAGTTAGCTCGCCTTCAACGCATTGCCGGAGCGGCCGATTTCCCCGGCCGGCTTGATCAATGTCTGCGTGAGCTCGTGGGTCACGAAACCGTGCTGATCAATGCCTACCGTGGGCGCCGTCGGCCATTGCTGATCCATGACGACTACCCTCCGCATCGTCGCGAACAGGGCATCGAGCGCTACCTGAGCAAGGCCTATCTGCTCGACCCCTTTTTTACTGCCGTAAGCGGCGGCCTGGACCAGGGCGCTCACCGCCTGCGCGAACTGGCTCCAGATCGCTTCGAGGCGAGCGATTATTATGCCCATTATTATCGCGCCCTTGGCCTGGTGGACGAGGTGGGCCTCTTCTGCCGGGTCGAGGCGGATGTGGTGGTGGCCGTGTCGCTGGGCTTCGGAGCCAACTCCCCGACGCTGACCCGCCGCGCCCTGCAGGCACTGCGCCATCTCTCGCCCATGCTGGAAGCCCTGCTCGTCGAGTACTGGAAATGGCAGGGGAGCCAGTTCCAGCAGCGCCTGGCCGAGCAGGAGCCGGTGGAAGCGGCTTTTGCCAGCTTCGGTGCCGGCGTGCTGACCGCTCGCGAGCAGGAGATCGTGCGCCTGCTACTGGCCGGCCACTCGACGAAATCGGCAGCCCGGGAACTCGATATCAGCGACGGCACGGTCAAGGTGCATCGCAAGCACATCTACCAACGGCTCGAGGTTTCCAGCCAATCGCAGCTTTTCCGGCAGTTCCTCGATCACGTGGCGCTGGTGTCGCGGCAACGGGCAGGCTGAGCCCAGGGAAGGCAAGGGCAAGAGAAGGCAAAGGGGGCCTAGGGAAGAAAAGAGCCGGCTCCGGAGCCGGCAAGACAGCGTGATCAAACTCACGCGCAAGTGCTCATGGATGGGTCGTCAGGGCGCTAGCGCCATCCACACCGTCTTGAGTTCGGTGTACTCCGTCAGGGCATGTAGGGACTTGTCGCGACCGTTGCCGGACTGCTTGACGCCGCCGAAGGGCACCGTCATGTCGGGGCCCGCCCAGTTGTTGACAAACACCTGGCCGGAATGGAGCCTGCGGGAGAGGCGCATGATGCGGTCAATGTCCTGGCTCCATAGCCCCGCGGCCAGGCCGTAGTCGCTGTCGTTGGCCAGGGCGATGGCCTCCTCTTCGCTGTCGAAGCCGAACACCGAAAGTACCGGGCCGAAGATTTCCTCACGGCCGATCGTCATGGCCGGGGTCACGCCGTCGAATATCGTGGGCGGAATGAACAGCCCCGGGCCCGCCAGAGTTGCGCCGCTGGTACGCAGCCGCGCGCCCTCCTCACGCCCCTTCTCGATAAAGCCGAGCACTTTGCGATACTGGGTCTCGTCCACCATGGCACCCATGAAGCTCTGCGGGTCGAGCGGGTCGCCGGGCTGCATGCCTTCCGCCGCCTCCAGGACGCGCTCGACGAACTCCTCGCGGATCGAGTTCTCCACCAGCAGCCGGGAGCCGGCGATGCACACCTCGCCTTGGTTATGAAAGATCGCCGCGGCGGCGTGGTTCGCCACCTGATCCAGGTTCTTGCAGTCGGCGAAGACGATGTTGGGCGCTTTGCCGCCGCACTCCAAATAGACCCGCTTGAGGTTGGACTGGCCGGCGTACTGCATCAGCTGCTTGCCCACCGCGGTGGAGCCGGTGAAGGCCAGGCAATCGACCTGCATGGAGAGCGCCAGGGCCTTGCCTACGGTGTGGCCGAAGCCAGGTAGTACCTGGAACACCCCGCGCGGCAGGCCCGCCTCACGGGCAAGGCTTGCCAGTCGCAGCGCCGAGAGCGGCGACTTCTCGGAGGGCTTGAGGATCACGCTGTTGCCGGCGGCCAGCGCCGGGGCGATCTTCCAGGCGGTCATCATCAGCGGGAAGTTCCACGGTACGATGGCCGCCACCACGCCCAGGGGCTCACGAAGCACCAGGCCCAGGCTCTCCTCGCCAGTGGGGGCGACTTCACCGTAGACCTTGTCGATGCCCTCGGCGGTATAGCGCAGGCAGCCGATGGCGCCGGCGATATCGCCCAGCGAACTGGAGATCGGCTTGCCCATGTCCAGGGTGTCGAGCAGCGCCAATTCGTGTTGATGCGCCTCCATCAGCTCGGCCAGCTTGAGCAGCGTCTGCTTGCGCCGCCCCGGTGCCAGCCGCGCCCACTCGCCCCGGGCGTGGGCAGCCCGGGCACAAGACACGGCGAGCTCGGCATCGGCGGCGTCGCAGCTGGCGACATAGGCCAGGGTCTCACCGGTGGCCGGGTTGACGGTGGCAAAGGTCTCGCCGCTGGCGGCATCGACGAAGGCGCCATCAATAAAGGCGCGGCTCTCCAGGCGCGGGATCAGCGTCTCGGCCAAGGCCTGCCAGTCGGCCTTGGTGGCGGGAATCGTGACGTTCATTGGCCCGCCTCCAGGATATTGGCCCGTTCCACCATGGCGTCAAAGAGCACCTGAGCCCCAAGAGCGCAGTGTTCCGGGGAGGCATACTCCGCCTCGTTGTGGCTGATTCCGTCACGGCAGGGAATGAAGATCATCGCAGTCGGCGCGACCCGGGCCACATAGACGGCGTCGTGGCCGGCGCCGCTCATCATGCGCCGGTAAGGAACGCCGCGGGCCTTGGCGGCTCTCTCCACGGCATCGATGCAGCCGCTATCGAAGCTCACCACCGGCGAGGCCCAGATGCGTTCGCTGTGCGCCGTGATGCCAAAGGTCTCGCCGACAGCGGCCAGCTCACGCTCGAAGTGCGCTTCAAGGGCATCCAGCTCAGCCTCGTCGACATGGCGAAGATCGACGGAGAGAGTCACTTCGCCGGGCACCACGTTGCGCGATGCCGCGTCGATTTCCAGGGTACCGAAGGTGACCTTGGTGTCGCCGCTGGGATCCGCCAGGGCATGGTCCTGCAGGCGATCGATCAGGCGCGCCGCGGCGGCCAGAGCGTCGCGGCGGTAGCGCATCGGGGTGGGGCCGGCATGCGAGGACTGCCCGCGCAGAGTGACGTCGAACCAGCGCATGCCCTGCACGCCGGTCACCACGCCAACCGCTTCGTGGCTCTCCTCCAGTACCGGTCCCTGCTCGATATGCAGCTCGAGGAAGCCCGCCAGACGAGGCTCGCCCACCGCCATCTCGCCAGCGAAACCGGTGGCCGCGAGCGCCTCGCCCAGGGTCACGCCATCACGGTCGCGGCGCGCCAGGGTCGACTCGACGCTGAACGCCCCGGCATAGGTACCGGAGGCGACCATGGCCGGGGCAAAGCGGCTGCCCTCTTCATTGGTCCATACCACCAGTTCCATCGGCCGCTCGGTGACGATGCCGTGATCGTCGAGGGTGCGGAACGCCTCGAGGCCGGCCAACACGCCGAGCACACCGTCGAAGCGCCCGCCCTTGGGCTGGGTATCCAGATGGCTGCCAACGCCGATCGGATCGAGATCATCGCGCTTGCCGGCGCGGCGCAGGAACATATTGCCGACCCGATCCACGCGCAGCGTACAGCCCAGCGCCTGACACCATTCGATCAACAGGCGACGCCCGGCGGCGTCCTCCTCGGTCAATGCCAAGCGGTGACTACCGCCGTTGGGGCTGGGGCCGATCTCGGCCATGGCAATCAGGCTCGACCAGAGCCGCTGGCCGTCGATGGAAACCGACATGGGTGCCTCCCTTGTGATTGTTCGGGGTTAGAATGGCTACACCTTAGGCGGCCACCGGGCCAGCCGAAATACCCCTATCGGGATATGTTGGCAGTAGAATGAGGCTTCTACATTTGAAGGCAGGTCAAGGCTTCCTCACGGTCAAAAATCATCGAAGAACCCCGAACAATGAGCACCATGTCGGCCCCCTCCCCGCTGTACGTTTGCCACAGCAGCACCGACTGGTTCGCCCTGAGCGCGCACCATGACGCTTTCCGTTTGCGCTGGGACCAGCCCGAGGGACGTGGCTGGGAAGCCTGCTACCGCTTGGCCCCCGGGCTCTGGCTACGCACCCTCGACCTGGAGCAGGCCTCGGGCTGCCTGCCGGCCTGGATTCCCGGCGGTCACCTGACCCTGGCCGGCATGCTGGAGGGGGCGACTGCCCTGGAGTCCCCGGAGGGAGAGGCTTTCGAGCTGGCCGGGGATCGCCTGCTGTGCAGCCACCGGCGTCAGGGCGCCGCCTTCCTGGATCGCTGCCTCGAGCCGGGGCGCTACCTGATGGCATTACTGATCCTCGACCCCGAGCGCCTGCGTCAGCCCCCCTTCGGGCTCACCGCCGACGACCTCGCCGCCTTCAACCCGGGAGTCGACGGCAATCGATGCCTGCCCTTGGACGCGCCGCTGCGCCGTTGCCTGAAGGAGCTGACCTCGCCGCCGGTGGACCAACGCCGCTTGCCGCTCTACCTGCAGGCCAAGTGCAGCGAATTCCTCTGCCTGCTGCTGAGCTCCCGTACGCTGGCACCGCCCCGCGCCAGGATCGGCGTGCGGGATCTCCAGGCCCTGGAGGAGGCTCGACGCCGGCTGCTCGCCGACCTGACTCGGCCGCCGCGCCTCGCCGAGCTGAGCCGCGGCATCGGCATGAGTGAGAGCAGGTTGAAGCAGCGCTTCAAGGAGCACCACGGCCAGACCCTCTCCGACTGCCTGCGCCAGGCCCGCATGTGCGAGGCCGAGCGGCTGCTCGACGACGATCTCCCCATCGCCCGGATCGCCACCGACCTGGGCTACGAGCATGCCGCCAACTTCACCACCGCCTTCAAGCGCGAATTCGGCCTGACCCCACGGGACTACCGCCGGCTTCGCCGCCTTAATCACTGAGGCCAGGCCGCCGCCTCCACGACCAAGATTCGGCTCAGCGCAGTAGTTTTTCGGCTCGCCGCAAAACACCCCCCTCTCCGGCCTTGATAGGGTATGGATGATGCCATCCATAATCACAACAAGGGCTTATCCATGACTCCAGATCCCCATTCCCGGGCCGGCTCCGAGCCGACCTCCCGTGAGCCACGCCCCCGGCGCCTCGACCCCGACGGCTACCCCGCCACCTTCCTGGTCTCCCTGGCCGGCTTCGGCGGCCTTGTAGTGCTAGCGGTGCTGCCCCTGCTGGTTACCCGCCTGGGAGTGGAACTGGGCCATACCGAGACCCAGGCCGGCTTGGTGGTCTCGGCCAACCTATTCGGCACCGCACTTGGCATGCTCGGCGTCGCCGGACTGCTGCGCCGCACTGGCCTCAAGGCCCTGGCAGCCAGCGGCGCCGGCCTGATCCTACTCTGCGAACTGTTCTCCCTGACCGTCACCGCCCTGGCACCGCTGGTGCTGGTGCGCCTGGCCAGCGGGCTCGGCGGCGGCATGCTGGCTGGGGCCGCCTACGCCTGGGCCGCCCGGCGCCACCACCCGGAGCGCGGCTACGCCATGCTGCTGTTGCTGCAGTTCCTCGGCGCGGGGCTGCTGCTCTTCCTGCTCGAGGCCCCGGTGGCCCGCTTCGGCCTTTCCGCCCTCTACCTGACCTTCGCCGGCTGCGCCCTGGTAGCACTGCTGTGCATCCCCGCCATGGGTCGCACGGCCCCAGACGCCTCCGCCCCACTGGGCAGCGCCCGCCGCGATACAACATCGATCTGGCGGGACTGGCGCCTGTGGGGTCTGCTGCTGGCCATCGCCCTGTTCGAGATCGCTAATGCCGGCGCCTGGGCCTTCCTGCAGAGCTTCGGCCAGGCCTTGGCATTGCCCGACGCCCAGATTCATGGCGTCACCGTGATCGCCGGCGGCATCGGCGGCGTCGGTGCCCTGGCGGTGATGTGGCTCGGCGAACGCCAGGGGCGCACCCGCCCCCTCGCCGCGGGGCTGCTGCTCTCTCTGGCGGCCACCGCCGCCCTGCTGCTGGAGCGAGGCCTGCTGCCCTACGCCAGCGCGGTAATGGTGCTGAGCATCTGCTGGGCCTTCACCCTGCCCTACCTCCAGGGCGCCCTGGCGCAGTTGGATCGCCACGGTGAGCTCACCGCCATCGGCTGCTTCGTGATGATGTGCAGCCTGGCCCTGGGCCCCTGGTTGATCGGCCTGGGCATCGGCGTCGGCGGCATCGCCCTGGGCCTGCTGCTGATCCTGGGCTGCTTCGTCGGCTGCCTAACTAGCGCCCTGCCCGTAACCCGACTCACCGACGCCTCCGCCACCCCCTCCAAGGAGATCACCCCATGAACCTGGACCTTTGCTACCTGAGCGCCCGGGAGTGCCTGAATCGCTTCCGCCGCGGCAGCCTCTCTCCGGTCGAACTGCTGGATGCGCTGATCGCACGGTCCGAGGCCCTTGAACCGCGTATTAACGCCTTCTCCTCCACCTATTTCGAGGAGGCCCGGGAACAGGCGAAGCGGGCCGAACAGGCCTGGCGCAACGGCACCGCCCGCCCCTTGGAGGGCATCCCGGTGGCGGTCAAGGACGAGCCGATGATCGAGGGACGCCCCACCACCAACGGCTCCCTGCTCCTGGAGGGCCATATGGCGGACTATACCGACCCCCTGCCGCAGCGGCTGCAGGATGCCGGTGCCATCATCCATGCCCGCACCACGACCCCGGAGTTCTCCATGTCGCTGGCCACTTGGTCCAAGCTGTGGGGCGTGACCCGCAACCCCTGGAACCCCGACTGCACCCCCGGCGGCTCATCTGGCGGCGCGGCGGCGGCCCTGGCCGCCGGCACCACCACCTTGGCCAGCGGCAGCGATATTGCCGGCTCGATCCGCATCCCCGCCTCCCTCACCGGCACCGTCGGCTTCAAGGCCCCTTGGGGCCGGGTCCCAGAAGTCTACCCTTGGAACCGCGAGTCCTTCGCCCAGAGCGGCGGCCTGGCACGCTCGGTCGGCGATATGATCCTGATGCAGAATATTATCGCCGGCCCCCACCCCTACGATCTCTGTTCGCTGCCCGCCTATACCCTGCCCGAGCGTCAGGCACCCGTCGCCGGCATGTGTATCGCCCTCTGCCCCGATCTGGGCTACTTCGCCGTGGACCCGGAGGTGCGCCAGGCCCTGGAAGGCGCCGCCGAGGCGCTGCGCGACCTGGGCGCCGAAGTAGAGGTCGTCGACCTCGACTGGCCCGCCGAGGCCGGGCAGGTGATCATGCAGCACCTGATGTTCCAGGCCGGCAGCGTCTTCCATGAGCAGTTGGGCGAGGATATACCCATGGACAAGCTCACCTCCTATGCTCGCGAGATCGTTGAGGGCTGTGCCGGGGTCGACTTCGAGGACGAAAAGGCCGGTTGGCGGATCGCTGATGCGATGCTGCGCGAACTGCAGGACAAGGTCTTCCAGGCCGGCTTCGACGCCCTGATCTGCCCGACCATGGCTACAACGCATATCCCCGCCTACTACGACCAGACCCGCGACGTCCTGACGGTGGACGGCTGGCCGATCAAGGGCATTACCGGCCTGTGCCTGACCTATCCCTTCAATATCCTCAACCGTTTCCCGGCACTCTCGGTGCCGGTGGGAATCGGCGCCAACGGCGTGCCCATCGGTATGCAGATCGTGGCGCCTTCCTACGATGACGCCACCGCCTTCCGCATCGCCGGCGACCTGGAAAGTGTGCTGCCGACGCCCTTCGCCGCCGGTCGGCGGCCGGCGCTGTCGTAACGTCCATTCACCAGCACGCCTTCGGCCCCTGCCCGTGAGCACAGGGGTCGAAAGCGTGTTTTGGCGTCAGCCCGGCAGGCCACAGCGATATACCCCAATCAGGATATACCGGCGGCCCCTTCGCACTGATTAGGCTGACCCTGTCAGTCACCCGAGACACCGAGAGAGGAGCCACCCCATGACAACGACAACGACCTCCGCGCGCCCCGCCCAATCGATGCGGCGCTACGACGCCCAGGCGCTGTGGCAGAAGGACAAGGACCACTTCATCCACCCCTTCACCGATTTCAGCCTGTTCCATGACAACGGCTGCGACCTGATCACCGACAGCGACGGCATCTACGTGGAGGATGCCCACGGCAACCGCTTCATCGACGGCATCGCCGGCCTGTGGTGCGTCAACGTGGGCCATGGCCGCGCCGAGATCGGCCAGGCCATGGCGGAACAAGCTACCCGCATGGCCTATTTCTCCACCTTCAATAACCTCTCCAACGCTCCGGCGGCGGAGCTGGCCGCAAAGCTCGCCGAGCTGGCCCCGGCCCACCTCAATCATGTCTTCTACAGCTGTGGCGGCTCGGCAGCCAACGACGCCACCATCCGCCTGGTGCACTACTATTTCAATCGCCTGGGCAAACCAAGCAAAAAAAGCATTCTCTCGCGCAACAACGCCTACCACGGCACCACCTACCTGACCGCCACCCTGACCGGCATCGAGAGCAACAACTGGGATTTCGATACCCTGGATCACCTGGTCACGCACCTGAGCGAAGCCAACCTCTATCGGCGGCCCAAGGGCATGAGCGAGGCGGAGTACTGCGACCATCTGGTGGAGGAACTCGAGGAGACGATCGAGCGCCTCGGTGCGGGTAACATCGCCGCTTTCATTGCCGAGCCGATCATGGGCGCGGGTGGCGTGCTGATGGCACCGCGTGGCTACCATGCCCGCATGCAGGCCGTATGCCGTGCCAACGAGATCCTCTACATCGCCGACGAGGTGGTCACCGGCTTCGGCCGCCTGGGGCATTTCTTTGCCTCGGAGGCGGTGTTCGAGACGCAGCCGGACATTATCAACTGTGCCAAGGGACTCTCCTCCGGCTACGCCCCCCTTGGCGCCACGCTGATTTCCGATGCCATCTACGAGGTGCTGGGCACACCTCAGCGCAAGGGTGGCGTACTGAGTACCGGCTTCACCTACTCAGGCCATCCGGTCAGCTGTGCCGCGGCACTCAAGAATATCGAGATCATCGAACGCGAGGGCCTCTGTGAGAGCGTGCGTGAAGTTGGGCCCTATCTGGAACGCAAGCTCAAGACCCTGGCGGACCACGAAACCGTGGGAGACGTGCGCGGCGACCACTTCATGATGGCCATCGAGAACGTCGCCGACAAGAACACCAAGGAGCTGCTTCCAGTAGAAGCACGCGTCGGAGACCGGGTTGCCGCCGAAGCGCAGAAGCGCGGCCTGATCATCCGCCCCGTGGGCCACCTCAACATCCTCTCGCCGCCGCTGATCTGGGATCGCGATGTGGTCGACCGCGTAGTCGCCATCCTCGACGAAGCTTACACCTCCACCACCGCTTCGCTACGCGCCGACGGCTTCCTCTAAGAGCTGCCTTCACCAACCCAACAAGGGAGATGAGCTTTTCCGACGACAAGTCCCGGGATGCCGGACCATCGCGAGGGCGCTGTGAACCCTTCCTTGGGCGCTACTTTTGCCATCCAGGGCAAAAGCCCCCCGCTTCGTCTTGCCCCCGACGCTCCTCTCTACCTCTAGGCCGGCTGAGCGGCTTTTGGGACAACGACCACAACGATAATAGAGAATCTTGTATGGAAACCTTTGGTGCCTGGAGCCTGCTCCCCACCGCCGTGGTGCTGGGCATGGCCATTCTCACCCGCCGAACCATCGAATCGCTGCTGGCCGGGGCCTTGGTGGGTCTACTCATGATCGATCCCACGACGATGGTATCGCAGGGCTCGGACATCCTGCTTACGGTACTGGGCAACGATACCGTCACCTGGATCATTCTGGTGTGCGGCCTGTTTGGCAGTCTGATCGCCTTACTGGTCACGACCGGCGGCGTCCTCAGCTTCGGCGATGCCGTCACTCGTCGCATTCATGGCCGTCGCCAGAGCCTACTGGTCACTTGGCTGTTGGGCCTGGTTATCTTCGTCGACGATTACTTGAACGCACTGACCATCAGCGCCTCGATGAAGAAGGTCACCGACCGCTTCCAAGTCTCCCGAGAGAAACTCGCCTACATCGTGGACTCTACCGCGGCGCCCATCTGCATCCTGGTGCCTTTCTCCACCTGGGCGGTGTTCTTCGCCGGCCTGCTGGAGGACAACGACGTCGCAGGCAACGGCATGGGCCTCTATATCGAGGCGATTCCTTTCATGTTCTACGCCTGGGTGGCCGCTGCCCTGGTGCCGCTTGTGGCCATGGGCTGGATTCCTGACCTCGGCCCCATGCGTGCCGCCGAGGCTCGTGCCGCCGAGGGCCAGCCGGTACCGGGAGGGGTTGACGATAGCGCCCTGGAAGTCGAGGACAAAGGCAAGAAGCGCCCTCATCTGCTCAACTTCCTGCTGCCTATCGTCACCCTGATCTTCTTCACCTGGTACTACGATATCGACATCCTGCGCGGCGTGATCGTGGCCTTGGCCGTGACGCTGGTGTTGATCGGCTTGCAACGCCTGCTCAGCTTTCACGAGACCTTCGATACCGCTCTGGAAGGCTTCAAGGCGATGATCATGCCACTGGGGACCTTGGTCGCGGGCTTCACCCTCAAGGAGGTCAACGACGTGCTGGGGCTCACCGACTACGTGATCGCCAGCGTGCAGCCGCTGATGACGCCAGGCATGCTGCCGGCGGTGGTCTTCGTGACCATGGCCTTCCTGGCCTTCGCCACTGGTTCCTTCTGGGGGTTGTTCGCCGTAGCCATGCCCATCGTCCTGCCGCTGGCAGCCAGCATGGGCAGCCATATGCCGCTCGTCATCGGTGCCCTGATCTCCGCCAGCGCCTTCGGCAGTCACGCCTGCTTCTACGGCGACTCCACGGTGCTCTCCGCCCAAGGCGCCGGCTGCACCCCCATGGCACATGCGCTGACCCAACTTCCCTATGTGCTGATCGCCGCCGCTATCGCCGCCGGCATCTTCCTGATGGCAGGCCAATGGTGAGAATCGTCATGAACGTAGCGATGATCGTCTCCGCTCTCACTGGAGCGACCCCTAGGGCCTTGGGCTTTTCCATGCCCGCCGAATTCAGCCCTCACGAGGCTTGCTGGATGCTCTGGCCTCAACGTCCGGATACTTGGCGCTACGGCGCCAAGCCGGCCCAGCAGGCCTTCGTCGCCGTTGCCACGGCGATTGCCGAAAGCGAAACCGTCTATGTCGGGGTCAACGACGAGCAGTACGAGAATGCCCGCAACCAGCTACCACCCCAGGTCAGGGTGGTAGAACTCTCCAGCAACGATGCCTGGATGCGCGACGTGGGCCCCACTTTCCTGACCCACCCGGACGGCCGGCTGGCAGTGGTGGACTGGCAGTTCAATGCCTGGGGCGGCTTGGACGGTGGGCTCTACTTCCCATGGGACAAGGATCGGCGGATTCGCACCAAGATCGCCGAGATGCTCGGCATTCCGCGTTTCACCGTCCCGGTGGTACTCGAAGGCGGCGCCATTCATGTGGATGGCGAGGGCACCCTGCTGACCACCGAGGAGTGCCTGCTCAACCCCAACCGCAACCCGCACCTGAGCCGCGCCGACATGGAGCAGGTGCTGGAAGATACCCTTGGCATCGAGAAGGTCATATGGCTGCCCCGGGGCTGCTACCTCGATGAAACCGATGGACACGTAGACAACCTGTGCTGCTTCGTCGCGCCCGGCGAAGTCGTGGTGACCTGGTGTGATGACGAGGACGATCCCCAACATGCCATCTGCCGGGAAGCCCTTGCCGCGCTGGAATCCACGACCGACGCCAGGGGGCGGAAGCTGCGCGTCCACAAGCTGCCCCAGCCCGGCCCGCTGTTCATCGAGGAGGACGAAGCCAGTGGCCTGGACCGCCTCAACAGCTCCTATCCACGTCGGCCCGGGGATCGCATGGCAGGCTCCTACGTCAATTTCTATATCGGCAACTCGGTGGTGGTCATGCCGCTACTGGACCCGGCCCGCGACGAACAGGCCCGCAACATTCTTCAAGAGCTGTTTCCCGGCAGACGAGTAATCGGCGTGCCGGCCCGGGAGATCCTGCTCGGCGGTGGCAATATTCACTGCATCACCCAGCAGCAGCCCAAGATAGCTAGTTGAGGAACCGATCTGCATTATCACGTCGGCCGGTGCACTGCATCGGCCGACAAGCGCTTTCTCTCGTCAGTCAACTATGGCGAATCAGGTCGCAAGCGACATCCAAACGCTCTTGAGATCGGAGTACTCTTCCAAGCTGTGGTGCGATTTGTCGCGACCGTTGCCCGACTGCTTTACGCCGCCAAAGGGCATGGTCTGATCGCCCCCGGCCCAGTTGTTGACGAACACCTGCCCCGACTGCAACCGCCGGGTAACGCGCATGATGCGGTCGATGTCCTGGCTCCACAGCCCCGCGGCCAGCCCATAGGGCGTGTCGTTGGCCATGGCGATGGCGTCTTCCTCCGTGTCGAAGCCGAACACCGCCAGCACCGGGCCGAAGATCTCCTCACGGCCGATGGTCATGGCCGGCGTCACGCCGTCGAACACCGTGGGCGGAATGAACAGCCCCGGGCCATCGATAGCCTGCCCGCCGGTGCGCAGCCGCGCGCCCTCTTCCACGCCCTGGCGGATGTAGTCGAGTATGCGCCGATGCTGGGTCTCGTCGACGATGGCGCCCATGAAGCTCTCTGGATCGAGCGGGTCGCCAGGCTGCATGTTCTCCGCCGCCTTCAGGACGCGCTCGACGAACTCCTCGCGAATCGCGTTCTCCACCAGCAGCCGCGAGCCGGCGATGCACACCTCGCCCTGATTGTGGAAGATCGCCGCGGCGGCGTGACTCGCCACCTTGTCGAGATCCTTGCAGTCGGCAAAGACGATATTCGGGCTCTTGCCGCCGCACTCCAGATAGACCCGCTTGAGGTTGGACTGACCGGCGTACTGCATCAGCTGCTTGCCCACCTGGGTGGAGCCGGTGAAGGCCAGGCAGTCGACCTGCATGGAGAGCGCCAGTGCCTTGCCCACGGTGTGGCCGAAGCCGGGCAGCACCTGGAAGACGCCCCGCGGCAGGCCCGCCTCACGGGCCAGGCTTGCCAGGCGCAGCGCCGAGAGCGGCGACTTCTCCGAGGGCTTCAGGATCACACTGTTCCCGGCAGCCAGCGCCGGGGCGATCTTCCAGGCTGTCATCATCAACGGGAAGTTCCACGGCACGATGGCCGCCACTACGCCCAGAGGCTCGCGCAACACCAGCGCCAGGGAGTCCTCCCCGGTGGGCGCCACCTCACCGTAAAGCTTGTCGATGCACTCGGCCTGGTAGCGGATGCAGGCGATGGCGCCAGCCATGTCACCCAGCGAGCTGGAAACCGGCTTGCCCATGTCAAGGGTGTCGATGAGCGCCAGCTCGTGCTTGTGGCTTTCCATCAGGTCGGCCAGACGCAGCAGCACGCGCTTGCGCTTGCCAGGCGCCAGGCGCGACCACTCGCCGCCGGCGAAGGCTTCGCGGGCGCGGGCTACGGCACGTTCGGCGTCAGGCTCGTCGCAGCTCGCTACCTGAGCCAGGATCTCGCCGGTCGCCGGGTTGCGCGTCTCGAAGGTGTCGCCGCTGGCGGCATCGACGAAGGCATCATCGATGAAGGCGCGCGACTCGAAGGCGAGGCCAGCGGCCATGGCTTGCCAGTCGGCCCGGGTGCGTGGAGGTTGCGAACGGCTCACGGTCGGGACTCCTCAGTGGTGGATTCGACGGTTTTCCGCCCGGCCAGTTGCCGGGCAGTCTCGTCCAGCGCCTCGCGCGCCAGGCGCACCAGTTCGTCGACCTCGCCATGGCGGATCACCAGCGGGGGCGAGATGATCATCGTATCACCCACCGAGCGCATCACCAGCCCGAGGTCGAAACAGATGTCGCGGCACAGGTTGCCGACGCCCAGCGACTTGGGGAAGCGCTCGGCGGTGGCCTTGTCGGCGACCAGCTCCAGCGCGCCGACCATTCCCAGCGAGCGCGCCTCGCCCACCAAAGGGTGCTCGCCGAGCGTGGCCCAGCGCTTGGCCAGGTAGGGTCCGATGTCGTCGCGCACGCGCTCGACGACGCCCTCGGCCTGCATCAGTTCGAGATTCTTGAGCGCCACCGCGGCGCATGCCGGGTGCCCCGAGTAGGTGAAGCCGTGGAAGAACTCGCCGCCGCGTTCGATCAGGGTATCGGCCACGCGATCCCCGACCAGCACACCGCCGATCGGCAGGTAGCCGGACGAGAGCCCCTTGGCGATGGGCATCAGGTCGGGCTCGAGACCGTAGTGCTGGCTGCCGAACCATTCGCCCAGCCGGCCGAAGCCACAGATCACTTCGTCCATCACCAGCAGGATATCGTAGCGCGCCAGCACTTCCCTGACCGCCGGCCAGTAGCTCGCCGGTGGAATAACTGCCCCGCCGGCGCCCTGTACCGGCTCGGCGATAAAGGCGGCGACGTTCTCCTCCCCGAGCTCGCGGATCTTCGACTCAAGCGCCGCGGCGCATTCACATCCGAACACTTCCGGACTCATGTCATGTCCCTCGCCAAACCAATAGGGCTGGCGAACATGGGCGATCTTCGGCACCGTGGGTCCACCCTGGGCATGCATGGGCGCCATGCCGCCGAGGCTCATGCCGGCCACGGTGGAACCGTGGTAGGCGTTCTCGCGGGCAATGACCCACTGCTTGTCGGGCTTGCCTTCCAGCGCCCAGTAACGACGCACCATGCGCAGCACGGTGTCATTGGCCTCGGAACCCGAGCCGGTGAAGAACACGCGATTCATGTGCGGCGGCGCCAGACGGCACAACGTCTCGGCCAGTTTTACCGCCGGCGGGTGAGTGCTCTTGAAGAAGCTGTTGTAGTAAGGCAGCTCGCGCAGCTGGGCCGTTGCCGCCTCGATCAGCTCCTCGCGACCGTAGCCGAGGTTCACGCACCACAGGCCGGCCATGCCGTCGAGGATGCGATGACCTTCGCTGTCGTAAATGTAGACTCCCTCGGCATGGGTGACGATGCGACTGCCCTCCTCGCCCAGCGCCTTGAAGTCGGTAAAGGGGTGCAGGTGATGGTCGCGGTCCAAGCGACGATAGCGTTCGGTATTCATGGCGGTCTCCCAGCGTCAGGCCGACAGCGGCTCGCATTTCGCCCGAACGTCACGGTGCTTGCGACATGCGGAGGCGAAGCCCTCGAACAGGGCGCGATAGAGCGGATGCTCACGGGACTGCCATTCGGGATGCCACTGTACCGCCAGGGCGAAGGCCGACGCCTCGGCCACCGAGACCGCCTCGATCAGGCCATCCGGTGCCAGCGCCTCCGCGTCGAGCCCGTCACCGAGCCGATCGATGCCCTGCTGATGCAGAGAATTCACTCGTGCTCGCGGCTCGGGATAGAGCGACGCAAGGCGCCCTCCGGTGCATATCGTTACCTCATGCGCCGGCGCATAGCGCGTGGCATAGTCGGACTCCGGCTCGCGATGATCGAGCCGTCCGGGCACACTCTGCAGCGCCTGGTGCAGCGTACCGCCATAAGCCACGTTGAGCTCCTGAAAGCCCCTGCAGATGCCCAGCAGCGGCAGGCCGCGTCCGATGGCGGCCGGAATCCAGGCCAGCGCGGCGGCGTCGCGGTGCGGGTCGTCGCGAGTGTTTTCGGGCGCCCGCTCGGCGCCATAGCGTGAGGGCTCGACGTTAGAGTAGCTGCCGGTGAGCAGCAGGCCATCCAGATGCGCGAGCAGATCGCCATCGACTACATCCTGCCATACCGGCAGCATCACCGGGGCCAGACCGTACGCACGTACGGCGCTCAGGTACTTGTCGGTCACTACGTGAGCGGGGTGGCCCTCCACCTCGCGACGGCAGGCGATGACGCCCACCAGGGGTCGGCACGGCATGGCAGCCTCCTGAAACGGCACGACAGGGCCGCACCGTGTTGATTAAACTTTCCACGATGATAGGCAAAAATGTCACTCTGGACCACAGCCCAAGGGTAAAAGCCACGCCGCACCCATACACATGGCGCTTGCGACCCGACGAACTACAAGCTCTTGCGTAAAAAATTTGACAACATGAGACGGACCACTAAAAGATGGACGTTAGCGCAACCCACCGATAACGCACAAGGTGCCGCCATGCCGTCGCTCACCGCCGACCAGGCGCGGGAGTTTCTCGCGCGCCATCCCGACATCGACAGCGTCGATCTGCTGATCAGCGACCTCAACGGCGTGACGCGGGGCAAGCGCATTCCCCGCGACAACCTGGCGAAAGTCTGCCTGCAAGGCGTAAATCTGCCGGCCTCGGTGTTCGCCCTGGATATCAACGGCAACACCATCGAAGCAACCGGCCTGGGCCTGGCCAGCGGCGACGGCGACCGGGTCTGCCGTCCCATCGCGGGTACGCTGCTGCCGACCCCATGGCTACGCCGCGGCCGCCAGGCTCAGCTGCTCATGACCATGTTCGAGCCCGACGACGCCCCTTTCTTCGCCGATCCCCGTCAGGTGCTGTCGCAAGCGGTCGAACGCTTCCGACGCCGGGGCCTGACGCCGGTCGTCGCACTCGAAATGGAATTCTATCTGGTCGATCGGGAGCGTACGCCCGATGGCTCGATCCAACCGCCCTGCTCGCCCCGCAGTGGCGATCGGGCCACGCGCAGCCAGCTCTACTCGATCAGCGAGCTCGACGAATACGCGGATTTTCTCGACGAGGTGCAGGATGCTGCCGACTGCCAGAATCTGCCCTTGGATACGACGCTCAAGGAGTGCGCCCCGGGGCAGTTCGAGATCACCCTCACCCACTGCGACGACGTTCTGAGCGCGTGCGATAGCGCCGTGTTGCTGAAGCGGCTGATCAAGGGGGTGGCGCTGAATCACGGCTTCGAGGCGACCTTCATGGCCAAGCCCTACGGCCTGGAAGCCGGCAATGGCACCCATGTTCACCTCAGCCTTCTCGATGATGACGGTCGCAACGTCTTCGCCGCCGAGGACAACGATCCGCTCGGCACGCCTCTGCTGCGCCAGGCAGTCGCCGGCCTGATGGCGCTGATGCCCGATGCGATGGCGATCTTCGCCCCCAACCTCAACTCGTTTCGACGTTTTCAGCCGGGGCTCTACGTGCCCATGGCACCGACCTGGGGTTACGACAACCGTTCGGTGGCACTGCGCATTCCATCGGGAGCCAACGAGGCGCGCCGTATCGAACACCGCGTCGCGGGCGCCGACGTCAACCCCTACCTGCTGCTTGCCGTACTGCTGGCCGGCGTCGAGCACGGCCTGACATGCCAACTGACGCCACCCGAACCGATCGTCGGCAATGCCTACGATCAGGTCGAGCCGAGCCTGACCAACAGCTGGCAGCAAGCCCTCGACCTGCTCGCCGCCAGCGCCCCGCTAGGAGAGGCGCTGGGACACGACTTCGTGCGCGTCTTCGTCGCCAATCGCCGCGCCGAACGCGTCCAGGCCATGCAGGCGGTCAGTCACCTGGAGTACGCCTGGTACCTGCGGCACGTCTAGGCTTTCCGGCTCAATCGGCGCTCGCCAGCGGCAGGTCCCAGCGCGGCTGGCCCTCGTCGAGCAGCACCCGGTTGCCCTGCGGACGGTTCTCGAGACGTGCCACCTGGGTCGTCTCGCCATGACGCCAGGTTACGTCGTAGCCGACGGTCTGTTCCGAGGCGTCCATTACCGTGTGGCACTGACGCTGCGTAGTGGAATAGGTCCGGGTCTGGTTGGCTTCGATCCGCTCCTGCACCTCGCGTCCGGCGAACCCACCGCCAATCACCCCCGCCACGGTGGCCAGGGTCTTGCCGCTGCCGCCACCGACCTGGTTGCCCAGCAGGCCGCCCACTACGGCACCCGCCGCCGTCCCGGCAATGCGATGCGGATCGCGGCTGGGCGCCGGTGCCTGATGCTGCACGACAATGTCCTCGCACACCTCGCGCGGAGTCTCGACGCTTTGCGTCACCGGCTGTACCGTGACGATCTCGGCGAACTGGGGTCCGCTCTCCTCGGGGACCTGCTGCGCCTGCCAGGCCCCGAATGCCAGTCCACCCAGGCCCAGTACGCTCAGCGTCGTTCCAATGACGATCGACTTGTCCATTGCTCACCTCCTGCCGGGACACAGTTACCCCGGGCGCTATCAAGGGCTCGGCTCGGACGATGTGCAAACGAAGGGCGATGAGAAGCGGCGATCCCGTGCCGTTCAGTCGATTATACGACCCGCCACCGTCGCGGGAAGCGCAGCGCAGCGGCTTTCACATTCTCTGACCCGGCGTCAGTCATCGGCGACACTCACCAGCCCAGCCGGTCGCGCATGGCGTAATACCAGGCCCCCATGGCCGAGAGCGGCACGCGTAGCAGCCGGCCGCCGGGGAACGGCAGATGCGGCAGCCCGGCGAAGGCGTCGAAGCGCCCGGCCTCACCACGCATCACCTCGGCGATCAAGCGCCCCGCCAGGTGGGCGCAGGTCACACCATGGCCGGAGTAACCCTGGGCGTAGTAGACGTTGTCGTTGAGACGGCCGAACTGAGGCAGCCGATTGAGCGTCATCAGGAAATTGCCGCTCCAGGCGTAGTCGATGCGAACGTCGGCCAGCTGCGGAAACGTCTTGAGCATCTTGGGCCGAATCACCGAGGCGATATCGGCCGAATCCTGGCCGCCGTAGTTGACCCCGCCGCCGTAGAGCAGGCGGCCGTCGGCAGTGAAGCGGTAGTAATCGAGCAGGTAGTTGCAGTCCTCCACCGCCATGTCGTGGGGGATCAGCTCGCGACGCAGCGCCTCCGGCAGCGGCTCGGTGGTGATGATCTGGGTGCCGCAGGGCATCGACTTACTCTCCAGCTCCGGCAGCACGCCCTGCAGATAGGCGTTGCCGGCCATAACCACCCGCCGCGCACGCACGCTGCCCCGTGGCGTGCGCAGCGTGACCGCTTCGCCGTGGCGCACCTCGAGAACCGGACTCTGCTCGTGAATCCTGCCGCCGCGTGCCTCGAAGGCCGCCGCCTCACCGAGCACCAGGTTGAGCGGATGCAGGTGCCCGCCGGAGTGGTCCACCAGCGCGCCCACGTAGCGCTCGCTGACGACCTCGCGCTTGTAGGCCTCGCCCTCGAGCAGTTCGAGTTCGCGGTGCCCGTAGCGCTCCCATAGCGCCTTGTGCTCGCGCAACCCATGAAGCTGCTTGGTGTTGCAGGCGGCAAACAGGTTGCCTTCCTTGAGATCGCACTCGATGCGGTACTGCTCGATTCGACTGCGAATGATGCGATTGCCTTCGAAGGCCATGTCGCCGAGCACGCGGGCGGTCTCGGCCCCGTAACGGGCCTCGATCACGTCCATGTCGCGGCTGTAGCTGTTGACGATCTGGCCGCCGTTGCGCCCCGAGGCGCCGTAGCCCACCCGGGCGGCCTCGAGCACGATCACGTCGTGCCCCTGCTCGGCCAGGTGCAGCGCCGACGACATGCCGGTGAATCCCGCCCCCACCACGCATACCTCGCACTCGACGTCACCCTCCAGGGCGGGCCGTTGGGAAGACGAGCTGGCCGTGGCGGCATAGTAGGACGCCACATGCTCTTGATTGGCGCTGGTCGCCATTGCGTTACCTCATACTCGAAAGATCGGTTTTATCGGCCGGCCGTCATGTCCTGCAGCATCGCCTGGCGCCGTCGCGATTCGCTGCGGCGCATCACGTACCAGGCCATCAACGTTGCCAGCGATACCGCCATGATGATCAGCGTGGCGAGCGCATTGATCTTGGGGGACACGCCCATCCGCACCGAGGAGAACACCACCATGGGCAGCGTGGTCGCCCCCGGCCCCGACACGAAGCTGGCGATCACCAGGTCGTCGAGCGACAGGGTGAATGCCAGCAGCCAGCCCGCCGCCAGCGCCGGCGCGATCATCGGCAGGGTGATCTGGAAGAAGGTGCGCAGCGGTCGGGCTCCGAGATCCATGGCTGCCTCTTCGATGGAGAGGTCCACCTCACGCAGGCGCGACGCCACCACCACCGCGACGTAGGCGCTGCAGAAGGTGGTATGGGCGATCCAGATCGTGACCATGCCGCGATCCTCGGGCCAGCCGATCAGCTGCGCCATGTGCACGAACAGCAGCAGCAGCGACAGGCCGGTGATCACTTCGGGCATCACCAGCGGAGCGGTCACCATGCTGGAGAGCGCGGTCTTGCCGCGAAACCGGGCGAAGCGCACCATCACGAAGGCGGCCATGGTTCCCAGGCATACCGCCATCGAGGCCGAGAAGAAGGCGATGCGCAGGCTGATCCATACCGCTGACAGGATCTGCTCGTCGCGCATCAGCTCGAAATACCAGCGCGTCGAGAACCCCGCCCAGACGGTCACCAGACGCGAAGAGTTGAACGAATAGACGACCAGCACCAGCATCGGCAGGTAGAGAAACAGCAGCCCGGCAATCAGCATCACGCCGCTGAACGAAGACTTGCGCATGGTCACTCCTCCAGCTCGCGTGACTGATAGCGATGGAACAGGGCGATGGGCACGATCAGGATTGCCAGCATGACCATCGCCAGCGCCGAGGCCACCGGCCAATCGCGATTGTGGAAGAACTCCGCCCACAGCACCTTGCCGATCATCAGGGTGCTGGGGCCGCCCAATAGCTCGGGTATGACGAATTCGCCCACGGCGGGAATGAAGACCAGCATCGAGCCGGCGATGATGCCGCCCTTGGACAGCGGCAGGGTCACCCTGAGCAGAGTGTTGAGCTTGCGCGAACCGAGGTCGGAGGCCGCCTCCAGCAGCGAGACGTCGAGGCGGGTGAGATTGGCATAGAGCGGCAACACCATGAACGGCAGGTAGGCGTAGACGATCCCCAGTATCACGGCGAAGTTGGTGTTGAGCATGCGGATCGGCGAGTCGATGAGCCCCGCCCAGATCAATACATTGTTGATCAAGCCGTTATTGCTGAGGATGCCCATCCAGGCGTAGACGCGGATCAGAAACGATGTCCATGACGGCAGCATCACCAGCAGCAGCAGCACCAGTTGCCAGTGCGCCGGCGCTCGCGCCATGGCGTAGGCCATGGGGTAGCCAATCAACAGGCACAGCACCGTCGCCAGCAAGGCGATCTTCACCGAACCCCAGTAGGCCGAGACATAGAGCGAATCGGTGGCCAGAAACAGGTAGTTGCCGAACGTGAGGATTATATTGAGCGTCTCGTTGGCATAATCGAAGACGGCGCTGTACGGCGGTATCGAGATGGCCGCTTGGGACAGGCTGATCTTGAGCACGATGCCGAACGGCAGCAGAAAGAACAGCGTCAACCACAGCAGCGGCACGGCAATGACCCAGCGCCTGCCAGGCCCGAACAGTCGCCGCGGGCGAACGGTGAAGTTGAACATGCGGATATCCCCCAGGCGGGCCGCGGCGAACACGACGGCCCGCGAAATCGATCAGTCGCGCAGGATGACGGCGCTCTGCTCGTCCCAGTGCACGTAGACCGGTTCGTCCCAGCGCGGCCGGTCGCCGCGGCGTTCGGTGTTGGCCATGCTGGCCTTGACCAGATGACCGCTCTCGATGCGTACGTAATAGACCGAGAGCCCGCCGAGATAGGCGATATCCTCGACGATGCCGGCTGCCCAGTTGGTTTCGCCCACGGGGCGTTCACGAGTCAGACAGGTCTTCTCCGGACGCACGGCCACCCAGACCCGGCGCTCGTCGGCTTGGGTACTCACGCCATGGCCGATGCGGATCGCGCGGCCAAGCATGGGGCTGTCGATGACGCAGTGGTCGGTCTCGTCGACCACGATCTCGCCCTCGAACAGGTTCACCGTGCCGACGAATTCGGCCACCATGCGGTTGGCCGGGCTTTCGTAGACATCCATCGGAGTCCCCACTTGGGCGATCCAGCCATCGGCCATGATCGCCACTCGATCGGCCATGGTCATGGCTTCCTCCTGATCATGCGTGACCATGATGCAGGTGACCCCGACGCGCTCAAGAATCTGTACCACCTCGAGCTGCATCTCGGTGCGCAATTTCTTGTCCAGCGCCCCCATCGGTTCGTCGAGCAGCAGCAGCTTGGGGCGCTTGGCCAGCGAGCGCGCCAGGGCCACGCGCTGTCGTTGTCCACCGGAGAGCTGGTGCGGCTTACGCCGGGCGTATGCCTCCATATGCACCAGCTTGAGCATATTGGCCACGCGCTCGTCGATCTCGCGTCGCGGCAGCCGATCCTGTTTGAGGCCGAAGGCGATGTTCTGCGCCACCGTCATGTGCGGGAACAGCGCATAGGACTGGAACATCATGTTGATCGGTCGCTCGTAGGGCGGCATGGTGGTGATGTCTTCGCCATCGAGTACGATGCGACCTTCGCTCGGTTTCTCGAAACCGGCCAGTATACGCAGCAGGGTGGACTTGCCCGAGCCGGAACCGCCCAGCAGGGCGAAGATTTCGCCGCGCCGGATCGACAGGTTGACGTCATCCACCGCCAGCACTCCATCGAAGCGCTTGCTGACACGACGGATCTCCATCAGTGACTCGTCTCGCGCCGGGCGCGGCTTGCCTACCGCTGCTGTCGGCTCGGCGACGCGTCGCGGCGGCTCGGTCGCTTGGGTCTGGGATTGTGGCATCGCGGATCTCCTCGAACCGGTGAGATGGAACGGCCGGCCCCGACGGGCCGGCGCGGGATCACATGCCGGATTTCACCCGGTTCCAGACGCGCGTGCGCACACGCTGCACCGCCAGTGACTTCTCTTCCTGGACGAAGAGATTGTCCATCACTTCCTGGTCGGGGTAGACGGCCGGATCGTTGAGGATCTCGGGGTCGAGGAACTCGTTGGCAGCGATGTTGGGGTTGGCGTAGACCACGTACTCGGTGATTTCTGCGGCGATCTCGGGCTCGAGGATGAAATTGATGAAGGCGTGAGCGTTGTCGGGGTTGGGCGCGTCGGCGGGAATCGCCATCATGTCGAACCACAGCGCCGCCCCCTCTTTGGGGATGCTGTACTCGATGGTGAAATCGCGCCCGGCCTCCTCGGCACGGTCGGCAGCCTGAAAGATGTCGCCGGAGTAACCCGCCGCCACGCAGATGTCACCATTGGCGAGATCGGAGATGTAGCGCGAGGAGTGGAAGTAGGTGATGTTGTCGCGCACCGCGGCGATCAGGTCGCCGGCCGCCTCGATGTCCGCGGACTCGCTGGAAAGCGGCGACAATCCCAGATAGGCCATGCCGGCGGACAGCATGTCGTCCCCCGTATCGAGCATGGCGATACCGCAGCCACCTTCGTTCAGCGCAGCGGTCACTTCGGGATCGAAAATCATCGCCCAGGAATCGGTCGGGGCGTCCTCGCCGAGAATTTCCGTGACCCGCTCGACATTGTAGCCGATGCCGTTGGTGCCCCACATATAGGGAATCGAATAGCGGCTGCCGGGGTCGATCGACTCCAGATCATCCATCAGTTCCGGATTGAGATTCTCCATGTTGGGAATCTTGTCGTGATCCAGTTCCTGATAGACCCCGGCGCTGACCTGGCGAGTCAGATAGTAGTTCGAGGGCACCACCACGTCGTAGCCGGAGCGGCCCGAGAGCATCGCCGCGTCGAGCACTTCGTTGCTGTCGTAGACGTCGTAGATCACCTCGATGCCGGTCGCCTCGGTGAACTTCTCCAGAGTGTCGGGAGCGATGTAATCCGACCAGTTGTAGACGCGGACTTCATTGGCCTGGGCCGCGGTGGCGACCATGGCCAGGGACCCCAGGGTGACGGCCAGAGACAGCTTGCGTTGGCGGGACATGATGGCACCTCTCGTGTTTTGTTTGCGTTGTAGGTCGTTCTGCATCATTTGCGTCGGCCCGGCCAGTCCGTCGGGCAGACTCGGGTGGCCGCCTTCTCATACCCGTCGCTACGGACGGCAGCCGAGCGGCGCTGTACGCCGCTTCGAGCATCGCAGACTGCTGAGCCGGGCGAACGCCGCGAACCGATGCGCCGCCCGCCGGACACAGGAGACTAGACGCTCAGCAACAGGAACTCCCTCTCCCAGGAACTGATCACTTTCTTGAAGTTCTCGTTCTCCACCCGTTTGACCGCGACGTAGCCGGTCACGAAGCGGTGGCCCATGTGGCGCTCCAGCTCGGCGCAGTGCTCCATGCGTTCCAGCGCCTGCTCCAGGGTGAACGGCAGGCGCAGATTGCGCCGCTCGAATGCCCGCCCTTGCACCGGTGCGGAGGGATTGAGCTGCTGCACCATGCCGAGGTAACCGCACAGCAGGCTGGCGGCAATGGCGAGATAGGCGTTGGCATCGGCGCCGGGCAAACGGTTCTCGATACGCCGGTTCTGCGGCGTCGAATCGGGGACGCGCAGGCCGCAGGTGCGGTTCTCCTCGCCCCACTCGACATTGACCGGCGCCGAGGTGTCGGGCAGGAAGCGACGGAACGAGTTGACGTTGGGCGCCATCAGCGGCAGCGCCTCGGGAATGAAGCGCTGCAGCCCACCGATGTGATGCAGGAAGAGCTGGCTCATGGAGCCGTCCTCGTTGGCAAACACGCTCCTGCCGGTGCTGGCATCCAGCACGCTCTGGTGGATATGCATGGCGCTGCCGGGCTCGTTGGTGATCGGCTTGGCCATGAAGGTAGCCGCCACGTCGTGCTTGAGTGCCGCCTCGCGCAGGGTGCGCTTGAACAAGAAGACCTGGTCGGCCAGCATCAAGGGGTCGCCGTGACGGAAGTTGATCTCCATCTGGGCGGTCCCCTCTTCGTGGATCAGGGTATCGATGTCGAGTCCCTGGATTTCGCACCAATCGTACATGTCCTCGAACAGCGGATCGAACTCATTGGCGGCGTCGATCGAGAAGGACTGACGTCCGGTCTCCTGGCGCCCGCTACGACCGATGGGCGGCTGCAGCGGCAGGTCGGGATCCTCGCAGCGCTTGGTCAGGTAGAACTCCATTTCTGGCGCCACCACCGGCTTCCAGCCCTTCTCGGCGTACAGCGCCAGCACGCGCTTGAGCTGATTTCGGCAGGAAAGCTCGATGGGATTGCCCATCTTGTCGTAGCAGTCGTGAATCACCTGGGCGGTGGGCTCGATCGCCCAGGGCACCGGGTAGACGGCGGAAATATCGGGGCGGCACAGCATGTCGATGTCCGCCGGATCGAGCAGCGAATAGTAGAGCTCGTCCTCGACATAGTCACCGGTCACGGTCTGTAGCAGGACGCTTTCGGGCAGACGCATGCCCTTCTCGGCCATGAACTTGGAGACGGGAGTAATCTTGCCGCGGGCGATGCCGGTGATATCGCTGACCAGACACTCCACCTCGGTGATGCGTCGTTCTTTCAGCCAGCTTTCCAGGTCTTTCATGGGAACCTCGTATCGGCCCGTCCCGGGCTTGTGATCGTTATAGTCGGTCGCGCAACTTGTAGAAATGGGTGGCCAGTACCAGCAGCGGCGTGCGCAACCGCTCGCCACCAGGAAAATGGCGGTGCGGCATGGCGGCGAAGACGTCGAAACGCTCGCTCTGCCCGGCGATGGCCTCGGCCATTAGCCGCCCCGAGAGACCGGCCAGCGCCATGCCGTGCCCCGAGTAGCCCTGGGCATAGTAGACGTTGGCGCCCAGGCGGCCGAAATCAGGTGCCCGGTTGAGCGTGATCGCCACATCGCCTCCCCAGCGGTAGTCGATACGCACCCCTTCGAGCACCGGAAACAGGCGCGCAATTTTTGCGTCCATGCGCTGCTGCAGGCCTCGGGGCTCGCGCCCATCGTAGCTGACTTCACCGCCATAGATCAGCCGCTTGTCCGCCGAAAGGCGGTAGTAGTCGAGAACGAAGTTGGCATCCGAGAGCGCATCGTTGCGCGGTAGCACCTGGGCCGCACGCGCTTCGCCGAGGGATTCGGTGGCGATGATGTAGTTGGCGGCACGCATGATGCGACCTTCCAGCTCCGGCAACAGGCGGCCCATATAAGCATTGGCCCCCACCACCACGAAATCGGCGGTGATCCTGCCGCGCTCGGTTTCCACCGTTGCCGGCTGACCGCGGCGGATGGTCCGGGCTGGGCTGCGTTCATAGATCGTCACACCGGCCCGCTGAGCGGCACGGGCCAGGCCCAGGGTATAGTTGAGCGGATGAAGATGACCGCCTTCGCGCTCATAGAGCGCACCCGGGTAGGCATCGGTTGCCACGCGCTCACGCAGCGCATCGCCCCCGAGCCAGGTCAGCGCCTCGTAGCCGTAATCGCGAGCCAGACGCTCCTGCAATTGCTGCAGTTCGCGTACGTGGCGCGGCTTCACCGCGGCATGTAGATAGCCCCAGGCGAGGTCACAGGGAATCGCATGCTGCTCGATACGCTCGGCGGTAAGGCGCACCGCCTCGCGGCTCATTTCCCACACCTCACGGGCGCGCTCACGCCCCAGCGCCTGCTCCACGGTGGAGATATCGGTGCCCAGACCGGGCAGTATCTGCCCGCCGCTGCGCCCCGAGGCGCCGAACCCCAACTCATGCGCTTCGAGCAGCACTACCGAGTACCCGCGCTCGGCCAGATGAAGCGCCGCGGAACAGCCGGTGATACCACCGCCTATTACGCAGACATCGGCGCGGTTTTCACCGCTCAGCGGCGGGCAGGGATCGAGCTCGACCGCTATGCTGTCGCGATAGTAGGAGGCGGGGCTATCGGGCGTTGTGGCACGGAACATTGCGCGCATCCCTGGGTTGGCGAGAGACCCTCCGGTGACTCGAATCATCAAGGTATCGGTCGGGTCCAGTCCCGACTAGTCTGGCATCAAACCAGCGCAAGATGTCAAGTATTCGATAACGGCGCCATCTAACCCAACCACCCCAACCGGCCCGTATCGATGACAGCGAAACGCATCAGTGGCGCCTCCCGGCGAACGCAGCTTTTCTGTCTTCACGGAAGTTTTCGACACGACCCGCGCCCGTAAGTGTCAATTAATCACCATCAGGGCAGCCCGCGACCGCATCGACCGCGGGCAGGGCTGCGGCGGACGTCAGCGGACGGACCGTAGGTTGGCGTCAGCCCGAGACAGGACTCACCGCGCGCAGACCGGGCAAGCCGGATCGCGCGGCACCTGATAGTGACGCCATTGTCCGCTCAAGCCGTCGAAAGTGGAGAGTCCCCGATGCGGCGTGCCGGCGCCGCTGAGCAGTTTGACCGCCTCGAGCGCCTGAAAGCTGCCGATCAACCCTACCAAGGGGGCCACCACACCGCTCTCGGCGCAGCGGAGCTCATCGTCGCCGCCCTCGCCGGGCGGATAGAGGCAGGCGTAGCAGGGCGAGTTGGCATCGCGCGGATCGAAAACCGCAAGCTGCCCGGAGAAGCGGATCGCCGCGCCCGAGACCAGCGGCACCCCGGCCCGGCGGCAGGCGGCATTGATCCCGTAGCGGCTGGCGAATCGATCGGTGCAATCGAGCACCAGATCGACCTGACCGACGGCGGCGTCCAACGCCTCGTCGGTCAGGTGTTCTTCCACAACGCGGATGTCACAGCCGGGGTTCAGCGCCAGCGCCGCCTCGCGGGCGGATGCCGCCTTGTTGCGCCCCAGGTCGCTCATGCCGTGAGCGACCTGGCGCTGCAGGTTGGAGAGCTCTACCTCGTCGGCGTCGGCCAGGGTCAAGTGTCCGACACCGGCGGCGGCCAGGTAGAGCGCCACCGGCGAGCCTAGGCCGCCGGCCCCGACCACCAGCGCACGCGAAGCCAGCAGGCGCTCCTGCCCCTCGATGTCGATCGCCTCCAGCATGATCTGTCGGCTGTAGCGCAGCAGTGCCTCGTCGTTCATTGCCATCACTTGCTCTCGAGTTCCTCGATGTCGGGTACGTAGAGCGAGAACTCCTCCTTGACCTCTTCCATTACCACATAGCTCTTGGACTCCTTCACGCCGGGAAGAGTCAGCACCACATCGCCGAGTAGCTGACGATACGCTGACATCTCGGGGATCCGGCACTTGAGAATGTAATCGAACTGGCCCGACACCAAGTGGCACTCCTGGATCTGCGGCAGTCGGGCCACGGCGCGACGGAATTCGTCGAATACTGCCGGCGACTGCGTCTCCAGGCTGATCTCGACGAACACCAGCAGGTTGGCCTTGAGCGAGCGAGGGTCGAGCACCGCCTTGTAGCCACGAATCACGCCGGACTTCTCCAGACGCTTGACGCGCTCCAGGCAAGGCGTGGTGGAGAGGCCAACCTGAGCGGCCAGATCGACATAGGAGATGCGGGCGTTCTCCTGCAAGCAGCGCAGGATCTTGAGATCGATTCGGTCGAGCGAGCGGGTCTTGGTTTTCATTATCGTGTCGGGGCAAGCCGGATCAGGTGAATGAAGTGTCGCCATGACAGCGGATCAGCCTGAAAAACAGCGGTTTTCGAGGATACTGCTGGTGTTCAGTCGTCCAAACATGCCGACAAATGGAAATATTTCCTGAACAGATGTACCACAGTGAGTGCCCGCCCTCCAGCCTCCACCTCAACGCAAGTTCAAGAACGCAGGCTCAGGGCCAACGTCCGTAGGTCACCCGCTCCCGGCCGCCAAGATCGCAGCGACTGGTCACCTCGATATAGCCCGCCTCGTGAAGCAGGGCTCGCACTACTGCCGCCTGTTCATGGCCATGCTCAAGGGCCAGCCAGCCGCCCGTCGCCAGATGGTGGCGCGCGCTGCGGATGATGTGGCGAAGATCGGCCAGCCCCGCGTCGTCCGCCACCAGCGCGCTTTTCGGCTCGAAGCGCACGTCGCCCTGCGTCAGATGGGGGTCGCGGGAGTCGATATAGGGCGGGTTGGCGGCGATCAGCGAGAAACGCTCGTTGGCCAGCGCGGAGAACCAGTCGCTGACGACGAAACGTGCACGGGCGATTCCCAGGCGGTGGGCGTTCGCCGTCGCCAGCGCCACCGCCTCGGATACGCGATCCACTCCGAGGCTTTCCCAGCCGGGGCGCTCGCTGGCGAAGGCCAGTGCAATGGCACCGGTTCCGGTGCCGAGGTCGAGCAGCCGTCCCGAGCCCCCGTGCGCCAACTCGAGCAACACTTCCACCAGCGTCTCGGTATCGGGCCGGGGAATCAGGGTCTGCGGTGAGGTGGTCAAGGCGAGCCCCCAGAATTCGCGCTCGCCGGTCAGGTAGGCCACGGGCTGGCCCGCCGCGCGCGCCGCCACCAGCGCCTCGAAGCGGGCCCGCTCAAAGGTTGGCGCGACGCGGTCACCCCAGGTATAGAGCCAGGTTCGATCGACCCCCAGCACGTGGCACAGCAATACCTCGGCATCCAGCTGCGGGCTGGGCGAACCGGCCCGCGATAGCCGTTCGGCGGCCCGCGCCAGCAGCGCATCGAGGCGCATCAGACTTCCTGCTGCAGGGCCGCTAGTTGGTCGGCCTGATGCTCGTTGATCAACGGCTCCAGCACCTCGTCGAGCTCGCCGGTCATCACCTCGCCGAGCTTGTAGAGGGTCAGGTTGATACGGTGGTCGGTCAGCCGCCCCTGGGGGAAATTGTAGGTGCGGATACGCTCGCTGCGGTCGCCCGAGCCGACCAGGCTGCGCCGCGTGTCGGCCTGCGTCTGCCGGCGGCTCTCCACTGCGCTCTGCTTGAGCCGAGCGGCCAGCAGCGACATCGCCTTGGCGCGGTTCTTGTGCTGGCTGCGCTCTTCCTGGCACTCGACCACTACGCCGCTGGGCAGGTGGGTGATACGGATCGCCGAGTCGGTAGTATTGACGTGCTGGCCGCCCGCCCCGCTGGAGCGGAAGGTGTCCACCCGCAGATCGTTGGGGTTGATGTCGATATCGCCGACCTCGTCGGCCTCCGGCATCACCGCCACGGTGCAGGCCGAGGTGTGGATACGCCCCTGGGATTCGGTGGCCGGTACGCGCTGCACCCGGTGGGCCCCCGACTCGAACTTGAGCCGGGCATAGACCCCTTCGCCTTTCACCCGCGAGATGATCTCTTTGTAGCCGCCCTGTTCGCCGTGACTGGCACCGATCACCTCGATCTTCCACCCCTGCTTCTCAGCGTAACGGGAATACATGCGAAACAGATCGCCGGCGAACAGCGCCGCCTCGTCGCCGCCGGTGCCGGCACGGATCTCGAGAAAGACGTTACGGCTATCGTCGGGGTCCTTCGGCACCAACAGCTGCTTGAGCCGAGTTTCCAGCGTCTCCAGACGCTCCCGCCCCTCCTCCAGCTCCAGCTCGGCCAGCTCGCGCATGTCGGCATCACTGTCGCCGGCGAGCTGCTCGGCCGTCTCCAGGTCCCCTTCGATCGAACGATAATCGCGCCAGGCCTCGACCAGAGACTCGAGTTCGGCGTATTCGCGGGAGTAGTCGCGGAAGCGGGGTTGATCGCCGATCACCTCGGGCTCCGCCAGCAGGGCGGCGAGCTCCTCGAAGCGCTCGACGAAACCATCGAGCCGCTGGCGCAGGGTCGCTTTCATGGCGTGTCCTGTCAGGATTTCGTTGAAGTTGAGTCCAGCAGCAGCGCCTCGGCGGCGCTGAGCAGGTCACGGCGCTCTCGACCCGAGGCCTCGCGCAGGGCTACCGTGGGTCGATGCAGCAAGCGGTTGGTGAGCTGATGGGCCAGCAAGCGAACCACTTCCTCGGGATCCTCGCCGCGGGCCAGCCGGGCCAGCGCCTGGCGCTCGGAATGTTCGCGCAGCTCCGAGGCCTGGTCGCGATAGCGCCGGATCAGCTCGCCGCCGCCGCGAATGCGACGCTCGTGCTGCCATGCGCTGACGCCATGCTCGATCAGTGATTCGGCCTGATCGGCAGCGACCTGGCGATGACGACGATTCTCGTCGATGACCTCGTTGAGGTCGTCGACCGTATAGAGGAAGACGTCGTCGAGATCGCCCACTTCCGGCTCGATGTCCCGCGGCACGGCAATGTCGACCATGAAGATCGGCCGATGGCGACGCTTCTTCAAGGCCCGTTCGGCCATGCCCTTGCCGAGAATCGGCAGCGGCGACGCCGTCGAGGAAATGACGATGTCCGAGCGCGCCAGGGCATCCGGAATTTCGTTGAGCGAGATCGCCTCGGCGCTGAAGTCGCGGGCCAGCAGGTCGGCACGCTCACGGGTGCGGTTGGCCACGATCATGTTGCGCACCCCGGCTTCGCGCAGGTGCCGCGCCACCAGCTCGATGGTTTCACCGGCGCCGATCAGCAGCGCCCGGGAGCGACTGAAGTCATCGAAGATCCGACTCGCCAGGCTAACCGCGGCATAGGCCACCGAGACTGGGTTCTGGCCGATACCCGTACGGGTACGCACCTGCTTGGCCACGGCAAAGGTATGCTGGAACAACCGCTCGAGCTCCCCCCCCAGCCCGCTGGTCCGGCGCGCCGCCTGATAGGCATCCTTGAGCTGGCCCAGTATCTGCGGCTCGCCCAGCACCATCGAGTCCAGCCCCACGGCGACGCGCATCAGGTGTCGGGCGGCATCGCCATCCAGGTAGTGATAGGCGCAGGCGGACAGCTCGTCCTGGCTCAGGCCATGGAATCGGCTCAGCCAGTCAAGGATCACGCGCTCGCCGCTCGGCCCGGTGACGCAGTAGAGCTCGGTCCGGTTGCAGGTGGACAGGACCGCGGCTTCTTGCACCTGGGGAACGTGGCGCAGCTCGGTCAGCGCCGTTTCAAGCTGCGCGGGGGTGAAGGCGACCCGCTCGCGCACTGCGATATTGGCCGTCCTGTGGTTGATTCCGAGGGCAAGAAGCGTCATGCGTTAAGTGTCTTCGCGTGATGTCGGCCGGCGGCACCATGGGTAATGAAATCCGCCACTGCGGCGCTGCATTCTATCACAGCCTGGGGCGCTCGGCGCCAGGCGCAAGGCTCCTGCCATTGACGTGCGACAAGCGTATCGCCGATCGCGCCGACCGAGCGACGCCACAGCGATCCCTTTGCCCCCGCGCCGCTAGCCGGTATGCTGACGGCTCGGGACACCGGATGAGATACGCATGCCCTCGATGCTGATACGCTTCTTGCGCCAGGGACTGGCACCGCTCGGCCTCGTCGTGCTGACGGGCTGCCAGGGCCTGCCCTCCTCGCCATTCGCCACGTCGAACGAAGACCCTCTCGCTTCCGCGCCACCCATTGAGCGCGGGCTCGACGCCGAAGGCCTGGCGACGCTGTTGACGGCCGAGCTCTCCGGTCAGCGCGGCGACTACCGGCGTGCCACGCTGGGCTACCTGGCCATGGCCGAGCGCTATGGCACGCCACGCCTGGCCGAGCGCGCCACGCTCGCGGCACGCTTCAGCCACGACCCCATGCTGCTCGAAGACGCCGTGCAGCACTGGAACGAGCTCGATCCCCGCGCCGAGGCCCCGCTGCGTTTGCTGGCCGGCCTGGCCCTGCAACGCGGCGACTGGGCCACGGCGCTCGACCGGCGCCTGGAGCTCGTCGCGCAAGGTGTCCACGCCGAACTGGCGCTGTTTGCCGAACTCGCGCTGGAGGCCGGCGTCGACCCTCTCCCCCTGCGCCAGCGTCTGGGAGTCTTTCTCGAGAACGAGGGACGCGAGACCTCTCCCCACTATCATGACGCCGCACTCGCCATGGCGATCTTTGAATCCGCCACCGGCCAGCGCCAGCAGGCCGAGCGTCGTCTCGACCGACTCGCCCGCAACCATTCCGAGCTACCCGAACTGTGGCTGACCCGCGCCCGCCTGGCACTCGAGTCCGCCAATCCGCGACAGGCTCGTGACGCCGCGAACCGCGGCCTGGAGATCTCGCCCGGCGACCCGCGCTTCCTGCTCCTGCTGGCCCAGGCCGAGCTTGAGCTGGGCAACGTCGAGGCCGCCGAGAGGCACACCTCGACCCTGCTCGACGAGCATGTGGGCGATCAAAATCTGCGCCTGTCCCTGGCTCGCCTCTATCTGGAGGACGGCCACCTCGAGGCCGCCCGCCGCCTGCTGCTGCCGATGGTCAGCGAGGACCAGGCCCCGCCCACCGCCTTCTATCTGCTCGGTCTCATCGCCGAGGAGGAGGGCGAGATCGATAACGCCCTCCTTTATTACCGCCAGGTGGCGCCCGGCAGCGACTTTCTCCGCGCACGACTGAGGGCGGCGCGCATGCTGATCGAGGACGATCGCCTGCTCGACGCCCGCGCCTTCCTGCGCATCGAACGCCTGCGCCACGAGTCGCGCTTCAGCGAGCTGGTCGCTCTGGAGGTTGAGCTACTCGACGAAGCTGGGCTCACCGCAGAGGCCGATGCGCTGCTCGATCGCGAACTGGCACGCACCCCCAACGACGAGCAACTGCTCTACCTGCGCGCCATGCGCGCCTGGGAGCAGGGCGACCTCGAGGCGATGGAGCGGGACTTGGGGCGCATCATCGAGGCCAACCCCGATCACGCCACCGCACTCAACGCCCTGGGCTATACGCTGGCGGATCTCGATATCGAGGATCGCCTCGACGAGGCCCGCCAACTGATCGAACGGGCCTACGAACTCGAACCCGGCAATGCCGCCATCATGGACAGTCTGGGCTGGGTCTACTATCGCCTCGACGAGCCCGAGCGGGCCCTGCCCTGGCTGGAGCGCGCCTATGCCGCCATGCCCGACCAGGAGGTCGCCGCTCACTTGATCGAAGTGCTGTGGGCGCTCGACCGCCGCGACGATGCCCGGCGTCTGCTCGAGGAAGCGCGACAGCGATTCGAACCGCACCCACGCCTCGACGAGCTGCTCCAGCGCGTGCCCGAACTGACTCCCGACACCCCTTAGGCCGACGAGATTCCGACATGCCACGCATTGCCCACCTGACACGCTGGCTCGCCGTGAGCCTGACCCTCGCGCTCTTGGCCGGCTGCGCCACGCCGCGAACGACGCCGGACGACTCACCCGATACCGATCGATGGGAAGCGCAGCGGGAGCGCGTGGAGGCGCTCGACACCTGGGTGTTGACCGGCAAGGCCGGGCTGCGAACCCCGCAGGAGACGACCAGTGCCAATCTCGACTGGAGCCAGCACTCTCATTATTACCGCATGCTCATCAGTGGCCCCTTCGGCAGCGGGCGCAACTTGCTGGAGGGACGCGAGGGTCGCTTTACCCTGACCAATGCCGAGGGACGCTTCGAAGCCGAGACGCCCGAATCCCTGATGCAGCAACAGCTCGGCTGGTCGCTGCCGGTCAGTTCGCTCGCCGACTGGATTCGCGGCCTACCCGCCGACCATAGCCGGCACCGGCTCGAACGCGATGACGCTGGCTTTCCGCAGCGCCTCGAACAGGACGGCTGGCGAATCGAATATCGCGACTGGACCGAAGTCGAGTCGCTGACGCTTCCCCGCCGGCTGGTGATGGAGTACGAGGACCTGCGCGTGACACTGGTGGTCACGGAGTGGCGCCCTGTCGTCGAGGAGTGAGTCGATGGTGGACCTGGCACTGCCGGCCCCGGCCAAGCTCAACCGCATGCTGCACATCACCGGACGACGTACCGACGGTTACCACGAGCTGCAGACGCTGTTTCAGTTTCTCGACCACGGCGACGAACTGCGCCTGCGTCGGCGCGACGATGGCGCCATTCGCCTGAGCCCGCCACTCGACGGCGTCGCCGACGATACCAACCTGATCGTGCGCGCCGCCCGATTGCTGCAGGCCGAGACCGGCTGCCCCCTCGGCGCCGATATCCATCTGACCAAGCGTCTCCCCATGGGTGGCGGCCTGGGGGGAGGCAGCAGCGATGCCGCCACCACCCTGCTCGGCCTCGACCGACTGTGGCAACTGGGGCTTCCGCTCGAGCGCCTGGCGGCGCTGGGCCTGTCGCTCGGTGCCGACGTGCCGGTCTTCGTCCATGGTCGTGCCGCCTGGGCCGAAGGGATCGGCGAGCGACTCACCGCAGTCGAACTCGACACCCCCTGGTTCGTGGTCGTTCACCCCGGTGTCTCGGTGGCCACCGCTGCGGTGTTCGGGGCGGCGCAATTGACACGTGACACCCCCCCGATTACCATGGCGCGCGCACTGCAGGGGGGAGCGCCCGGCTGGCGCAACGATTGCGAGCCGACGGTTCGGTCACTCTATCCGCGAGTCGCCGCAGCGCTCGACTGGCTTGGCGCACGGGCGCCGGCCATGCTGACGGGAACCGGTGCCTGTGTTTTCGCCCGCGTCGATACACAGGACGAGGCCCGGCGTATCGTGGCCGACCTGCCAGGCGACTATACTGCCTTCACGGCACGTGGCCTGAATCTCTCCCCACTACATGCTGCTCTGAATCGATGAGCATGGCGCCAACCGTGTGTCAGGCGACTCGTTGCGCTGACGACCGCGGGACTCATCGATGGCCGAGCCCCCCAACACTGCATAGGTGGATGCGCGTGTCTAAATTGATGGTTTTTGCCGGGAATGCCAATCCCGAACTCGCCCAGAAGATCGCCGAGAGTCTCGATACTCGCATGGGAAACGCCACGGTCGGGCAGTTCAGCGATGGCGAGATCGCGGTCGAGATCAACGAGAACGTTCGCGGCAAGGACGTCTTCATTCTGCAGTCCACCTGCGCGCCGACCAATGACAACCTGATGGAACTGATTCTGATGGTTGACGCCCTGCGCCGGGCCTCGGCCACACGGATCACGGCCGTGGTTCCCTACTTCGGCTACGCGCGTCAGGATCGCCGGGTGCGCTCCGCCCGTGTACCGATCTCGGCCAAGGTGGTGGCGGACATGATGGTCAAGGCCGGCGTCGACCGGGTCATGACTATGGACCTGCACGCCGACCAGATTCAGGGTTTCTTCGACGTCCCGGTGGACAACGTCTACGGGTCGCCGATCCTGCTCGATGACATCGAGCGCCAGAACTACGACGACCTGGTGGTGGTGTCGCCCGATGTGGGCGGCGTGGTTCGCGCCCGCGCCATCGCCAAGCAGCTCAATGCCGATCTCGCCATCATCGACAAGCGTCGCCCCCAGGCCAACCAGGCCCAGGTGATGCATATCATCGGCGAGATCGAGAATCGCACCTGCGTGGTGGTGGACGATATGATCGATACCGCCGGCACCCTGTGCAAGGCTGGCGATGCGCTCAAGGATCATGGCGCTCGCCGCGTGGTGGCCTATGCCACCCATCCGATCCTGTCGGGTCCGGCGGTGGAGAACATCACCGGCTCGGTGCTCGACGAAGTGGTGGTGACCGACACCATCCCGCTGTCCGACGTCGCGCGGCGCAGCGGAAAGATTCGCCAGCTCAGCGTGGCCGGCCTGATCGCCGAGGCGATCCGTCGTGTCAGCAACGAGGAATCCGTCAGCGCCATGTTCCACTGAGCGATTGGCTCGGTAGCGGCGCCGACATAGCGCCCCGCCAGATGAACTGCGCGGGGCTTTCGGGAACGACGGGGTCAGGTCGCGGGCCTCGTCGAATCCCTTTTCATCAAGCAAGAGGCAATACCATGTCCGATTTCACCCTCAACGCCAGCGTTCGTAACGACCTGGGGAAAGGTGCGAGCCGCCGCCTGCGTCGTGAGAACCTCCAGGTGCCGGCCATCGTCTACGGTGGCGAGCAGGCACCCCAACCGATCTCCGTCGAAAAAGCGGCCTTCTACAAGGCCATCGAGGATGAATCCTTCTTCTCGTCGATCATTTCGCTGGTCGTCGATGGCAAGAACGAGCAAGTAGTCGTGCGTGACCTTCAGCGTCACCCGTACAAGCCGCTGATCACCCATGCCGACTTCCTGCGTGTGGACGCCACTCACGAGATCACCATCAACGTGCCGCTGCACGTAGTGGGCGAAGAGACCTGCAAGGGCATCAAGGACCAGGGCGGCGAGCTGCACGTGCTCTCCAACGAAGTCCAGATCAGCTGCCTGCCGAAGGACCTGCCGGACTTCCTCGAGGTCGACATCAGCAACGTCGAGCTGGGCACTACCCTGCACCTCTCCGATCTCAAGCTGCCGGCCGGCGTGACCCTGGTCGAGCTGACCCACGGCGAGGATCATGACAATGCCGTGCTGAGCATCACCAAGCCCAAGACCCGCGGCGAAGCGGCGGAGGGCGAAGAAGGCGAGGAAGGCGAGGAGTCCGCCGAGTAATTCGCGCCATCGGGGCCGCCTGGTGGCGGCCCCTCTCGTTTCGATCAAGCGCTGCGGCGCTTGTTCTTGTTTGGAGACCCCGCATGCCCCAGGTCAAGGCGATCATCGGGCTGGGCAATCCCGGTGCCGACTACGCCGCCACCCGCCACAACGCCGGCGCCTGGCTGGTCGAGATCCTGGCCCGACAGGCCGGTAGCGAGCTGCGCCCCGAGAAGAAGTTCCTCGGCCTCTACGCCAAGGTCAGCCTCGACGGGCACGAGCTCCATCTGCTCGAACCCACCACCTACATGAACCGCAGCGGCGCCGCCGTGGCGGCCTTGTGCCAATTCTACAAGATCGCCCCCGACGAGCTGCTGGTGGCCCATGACGAGTTGGATATCCCGCCCGGCACCGCACGCTACAAGCAGGCCGGCGGCCACGGCGGGCACAACGGGCTGCGCGACATCATCAGCGCGCTGGGCGACAAGGCCTTCAATCGGCTGCGTATCGGCATCGGCCATCCCGGTGACGCGCGACAGGTTACCCAGTACGTACTGGGACGCCCCGGCAAGGCGGAACTCGCCGATATCGGCGCCGTCCTGGACGAGTGCCTGGCTACCCTGCCCCTGGTCGTAGCCGGCGAGTGGGCTCAGGCGATGAACCGCTTACATAGCTTCAAACCCTGAAAGGCGTCGCCGCTCACGACTGTAGCTCGTAGCTCGTAGCTCGTAGCTCGTAGCTCGTAGCAACGATAGAATAGCCGCCAATTTCTCACATGCTTTCAGGACAAATTCATGGGTTTCAACTGCGGTATCGTCGGCCTGCCCAACGTCGGCAAGTCCACTCTGTTCAATGCACTGACCAAGTCCGGCATCGATGCCGAGAACTTCCCTTTCTGCACCATCGAGCCCAACGTCGGCATTGTGCCGATGCCCGACCCACGGCTCGACAGGCTGGCCGAGATCGTGAAGCCGCAAAAGGTGATCCCCACCACCATGGAATTCGTCGACATCGCCGGGCTGGTGGCGGGCGCCTCCAAGGGCGAAGGTCTCGGCAATCAGTTCCTGGCCAACATTCGCGAGACCCAGGCCATCGCTCACGTGGTGCGCTGCTTCGACAACGACAACGTCATCCACGTGGCCAACCAGGTCGATCCGCGGGCCGACATCGAAACCATCAACCTGGAGCTGGCCCTAGCCGACCTCGACACCGTCGAGCGTGCTATCCAGCGCCTCGTTCGCGTGGTCAAGGGCGGCGACAAGGAGGCCATCGCCACCAAGGCGATCCTCGACCGCATCCAGCCGCACCTGGCCGAGGGTCAGCCGCTGAGAAGCTTCGGCCTCGACGATGACGAGAAGCGCCAGCTCAAGAGCTTCGGCTTTCTGACGCTCAAACCGACCATGTACATCGCCAACGTCAACGAGGACGGTTTCGAGAACAACCCCTACCTCGACGTGGTGAGCGAGATCGCCGTCGAGGAAGGCGCCGTGGTAGTGCCGGTATGCAACCAGCTGGAGGCCGAGATCGCCGAACTGGACGACGACGAGCGTGCCATGTTCCTCGACGAGATGGGCATGGAAGAACCCGGACTCGACCGTGTGATTCGCGCCGGCTACAAGCTGCTCGGCCTGCAGACCTATTTCACCGCCGGCGTGAAGGAAGTGCGTGCCTGGACGGTGAAGATAGGCGCCACCGCCCCGGAGGCTGCCGGCGTGATCCACACCGACTTCCAGAAGGGTTTCATTCGCGCCGAGGTCATCGCCTACGAGGATTTCGTCACCCTGGGTGGTGAACAGGGCGCCAAGGATGCCGGCAAGTGGCGGCTCGAAGGCAAGGAGTATGTCGTCCAGGACGGAGACGTGATTCACTTCCGCTTCAATGTGTAAGGGTTTCCAGAGCGGGAACCTTGACCTGACGAAGGCGAATCCGTAAACTTCGCCTCCGTGATTGGCTACGTAGCTCAGTTGGTTAGAGCACATCACTCATAATGATGGGGTCCCCTGTTCGAGTCAGGGCGTAGCCACCAAAGAATGAAAAAACCCGGCGCCTCCAGCGCCGGGTTTTTCGTGGTGACGACTCAGGCCAGCCGCGGACGGTTGACGAAGGCGACCAGTGCCCGCGTCAGGTGCTCCACGTCATGGCTGCCCGCAGTCTCGCGGATCGAATGCATGGCCCATTGCGGCACCCCCACGTCGAGCGTCGGCACGCCAAGCTCCGTGGCGGTGATCGGGCCGATGGTGCTGCCGCAGCCCATGTCAGCCCGAGTGACGAAGGTCTGCACCGGCACCTCCGCTTCGCGACACAAGTCGCGGAACAGCGCCGAGGTGGCGCTATTGGTGGCGTAGCGCTGGTTGGCGTTGACTTTGATCACCGGCCCGCCGTTGAGGGCCGGTCCGTGTGCGGCGTCATGCTTGTCGGTGAAGTTTGGGTGCAAGGCGTGGGCATTGTCGCAGGAGATCATGCGCGAGGCCTGAATCAGGCGAATGAAGCCCTCGTCTCCGGGCTCGCCGAGCTGAGCGTTGACGCGACGCAGCACGTCCGCGAGGAACGGTCCCTGGGCGCCGCTGGCACTGGCGCTGCCGACCTCCTCGTGGTCATTGGCGACAAGCACTGCGCCCTGGCTGCCGTCGCTCTCCAGCAGTGCCTCAAGGCCGATGAAGCAGGAGAGCAAGTTGTCCAGACGCGCGCTGGCCACCAGCTCGCCCTCGACGCCGACCAGCGCCGGAGGTTGCACATCGTAGAGTGCCAGCTCGAAGTCGAGGATCTCGGCCCCCGTGATGCCGTGTTGCGCTTCCAGCCAGCCCAGCAACAGCCGCTGCAGGTCGGCCTTGTCGCCGCCCTGCAGGAAGACGGGCGCCATCTGCGTCTGGGCATTGATCGGGCGACCCTGATTGACCTCGCGGTCGAGATGGATCGCCAGGCTCGGCACGATCGCCACCGGCCGCTCGACGTGCAGCAGTACGCCCTCGAGGCGACCATCGGCATGCCGCAGGTGGACCCGCCCCGCCAGTCCCAGGTCGCGATCGAACCAGGGGGCGAGCAGCGCGCCGCCATAGACTTCGATGCCAAGCTGCAACCAGCCCGCCGAGCTCTGGGCGGCGTTGGGCTTGAGTCGCAGTCCGGGGCTGTCGGTGTGGGCGCCGATCATGCGCAGCGCGTCGAGTCGCTCTCGCGGGAGCTGCAGCGCGACGACCGACGAGCCGTTGCGTGTCGCGTAGATCCGCTCACCGGGAGCGAGCTGCCAGGGCTCGGCCTCGTCCAGTCGCCGAAAGCCGGCGGCGTCGAGCCGTTCCGCCATGACCGCGACGGCGTGCCAGGGCGTGGGCGAACGATGCAGGAAATCGAGCAGGCGCTCGAGACGGGCTTCCCGAGACATGTGAATCCTCTTGAAGGGTCGTGGTTGACGCGATAGCTGCTACAATGCGCTGTCGGCCTTGGCAACTCGCAAGCGATGCGCTTGTCCTAGGGAAGGAAGTGTACACGAAACCGGGAGTGCTTCATTGATGAGCCTGTTAGTCGTTGTTCGGCGCTCAGCCAGCCTGCTGCTGGCGCTGCTGTTGATGGGCAGCCAGCTGGCGCTGGCGGAGATCCAACCCGGCGACACCCAGCGCCAGGCAGCGATGGAAGTGGCCGAATCGCTGCGCTATGGCCACTACGCGGACATCGCCCTTGATGACGGATGGTCGCGTCAGGCCTTCGAGCGCTACCTCGACGTACTCGACGGACAGCGCGCCTTCCTGCTCGAGAGCGATATCGATGAGTTTCGCCACCTCGAGGAGCACATCGACGACATGCTGATCGAGGGCGAAGTCGCCCCCGCCTATCAGCTCTATCAGCGCTATCACGATCGCGCCGAGTCGCGCTTCGAGTGGTTGCTCGCCGCTCTCGACGAGGGCCTCGAGTTCACCTACGAGACCGATATGCGCCTGGACCTGGATCGCCGTGAGGTGCCCTGGGCCGAGAGTGAAGCCGAACTCGATACGCTCTGGCACAAGCGGTTGAAGAACGCTGCGCTTACCCTGGACATCAGTGGCCAGGACGAGGAACAGATCGAATCCAATCTGCGCCAGCGATACGAGGGCCAGCTCGCCCGGCTGCGCCAGACCAACGGCGAGGATGTGTTCGGCCTGTTCATGGCGGCCGTGACCGGCAGCATCGACCCGCACACCGAGTACCTTTCCCCGCGTCAGGGCGAGTCTTTCGACATTCAGATGCGCCTGTCGCTGGAGGGCATCGGGGCGATGCTGCAGTCCGACGGTGAGTACGTGAAGGTCACCAGCCTGGTACCCGGCGGCCCGGCCGATCGTGCCGGCGTGCTCGAGCCCGCCGACCGCATCGTCGGCGTGGGCCAGGGGGACGAGGAAGAGGTCGTCAACGTGGTGGGCATGCGCCTGGACGAAGTGGTCGATCTGATTCGCGGCCCCAAGGGCACCGTGGTGCGCCTCGAGGTGGTTCCCGCCGAGGCCGTCGACATGACCCGCTCCCATGAGGTCGCGATCACCCGCGACACCGTCGACCTGGAGGAACAGGCGGCCAAGGGCGAGGTCATCGAGGTCGAGCGCGACGATGGCATCAAGCGCATCGGCGTCATCACCATTCCGGCGTTCTATGTCGACTTCGACGCCTGGCAGGCCGGCGCGGAGGAGTTCCGCAGCACCACCCGCGACGTGGCGAGCGAGATCGAGCGGCTCAAGCAAGAGGGCATCGACGGCATCATGCTCGACCTGCGCAACAACGGCGGCGGCGCCCTGCAGGAGGCCAACTCGCTGCTCGGCCTGTTCATCGATCGCGGCCCCACCGTGCAGGTGCGCGATGCGCGTGGACGCATCAGTCTCTATGGCGATACCGAGACCGGCACGCTCTACGACGGTCCGCTGGCGGTACTGGTCAACCGGCTGTCCGCTTCGGCCTCGGAGATCTTCGCCGGCGCCATTCAGGACTATGGCCGCGGACTGGTACTCGGCAGCGCCACCTTCGGCAAGGGCACCGTGCAGACCCTCAATGATCTGAGCCATGGCCAGATCAAGCTGACCCGGGCCAAGTTCTATCGCATCTCGGGCGAGAGTACCCAGCATCGCGGCGTGGAGCCGGACATCCTGTTTCCCGACATGTTCGACCCGGAGCGGATCGGAGAGAGCAGCCTCGACAATGCCCTCGAATGGGACACCGTCCAGGCCGTGCAGTACCGCCACTACGGCGAGCCTTGGGAGTACCTCGAGACCCTTCGCTCACGCCATCGCGAGCGGGCCGACTCTCACCCCAACTTCATCTATCTGCAGGAGCGCGTGGAACTGACCCGCCGCATGCGCGAGGAGCAAACCAGCGTTAGCCTGGATCGTGAACAGCGCCAGCGCGAAGTCGAAGCTCGCGACGCCGAGCAACTGGCCATCGAGAATCGTCGCCGCGAGGCCCTGGGCTTGGAGCCGCTCGATGAGTTGGCAGAGGCGCGCGAGGGGGAGACGGAAGAAATGGGCGAGGAGGAGGACGAGTCGGTGGAACGCGTCCAGGTCACCGAAGCCGCCGCCATCCTCGCCGACTATGCCGAACTGACCGAGCGGCGGCTGGCGGGCCGCTCCTGAGGTTCACCCCTACCCTTCTTCACCATGCGAACCGGGGAACCGGACATCGAACCCGCGGGCGTCCAGTTGACGAATGTCGATCGGACGCCCGCTCTCGTCGAAGTCGACCAACCCGATACCGCTGCCGTTCCATAGCCGCTCGCCAGCCCTGGCACGTTCGGGATCGCGGGGTCGAATTTCCAGCCGCCGACGCTGGGTAAACCAGTTGAGCGGCGAGCGCGGTGCGTAGAGCCAGCGATTGAGCCGATCGAACCAGTCCAGCAGCGTAGCGGGAAAAGCGTTCTTCACACCGCTCGAGGTGATTTGCCATAACCGCGGGCCATGCCGCCGCTGCCGAATGCGGATGTCGTAAGCGAATGAGTAATGCACATCGCCGGAAAGAATCACGTAGTTGCCCGGCGTACGTGCATGACGAAAGATGTTGAGCATCACACTCGCCGTGCCTCGGTGCGCCATCCAGTTCTCCGCATCCACCAGCAGCGGCTTGCCCACCAAGGTGAAAAGCTTCTGAATGCCTTCGATCAATTTGACGCCAAACATGGGTGCGGGTGAGACGATGATTGCAGCCGGTGCGTCGAGCAGATGCTGCTGAAGTTCCGTCAACGCCTCCCAGTCCATCAATCCCGAGGGACGACCTGGGCTGCGTTCACTACGCCAACGCCGGGTGCGGGTATCGAGCACCACGAGCAGCGGCGGTCCAGGCAGGCGGTACTCCCAGCCCTGGAAGCGCCGCAGGCACTCCAGGCAGGCATCGTGCTGCTCGCGCGGAAGCCAGCCCTCGCCGCTCTGCGTCTGCTCCAGCAGTTCACGACAGGCTGCCAGCAAGGGGGCGACACGATCGGGATCGTTTCCCCATCCCTGGCAGAGCAGATACCCCATCAGGGCATTGCCGATGATACGCCGCGACAGCGGATGACCATAAGCCGTCTGCTCCCAGTCCGCCGTCAGATTCCAATCATCCGAGACATCGTGATCGTCGAAAATCATCAGCGTCGGCAAGTGCGCCATCAACCGCGCACACCCGGGCAATCCGGTGACGAAGCGTTCGAGCGTGGCGCGCTGCGACGCATAGATCTCCGCATACTCGGGCGGGGGCCGAGCGATGTCCTCATCCCCGATCAGCCGCCAGGGCACCGGCGACCAGACCAGTAAGTACATCGCCATGACCTCGGCGAAGGTCATCAGGTGATTCTGTGCGTTGGCCGAGGTGAAGATCGGCTTGCGCTTCCCGCCGAAGAAGCGCTTGCGCAGCGCCGCCGTGCTCTCCACGTCGGGCAGCAGCGACTCGCGCCGATAAAGACCCAACTCGCTGGCATAGAGCGCCTGGCTATCGTCGACGGTGGCGCCTTCGAGCGGCTCGTCGAACAGCCCCAGGCGCCGGATCAGGGCGTGGATGGTGGTGAGCATGGGGCCGGCCACGTCATCTGCATACACCTGGTCGCCCGTCATCAACAGCCAGGCGGGCCACTCTTCAGCATGCTCGAAGCGCTCGGCCAGCCAGGCATCGGCGCGCACCAGTCCATCCGGGGCGTCATAGTGAGGCTTGCGACAGGAGCCGTGCAGCAGGCGATGGTGGCGCGGCGCAATCACGAAGCTCGGCCGCCGCGCCCCCGCATGCAGAAGATGTGCCGCCCATTCGTCGATTCCGCGCCGCCGCTCGCCCTCCAGGATCTGCAGATCGTAGTCGACATGCACGCCTCTCGGCAGCGGCGTGTCCAGGCGGACATCGATGAAGTGCAGCCAGGCATTTCGCCCCACTGGCACACGCTCCAGGCGCCGCTCGCCGAGCCGCAACCGCCGCGCGGATCGACCGCGCGGATGCAGGAGAAGAGTCAGCTCGAGGGGCCGTGAACCCACCAACCAAATGTTCAGCCGGTCGGTCTCGATCCGCCGCAGCAGCGGGCCGCAGAGCACGGCCGGCAGGGACGAGGCGAAGTCGCCAGGCATCACCACCTCTCGCTCAGCGCCGCTCGCCGCGCCATTCCCGCAGGGAGAAAACGATCAGCGTCAGCGCGGTGATCGGCATCACGACGTACAGCATGGCGTCGGCGAACCCGGCCAGGGCGTCATGCTGCGTGGCGGCCAGGATCAGGTAGAGCGTATAGGCCACGTAATAGCCCATCAGCAGGGCGCCCTCCCAGCGGTTGATCGTGCGCCCGGTAAAGCAGATAGGCAGACAGGCCAGCGCCACGGCCAGCATGACCGGCATATCGAAGGCCACCATGGCCGCCGACACATCGATCGCCGAGGGTGCCAGCAGCGCCGTCAGCCCCAGCACGCCGAGCAGATTGAAGATATTGCTGCCCACCACGTTGCCCACGGCGATGTCGCGCTCGCCGCGCAGCACGGCAATGATCGAGGTCAGCACCTCGGGCAGCGAAGTGCCGGCCGCGATGATCGTCAGACCGATGATCTGGTCGCTCACGCCGAGATATGCGGCGAGCGCCACCGCACCGTCGACGAACCAGCGCGAGCCCACCACCATCAGAGCCAGCCCGCCTGCCACCAGCAGCATGTCGATCGACCAGTGGGCGGCGGCGACCGGCGCTTCGGCGGACTCGCCAGCCGCGCCTTCCCGACGCCCCTGCAGGAACAGGAACGTGGTATAGACGACGAGCCCGACGACCAGTCCCAGCCCATCGAGTCGCCCGATCTGTCGATCGAAGGCCAGCACGAGCACGATGAGCGTGATCAGTACCATGAGGGGAATGTCGAGCCTGACCAACTGATGCGCCACCCGCAGCGGGGCGACCAGCGCCGAGACGCCGAGAATGAAGAGCACGTTGAAGATATTGCTGCCGACCACGTTGCCGACGGCAATGCCGGCCTGGTCGTCGAGTGCGGCTTGCAGGCTGACCGTGAGTTCGGGCGAACTGGTCCCGAAAGCCACCACGGTCAGGCCGATAATCAACGGTGAAATTCCCAACCGGGCCGCCAGACGCGAGGCCCCCTTCACCAACCCCTCGGCACCGACGATGAGCAGTGCCAACCCGACCAGCGCCATGAGATAGACCGCCATTCTTTGCCGACTCCTTGATTCGATCCGCTCCCCCCGCAACGGGACGGAGGCCTCCTTTCGTTATACGCGGGCCCTACTTTAAAGACTACTCATGCCTTGCGTCCAAGCACCGGCTTCACACCGTTGGTGACGAGAGGCAAGACCCCGAAGATGCCGCCATTTATACTGGGCAGGCGAGCCACTCGGCGTAGCCTGCCACCTGTCGCATGAGCCAACGAGAGCCGTCTGGCTCTGCCGCACCGATTGACGCCCCCACGAGAAGAGGTCGTATGGTGATTCATCGCTTGGCACGGCGGGCCCGGACTGCGAGTCGGCATTGGCAGGGCTGGCTGTCGGCCTTTGCTGTGCTATCTCTGGCAGCCCAGGAACTGGTGAACCCCCAGCACGGTTTCAGCCTGCTGATGCCCCAGGGAGGCATTCTGCTCGCCGCGCTGCTAGTGGCATCGTTCGATGGCAACGGGCAACGCGCTCGCTTTCTCGCCTTAGCCGGACTGGTCGACCTCGGGTTTCGTCTCGGCATGCAGGGCCTTTCACCGACGGATGCCGCTTGGACCAGCGTATCGCTGGTGGCGCAGGCTTGGCTCGGGAGCTTTCTGCTGCAGCGCTACGCGCCGGAAGGGCACCGCCCCGATACGCAGCGAGGCATGCTCGCCTTTGCTCTATGGGGCTGCCTGATTCCCGCGACGCTGTCGTCGAGCGTGATGGCGCTGGCCCTGCCCGACGCTCAAGGGGACCCTCTAGCCGAATGGCTCTGGTGGTTCGTACAGCGCCTGAGCGGTCTGCTACTGCTGGCTCCGTTACTGGTACTGTTCTTCCAACCGCCTCCCAGCACCGATCGGCCGCCGTGCCTTCGCGCTTCGCCCTGGGAAGCAATACTGCTTTGGACGCTCTGCTGCGGAGCGGCGGCCGTGATCTTCAGCGTGAGCAATCCGGCCGGTCGGGCGCTAGCCACCTATGGCTTCCTGCTGACGCCGCTGCTGCTGATTGCCGCCATTCGCCTGCCGCTGTCGACCAGCCTTTTCGTGGTGCTCTCCACCAGCCTGGCAGCAGGTCTGGCCGATGCGCTGAGTGCCGGCGAGACGTCGGGAAGCGCGCAGCGCAGCTTGACCGCCCTCTCGGTGTTCCTGCTGATCAACCAGATGATCGTCTGGCTGCTGGGCGCCCTGATCGACGAACGCCGGCGCGCCCTGAAAAGAGCCCAGAAGATGCGCGACATGTACGAGATGCTCAGCAGCGTCAATCAGACGCTCGTCAACCTCAAGCTGACGCCAGCACAGCTCTTCGGTCGCATGTGCGTGATCATCACCGAGGAAAGCGATTTCATCCAGGCCTGCATCACCACGGTTAGCTCCACTTCGAGTTCCGCCGTCAGCACTCACTCCTCCGAGACGATCTGCGCCCGCCAGGGATCCGGCCTGCTCCCCGATGCGGCTTGCTGCCATCGGAGCTGCCATCTGGTCCAGCAGGTGGTGACCTGCAATCGGCATGTCATCTCACAGGGCTCTCGGGCGTGCCCGTCACATGGAGCTTGTTCGCTCAACCCTTCGCCGAGCGGCCAGGGTGTCATGGCGGCGTTCCCCATTCGCCCCGATGGCAAGGAGATACATGCCGTGCTGACGGTATACCGCCAGCAGGGGCAAGGCTTCGACATCGACATGATTCGCCTTTTCGACGAACTGGCCGGCGATATCGCCTTTGCCCTGAGCATGCTCGCGGATCGACAGCGCCTGAAATTGACATCCGAAGTCTTCGAGCACAGCCACGAGTCCATCATCATCGCCGACACCAGCGGCCGAATCCTCGACGTCAACCCCTCCTTCACACGGATCACCGGCCACAAGCGAGAGGAGGCCATCGGCCAGAACCCGCGCATGCTGCAGTCCGGACGGCAGGACAAGACATTCTACGAGAAGCTGTGGCAGAGCCTGCTGACGGAAGGGTACTGGGCGGGAGAGTTCTGGAACGCACGCAGGAGCGGAGAACTCTATCCGCAGCGCGGCACCATTTCCGCGGTGCGCGGCGAGGACGGAAGAATCGAACACTTCATCTCGGTCATGGAGGACGTATCCGAGCAGGTGCGGGCCGAAGAGAGGATTCTCAACCTTGCCAACTACGACCCCTTGACGGACCTGCCGAATCGCCTGCTGCTCGAGAGCCGCTTCCAGCAGGCGGTCGAGCAGTCCGGCGACGAGCCTCTGACGCTCTCCGTCCTGTTCGTCGACCTGGACGAATTCAAGCACGTCAATGACGCCATGGGCCATCAGCAGGGCGACCTGCTGCTGCGCCTGGTCTCGGAGCGTCTACGCGAAGAATTGCGTGACGACGACACGCTGGCCCGCTTCGGCGGTGATGAATTCGTGGTGCTGCTTGCCGGCGGTCAGCAAGAGTCCGGCGCCTTGGCCAAGCGGCTGATCCGAAGCGTGCGCCAGCCCTACCAGCTCAACGGCCAGCCCGTGCATATCGGCTGCAGCATCGGTATCGCCCAGGCGCCTCTCGATGGCACCGACCTGAACGACCTGATCCAGGCAGCCGACACGGCCATGTACCAGGCCAAGGCGCGCGGTCGCGGCGTCTTCACCTTCTATTCCAGCGAGATGCAGCACCAGGCCCAGAGCCGGCTTACGCTGAGGGTGGAACTGGACACCGCCATGCAGCACAACGAGCTGCGCATCCATTACCAACCCAAGATCCACATCGAGGACGACACCGTCATCGGCTTCGAGGCGCTGGTGCGCTGGCAGCATCCCGAGCGCGGCCTGGTTCCACCGGGCCAGTTCATTCCGGTCGCCGAGGCAAGCGGACAGATCGCCACCATCGATCGCTGGATGCTCAGGTCGGTGATCGCCCAGCTGGCACAGTGGCGCCAGCAGGGCCGCCAGGTGCTACCGGTAGCGGTGAACGTCTCCGCGTCGCTGTTCTCGCGCTCGGATTTCGTCGAGGAACTGGCGCACTGGCTCGCCAAGCGCCAGGTACCGGCCCAATATCTGGAGCTCGAGATCACCGAGCATGTCACCATGTTCGACTTGGAGTACACGCTTTCCACCCTGCAGGCGCTGAAACGCCTCGGCGTGGCACTGTCGATCGATGATTTCGGCACCGGCTACTCGGGTCTCGCCTACTTGCGCGACTTCCCCATCGACACCGTCAAGATCGACATGAGTTTCGTCAAGCGAGTGCATGAGGACGAGAAGAACCAGGGAATCGTGCGCGCCATCATCGCACTGGCTAGCACCATGGGACTGCATACCATCGCCGAAGGGGTGGAAACGGCCGAAGAGCTGGCGTTTCTGAAACAGCAGCATTGCTGGGGCTATCAGGGCTTTCATTTCAGCCCGGCCCGGGAAGCCGACGAGATCGAGCGTCGCTACCTTCCCGCGAACCCTGAGCCTGCCGAGGATGACGCACGCACCAGGACGGACACTTCACTCGGTCGGAAATGAGGACTTACGGCTGTCGTCTGGCAGCGCGTTCGTTCGGACACGAGCTGGCTCCCGGAGCAGGACTCGAACCTGCGACCCAGTGATTAACAGTCACTTGCTCTACCGACTGAGCTATCCGGGAACGACTTCGACAGGAAGCCGATGCCTCCTGGGAGGTGAGCTGATGGCTTTCCATATGAAAGCTGATGGCTCTCTATAGAAAGCTGATGGCTCCTCGAGCAGGACTCGAACCTGCGACCCAGTGATTAACAGTCACTTGCTCTACCAACTGAGCTATCGAGGAATGACGGGCGTCACGTTCAGCTTGTGTCCATTGGCTCCCGGAGCAGGACTCGAACCTGCGACCCAGTGATTAACAGTCACTTGCTCTACCGACTGAGCTATCCGGGAATGGCCCTGAACACGGTGCGTAGTATACGGATCGCTTACGCAAGGTCAAGGGCGGATTCGGTGGCCAGCCGGAAGGCAAGACGCCCGTGCAACATCGTTGCGCGGGCGTCTCGGTAAAGCTGGTGGCTACGCCCTGATTCGAACAGGGGACCCCATCATTATGAGTGATGTGCTCTAACCGGCTGAGCTACGTAGCCATACGCACCAATTCGTTAGCGACGACCCACCTGGGCCGGCCGACGCGGCAGAATTATGCATGAACCCCCTTACCCTGGCAAGCCGGAATGGCGCTCAGGTTTTTGTTGATTGAACGTTCAATAAAAAAATGCCATGCTGAGTACACAGCGCTCGAGCCAGCAGCGCCAAGCTCAGAGGAGTCAGCGGTGCCCAAGATAGGAATGGAGCCGATTCGTCGCCACCAGCTCATCCAGGCCACGATGAAAGCCATCGACGAGGTCGGCCTGGCCGATGCCACGGTGATGCGGATTGCCCGCCACGCAGGCGTCTCCGCCGGCATCATCAGCCATTACTTCGGCGGCAAGGACGGCCTGCTCGAGGCGACCATGCGCCAGATCCTCAGCGACCTGGGCAAGGCGGTGGCGGCGCGGCGCCGCGCTCTGGGCAACGGGTCCCCCCGCGGGCACCTGCAGGCCATCATCGACGGCAACTTCGATCGCAGCCAGGTCTCGGGCCCGGCTGCCAAGACCTGGCTCGCGTTCTGGTCCAGCAGCATGCACAAGCCTCAGCTGCAGCGTCTCCAGCAGGTCAATGACCGGCGGCTCTACTCCAATCTCTGCAGTCAGTTCCATCGCCTGATGCCTCGGGAAAAGGCGCGTGACGCCGCCCGCGGGCTGGCGGCCATGATCGACGGCTTGTGGCTGCGCGGGACGCTGACACCGGAGGGCCTGGACACCGAACGCGCACGCCGCCTGGCGCATGCCTACCTAGACCAGCTGCTTACCGCCCATGACACGTCGCACGCCTTATCCAAGGAGTTCGCATGACATCGCTCGTTACCGAAACGCTCTATATCGACGGCGGCCGAGTCGAGGCCACCTCCGGCGAGACCTTCGAGGTCCTCAACCCCTACGACGGCAGCCTGCTCGCCAACGTCGACCAGGCCAGCCAGGATGACGTCGATCGCGCGGTGGCATCGGCCCGCGCCGGCCAACGCCGCTGGGCGGCCATGACCGGCATGGAGCGCGGTCGCATCCTGAATCGCGCCGTGGCACTGCTGAGGGAACGCAACGACGAGATCGCCGAACTCGAGACGCGTAACACCGGCAAGCCGATCAGCGAGACCATCGCGGTGGACATCGTCACCGGGGCGGACGTTCTCGAGTACTACGCCGGCCTGGCTCCGGCCATCGAAGGGGCGCAGATTCCCCTGCGCGAATCGTCGTTCGTCTATACCCGCCGCGAGCCGCTGGGCGTCATCGGCGCCATCGGCGCCTGGAACTATCCGATTCAGATCGCCTGCTGGAAGGCCGCCCCGGCACTTGCCGCCGGTAACGCCGTGGTGTTCAAGCCCAGCGAGGTTACGCCGCTGTCCGCCATGAAACTGGCCGAGATATTCACCGAAGCCGGGCTACCCGACGGCGTGTTCAACGTCGTCCACGGCGACGCCCGGGTCGGGCAGATGCTCACTGCCCACGAGGGCATCGACAAGGTGACCTTTACCGGTGAAGTGGGTACCGGCAAGAAAGTGATGGCCGCCGCCGCCGGCTCGACCCTCAAGGACGTGACCATGGAGTTGGGCGGCAAGTCACCGCTGATCGTGTTTGCCGACGCCGACCTGGAGCGTGCCGCCGACGCCGCAATGATGGCCAACTTCTACTCCAGCGGTCAGATCTGCACCAACGGTACGCGCGTCTTCGTCGAGCGTTCGGTAAAGAGCGCCTTCGAGGAGAAGATCGTAGAGCGCGTGGCACGCATCCGCGCCGGCGACCCGCTCGATCCGAGCGTCAATTTCGGTCCGCTGGTCAGCTTCGAGCATCAGGCCAAGGTGCTCTCCTACATCGAGGCCGGCAAGCAGGACGGCGCGCGCGTGCTGATCGGTGGCGCCCCCCTCGCCGAGGGAGACTTCGCCAACGGCGCCTGGGCACCGGCCACGGTATTCACCGACTGCGCCGACGACATGCGCATCGTGCGCGAGGAGATCTTCGGGCCGGTGATGTCGATCCTTGCCTTCGATGACGAGGAAGAGCTGATCCGCCGCGCCAACGACACTCACTACGGCCTCGCTGCAGGACTGTTCACCGAAAGCCTGAGCCGGGCGCATCGCACCATTCACCGCCTCGAGGCCGGCATCTGCTGGATCAACACCTGGGGCGAGTCGCCGGCCGAGATGCCGGTGGGCGGCTACAAGCAGTCCGGCGTGGGCCGCGAGAACGGCATCGAGACGCTGGCCCACTATACCCAGACCAAGTCGGTACAGGTGGAGATGGGTCCCTTCGAATCCGTGTTTTAAGGGAGACATCCATGTCCCAGATTAACGAATACGACTACGTCATCATCGGTGCTGGCTCCGCCGGCAACGTGCTGGCCGCCCGCCTCACCGAAGATCCTGCGGTCAGCGTGCTGTTGCTGGAGGCCGGCGGCCCCGACTACCGCTTCGATTTCCGCACCCAGATGCCCGCGGCGCTGGCCTACCCGCTGCAGGGCAAGCGCTACAATTGGGCCTTCGAGACCGATCCCGAGCCGCACATGAACGGCCGCCGCATGGAGTGTGGCCGCGGTAAGGGGCTCGGCGGCTCCTCGTTGATCAACGGCATGTGCTATATCCGAGGCAATGCGCTGGACTTTGACAACTGGGCGAGTCTGCCGGGTCTCTCGGACTGGCGCTACGTCGACTGCCTGCCCTACTTCAAGAAATCCGAATGCCGCGATATCGGCCCCGACGCCTACCACGGCGGCGACGGTCCGGTCAGCGTGACCACGCCGAAGCCGGGCAACAACCCGCTCTACCGCGCCTTCGTCGACGCGGGGGTGCAGGCGGGCTACGCCGAGACCGAGGACGTCAACGGCTATCGCCAGGAGGGCTTCGGTCCCATGGACCGTTTTGTCACGCCCAAGGGGCGGCGTGCCTCCACCGCGCGCGGCTACCTCGACCAGGCGAAGCAGCGCGACAACCTGACCATCGAGACCCACGCCACCACGGATGTCGTGGAGTTCGAGGGCAAGCGCGCGATCGGCGTGCGCTATCTGCGCCGCGGCCAGACGCAGCGGGTTCGTGCGCGCCGTGAGGTCCTGCTGTGCGCCGGGGCTATCGCCTCGCCACAGATTCTGCTGCGCTCGGGGGTGGGGAATCCCGACCACCTGCGCGAGTTCGACGTTCCTGTCGTCCACGATTTGCCCGGGGTCGGTGAGAATCTGCAGGACCATCTGGAGATGTATATCCAGTACGAATGCAAGCAGCCGATCAGCCTTTACCCGGCGCTGAAGTGGTTCAACCAGCCGAAGATCGGCGCCGAGTGGCTGTTTCGCGGCACCGGGATCGGTGCCAGTAACCAGTTCGAGTCATGCGCCTTCATTCGCACCCACGACGAGGAACCCTGGCCTAACCTGCAGTACCACTTCCTGCCCATTGCCATCAGCTACAACGGCAAGAGCGCGGTGCAGGCGCACGGCTTCCAGGCCCACGTGGGCTCGATGCGCTCCGAGAGCCGCGGGCGCATCCGCCTCACCTCTCGCGACCCGGCCGCGGCGCCGAGCATCCTATTCAACTACATGTCCACCGAGAAGGACTGGCAGGAGTTCCGCGATGCCATTCGCCTGACTCGCGAGATCATCGCCCAGCCGGCGATGGACGCCTACCGCGGTCGCGAAATCTCGCCGGGGCCCGGGGTAGAGTCCGACGCCGAGCTCGACGCCTTCGTCAGAGAGCACGCCGAGACGGCATATCACCCCTGCGGCAGTTGCCGCATGGGCGAGGACGACATGGCGGTGGTCGACAGCGAAGGCCGGGTGCATGGCCTGGAGGGACTGCGCGTGGTCGACGCCTCGCTGTTTCCGGTGATTCCCACCGGCAACCTTAACGCGCCGACCATCATGCTGGCCGAAAAGCTCGCCGATCGCATTCGCGGTCGTGAGCCCCTGCCTCCCGCCTCCGTGCCCTACTATGTCGCGGGGAATGAACCTGCCCGGCGTGAGCCGCAGCGCCGCCTGACCTGAGTGCCATTCGCCTCGTCGCAACGCCCCGCCTCGGCGGGGCGTTTTCATGCGTCCGCTCGCCCGGGGCGGGCTGGTCAGTCATGGCCAGATGGGCTAGGCTATTGATTCAAACACCCGTTCGAAACGCGCTGCGCAAACGGAGACGAGACATGCTCACCCTGATTCTGCTCATTCTCACCATTGTCGGCCTGCTGGCAATCATGCGCCGCGAAGCCGGCGCCGTGCCGGCGCTGGTCATGCTCGGTGGGCTTGGCCTGGTGGGCCTGCTGTTGGGTTCCCCCGTGCTCGGGGTGCTGCTGTTGATCGGCGCGGTGGCAGTCGCGGTGGCCGGGCTGCCCACCTTGCGTATCCGCTGGATTACACCGCGCCTGTTCGCCATGTTCAAGCGCGTCTCGCCCAAGGTATCCGACACCGAGCGCACTGCCCTGGAAGCCGGTACCGTGGCCTGGGACGGTGATCTGTTCTCCGGCCGGCCGGACTGGAGCCGGCTGCTCGCCTATCATGACGATGGCCTGAGCGACGAGGAACGCGCCTTTCTCGATCACCAATGTTCGGTGGCGGCGGGCATGTGCAACGCCTGGGAGATCGCCAAGGAGCGTGCCGATCTGCCCGAGGAGCTGTGGCAATACCTGAAACAGGAAGGCTTCTTCGGCATGATCATTCCCAAGGAGTACGGCGGCCTGGGCTTCTCGGCCAAGGCCCAGTCGCTGGTGCTGCAGAAGCTCTCGATCAGCGAGATGCTGATGGTCACCGTGGGTGTGCCCAACTCCCTGGGCCCGGGCGAGCTACTGCTCAAGTACGGCACCCAGGCGCAGAAGGACCATTACCTGCCGCGCCTGGCCGACGGCCGCGAGATTCCCTGCTTCGGCCTCACCGGCCCGCGCGCGGGCTCCGACGCCACCTCGCTGCCGGATACCGGTGTGGTGTGCAAGCAGATGATCGACGGCGAGGAGGTGCTCGGTCTGCGCCTCAATTTCGAGAAGCGCTGGATCACCCTGGCACCCATCGCCACGGTAGTGGGGCTGGCCTTCCGCTTGTTCGACCCCGACCACCTGCTGGGCGAGGAGGAGGATCGCGGCATCACCCTGGCACTGGTACCCCGCAATACCCAAGGCATGGAGATCGGCCGCCGCCATCACCCCATCGGCAGCCCTTTCCTCAATGGTCCGATCCGGGGCAAGGACGTCTTCGTCCCGCTGGATACCATCATCGGCGGCACCGAGATGATCGGTCAGGGTTGGCGCATGCTGGTGGAATGCCTCTCCATCGGCCGCTGCATCACCCTGCCCTCGGGTGCCAGCGGTACTACGCGCTACGCGCTGGGCTGGACCGGCGGTTTCGCCCGCATCCGCCGTCAGTTCAACGTACCGGTCGCAGAGATGGAGGGGGTTCAGGAACCCTTGGCGCGCATGGCCGCACTGGGCTACATCGCCAAGGCAGCAGTCTATCAGACCGCCAATACCATCGATCGAGGCGAGAAACCGGCGGTGCCCTCGGCGATCCTCAAGAGCCAGCTCACCGAGTTCCAGCGCCTGGCGCTTTCCGACGCCATGGACATTCACGGCGGCAAGGCGGTGACGCTGGGCCCGCGCAACTATCTGGGCATCGGCTACAGCGCCAACCCGGTGTCAATCACCGTCGAAGGCGCCAACATCATGACCCGCAACCTGATGATCTTCGGTCAGGGCGCCATCCGCTGCCATCCGTTCGTGCTCAAGGAGCTGGCCGCCTCGGACAGCAACGATCTCGAGGCCTTCGATCGCGCCTTCTTCGGCCATGCCGCGCTGGTCTTCGGCAACGCCGCACGCGCCTTCACCATGGGGCTCGGCATCGGCAAGCCGAGCGTGCCGTTCGACGAAGTTGCGGCTCCCTACGCCCGCGACATGGCGCGCCTGTCGGCCGGTTTCAGCCTATGTGCCGACGCCGCCATGGCCAGCCTCGGTGCTGCGCTCAAGCAGCGCGAGATGATCTCGGCGCGCCTGGGCGACGTACTCTCCAATCTCTACCTGGCCTCGATGGTGCTCAAGGAGTGGCATGAAGGCGACAGGGTCGAAGGCGAGGCTGCCCTGCTGCACTACAGCTGCACTCACTTGCTGCAGCGCGCCGAACAGGCTTTCGACGAGCTGTTCGACAACTTACCCAACCGGGCGCTGGCCGGCGTGCTACGTGCCATGGTGATGCCGCTGGGCCGGCGCTGGAAACGCCCCGCCGACCGCCTGACTCGCGAAATCGCCCAAGCCGTGTCGCGCGATACCGCGCTGCGCACCAAGCTGCTGGACGGTGCCTGGACCGCCAACGACGGCGCCCAGGACAACCCACTGGCCCGCTACAACGCTCTGCTGACCGAGTACGACCGCGCCGAGGCGCTCTATCGTACGGTCAACAAGGCCTATGCCAAGGGCGAGCTGCCCAGGCAGGCGCTGCACCCCGAAGTACGCCTGGAAGCCGCACTGGAGAAAGGACTGGTCAGCGAGGAGGATGCCGAGTTCATGCGCCGCTTCGAGGCCGAGGTGCTCGAGCTGCTCAGCGTCGACGACTTCGAGTACGACGCCTTCGCCATGGACAAGTCGAAAGTGTTGCGTCACGACGCAGCGTAAGCTCCGTTTCGCATAGGAAAAACCCGGCCAGCTGGCCGGGTTTTTCGTTGCACCCTGCCATTGGGCGCTAGATCGGCCACACCACCAGGATCATCGGTAGCCCCACCGCCATGACCAGCAGCGAGAGCGGCAGGCCGAGCTTCCAGTAGTCGCCGAAACGATAGCCGCCCGGACCCATTACCAGTGTGTTGGACTGATGGCCTATCGGTGTCAGGAAAGCGCAGGAGGCGCTCACCGCCACCACCATCAGGAAGGGATCGACCGAGGCACCGAAGCCCTCCGCCAGGCTGGCGGCAATGGGCGCCATCAGCAAGGCCGCCGCGGCGTTGTTGATCACGTTGGAGAGCAGCATCGATATCAGAAACAGGCCGACCAGCAGCGCCACCACCGGCCATTGCTCGCCGGCCGCCAGCAGGCTGTCGGCCAACAGCGCCGCGCCGCCGCTGGTCTCCAGCGCCTGGCCTACCGGGATCATGGCGCCTAGCAACACGACGACGGGACCGTCGATGGCCTGGTAGGCCTCCCTCAGCGGCAGCACCCCGACCAACAGCGAGACCAGGGCCGCCGCGGTGAGTGCCACTGCGGCAGGCAGCAGATCCAGCAGCATGGCGAGTATGGCCACGGCAAAGACGGCTATCGACACCAGCAGCATTCGCGGCTGCCCCATGGGCAGGTTACGCCGCGCCAGCGGCAGACAGCCCAGCGTCGCCAGGCTCTCGCTGAGGTTGCTCTCGCCGCCCTGCAGCAGCAGCACGTCGCCGGGACGAAAGCGGATATCGCGCAGGCGTTGCTTGAGACGCCCTCCGTCGCGCGCCACGGCTACCAGGTGCAGACCATACTGGTTCTGAAGGCGCAGTTGGGTCACGGTGCGATTGATCATCATGGAATCGTTACGCACCACGGCCTCGATCAGCTCCAGCCCCTCGGTATCGGCCGTTCTCCTGGTGGCTTTCTTCTTGCTGCTGTCCCTCCCCTTGTTCCTGCTCTGGGCTGCATCTCTGTTCTGCTTCGGCGAGTTCGCTTCGGGCAACGCTCCGTCATTCCCCCGCGCCACCGGCTCATCGATCTCGGCCTCGTTTGCGCCATGGACGGCATCCGGAGAAGGTTCGCCCACCTGGGCTTCGTTCTCCTGGACTTCCTGCTCCTTCGGTCCGACTCCCAGGTAGAGTCCCGCCTTGTCCTCGAGCAGCTTCATCTCCTCGGGACCGGCCTCGACCAACAGAACGTCATCCTCCTTGAGCACACCGAGAAAGGCGTGGCCGGCACGGCGCTGCTCACCGCGCACCACGGCCAGCACCGGCACGGTCTCCTCCAGCTCCCGCTGCAGCTCGCGCAGGGTCCAGCCCACTGCCTTGGAATCCTCGCCGACTCGCATCTCGACCAGGTAGTTGGCGGTATCGAACAACTCCGCGGTGGAGGCCTTGTCCGCACGTTTCGGCACCAGGCGCCAGCCAAACAGCACGATGAAGACGAGCCCCGCCAGGGCCACGGCGGCGCCCACCGGGAAGAAGGCGAACATGCCGAAGTTGTCGTCGGCCAGGCTGCCGCGATAGCTGGATATGATGATATTGGGCGGAGTGCCGATCAACGTCATCAGTCCGCCGAGCAGCGAACCGAAGGCCAGCGGCATAAGCAACAGCGAGGGCGAGGCATCGTGTTCGCGGGCCAGGCGCATGGCGACCGGCAGCAGCAGCGCCAGGGCACCGACATTGTTCATGAAGCCCGACAGCACCACCACGGTACCGGTCAGCGCCACCAGTTGCAGGAGGAGCCGATCGCCCACTCTCAGCACCTGTTCGGCGATGACGTCGACCACACCGGAGCGCTCGAAGCCACGGCTGAGCACCAGCACCGCCGCCACCGTGACCACCGCCGGGTGACCGAAGCCGAAGAAGGCCTCGTCGCCCGGCACCAGCCCCAGCATGACCGACACCAGCAACGCGCCGAGCGCTACCAGATCGAAGCGAAACCGGCCCCAGACGAAAGCCGCCAGCGTCAGGCCCAATACGATGAACATCAGCGTGTGGTCGGCCATACCCTTCCGCGGCTCCCAAGTCGGCGCAAAGACCCCAGCACACCAGTGACGGGCACGAAAATCCAGACTTTTCGATGCGTTGTGAATCGTTAGTCGGTGCCAGGCCGTGGCTTTGCCAAAACGCAAGAACCCGGCCTCGGCCGGGTTCACGTCGTAAGGAGAAGCTTACTTCGTCATCTTCTCGAGCATGGCATTGACGGCCTCGAGATGTTCGGGTTCGTTGTGACACATGCCTTGGAAGACCGCACAGACATCGAGGAAATCCTTGAGCTCGGTGCGCTGAGCCATTTTCATCAGCCGCTTGGTGAGCCTTGTGGCCCGCGGCGGCTGGGCAGCAATGCGGGCCGTCAGCTCACCGACCCGATCCATTAACGCCTCGGGCTCGGTCACTTCAAGCACAATGCCGTACGCCTTGGCCTCCTCGGCGTCGATCACCCGCCCCGAGAGCGTCAGCTCGAAAGCGCGCTGGTAGCCGATCAGCCGCTGCATGAACCAGGCGCCGCCGTCCCCGGGGATGATACCTAGGTTGAGGAAGGTTTCACCGAACTTGGCCTTCGCCGAAGCGATGCGAATATCGGCCATATTGGCCAGATCGAAGCCGGCACCGATAGCCGGCCCGTTGACCGCAGCGATCACCGGCACCTCCACTGCCTGCAGCGCCAGCGGGATGCGCTGGATGCCGCGCCGATAGCGTCCGGCCACCTCGGCCACGTCGCCACCGAAATCGCCGCCACGATTGGCCATGTCCTTGACGTTGCCCCCAGCGGAGAACGCCGAGCCCGCCCCGGTGATGACCAGCACCGAGACGTCGTCGCAGCGATTGACCCACTCCGCCGTGTCGACGATGTCGTCGGCAAGGGCGGTGCCGGTCAGCGCATTGCGCACGTCGTGGCGATCCAGGGTCAGGGTTGCCACATGCCCGTCCAGCGTGAGAAGCGAATCCTGCATCACGGGCTGAGGGGGTTGTAGCGAACTCTCGCTCATGCAATCGACTCCTTGGCATTGGCAGCGATGGCGGCTTCACGCTCCACGATAACGCGCGCATCCACCACGGCATAGCCGTCGGCATTGACGATCACCGGGTTCAGGTCGAGTTCGGCGAGCTCGGGGTAGGCATCGGCGATGCGAGATACGGTGAGCAACAGCTCGATCAGCGCTTCCTTGTCGACGGCCGGCTCGCCGCGGGCACCGTCGAGGACCTTGCGCGCCTTGATCTGCTCCACCATGCTGCGGGCGTCGTGGCGCGAGAGCGGAATCGAACGGAAGACAACGTCTTCGAGGATCTCGACGAAGATGCCCCCCAGCCCGAACATCAGCACCGGGCCGAAGATGGGATCGCGCATCACACCGACGATCACCTCGACCCCCTTCTTCGCCATCGGCGTGATCAGCACCCCCTCGATGTCGGCATTGGCATCGTAGGCGCGGCAGGCGGCGAGGATCTCCTCGCGAGCGCGGCGCAGCGCCGCTTCGCCGACCAGGTCGAGCTTGACTCCGCCGGCGTCGGATTTGTGCAGGATGTCCTTGGAGACCACCTTCATCGCCAAGGGCGTGTCGCCGAAGGTCGCTGCGGCCTCGTCGAGCTCCGCCTCGCTGCGCACGACGATTTCCAGCGGAACGTCGATGCCGTGCTCGCGCAGCAATCGCTTGGCCTCGTACTCGAACAGATCGCGCTCCTCGGCCCGAGCCCGCTCGAACAGCTCGCCGAGTTCGGGCTTGGGCTGCAGTGCCGGTTCGCGCGGATACGCCTCGCGCAGCGCCAGGTAGTCACCGCGCTCGCCCAGCGCTCGCAGCACGCGCACCGATTGCTCGATCGAGGAATAGATGGGCAGACCGGCTTCGTGCAGGCGGCGCAGGGCCGGCGGTTTGATCGGTGTGTAGAGGCTGTAGATGACGAGCGGCTTGTCGGTAGACTTGGACAGCTCGACCATCGCCTCGGCACCGCGCATCTCGTCGCCCAGCAGCGACTCGGCGAAGCGGATGCTGTAGCCGCCGAACATGCCCACCAGGAATACGCTGTCGACGTTGTCGTCGGCGGCGACGATCTCCATGCAGGTGGCAAGCAAGGAAGGATTGGCATCGGTGGAACCGGCCACATCGACCGGATTGACCGTCGAGGCCTGGGGAAAGAGCACGTCGCGCAGCCGTTGGCGGGTCTGCTCGGAGAGTTCGGCCAGCTCCAGCCCCGCTTCCGCCAGACGGTCGGAGGCGATGGTGGCCTGGCCGCCGCCGTCGGAAACCACCGCCACGCGCTTGCCACGTGCTTTTTGCAGCAGACCAAGTCCCTCGGCCACCGGCAGGATCTCGTCCGAGCGCTGAACTACACTGACGCCGGCCTGGCGCAGCACGTCCACGGTCATGGCATAGCTACCGGCCAGCGCCCCGGTATGCGAGCTGGCCGCCTTCTGGCCGGCCTCGGTGGAACCCGACTTGTAGACCACCACCGGCTTCATGGCCGTGACGTCGCGCGCCACCTCGAGAAAGCGGCGGCCGTCGCGAAAGCCCTCCACGTACAGAGTGGCCACGCGGGTATGCTCGTCTTCTCCCAGGTAGCGCAGGTAGTCGTTGAAGCCGATGTCGCTCTGGTTGCCCGGCCCCACGTAGGTGGAGAAACCCACCTGGCCGTTGTACTGGGCTTCCAGCGCCAGTGACAGCAGCATGTTGCCGGACTGGGACACGATGCCCACGTCGCCCGGCTTGACGTTGTCCAGCGCCAGCAGATTGAGCCGATGGTGCAGATTGAACACCCCGGAGGTGTTGGGGCCGATGACGCGCACCCCATGCGCTTCGGCCTGGCGCATCATCTCGCGCTCGAGTTCGGCGCCCTCCTCGCTCATCTCGGCGAAGCCGCTGGCGAGAATTACCGCGCCCTTGATGCCATGCCGGCCACATTCCGCGATCAGCCCCGGCACGCTGGGCGCCGGGGTACAGATCAGCGCCAGCTCGGGAGTGCCGGGGATGGCCGAGACGCTCGGCCACGCCTTGATCCCCAGGATCATGTCGGCCTTGGGGTTGATCGGATAGATGTCGCCGCGAAAGCCGTCCTTGATCAGGCCGACCATGGCCTTGTAGCCACGCTTGGTGGGGTCGCTGGATGCACCGACCACGGCGATGCCGGTGGGCGCGAGGATGTCGTGCAGCGGGCTGCGGGCGGGCAGGTGTCCTTCGATCGGGTTCATGTCTCGCATCCTTGAGTCTTCAGTGGCCCTTGAATTCGGGGGAGCGCTTCTCGGCGAAGGCATCGACCCCCTCCTGCCAGTCGTCGGTCGTCGAGCAGGTGAACACCGCATCCAGCTCCTGCTGCAGCTGGCTCTCAAGACCTGTATCGCTGCCTTGATTGACCAGGCGCTTGAGCATAGCGATGGACACGGGCGCCTGCCTGGCCAGGGTAGCGGCGAGGTGATGGGCCTCCTCGAGCAGCGCTTCCTGCGCATGGCTCGAGGTGGCCAGACCGATACGCGCGGCCTCGTGGCCGTCGATGCGACGACCGGTATAGAGCAACTGGCGCGCCATGCTCAGCCCCACCAGTTGCGGCAGCAGCTTCGACACGCCGCCGCCGACGCATGTCCCAATACTGGTTTCGGGAAAACCGAGCTGCGCCTCGTCGGCCATGACCAGGAAGTCACAGGCCACCGCCATTTCAGCCCCGGCTCCCAGGGCATAGCCGTTGACGGCGGCGATCACCGGCTTGCGGTGACGCAGGATCGCCTCGCACACGTCGTTGCCGAGCTGCAGGTACTGGCGACGCTGATACAGCGTTCGCTGCGCTCCGCCATGCTCCTTCATGTCGGCGCCCACACAGAAGGCCCGTCCCTCGCCGGTGAGGATCACGCAGCGAATGTCGGTGTCCCTCTCGGCATCGGCCAAGGCTTCCAGCAGCTCGACATAGAAGGTTTCCACCACGGCGTTGAGACGATGCGGGCGGTTGAAGCGGATCTCCAGGACAGCGTCTTGGCGAACGAGATTGAGGGTTTCGGGACTGGTTGCATTCATGGGCGGTTCGGGCACTCTCGACGAAACGATGGCGTTGGCTTGCATAACGCCCAGCGCGCGTGGCGCCAGACAGAAACAAACGTACCGTCATTTAAAATCATGCGATACACTTGTTTTATCGGCATCCTAGCCAACGACGCCCATGCCGTCAATACACATGTACCAAGAAACAAACGAAAAGGAAACAATCGTTTCATTTCCTCACCAAACGCATGCGTTACAATACGCCACCCTTCCCTATCGGACGCTGTCACATGCGCTGAGCCATGACCCGACCGAGGAGTACGCCGTGCTGGAACAGGAATCGCAGAGCGTTGCCGAAACGCCGAATGACGACGCCATGCCCCCATCGGGATTGGATGCTGTCAATCAGCAGCTGGCCGCCGCCTATCCCGAGCTTAGCCCACAGCTCAAGCTTGCCGCCGGTTACGTGCTGGAGCATCCAATGGAAATCGCCTTCCAGTCGATACGTAAATCGGCCGCGGCGGCACGGGTGACCGCCTCGACTTTGGTGCGCCTGGCCAAACGACTTGGCTTCGACAGCTACGAGCAGTTCCGTGAGGTGTTCCAGTCGGCCGTGCAGGCCGGTCCGGTGGAACTCTCGGGGCGCGCCAGCGACTTGCGCACCCTGGCCAGCCAGACCGATGACCAGGTATTCCTCGACGTGGGTGACGCCGCCTTCGACAACATCGGGCGGCTGTTCACCGCGGATAACCAGAGCCGCGTGCGCGACGCCGCCCGGATACTGCTCGAGGCCGAGAAGATCGCGGTGGTCGGCTTTCGCGACACCTTCGCCTGCGCCTACCACTTCGCCTATGTGGGTCGCATTGCCATGCCCAACATTCAGCTGATCCGCGGCCAGGAGGGCGGCCTGCTGACCGAGCTGGCCCCTTTCGGCGAAAACGACGTGGTGGTCGCCTTCGGCTTCGAGCCTTACTGCGCCGAAACCATGCGCGCCCTGGAGATCGCTCGCGCGGGAGGGGTCAGGGCCATCGTCGTCACCGACACCCTACGCTCGCCGCTGGTACCCGGCGCCGCCATGACCTTCACCGTGGCCAACGCCACGCCGCACTTCTTTCCCTCGATTCTCTCCGCGATCACCTTGATCGAAGTGCTGCTGGCCGAGTGCGTGGCCTTCGGTCCCGACGGTCTGGTCGACAACGTTGCGCGCTTCGAGTCGCGCATGCGAGCCATGGGCGCCTACGTCAGCCACGAATGAGGGCGCTGCCGCACACCTCGCTCTGGTGCCATAAAAGATTCACTAAAACTTCAGACACGCACTCCCCACGCCTCCCTATGGTTAAGCCTTACCAGGGAGGAGCGGAGCATGTCGTACCGGATCGATATCGAATCATTGCGCCGTTATCATGCCGACGGCGTGACATCGAAGGCATTGACCCAAGCGGAGCGTCAGCGCTTCGAGCAAGCCGTCGAGGAGGCGCTCAGAGCACGGGCAGCAGCAGGCGGCCCGGGCGAGTTCGACGAAGCGACGGAGCGGGTCTTCGTGATCGAAGAGGGGGACAGCCTGTGGGAGATTGCCGAGGAGCGCCACGTCGCCCTCGACGAACTCATCGCCCTCAACGAGCGTGACGACATGCCCGACCCGAGCGGGGTCGACCCCGGCGACGTGGTGTTCGTTCCTCACACCTCCCCCGAGGAGGCGGCCCAATCGCCGCGCGACGCCCAAGGCGTGCCCGTTGGCGAGGACGATTTTCTCATTGACCTGCGCGAACGGGGCAACGATCTCGAATACGCCGAGGATCCGGCCGCGATCGATTACGATGCCGAGGTCGATGCGCTTTCCCAGGACACCGAGGCCTACCTGTGGGCGCTGCCGGCGGATGAGCGGCAGGCCGCCCTGCAGCGCATTTACGATCACGACTGGGTGGATGCCGGCCCTGCCCAGATGGCGATCGAGCAGGCCGCGCAGAACAGCGGGCTGGCCCTGCAGCCGAGTAGCCACACCGGCCCGGAGGCAGAGGCAGCGGCACGCGAGATCATTGACGAAGCCCGCGAGCACAGCGATCCGCAGGAAGCTCTCGAGGTTCTCGAAGAGGGACATGAGGAAGCTTCGCCGACGGTACGCGCCGCCCTGGACCGCTCCAGTGCTGCCCGTGAGATTGCCGCCGAGGCGGGAGCCGGGATCATCGCCGATGCCCGCGCCGCGGACGATCCGGCCAGTGCGCTGCGCACCTTCGAGGCGGGACGCGCCGATGCACCCGAGCGGGTGCAGAATGCGCTGGACCGCTCCAGCGAAGCCCGGGAACTCGTCGATGACGCCGCCGCATGGGTCGCCGAACCTCTCTCCGGCGAGCTGGAGGGAGCGGACACGCCCGAGCGGCGCACGCTCGAGACGATCGAACGCCTCGATACCCTGACCGAAGCGCTGGGCCCGGAACTCGTCAGCGAGGTAGTGGACGCCTTGGTCGATGAGATCGAAGCGGCCAACCAAGGTGATTTGCAGGCTTATGGCGGGGCCATGGCCGGGCCGAACGGCACGGCACTGTTGATGCCGATTCTCGACCGCATCGCCGGTACGGAAGCGGGGGATCGGGCGACAAGCCGGCTCGCCGAGCAGTTGCCGGTGGACATGAACACGGTGCGCAACGAGATGCACGAGGCGGTTTCATCCGGCGAGGCCATTCCCAGCCTGGCCCTCGAGATCGCCTCGCTGGAAGGCGTGGAAGGCTTTCGTGACGAGGTCTTCAGCGCGGTGGAACAATTCCGCGACCACACCGTCGCCGGACAGGCCGAGGACTATCATGGGCATCTCGACGAATTGAGCTTTTTAATTCTCAACGGCGGTGCGGCCATGTCGGAAGAGCAGCTCGAAGCGGCGATCGACGATTACATCGCCTCGAATCCCGACTGGGAGGTGGAGTTCGAGGCGCTTCAGGAACGACTGGCCGACAGCGGTGCCGGGCTGCTGAAACAGATCGAGCAGCTGCAGACGCTGCCCGACGACGTGCGTGCTGATCATCAGTCACGCATCGATGCCCTGCTCGACGATCCCAACGCCCAGTTGTCCGTATCGACAGCTTTCCAGGAAAGACCCGAGCTGGTCTCCGGGGAGGCCGGTGACGCTCTGATCGAGTCCTTCAACGAACTGGGCATCACGCGGGACCATCCCTTGGCGGTGAATCTGGCCGGCGCCTACCTGCGCGAGAACGTGATCGTGCCGGCGGCCGATATCGATCCCAGCGACCCTCAGTCGCTGGCGGATGCCCAGGCCGGGCTGGACGAGGCGCTGCGCGACAATCCGCAGCTCGCCGAACTGCTCGGCGTCACGGAGCAGGAACTCGATTCAATCGCCAGTGCCTTCGATGATCTGGTGCCGGAGTTCACCGACGACTTCGACTCGCAGCGCTACGCCATCGATGTGGCACGCAATCTCAACAACACGCTGGACAAGATCGATGGCGTCTTCCGCGAGTCACCGTACAATCGGGGCTTCAGAGCCTCCGCCCTGGCCATCGTCGGCTCCGGCCTGGCCAACGCCATGCAAGCCTACGGGGAAGCCCCGTCACTGCGCGGCGCGTTGCAGGTCTCGATCGAGACGGCCCGAGTGGGCGTCGACGGCGCGCAATTGGTCGATGCACTGCTCAACCCAGCCGAAGGCTCACGGATCACTCACGGCCTCAAGCTCGGAGGCAAGTTCGTGCACCTGTTCGGGGCCGGGCTCGCCGGCGCCGATGCGTTGGCTCGCCTGAGCCAGGGCGACGTCCTCGGCGCGGGGCTCAACGCGGCGGTGGCCGGTGGAGTCGGCTTTGCCGTATTCAGCAGCTCGTCCCTTGCGGGCCCTGTCGGCTTCGGCATCGCCACCCTGGCCACCCTGGTCCAGTTCGGCCGTGACGCCTATCAAACGGCCCAGCACAACAGCCGCTTCGAGACCCAGACCACCGCCGACTTCCTGATGCATGCCGGCTTCAGCGAGGAGGCCGCCCAAGTGCTGATCGACCAGAGCGGCGAAGGGTACAGCGCGGTGCCACTGCTGATCCGCTATGGCGAACTCCACGGGCTCACGCCCGAGCAGACCGTGGCATGGGTCAACTCGATCCCCCAGGGGGAGAACGGGGCGACCATGCTCAGCGCGTTACGTGACAACCTGCACAATTCACTCGACGCTTTCGATGGCGACATTACGCAGTTCAGGGCACATGCCGATGGCTTCGAGCTAGCCTCACCCTCGCTGGGTGAGTCCCGCAGCGGCTCCCTGACGCCGAAGTCTCAGTTCGAACTCGATGCCATCCTGCCTCAGCTCGGCATCGAGTCGCCCGTGGAGTATGCCTAGCGGCATCGACGCGGGAGCGCAGAGGGTGCGGAAACAGCGACGCCCGCTAGAGCGGGCGTCGGCTTGGAACGTGCGGGCGCGGTTACGGCAGTAGAATGGTGGAACCGGTGGTCTTGCGCCCGGCCAGAGCGTCCTGGGCCTTGCCGGCATCGGCCAGGGCGAAGCGTTGGCCGATATCGACCTTCACCTTGTTGCTGCCCAGCATGTCGAACAGGTCGCGACACATCGTCTCCAGCCGTTCACGTGTATCGGCGTAGCCGTTGAGGCTCGGGCGGGTAACGTATAGCGAGCCCTTCTGGTTCAAAATGCCGAGGTTGACCCCCTCGACCGGGCCGGAAGCGTTGCCGAAGCTGACCATCAGCGAACGCGGCTTGAGGCAGTCCAGCGAGGTCTCCCATGTGTCCTTGCCCACCGAGTCGTAGACCACGTCGCACATCGCGCCGTCGGTCAGCTCGCGGACGCGCTCGACCACGTCCTCGCGGGTATAATCGATGGTCGCCCAGGCACCATTGGATTTCGCCAGCTCGGCCTTCTCGGATGAGCTCACGGTGCCGATCAGCCTCACCCCCAATGCCTTGGCCCACTGACAAGCAATGGAACCGACCCCGCCGGCGGCGGCATGCCACAGGATCGTCTCGCCTCCCTTCAGCGGAGCGGTCTGACGCAGCAGGTACTGCACGGTCAAGCCCTTGAGCATGCTTGCGGCGGCGGTTTCGACATCGACCTCATCGGGCAGCACCACAACCTTCTCGGCGGGCAGGACATGCAGCTCCGCATAGGCGCCGAGCGGACCTTGGGCATAGGCGACCCGGTCGCCTGTCTTGAGTTGACTGACCCCCTCCCCCACGGCATCCACCACCCCGGCGCCCTCGGTTCCCAAACCCGATGGCAGTGCCGGAGCGGGATAAAGACCGGTACGGAAATAGATATCGATAAAATTGAGGCCGATGGCCTGGTTCCTGATCCGCACCTCGCCGGGCCCCGGATCGGCCGGCGTCACGTCGACGAGTTCTAGCACCTCGGAGCCGCCGGTGCGGGCAAACTGGATACGCTTGGCCATGGTTCGTGTCCTTTGTTGGCTAACGATAGGTGTGCCTCATCCAACTCTCGAACGCCGCCCCGGTCAAGGGCACGCGAGTCGCCTCAACCCGGGAAAGCCGCCAGTCGCTCGACGAAGCGGGCCTTCTCTTGGTCGAAGAAGTGCGTATCGTGCTTGAAGCGACGCAGGATCGCCTCGTCATCGTACTCGAGCGCCGGCTCCAGCTCGTTCACGCCCTGCGCCGGATGATGCCGGGACAGTCCGATGCGACGCCCGCCGGGGGCGGCAAACCAACGGTTTATGCCGCAGCGGCGAAAAAACTCCTCGTCGTCCTTGTCGGCCGCATTGACGCGCAGCGGAGCCTTCTGCGCCAGTTCTCGGATCAGCCGCCGCTGGCTCTCTCGATCGCCGCCCGGCGAGGCGTGGAGCCACAACGTCATTCCCGTGCCGGATGCATCGAGCGCCAGCAGGGCCAGCGCCCCGGGGCGGCCCTGGTCGTCCACCAGCGCCCAGAGCCGGGCCGCCTCCTGGGCGAATAGCACCTGGCGCGTGCCGGTGAACGTGACCAACGGCGACAGCCCCGCTTCCCTACCATAGATGTCGGCGCACAGGCGCGCGAGCCAGGCATCGCGCTGCTCGTCACGCTCGGGGGTCATCACCTTCATGCCTTGCCTCGTTGCCTCGTCAAAGCCTGCAAGCCTAGCATAGTCACGACCGATTCCACTCGTGCAGGAGCCCGGCGAATCGCTATCCTGTCATGTCGAACCGTTAACCTGTCATGTCGTATCGTAAGCCGTATCCCGATCGCGACCGGAGCCCTCACGCATGTCCTCACCCCACCCCGCCATTGCGCTGCCCAGACTGATCGCCCATCGCGGCCTGTCCGCCCACGCCCCCGAGAATACTCTGGCTGCCGTGCGTGCCGCCCACGAGGCCGGCTGCCAATGGGTCGAGCTCGACGTGCAGCTGCTCGGCGACGGCACGCCGGTGATTTGGCACGACGCCAGTGTCCAGCGCTGCTCGGACGGCAAAGGGAGGCTGGCCACGCTGGACCTGGCGACCGCGCGCCGGCTCGATGTGGGCAGCTGGTTCGGCGACGCCTTCCGCGGCGAACGCATGGCTACGCTGAACGACATGCTCGATTTGCTGGACCACCTCACCATGGGCGTCAACATGGAACTCAAGGTGGAGCGCAACCGCAGCGGCACCGAGCTGGCCGAAGTGGTCGTGCCGCGCCTGCTCGAGGCGCTGTCGACGGAACGGCTGGTCGTCTCCTCCTTCGACCCGCTCGCCCTGCGTCACGCCCGTGCCATCGCCGATGCCTCCTTGCTCCCCATCGGCCTGCTGACCGAGAGCGTGCCGCAGAAGTGGCAGCCTCACTGCGAGGCGCTCGAGGCCTTCAGCATCCATACCGACTGGACGCGCCTGACCGCCCGGCGCGCCGGCGAGATCAAGGCCGCCGGCTATCGTCTGCTGTGCTATACCGCGAACGATCCAGCCGCCTTCACCACGCGCTGGGCCTGGGGCGTGGACAGTGCCATCAGCGATGATCCAACCCTGTTCGCCGGTATATCACCACCGCCTGCTTGAGGGGGCGTGCCTGCTGGAACATTAAGACCAAGGTTGGTCTAGCCTGAAAAGACGCAACGACAGGAGAAGAAGCAATGGAACTGCTCGACAAGATCACGGACTACCTCATCGACCACGAGCTGAAGCTGGCCACCGCCGAGTCCTGCACCGCCGGGCTGATCGCCTCGGAGCTGGCCCGCGTTCCCGGCAGCGGCCAGAGCATCGACTGTGGGCTCGCGGTCTACTCACCGCCCTCCAAGCACCGCTACCTGGGTGTGAGCTTCGATACCATCGACGCCTACGGGTTGACCAGCGAGGCGGTCGCCTGCGAGATGGCCGCCGGAGCACTGAACAACAACGATGCCGACGTGGCCCTGGCCAACACCGGCATTGCCGGGCCCAGCCCCGGCGACGACGACACGCCCGTTGGCACGGTGTGCTTCGCCTGGGCCTTCCGACACGATGGGCATCATCACCACTTCTGCGAAACACGCCGCTTCGACGGCGAACGCAACGAGGTTCGCCTGGCCGCGGCGCACTATGCGCTGGAGCGTCTGCCCCACTACCATCGGCTGTGCCGCGAAGCCGGTGCGAGCGGCGGCGAAGACGAGCGCTCGCGCCGGGCCGTACAGCGGGCCATCGGCGTGCAATTGATGGCCAAAGCGGATATCGATCCGCAGCGAGAAATCGAGCGTCGCCGTGATTTTCTCTGCCGCGCCATGCGCGAAAGCGGCCAGCGGACCCTGGTACTGGGCATCAGCGGCGGGGTCGACTCGACCGTGGCGGGGCGGCTAGCGCAGCTTGCCGTCGAGCACGCCCGGGAACGGGGCGAGCAGGCGACGTTCGTTGCCATGCGCCTGCCCTACGGCACGCAGATGGACGCCGATGATGCCGACAGGGCATTAGCCTTCATTCGGCCCGACGAGGTGCTCGAGGTCAACGTGCAGGGCGGCAGCGACGCTCTGCTGACGGCGCTGGAAACTGGCGGACTGACTTTTCAAAATGCAGGCCAGCGCGACTTCGTGCTGGGCAATATCAAGGCGCGCCAGCGCATGGTGGCTCAATACGCCGTGGCCGGTACCCGCGGCGGTCTGGTCATCGGCACCGACCAGGCCGCCGAGGCGCTGATGGGGTTCTTCACCAAGTACGGGGACGGCGCATGCGACGTGGCGCCGCTGACCGGCCTGACCAAGCGTCAGGTGCGCCTGCTCGGACGCGACCTGAGCGCTCCCGCCGAGCTGGTCGACAAGGCGCCCACGGCCGATCTGGAATCACTCGCACCGCAGAAACTCGACGAGGAGGCTCTGGGGGTCACCTACGACGAAATCGACGATTTCCTCGAGGGCCGTCCCGTTCCCGACCGCGCCTACGACACCATCGTGGCCACCTATCGCCGCACCGAGCACAAGCGCAACCTGCCCATCGCCCCCGGCTCGTACACTTGATGGCGGAACGGGTCGATGCCGAAGTGTCGGCCCGTGCCGGTTAGCTCTGCAGCAAGCTCTCGATGGCCGTCATGTCCAGGTGCGTCTCCAGGCAGTCGGCCAGCCGGTTCAGTTCGCGCTGGCGATGCGCCAGGTAGTCCACCGCCTCGCCGTGCCCCTCGAGACCGCAGCGCTCGAGCAGCGCCTGGCACGCCACGGGGCGATCGAATAGGCCATGCAGATAGGTACCCATTATCTGGCCGTCGGCGCTTACCGCCCCATCCGGGCGTTCGTCCAGCTCCATCAGGGGGCTTGCCAGCGCGGGTCCTTCGCTTACCCCGTTGTGAATCTCGTAGCCGGTGACGGGAGCGCCCCCCGGAAGCAAGCGCCCACTCACGTTGCGCAGCTGCTTGCCGACAACCATGCGGGTCTCGAACGCAAGCAATCCCAGGCCCGGCGTCGTGCCGGGCGCGCTCTCGAGCCCTTCAGGGTCGTGGATCGCGTGACCGAGCATCTGAAAGCCGCCGCAGATGCCCAGCAGCTTGCCGCCATAGCGGAGGTGGCGCCGTATCGCCGTGTCCCAACCCTGCTCGCGCAGCCATTCCAGGTCGGTCCGTGTGCTCTTGCTTCCCGGCAGCACGATCAGGTCCGCGGCGGGAATCGCCTGTCCCGGCCCCACGAAGGTGAGCTCGATCCGCGGGTGCAGACGCAGCGGATCGAAATCGTTGTGGTTGCTGATGCGCGGCAGCGCCGGCACCACCACCTTGAGCGTGGCGCCCTCCTCCACGTGGCCGGTGAGGCCCACGCTGTCCTCAGCGTCCAGTAGCAGTCCCTGGAGATACGGCAGCGTGCCGAGCACCGGCTTGCCGGTACGCGCGGCGAGCCAGTCGAGTCCCGGCTCGAGCAGCGCCATGTCACCGCGAAAGCGATTGACGATGAAGCCCCGGGTACGCGAGCGCTCGCTCTCGCTGAGCAGCTCGAGGGTACCCACCAACTGAGCGAAAACGCCGCCGCGGTCGATGTCGCCCACCAGCAGTACCGGACAGTCGACCATCTCGGCGAAGCCCATGTTGGCGATATCGCCCTCCCGCAGGTTGATTTCCGCCGGGCTGCCTGCCCCCTCGGCGACGATCACGTTATGGCGCGCCGCAAGCGCCTGCCAGGCCGCCATCACGCTGGCGCGCGCCTCGAGCTTGAACGCATGGTAATCCAGCGCGTCCATGTTGCCGTGTACCCGCCCGCGCAGGATCACCTGGGCACCGCGATCGCTCTGCGGCTTGAGCAGTACCGGGTTCATGTCGCTATGGGGCTCGACCCCCGCCGCCAGCGCCTGCAGCGCCGTGGAGCGACCGATCTCGCCGCCGTCCATCGTCACGGCGCTGTTCAGCGCCATGTTCTGCGGCTTGAATGGCGCCACCGACACCCCACGCCGAGCCAGTGCCCGGCATAACCCTGCCACTACTGTGCTCTTGCCGGCATCCGAGGTGGTGCCCTGAATCATCAGTGTCGTCATGGCAGTCGCCTGTCTATCCTTTATCAATGCTGGCCCGCGATGGAGCCTGCGGAGCGTCATTCGGCACCAGAAATTCTTGCAGGTTGAAGCGGCATTTGGAGCCCATTCGGGGCAAGTACCTGCCCCCGCTTGCCGACAGGGACAGTCAATGAAACTAAGCAACAGGAAACTGATTCTGCTGGGCCTGGTAGCGCTATTGCTAACCTCTTGCACCACACGCGGCGTTTACGAAGGTATCAAGCAGAGCCACCTGACCGAGTGCAACCAGTTGCCCGGTGCGCAGCGGGAGGAGTGTCTCGAGCACCTCCCTCCCGACTACGAGACATACCGGAGACAGCACAGGGAGATAACGGACGATTCGTCGTGACACGGCCGCTGACGACCCATCCTGCCGTCACAGCTCGATGCCTCTCTGCGCCTTGATGCCCTGCTCCTTGAAGGCGTGCTTGACGACTTTCATCTCGGTGACGGTATCGGCCAGGTCGAGCAAGGGCTGGGGGGCGTAGCGGCCGGTCACGACGACGTGCTGCATGTCGGGACGGGCTTCGAGATCGTCGAGCACGCGATCGAGGTCGAGGTACTCGTAGCGCAGGGCGATGTTGAGTTCATCGAGCAGCACCAGATCGAAGCTGGGATCCTGGAGCATGCCGAGCGCCACCTCCCAGGCCGCCTCGGCGGCCTGGATGTCGCGCTCGCGGTCCTGGGTATCCCAGGTGAACCCCTCACCCATTACGTGATACGCCACCCCCGGCTGACGACGGAAGAAGGCTTCCTCGCCGGTCTCCCGCCGTCCCTTGATGAACTGCACCACCCCCACCTTCATGCCATGGCCGAGGGCACGGGCGAGCATGCCGAAGCCGGAACTGCTCTTCCCCTTGCCCGGGCCGGTGAGCACCAGCAGCACGCCTTGCTCCTTGCGAGCTCCGGCGATGCGCGCCTGCATGATGCGCTGCTTGCGCGCCATGCGTTCGGCGTGGCGCTGGAGATTCTTGGCATTGTCGTGCATCGGCATGCTCTCCTCGGTATCGGGTCATGATCCCGTATCGGGACCGTTATCGACGCTGCGGCCATAGGCCGGCCGCGCCACGCGATCGAAGTTGGCGGCCAATTCATTCAGGTCGCGACGCATCGCCTCGCCCTTCATGGGAACGCCGTGGCCGGTCATCGCGGTTTCGGGTTCGAGTTCGGCCAGGTGTCTCACGGAGTCGCGGGCGGTATCCCAGTCGGGCGTGAAGTAGCGCGGCGGACCGCTGAGCTCCTGGTGCTGGGTCAGCACCTGGTACAGCTCGTCCTGGCGCACCGTGACGAAGGCATCGCCGACGATCAGAGCGCGGTCCGCTTCGCGGAAGAAGGAGACATGGCCGGGGCTATGACCGGGGGTCGGCACCCAGCGCCAACCCGGCATGGCGGGTACGCTGCCATCCTCCGGAAGCGCCTGTACCCGCGGGCGCAGGTCGATCGGCCGGGTGGGAAAAAAGCGCGACATGCTGGCCACCATGCCGCCTTCCACTTCGCTGTCGGGATCGGGGTAGCGCGCTTCGCCGGTCAGATAAGGTATTTCCAGTGGGTGCGCGTAGACCGGCACGTCCCAATGCTCGGCCAGGTCCACCGCGGAGCCCACGTGATCGAAATGACCGTGCGTGAGCACGATCGCCCGGGGGCGGGCCTGTTCGCCGAAACGACGCACGGCCGCTTCGAGAATGGTGTTCTTCTCGTGGGGCAATCCGGCATCCACTAGGACCCAGTCCTCGTTGCTCTCGGTGTCGCCGACGAAGTAGACGTTGACGATCTTGACGGTCAGGCCCATGACGTCCGGCAGTATGTCGTAGAGCGTGCCGCTCTTGGTGGATGTCATGGGTATATAGACATTGCTCAGTGTGTCACGTGTCATGGTGCACCTCCCTGGTAACTGGCTTCCCACGTGGCAGACGGCATGGCGAAATGCCACGCAGCGATGCTGCCTGCCTGTCAGGGAGTCTAGTCGGCCAAGCGGCGAGCTTGCGTATCCGCATGTCACAACCCGTCGCCCCGGAGGAGATCCGCCACCAGCCGCGGCGCCGAGGGGAAATAGCCGTGAAAGTAACTGGCCACCAGGGCGCCCTGGTGATAGACCGGCTCGGCCTCGGTGCCGGCCAGCTTGCGGGCGTGGGCCACCGGCACCAGCGGCGTCTCCAGGCGCGAGTGATGATAGGTATGGCCGCGTAGCTCTCCCTTGGGCGTGCCCAGGCACTGCAGGCCCAGCGCCTGGAGCTTGCCGGCCATGCATGCCCGGCCGGGCAACAGGCCTAGCATGGCGTGTTCGACACCATCGCCATCCGTCAGCGAGTCCATGCAGGCCATCAGGCCGCCGCACTCGGCGAGAATCGGCCGGCCGGCAGCGTGATGCGCGCGGATCGCTTCCCGCATCGGCGCATTGGCAGCGAGCCTGGCGGCATGCAGTTCCGGGTAGCCGCCTGGCAGCCACAGGGCGTCGCAGTCGGGTAGCGTCGCATCGGCCATAGGCGAGAAGAATCTTAGCTCGGCGCCCATGGCAGCGAGCAGATCGAGGTTGGCGCGGTAGAGGAAGGCGAAGGCGGCATCGCGAGCCACGCCCAGGCGCAGGCCCTCGAGCAGGCGCGGCGGAGGCTCGGGCGCCTCGGCGGCCAGCATGACCCGCCTCGGTAGACGCTCGAGCCCGGTTTCCGCGAGCAATTGGGCGGCGGCGTCGAGCTGGCCGTCCAGCCCCACGATCTCGGCGGCCTGGATCAGCCCCAGGTGTCGGTCGGGTACGCTCATGGCCTCACTGCGCGGGATAGCGCCGAGCAGCCGGATCCCCGGCGGCAGACTCCCGCGCAGCATCTCGGCGTGGCGCGCGCTACCCACGCGGTTGGCAATCACTTCATGAATGGCGAGGTCGGGACGATAGTGAGCCAGCCCCTGGGCGACCGCGCCGAAGGTCTGCGCCATGCCGCGGGCGTCGATCACCGGCAGCGCCGGCAGCCCGGCGAGAATGGCGAGGTCGGCGCTGGAGGGGTCGCCATCGAACAGGCCCATCGAGCCCTCGACCAGCACCACGTCGGCCTCGCAGGCCGCCTCGGCCAGCCGCCAGCGGCATTCGGCCTCCCCGGTCATCCAGGGATGCAGCTGATAGACGGGTGCGCCCGAAGCCAGCTCCAGTACCATCGGGTCGAGGTAGTCCGGGCCGTGCTTGAAGACGCGCACCCGGCGCCCCGCGTTGCGGTGAAGGCGCGCCAGGCCAGCGGTCACCATGGATTTCCCCTGGCCGGAGCCCGGTGCGGTGATCAGGGCGGCGTGGGCGTCACCGCGAATCGTCGTGGTCGTCATGTTACCTCACGGGAACGAAAACGGGGGCGCCGTCGACCTCGGCCGTGGCCAGGCGCTGGCCATAGAGGCGCTCGAGCGCCGGCGTCACCAGCATGCGCGCCGCGGGCCCCCAGCACGCCTCGCCGTTGGGATAGAGCAGCAGCAGGTGGTCGCACCAGCGCGCCGCCAGGTTGAGATCGTGCAGGCACATCAGCACCGCCCGTCCCGCTCGGGCCTGCTCGGCCAACAGGGCCATCACCGCGCTCTGGTGATGCAGGTCGAGGTGGTTGGTGGGCTCGTCGGCGAGCCACAGCCGCGGCGCCTGGGTCAGCGCCGTGGCGATGGCGACGCGCTGGCGCTCGCCGCCGGAGAGCGTGCTCACCAGACGATCTGCCAGGTGGGCTACGTCGAGGCGCTCGAGTGCCGCCCGGGCAAGGCGCAGATCCTCGCCTCCCTCCATGCGCCACGGCGAAAGATAGGGGTGGCGGCCGATCAGCGCCGTTTCCAGCACAGTGGCCGGAAAACCGTCCTGGCGCTCCTGAAACACCAGGCCGAGGCGCTGGGCCACCTGGCGGCGCTTGAAGGCCGCCAGCAGCCGGCCGTCGAGCCGAATCTCGCCGGCCCGCGGCGCCCTCAGCCCGGCCAGGGTATGCAGCAGCGTGGTCTTGCCCGCACCATTGGGCCCGAGCACGCCCCACACCTGGCCCGGTTCGACGTGAAGCTCGAGGGCACGCCCGTCGCTGCGTCCCGGCACGTCGATAATCAACTGGCGTGTCTCGAGCGTACTCATCAACGGCTCCGGTAGAGCAGGAACAGGAACGTCGGGACACCGAGCAGCGCAGTGATTACCCCCACCGGCAGTTGCTCCGGCGCGATCATGGTACGCGCCAAGGTGTCGGCCAGCACCAGCAGCGTACCGCCGGCCAGCGCACAGGCCGGGAGGATCAGGCGTTGGTCGTTGCCCAGTACCAGGCGCAGCATGTGCGGCACTACCAGGCCGACGAAGCCGATGCTGCCGGCGGTGGTGACCGCCATGGCGGTGAGGCCGCTGGCAGCGAGATAGATCGTCCACTCCAGCGGTCGCGCGTTGACCCCAAGCGCCGCCGCCTGCAGCGGCCCGCGCGCCAGCACGTTGAGACTGCGGCCCAGCGGGAGCAGCGCCAGACACACCACTCCCAGCAGGCCAAGGGCGGCCCATGGCGTTCGCGCATAGGAAAGATCGCCCATCAGCCAGTAGAGCATGCCGGGCAGACGCTCGGCAGGGCTGATGGCCAGCATCAACGTGATCACCGCGCCCCAGCCGGCGGCGACCACCACGCCGGTGAGCAGCAGTCGCGCCGGTGTCCAGCTGCCGGTGCCGTGGGCCAAGCCGAATACCAGCAACGTCGAGGCGAAGGCACCGGCGAAGGCGGAGCCGGTGATCACCACCCCGCCCAGGCCCGCTAGCATCGCCGCCAGCGCCCCCACCGAGGCGCCCCCGGAGAGTCCCAGCACGTAGGGATCGGCCAGGGGGTTGCGCAGCAGTACCTGCATCAGCGCCCCGGCCACGGCCAGCAGCCCGCCGGTGGCGAAGGCGGCCAGGGCCCGTGGTATGCGCAGCTCCAGGATCAGCGTGCGTGCCAGGGGGCTGCCCTCGCCGCGTATTACAGCCCAGACGTCGCCGGGCATGAGCGACGCACTGCCCAGCGTGACCGAGAACAGCAGCGCCGCCAGGCCCAGCAGCGCCAGCACCGCGAGGGGAGGCAACAGCGAACGCCGGCCCGGCATCGCCATCGCCTCAGCGCCTGCCGCGGGCATCGTCGAGCTTCTCGCAGAAGAGACGGCTGCCTTCCAGCAGCCTCGGCGTAGGGCGCTGGATCAGCGACGGCGGCACGAAATAGAGATTGTCGCGACGCACCGCCGTCAGTTCCGTATATCGCTGCCAGTGGGTCAGCCAGTCGCGATTCTCCTCGCCCATGCCGCCGGCGAGGATCGCCTCGGGGTCGGCATCGAGCACCGCCTCGTCGCCGATGCGCGGCACCAGCCGCGACAGCTCGCCGAAGACGTTGACGCCACCGCACAGGGTCAGCACCTTACCGATCAGGTGCTCGTCGTTGATGGTCATGAGCGGCTCGTCCCACACCTGATAGAACACCGAGACCGGCTCGGCGTCGGCGTAGCGCTCGGCAAGTTCGGCCATGCCGGTGCGAAACTCCTCGGCCGCCCGTTCGCCTTCCTCGCGGGTAGCGGCGAGCCGGGCCAGGCGCTCGATGGCGCCGGAGACGTCCTCGAACTCGCGCGGCTCGATATAGAACACCGGCATGCCCAGCGCCTCGATGGTCTCGAGCTGCTCGGGCGGGTTGCCGGTTGTCCAGCCGATCACCAGGTCCGGGCGCAGCGAAACCAGGGTCTCGAGGTCCATGCGCGTATGGCTGCCCACCGACGGCACGTCCCTGGCCTCGGGCGGATAGTCGCTGTAGGCCACCACGGCGACCACCTTCTCCCCCGCCCCGGCGGCATAGACCAGCTCGGTCGCCCCCGGCGAGAGCGCCGCGATGCGGCTCGCCGGAGCCGGCAGGCAGACCTCCCGGTCGCGATCGTCGATGGCGCAGACCTCGGCCAGCGCCGGCTGGCTCAGCGCCAGCGACGCAAGCGCGAAGCCCAGGGCGGTGAAGCCGTACCCGATTGCCGTGTTGCGGTGGTTCGTCACCGGTGGCTCCTTGTGTATTTCTCCGTTGTCTTCTGGTTCGGTTCGCCCCGCCCGATCAATCGTCGACCAGGATCAGCCGCCCGCTCTCGGGGTCGCGATAGACCCGCCCGACGCTCTCGAAGCCGCTGCCCGCCTCGCCCATGCCGTCTGGCAGTTCGGGCATCTCGCGCCCGGTCTCGACATCCACGCCGCCGGGGGTGTCGGTGCCTTGCGCATCCGTTCCCTGCGAGGCGGCCAGGGCCACCATCAGGCCGACAGCGAAGACCAGCATGATGTCGGCCAGGTTGGCCAGCGGCCCCATGGGCTCTTCGTCGGCCGAGTCGAAACGGCTGCGGCGATACTCCGGCACGCTCACGGCGTTCTCTCCAGCTGGGCCATGGCGGCGTCGTACCAGCGTCGACGCAGGCGACCGAGCAGGTAGCCGAGAATACCGATGAACAACCCCAGCACGGTGGTATTGAAGGCGACGGTGACGGCCTGGGCCAGCACGTCGAGATGACCGTTGGCCAAGGCGGCCAGCCCCGGTCCCAGCGGGATCAGCGTGCCCATCAGCCCCAGCATCGGGCCGATACGCGCCAGCAGGTCGGCGCGATCGATGGCACGGCGCGCCCGGCTCGCCAGCCTGTCGCGCCTGTCCAACTCCACCAACCCGCGGATCCCTCCGCCGCGCTCGCCGATGGCGATTCCCAGCTCCCACAGCGACAGTGCCACCAAGGCCAGCAGCGCCAGCATCACCGGCGCCAGCAACCAGCCGACGACGGCGTCCATGACATCCAGCGTGGCGGCGGTCAGGAAATGATTCATTGCATGCGTCTCCCGTAGCCAAACCCACCCAACAGCAGCAACAGTGCCAGGGCGGCCAGCGCCCAAGGTAGCAGATTCACTTCCCCCTCGGCCGAAGCATCGGCATCGATCTCGCGAGCCGTCGAAGGGGTTTCGACATCCGGTTCGGGTGCAGCGGTCGCATCGCCCCGCTCTTCCCCTACCCGGTCCGCCTCGAGGGGCTGCACCTCGCGGATGCTCGTGGGTGCCGCCGGGCTCGTGCTGTGTTCGATACGTGCGGCTTCGATCACCGCCTCGAAGGCCTCGCGCAAGTCATCGTCGAGGCGCTCGGCAACCCAGGGCAGCAGCGGATGGTCGGGGTGAGCGTGGCCGCTGCCGGGCAGGCCGTTGGCCACCACCAGTTCGGCGAATTCGCCGGCGAGGCGCTCCACGGTCGCCGCCTCGGCATCCCAATAGCCGCGCTGGACGGCGAGCAGGGCGATGGCCTGCATGTGCGCCTTGACGTGAGCGTTGTGCGACTCGGCCAGGAACTCGTCCAGTCCCAGCTCATGGCGATCCTGGAAATAGACGGCATCGACCTCGTCCCATACCCAGGAGCGGACCACCTCGGGGCTGGTCACCTGCCAGCCCCACAGGTTGTCGAGGAAATCGCTGGCCATGGTACGCGCCCCCGCGTAGCCGTGATCCATCAACGGACGCAGCCATTGCGGGTTCAGGTTGCGCGCGCGCAGCTCGCCGAGCAGCGCGCGCTCCAGGCTCTCGACCCGCGGATTGGCGTTATCGGCGTGCTGCAATACGCGGTTGTCGGGTGCCCGCCCCCGCAGCTGCTCCACGGCGTTGGAGAGACCGCCCTGAAAATCGAAGCCGTCGTCGTTGTCGAGCAGACCATACAGGTGGCTGGCGCGCCCCAGGTAGGTGCGCCCCACCCGTGCCAGGTTGGCGTCGAAGGCGGCGTGGGCCGGTTCGCCGTGCTGGCCGCTGCCGTAGGCGTGCCCCATGCGGCGGCGATAGGCGCTGCCCAGTTCGTCGCGGCTCTCCCAGGCGCCGGAGCGCGAGGCCAGGCGATTGACGCCGGCCCCGTAGGCTCCCGGAGCGGTACCGAACACCCTCAGCGCCGCCTCCTCCCCGGCGCGCTCCGCTGAAGCGCCGCTCTGCAGCAGCGCCCGGCTATCCGCCACCCAGCGTGCAGCGACTCGGTTCTCGGCCAGGCTCTCGTCGCCCGGATCACGCATGTCGTGGGGCAGCGGGGCAAGAGCGGCCTCCAGCGCATCGACGAGCTGGGGATGCTCGACGCGTATCGTCTCGCTGGCTCCGTCGAGGGCGAGGCGCACAGCGAGATCGAGCCACACGAGCTGGTCCTCGTAGAGATCGCGGAACAGTCCCGAAGTGGTGAAGAGCACATCGTGACGATGGGGATATGCCTCGTCCAACGGCAGCCGCTCGAGCCCCTGGACGATGCCGCGCGAGTTCCACTGCGGACGCACGCCCAGCATGTCGAGACCGAAGGCTATCATCACGCCCTCGTCGCGCACGGTATCGGAAGCCCACAGCACCACCGCCTCGCTCTCTTCACCCTCGGCTTTCTGATCCGAGTTACGCGAACGTGCACTGGCGCCAAGCTCGCGGCCCAGCGACCAGGCCACCCGCGTGGGGATCAGGTCGCTGGAAAGCGCGTGGAAGTTGCGTCCGGTGGGCAGCACCTGCGGTGTGCGCAGCGGGTCATTACCCGGGCCGGGCGCCACGAAACGGCCGTCCAAGACGGCCAGCAGGGCGTCGCGCTCATGGCCCGGCGAGGCGGTGAGCAAATCGCGCCACTCGTTCTCAAGCTCAGTCTCAAGTTCTGTTTCACGCTCGGCGTCGCCGCCCATCGAAGCGAGCATGGTATCGATCGCCTCGGAGGACCAATCACGCCCGAACACGTGCAGGCCGAGCGGCATGAAGCGCTCCTGCATGTCGGTCACGTAGTGGCCCGCCTCATGCACCAGCAGCTCCTCGGACACCTCGTCCAACGTCACCTCGTCGGCGTTCAGGCCTAGGTCGCCGGCGATCTCGCGCTCGAAGTCGTCGACCAGGTCGAGGCTCTCGATGCGTTCACGCAGCATTTTCACCGCGCGGCGTCGCGTGGGGCTGTCGGGCGAGACCGCCGACTCGAAGGTCTCCACCAGCTGGCGCAACTCAAGAAGCTCATCGTAGAGTTCGGTGGCGGCGAGCGGCGGCGTCAAGTGACTGATCATCACGCCCAGCGCCCGGCGCTTGGCCTGGATGCCCTCGCCCACGCCGTCGACGATGTAGGGGTAGATCAGAGGCAGATCGCCGCCAAGCAGGTCGGGATAGTCGTCCTCGGTCAGCCCGGCGCGGCGCCGCGGCAGGAACTCCCGTGTCGAGTGGCGGCCAAGATAGACCAGGGCGTCGGCCCCGAAGTGATCGCGCAACCAGTGGTAGAAGCCCACGTATTGGTGGGTCGGCGGGAAGGTGGTGTTGGCGTGCAGCAGCTCCTCGTCCAGCTCCCAGCCGCGCGGCGGCTGCGGGCCGACGAAGACGTTGCCGAAGCGCAGCCCGGGGAACAGCATGCGCTTCCCGTGGACCATCGAGCGTCCCGGCGCCTCGCCCCAGCCCGAGAGCCCCGGAATGCCGGTAGCGATCAGCGCATCGCGCAGTGCCTCCAGTTCACCTGGCTCGCCTTCATGGGCGAGCTGACGGCGCCACCCCTCGACGTATTGGTCGAGTAGGTCCAGCGCCCGCGACTGGGCGGCGTGCTCGTGCTGCTCGAGCAGGTGCCTCAGGTCCTCGGCGCTGCGCTCGAGCAGTTCGCGCACGAGATCCGGCTCGCCCATGCCATCGGCCTCATTCAGGCGGGCATGCAGGTAACCGAGCGGTCCATGCTCCAACTCGGCCCGCACGGGCGCGGGCAACGTCTCGAAGTAGGTGCGATAGTCGGCGTCGCTCAGCGAGGCGACCTCGTCGGCCATGTCCGCCAGCGCCTGGCGATCTTCCGGCAGGTTGACGCCGCGCTGCTGGATCAGAGCGTGCAGCGCCTCGGGGCTCTCGGGCAAATCGCCGGTATCGTAGCCGGCGGCCCGCAGCTGGGTGAGCATTTCGAACAGCGAGGCGGGTACGTCGAGATTGTCGGCGCCGATGTTCTGGCGCCCCGGCGGGTGGTTGTAGTAGATCAGCGCGATCTTCTTGTCGGCGTTGTCCGCCTCGCGCAGATACTGCCATCGCGCCAGGCGCGACGCGACCGCCTCGATGCGTTCGGGCAATGGCTCGCTCAGGGTGAGCGCCACGCCGGTCGTCTCGTCGATGCGCGGCGCCGTTGCCGTCGCCAGCACCAGCGGCTGGCTGATCCCCTGCAGTTCCGGCATCGCCAATTGATAGTGGACGGCCTCGCGCGGCAGGCCATCGCTGGAGAGGCGCCACTGCGCCTCGCGGCGGTCGGCCAGGCGTATGCCCTTGAGCACGGGCACGTCGAGCGCTTCGAGCGCCTCGGTCACACCTCGCCTGCCCTCGCCGCCGCCCAAGGTGAAGTCCTGCAGGCTGAGAATGCCGGCCAGGCTGGCATCGCCCAGCGCATCGGGCAGGGTGCGGACCGCTTCCAGCGTCGCCCCACCCCAGCGCGAGAGCACGGCGGCGCACTGAATGCCACGCCGTTCGAGTGCGGCACAGGCGGTCTCGATCAGCGCCCGGTCGCCGGGGCGGTCGCCGCTGTCGAGATCGAGCAGCGCCACCGCCGGTCCGGCTTCCAGCGCCATGGCGGCCGGATCGCCGCTCGCTTCTCCCATGCGCGCGGGACGATAGTAGCGAATCGACTCGCGCGGGCTGGGCGCGGGGACCTCGAACTCGTGCCCGGCCTGGGCCAGCAGCCAGCGCAGCAGGCCGTCGAGGTGCGCTGGGCTGCGGCCCTGGTAGTAGGCGCGCCCGGTCAACCAGTCGCGCTGCTCTGCGAAGCGCTTTCGCTGGGCATCGAAGTGCTCGCGGGCCGTCTCGCCGGGCTCGGGCCCGGCCACCAACTCTCCCAGCGCCTCCTCGCTCAACCCGGCCAGGACTCGATTGCCGCTGAGCCGGGACAGTTGCGTCAGGCGCCGGTCGCCGTTGATGGCCAGCACCGGTACTGCCGTCGCCACCCGCCGTTCCAGCTGTTCGGCGATGCGCCCCACCTGGTCGCCGAATACCGCGGCAAGCACGATGGCGTCGGCTTCACCGAAAAGACCGCCAAGTTCACCGTCACTGGCCCCCGCGAGCTGCTCCGGGGTACGCAGGATCACCTCGTGTTCGGGATGCGCCTCGAGGAAACGATGCGCTCCGGCGGCGAGCTCGGCCGCCGAGCGCTCGGAGACGATACCCACCACGGTGGCTGCCGACGCGAGCGTCGGCAGCAGGAACAGCACGATCAAGGCGACTAGACGGGCCATGGTGCGAGGCAGCGTCACTGGGCACCGTAGCTGACGCTGAGGAAGGCCGCTCGGCCGGCGCTGAGGTAGTCATCGCCATTGGAGAACCTGGCAGTCGCGTACTCCTTGTCCAGCGCGTTCTCCAGCGTCAGCCGGGCCGACCATAGCGGCGCGAATTCCCAGCCGGCACGCAGGTTGAGCAGGCCAAAGCCACCGATGCGGTCCTGGTTTGCCTCATCGTCGTAGCGGTGATTCTGCACTACCCAGGAACCGCCCAGTGACCAGTCGCCCAGTTCCCGGTCCACATCGAAGCGTGCACTCTGGGAGGCACGCCGCCGAAGACGATTGCCGGTCTCGCGGTCTTCGGGATCGGTCCAAGTCAGCGCCGCCGCCACTGTCCAGTCGTCGATCTCGGCCCCCCCCGATAGCTCGATGCCGCGTATACGTGCCTCGGCCACGTTCTGCGGCGCCCACATGCCGCTCTCGGTCGGCGCCCAGTCGATCATGTTCTCGAGGTCGGTCTGGTAGGCCGCGAGGTCCCAATACCAGCGCCGGTACTGGCCGCGCACTCCCATCTCGACGGTGCCAGAGGTCTCCGGGTCGAGCTCGGGGTTGCCCGACCCCGGCCAGTAGAGGTCATTGAACGTCGGCGCGCGGAACGCAGTACCGTAGCTCGCTCGCAGCGTATGCGAGCCGTCCACGTCATAGCCCAGCGCCAGGCTGCCGGTGACCTCGTCGCCGTAGGCCTCGTTGTCGTCGTAGCGCAGGCCGGCCTGCAACGCGACGGGAGAGAAATCGAGCAGCCCCTGGGCGAAGATGGCGGCATTGTCGCGACTCGAGACATCGAAATCGGTGCTGCCGGAAACCCTGTCCTCACTGTACTCGGCGCCCGCTACCAGCTCGTGCAGACCGAAGCTCAGGGTATTCTGCCAGCGTGCGGTCTGGGTACGGGTATCGAAGATCGAGGGAAAGTCAGTATTGAAAGTGTCGAGTTCGTCCCGCGCTTCACTCAAGGTCAGGCGACTGGTCCACTGCTCGGTCACCGGCAGCTCGCCATAAATGCCTGCCACTTGCTGTACGAAGTCGCTCTCACCGCTGTCGAATTCGTTGTTGCCACGGGCGCGCAAGGCCAGGACGCCGACCTCGGCGCCGTCATCGAAGGTATGGGCGATACGGGCCAAGGCCGAAGTATTGTCGTAGCCCCGGTCCTCGTGGCCGCGACGCACCGGGGTGCCGTCGGTGGCGAAGTGACTGCCGGCAAAGCTATAGCGCGTGCCGCCCACGCTGCCGGTGAGCCCGGCGCTAAGGCGGCGTGAGTCGAAGCTGCCTGCACCCGCCGAAACCCAGGGATGCGGACCTCCCTCCTCCGACTCACGCGTGAATAGCTGCACCACACCACCCACCGCATCGGCACCATACTGGCTGCCGCGGGGACCTCGCACGATCTCGCCGCGCTCGAACATGCGCGGATCGAGATAATGCCAGGCCGCCCCCCCTGCCGTGGCGGAACGCAGCCGGATGCCGTCGATCATCAACGCTGCCGATTCGCTGCCGGTTCCGCGCAGGTAGACGCTACTCTCCTTGCCGAACGATCCGCGGCTGCTGACATCCACCCCCGGCTGGCCGCGCAGGACCTCGGTCAGGCTGGTGGGGTCCTGTCGCCGCAGGGTCGCTTCGTCGAGCACGGTAACCGATGAGAGTGTCTCGTCGGCGGTGCGCGGCGCCAGCGTGGCGGTGACCACCAGCGGATTGAGCTCCTGAGCGGAGGGGGTGACGGATGTCTGGGCTTGAATGGTTACAGGCAGCGCGACCAGGCCGAATGCCGCAAGGCCCTGCGCGGCCAGGTGATACTTGGTTTTCATTCTGATTCCCTTGCTCGCCGTGCCTTCCCGCACGGTCTTTCGTCACGGAACCGGGGCGGTGAGAAGGGTCGAGGAAGGGAGAGGTGAACGGCGGCTTCTGCCCTGCCCCTGGTTGCCCACCGCAACCCGGCATGAGGGAAACACCGTGCAAATGTCTGCGCGCATGATCGCTCGTCAGTGCGTTCGGCGTTTCCTCTCTCCGGCCGGTCTCCGGGCTGACGAGCGAAGCAGCTGGCTGGCAGCCAGCTGCTTCGGGACCGTCGCCTTCCCATGCCGTGGCACAGTGGCGTATGACGGACCCTGACTCGATCACCGTTGCGGGGGCAGCGTCGGATTCTTCTCCCGACAGGGAGAGGCCACCGACTTCCCGTTTAACCTCGATGGAGCAGTGAGGCACCTGAGAGCGCAGGTAAGCTAACAATCCGGCTGCGATTCGTCAATGGAGGGATCGGCTCAGCTTGAGACAGATCAATGAGTTAGCGATTTCACGAGTCCGTTCCAGACGTACCAGGCCCGCCGGCATCGCGCGGCCGCGTCCTGAGCCAACCAGCCGTTGAGATCACGCAGGCGCCGCGCCTCGGGAGCCAGCGGCACGATGCCCCGGCCCATCTCGAGCAGGATCAGGATCACTTCGCCGCCATGCTTGAGCTCCCAGTCACGCAGCGCATCGAGCTCGCCGATCATGCGGCGTCGCAAGCGCTCATTGTCCGGCTCGTCGGTCAGTGCGGCCCAGAGCCAGTGCTCCCAGCCCTCCAGAACCAGGCAACATGGCGAGACGCCAACAGACGGCCACGCCTCGAGCCGGCAACCCGCGTAGGCCGAATGCCACCGAGGCGAGGCGAACCGCTGCCTTACGATGCTGCGCTTGCCGGCGCAGGCACCGCCGAGGAAGAGCTGCATTGCCAGCGCTCCTGTCCGTCGTGCGTGAAGAGGAAACAGCGCCCTGCGGCCTGGTCGACATGCCCTTCCCAGAAGCCGATGGTCTCGAAGCGCTGGCGCAGCGCCCGGATCACCCCGCCGTGAGTCACCGTGAGAATGCGCCGATGAGAGCCGGGTGCGCAGCCGGCGAGCAGGTCATCGAACCAGGCATCCAGTCGCCGGCGCAGATCCGCGGTGGACTCTCCCCGGGGAGGCGCCTGCTCGCCCTCGCTGTCGATCCAGGCACGATAGGCGGCGAGATCCTTGAGCTCGTCGTAGCTGTACCCCTCGTAATCGCCGAAGTCGAGCTCGCGCAGGCGCGGGTCGTAGCATGGCGGGCCGTGGCGCTCATGCCCCTCGATGACATGCGCCAGGGTCTGGCGACAACGGGTCAGGTCGCTGCACTGGATGGCGTCGAAGGCGAGCGGCGCAAGTGTCTCGCGCAGCCGGTCGAGCCCGGCCAGGGCGTCGGGCAGCAAAAGCGGGATATCCCGCTGCCCCTGGTAGCGGCGCTCGCGATTCCAGCTCGTCAGCCCGTGACGGACGACCACCAGCTCCAGGCGGCCAGCAGCAGACATAGTTCTCCTCCTTCGATGGCGGCACCGACGATATCGCCATTGATGCCGTGGAACCCGCGCACCGCCAGCCAGCCGTAGAGCGCAAGAAACGCTACCAGGACCAGGCACAGCCAGCCCCAGCCCGGTGCCACCGGAGCCAGGAGCAGAAGCGGCAGCGCGGCCCAGATCAGATCCCGATGCGTGAGATCGCGCTTCCAGCTCACCGCTAGCCCCTCCGGCCGCGCCGCCGGCGCCAGTACCAACAGCGCGACGGCTCCCAGACGGCCCAGAGCCGGAATCGCCACCAGCAGCGCCAGGCTCGCTTCCGCCTCGATCAGCGTAAGCAGCAGCGCTGCCTTCCACAGCAGCAGGAGGACCAGCGCGAGGGTGCCGAAGCTGCCCACATGGGGATCCTTCATGATCGCCCAGCGCTTCTCCAGCGGGGCGTTGCTGCCCAGTGCATCGGCGACGTCCATCAGGCCATCGAGGTGCAGGCCGCCGGAAAGCGCCACCCATAGCGTCAACAGCGCCAGCGCCAGCAGAGGCGCAGGCAGCCAAGGCGTCAGCAGCAGCGCCGCGCTCGCCAGCAGGCCTCCGAGCAACAGGCCCACCAGCGGGTAGCAGCGCACTGCCCAGCGGCGCGTGGCGGGCTCCCAGGGACAGGCGACCGGCACCGGCAGGCGGGTGAGGAACTGCACGGCAAGCAGCAGGCCGTAGAGGGCGTTCATCATGGGCGGCCCTTCCATACCTGGGGCAGCCCGGCAGCGACCTGGATCACCGTGTCCGCCTCGCGGGCCACCAGACGATGGATCCGCTGCAGGAAGGCCAGGTAGCGCCACACTTCGTCATTCTCGGGCGGCATGCCCTCGTTGATGTCGTTGGAGACGATCACCAGGGCGATGTCGCGACGCCTGGCCTCGGCCAGCAGCCCTTCGATCATGTCGAGGCCCGCTTGCTCGCTGTTCGGACCGGCATACAGCCACTGGCTCGCCCACAGCGTCAGGCAGTCGAGCAGCAGCGTGGCACCCGATTCGGCCCGGGTGAGCGCGGCGAGGAGATCGATCGGTGCCTCCAGTGTCGTCCAGCCTTCGCCCCGATCGTCGCGGTGGCGGGCTATGCGTTGCTGCATTTCTCCATCCGAGGCCTGGGCGGTGGCGAGATAGTAGCGCTTCCCACCACGCCGGGCCTGCCAGCGACAAGCAAGCGCCTCGGCATGGGCACTCTTGCCCGAGCGCGCCCCACCGCTGATGAAGGCGATCATCGCGTCATCCTCACGCGCGCCAGCGCTTCCAGCAGGCGTCGGTTGTCGTCGCGGCCGCGTATCGCGACGCGCAGCCAGGCACCGTCGAGACCGGGGAACGTCTGCGTATGGCGCAGGAGAATGCTCTCGCGCAGCAGATCCTCAAACAGCCGCTCGGCGTCAGCGGCCATGCCTTCCGGTCGGAACAGCAAGAAGTTCGCCCGCGACGGCGCGACGCGCAGGCCCAGCCTTTGCAGCGCTTGCTGTAGCCTCGGCCGCTCAGCCTCGAGCCAGGCGTGGGTTCGCGCCGGGTAGTCGACATCCTCCAGCAGCGGCGCGACCAGGCCTGCGGCCAGGGCATTGACGCTCCACGGCATCTGACGCCCGGCGATGCGGCGTATCGTTTCGGCCGTTGCCAGCAGGTAGCCCAGCCGCAATCCCGGCAGAGCGTAGAGCTTGGTCATCGAGCGCAGCAGGATTAAATTGTCGTAGTGGGCGAGCAACGGCGTCAGACGCTCGTCGGGCGTCACGAAGTCGACGAACGCCTCGTCCACCACCAGCATGCTGCCGTGCGCCTGGCCCGCCTCGAGCATTCGCGAGACGAGCTCGCGCGACACCAGCGTGCCGCTGGGGTTGTTGGGCCGGCACAGGAAGACCACGCCGGCCCGCGCCATGGCGGCGACGGCAAGGCTCGCATCCAGCTCGAACGCGGGTGGCGCAAGCGGCACATCGAACACGTCGAGGCCGTAATGGCGGCAGGCCCGTGCGTATTCCCCGAAGGTCGGCTGGACGATGCCGGCCCGACGGGGTCCATCGAGAGCCGCATGAAGCGCGGCAGCGAGGAAGATCGCCTCGGCGCCGCCATTGGTAAGACGCACCTGGTCGACGTCGATACCTTCGGCGCGGGCGATGCTGCGGCACGCCTCGCGGTAATCGGGATCGGGGTAGCGCTCGATCACGGCCAGGTGAACGCCGATGTGCGCCGCCAGCCATTCCGGCGGTCCCAGCGGGTTGAGGTTGGCACTGAAGTCGAGCATCTCGCGTCCCGGCGCCAGGCCGAAACGGGCCAGGATACGCTCGGGCTGCCCGCCGTGGCTCGGCCACTCGCTCATGCCGCGACTCCCGCCTGTGTCATGTCATGCCCCCTCGCAGCCACACCGCCCATGCCATCAGCAGCACGAAGCCTACCCAGCCCGCATGCATCAGCGCAATGGCGCGGGAGATATGCTCGCCGCACAGCGGCGCGTCCGCCACGCCCAGGGTCGCGCGGCGAGAGGGCTCGCCGCCATAGTGATTGAGCCCGCCGAGCTGCACGCCGAGCAACCAGGCGGTCATCGACTCGGGCCAACCGGCGTTGGGGCTGGGGTGGGACGGCGCGTCGCGCAGCGTACCGGCCGGCGCCCGGCGCCAGCGCCGCCAGTCGATGCGGCCATGCTGGACAGACGGAGCCAATAGCCACATCGTCAGTGCGGTCAAGCGTGCCGGCAGCCAGTTGGCCAGATCGTCGAGCCTGGCCGAGGCGTAGCCAAAGTCGGCATGGCGGGCATTGCGATGCCCCACCATGGAATCGAGCGTGTTCACCGCCTTGTAGGTCAGCGCCAGCGGCGCGCCTCCGAGCAGCGCCCAGAACAGCGGTGCGGTGATGCCGTCGACCGTATTCTCGGCCACGGTCTCCACGGTGGCGCGGGTCACCTCGGCCTCGTCGAGCCCATGGGTATCGCGCCCTACGATCATCGCCACGGCCTGACGCGCCGTCTCGAGGTCGCCTCGCGCCAAAGGGCGGGCCACGGCCAGGGCGGCATCGCGCAACCCCTTGATGGCCAGCGCCGAGGCGAGCAGCCAGAGTTCGGCCAGCCCCTCCAGCCACGGATGCAACCTGGCGAGCAGTTCGAGCGCCCCTCGGACAAGGCCATACACGAGCGGCACGACACAGGCGACGAGCAGAAAACCCTTGAGCCGCCGGGCCCTTGGCGAGCCACGATTCCAGGCGCGCTCCAGCGCCTCGATCAGCCGCCCCATGCCGACCACCGGATGCGGCAAGACGGGCGGATCGCCGATCAGCAGGTCGAGGACGATCGCCAACAACACCAGGCCCAGCAGGGTCAGGCTGAGCGGCTCACCGCTCATGTCGAGGCATTGCCCGAGGCTACGCCGGCCGAGGTGAAGGTCGCCATCTCGACGAGCATGCGGGTCGCCGCCTCGAGCAGAGGGAAGGCCAGCGCAGCGCCGGTGCCCTCGCCCAGGCGCAGCTCCAGGTCGAGCAGCGGCCTGGCGTCAAGCTGGGCCAGCGCGACATCATGCCCCGGCTCGCGGGAGCGATGCGCGAAGATCAGGTAACCACGTGCACCGGGACACAGGCGACAGGCAACGAGCGCCGCCACGGTGGCAATGAAGCCATCGACCAGCAGCGGCGTGCGGCGGGCTGCCGCACCCAGGCAAGCCCCCACCATGGCGGCGATCTCGAGTCCACCGAGCTTGGCCAATACGTCGAGCGGGTCGTTCGGGTCGGCCCGGCGAGCGCCGAGAGCGCGCTCGATCACGGCGATCTTGTGCGCCAGTCGCGACGCGGCGATACCGGTGCCCTGCCCGACCAGGCGCGTCAGCGGCTCGCCGCTGAGTACGGCGAGCAGCGCACTGCTCGCCGTAGTGTTGGCGATTCCCATCTCGCCGACGATCAGGCTGCGACAGCCGGCCTCCGTGGCACGTTCGGCGGCCCGGATGCCCGCCTCGATGGCGCGCACGGCCTCGTCGCGGCTCATGGCGTCTTCCTGGACGAAGTTGGCCGTGCCGAAACGCACCTTGTCGTGCACGACGCTCTCTCCCTCCAGCGCCGCGGCGACGCCGACATCGACGACCTCGAGCCGCGCCCCGATCTGGCGGGCGAAGACATTGATGGCCGCCCCACCGCCGACGAAATTGGCCACCATCTGGGCGGTGACTTCCTGGGGAAAGGCCGACACGCCCTCCGCAGCGACACCATGGTCGGCGGCGAACACCATGGCCCCCGGCGGCGACACGGCGGGAAAGGCTTCGCCGGTGATCCCGGCCAGTTGGATCGCCAGCGCCTCGAGCCGACCCAGGCTGCCGGGCGGCTTGGTGAGAGCGTCCAGGTGCTCCTGCACATCGGCGGTGAGCGAATCGTCGACAGGCGCGATTCGCGCCAGGGTAGCGGCAAGCATGAGCGGATCCCGATATGACATGAAGAGCGCCATCTTAACAGGCTGCCGCCCGCTGTCACGGCGACGGTTCGGCCGCCCGGGGCACGGCGGGGGGCGGAGGCACCCGCCGTGGCCGTTCGTCCTGCCATGCGAGCCGCGCCGAATTGACCACCACGCTGAGCGAACTGGCCACCATGGCCAACACCGCGACGAGCGGGGGAATCGGCATGCTGACGGCCAGTCCCAGCGCCAGCAGGTTGTAGACGCTCGATAGCAACAGGTTCTGGCGCATCACACGCCGGGTGCGTCGCGCCACCCGCCAGGCGGTCTCGACGCCTTCGATGCCGGGACGCAGCAGTACGACACTCGCGCCCTCTTGAGCCGCCGGACTGGCGCCCAGCGGAGCCACGCCCACGCTCGCGGTGGCCAGTCCCAGCACGTCATTGATCCCGTCGCCGACGTAGAGCGAGGGTTGTGGCATGGCCGCGAGCAGCCTGGCCTTGGCTTCGGGGTCGCGCCGCGGATAGCACTCCTCGGAACGCAGTCCGACCTCGCGCGCAATGCGCCGAACGGGCCCGGCACCATCGCCGCTGATCAGGGCCAGGCCAAGCCCCTGCCGACGCAGCCGCATGAGTACCTCAGCGGTGCCGGGCAGGGGCCGCTCGCCTAAGGCAAAGCGTCCCATCAGCTCGCCATCGCAGGCCAACAGCACCTCGCTCGTCTCACCGTACTCCGCGCCCCCGACCGGCACGCCCCGTTTGTTCAGCCAGGCGCGGCTGCCCAGCAGCAGGACTCGACCGTCCGCCAGCCGAACCCGTCGCCCCTGGCCACTGAATTCCTCGGCGTCCAGAACGGCCGCGCCAGCGGTGATCCCGGCATCCCGGGCGCCACGGCCCAGGGCACGCGCCAACGGGTGCTCGCTGCCCTGGGCCGCCAACAGCCCCAGGCGCAGCAGGTCGGCCTCGGCGCCTCCCGGCTCGGGCCGCACGCCAACTAGCGCCGGCTCGCCGGGGGTGAGGGTGCCGGTCTTGTCGAAGGCGGCACTGCGGATCCGTCCCAGCACCTCGAGAACGCTCGGATCGCGCAGCGCCACGCCGCCGGCCAGCGCCTGGCTGCCGCCCGCCAGCCCGGCCAGCGGAATCGCCAGCCCCACGGCGCAGGGACAGGCCACCACCAGCACCGATAACGCCCGGACCCAGGCCTCATCAGGCGGCACGCCGGCCAGCCAGGCGACTGTCAGCGTGAGCAGCGCCAGTCCCAGCGCTAGCGGGCTGAGCCATGCCGCGAAGCGATCGGCCAGCCGCTGAAGCTCGCCCTTGCGTGCCTGCTGCCACCACATCCGCTCGCGCAGTCGATCCAGCCGACATTGACCGGCCCGGGCGGTGACCTCGTACTCCAGCACGGCCCCCAGGTTGCGACACCCCGCCGCGACGGTTTCGCCGCGCAGGCAGCGGCGCGGGGCGCTTTCTCCGGTCAGCGGCGAGAGGTCGAGCAGCGCCTCGTCATCGCACAGGCGGCCATCGAGCGGCAGAACCTCCCGACTCGCCACGCGCAGCCGATCTCCCTCGCGTACCGCCTCGAGGGCGCGGGGCTGCCAACCGCCATTCACCCGGCATTCCACCTCGCGGGGCGGCTCATGCAGGCTGCGCAGCGCCTGCAGGCCCCGATGCCGGGACAGGGTTTCCACCAGTCGCCCCGCCAGCAGCAGACCGATCAGCATGACTGCGGTATCGAAGTAGACATGCGGCGAGCCGCGCACCAGCAACCACAGGGAGACACCGACGGCACCCAGCGCACCCAGCGAGACTAGGGCATCCATGCCCGGGCGCCTGGCCCTCAGCGTGCGCCAGCCGGCGCGATAGAACGGCAGCCCCACGTAGGCGACCACCGGCACGGCAAAGGCGCCCGACACCCAGGCCATGACGCTTTCCAGTTCGGGGCTGGGCATGGCGCCGGCATAGATCAGTAATGAGGCGATCATGGTCCACATGCCGAAGGCCGCCGCCGTCAGCAGGCGCAGCATGAGGTAGCGGCTTTCGGCTTCCAGCCGCGCTTCGGCATCTGCCACCGCTTCGGGCGGCCCGAGACCGTACCCGATTCGGCACAGCGCCGCGGCCAGGCGGGCTTCGTCGAGCGCGCCCCGGCGCCCCGTGACCAGCAGGGTGGCACTGGGATAATGCACGCTGGCCGACTCGACCTCCGCCAAGCGTTGCAGCTGGGCCTCGACCGCCAGGGCACAGCTGGTGCACCACAGCCCCTGCACCGAGTAGAGCGCTTCGTCGACGCTCGGGGTGTCGCGGTTTGGATTAGGCATCATGACACGAAGCGTAAAACAACCGCGCCGCGAATGCCTGCGCGGACGAATCGCATTGGCATGTCACGAAAGCACATCTTATACTGTATATAAATACAGAATAAGGTTGCCCCCATGCCCCAGTTCGACCAGCAGTTAATACGCAAGGGCCGCGGCGCCACCTATAACCCCGACAACCGCTTCGCCCCGACCCGCAGCGAAGCGGTGGACGACGGTTGGTGGCAGGAAGCCACGCCCACGCGCCTGGCGACGGTCGTCAGCGACGAACGGGCACGCAGCGCCCTGTCGTGGAACGATTCGCCGGATCTGGTCTTCGACCGTTCATTGAATCCGTATCGTGGCTGCGAGCATGGCTGCATCTACTGCTACGCCCGACCCAGTCACGCCTACTGGGACCTCTCCCCGGGAATCGACTTCGAGACCCGGCTGATCGCCCGCAGCGGCCTGGTGGAACGGCTCGGCGAAGAATTCTGCAAGCGCGGCTACGTATGTCGGCCGATCGCCCTTTCCGGCAACACCGACTGCTACCAGCCGCTGGAGGCGGAGCGCGGTTCGACCCGCCGACTGCTGCAGTTCCTGCTCGAGTGCCGCCATCCCGTCTCCCTCATCACCAAGAGTGCGCTGATCCTGCGCGACCTGGACCTGCTCGCCGAGCTGGCCCGTCTGCGCCTGGCGCGGGTGTCGATCAGCCTGACCAGCCTGGATACCGACCTGAAGCGCAGTCTGGAACCGCGCACGGCGTCCCCCACCGCCCGTCTTCGTACCATCGAGCGGCTGAAGGCGGCGGGCGTGCCGGTGGGTGTCATCGTCGCACCGGTGATCCCCGGCCTGACCGATCACGAGCTGGAGAGTCTGCTCGATGCCGCGCGGGAGGCCGGCGCCGACAGTGCGGGATGGGTCCTGTTGCGCCTGCCTCGTGAGGTGGCTCCGCTGTTCGAGGCCTGGCTCCACGAACACTACCCCGAGCGGGCCGCGAAGGTCATGAGCCTGATGCGCCAGTGTCGCGGCGGCGGCGACTACGACTCTCGCTACGGCAAGCGCATGCGCGGCGAGGGTATCTTTGCCGAGCTCATTGCCCAGCGCTTCGACAAGGCCTGCCGCCGGCTGGGACTCAACGACCCACAAACACGCGCGGCGCGCGAACTCGACACAACGGCCTTTCGGCCGCCCCGAAGCCAGGGCGACCTGTTCGATTGAGCCGGGAGTACACCCAGCGAAAGGAAAGGAAGCCGAGCGACGGTCAGGGAGTGCGCCGCCGATCCTCGAGCACGGTGCCGTTCTCCTGTATCTCGGCCTCATGTCCGGCCTCGCGCCACGGTTCATCCAGCGCCGCCTCGTACCACTCCTGCATGGCCGGCAGCGCCAGCAACCGCGAGACGTATTCCATCGAGGGCGACCCGAGCTCGAGCCCGAAGCTCTGCACGCGGAACGCAACCGGAGCGAAGAAGGCATCCACCGCCGAGAAGGATTCTCCCGCCAGGAAGGGGCCGCCGAAACGCGCGAGGCCCTGTTGCCAGAGTTCGTCGATGCGGGACAGGTTGCGCACGAGCGCGTCCGGCATGCGGTGCAGTCGCACCCTCACCCCGCAGTTCATCGAACATATGGTGCGCAGCGCGGCAAAGCCGGCGTGCATCTCGCTGCTGGCACAACGCGCCCAGGCGCGCGCGCCGTCGTCGTCAGGCCATACGCCGGCGTGGCGCTCGGCCAGATATTCGACGATCCCCAGCGATTCCCACACGGCACGCTCGCCATCTTCCAGACAAGGCACTAGCCCCGAGGGCGAGAACGCGCGAAACGCGGTCCAGTTCGATTCGGGTTCGAAAGGAGTCAGTCGCTCCTCGAACGGAATTTCCAGCTGACGCATCAGTACCCAAGGGCGTAGCGACCAGGAAGAGTAGTTCTTGTTGGCAATATGGAGGCGATACATGTCAGGACCCGTCAACGGAGAGAGGAATAGCAGCATAGCCTGCCACTATCCTTTCCCGCCACGCGGATCGCGCGGAAGTCGTGCCGACCCGGGAGCGACGCCTGAGTGCTAACGGGCAACCGAAGCCCATGCCGAGCGTCGCACAGCCCAACCGCAGGGCTCAGCTCACCACGACCTCATAACCCGTGAACTTGCGCAGGTTGATCACGCCACTGTCGAGGATCAGGTACTGGCCCTTGAGACCCAGCAACGTACCGGCCACTTCCGGCTGCTTGTCGAAGTTGTGCGAAGCGATCTTGCGGGGGAACTCGAGTACGGGGTACTCGAAGCTCACCGGCGCCTCGTCGAGAGAACGGATGGCATCGTCGCCCAGGCGATGGCGCAGGCCGCCCAGCCCTCCTGAAAGGCGCGCGAAGAGCCGGTCGTGCTCCGCCACGAGATCCAACGGCTCGACCTCGCCCTTGAGCATGGCACGCCAGTTGGTACGGTCGGCCACCACCTCCTTGAACAGCATCTCGACAAGCCCCGAATGCTGGCGTGTCTCGACCGAGAGTATCGGCAGCGCCTGGATCGCCCCCTGGTCGAGCCAGCGGGTCGGCACCTGGGTACCCCGCGTGATACCGACCTTCAGCCCCGAGGAATTGGCCAGATACACCACGTGGGGCTGGAAACAGTGGAGCTCGGCCCACGCCGGCTCGCGGCAGGTGCCGGCGTCGAAATGACAGGTCTCGGGCTTGACGATGCAAGTGTCGCACTGCGCCAGGCGCTTGAAGCAGGGGTAGCAATAGCCCTGGGCGAAGCTCTTCTTCGTCGCCCGCCCGCAGTGGGTGCAGGCGATGGCACCTGTCCAGCTCAGGCGCAGCGGCTGGCCGAGGCGCGCGTTGAGATCCAGCCGCTGCTCGCCCGCGCGCAGGGTGTACCTCACCGGCCCGCCCCGTTCGCCCGGGGCGATGGTCATCTTGCTCAAGCACCCCTGTACCGAGGCAGCGGCATCTATCCGGTCGAATTCCGTCACGCCATACTCAGTCACGCGAGGCATCCCGGGCCAGTCCGGCCAATTCGGGAGGCACGTCGGCGCCGCTGCTGGCGCTGCCGCAGGTACGCTGCTGAAGATAGCCGACCCGCTGTTCTTCGGGCACGTTGTTTTCCCACTCGTAGCGGATCACCGCTTCCAGGCAGAGTTCGGTCTGCTCGGCGGTCAGCATGCGTCCATCGGGCCACTTGCGCAGCGCCACCGCCTGCTTGAGGCTCTCGTAAATGGCCGGCGTCATCTGCCGAATCATGCGTTCGAAGGTCATATCGCTCATGGGGAATCTCTTTAAATGGCGGCTCAGGGAAGGCGGCGAGCACGGTTCGAATAATACCATCCGAACAGCAGCCCCACGACCAGCCCGCCCAGATGGGCCTCGTTGGCGACGTTGCCGAATCCCACCGCGGTGGCCATGTCGGTCATGGTGAAGACCATCCAGCCGAGCATGAACACCACCAGCATCTGCGGAACGAAGAAACCGCTCGCCGGGGCACGGCGCGACATCAGCCAGACATAGCCGAGCAGCGCGAAGTCGACGCCGGACATGCCGCCGAACAGTACGGTCCCGGTGAAATACTGGGCCAGATTGGCGCCGACGCCGGCCACCAGCAGCAGCGTCAGCATTCTTCCGCTGCCCTGCAGGGTCTCGACCTGGCGGCCGAAGTACCACAGCCACATCATGTTGAAGATCAGGTGCATCCAGCCGAAGTGCAGGAAAGCCGGCGAGAGCAGGCGCCATACCTGGCCCGATGTCATCGCCTCGGTCAAGCTGCCGAAAGCCAGGCCGCCCCCCACGACGGCGACCGGCACGATGGTGAGCATGGCGACCACAATGTCACCCAGCAGCCCCATCAGGGCGAAGACCGCCAGCGAGATCGCAATGGCTACCGACGTCACCGGTGCCAGACGGAAGGGAACGGTCAGCGAGGCGCCGTTTCGTACCCGCCGGCGCCGCTCCGGCATGATCTTCTCACCGCGCTGCCAGCGAACCAGCAGTTGCTTCATGGCATCGTGTTGGGCGGGATCGGCCAGCCACAACGCCTGCCCCTCCTCCTCCTCGGTGAAACGGTGTCCGATCCGATGAGCCCATAGCGCGCGGCGCAACTCTCGCGTATCGGTCTCGTGAGGAAACAGCATGATGCGGTACATGAGCCCTCTCTGAACTAGTGGTTGACGAGCATCTTGCGCTGCGCCCGGGCGTTTCTCAACGCCACCCGCCGGACCGGGTGGCGAGCGCGCATAAAAAATCCGGCGGAAGGGGGGCCGCCGGACAAGAGCAAGGGATCATTCAAGGGAACACCTATTCAGAGCGGCGCGGCGCAAGGAAGTTCAGGACCGTTGAAAAAAAAGTTGTAAAACTTTGTATCCCCACTTCAATCGAAATCGATTTCCCAGGGCCTGGGCCGAGCCGCCTCGTCCCGAGGCACCCGCACCCAGACGAAGTGGTTGGCATCAAGACGCTGTTCGCCGCTCCAACGATACGCCACCAACCTGCCGAACTTCACCGCGCTGTAGTCCAGACAGGCGATGTTGGCGGTCGGCAGCGCCGGGATGCCCTCGCACCAGTAGTGGCCGATGAACAAGGGCGGCTGATCGAGCCCGTAGTGACAGAGCCGCTGTCGCTCACGGTCGCTCAGGGCGCGCTGCTCCAGTTCGCCGGGCAGGTTGTCGGGCTGAAAGATCACGTCGCCCCATGTCAGTGGCTCTCGGGCCCAGAAATGCGCACGGAAGCTGTGCCGGGTGAAACCGTCGCCGGAGTGGATCTCCACCCCCTTGGGCAGTGACAAGTGCACACCGCGGGTCAGGCGATCGAAGACACGATAGGCCAGCGTGTCCGGCGTCACCGACTGCTGCAGGAACGCCTCATCGACCCGGCCATCCGGGTAATCGCGGCGCAGCAAATCGATAAGCGCCTGGTCCCAGCAGGCGTGGACCACGCGAAAACCGGGGAACTCCAGGAACAGCGGAATCTCCATGAACCAGGCCAGCGTGTCCTCCCATTCGGCGGGGTGGTCGCGGTACTGATCGAGGGTCTCCTTGATGATCCGATTGTGTCGCGGGCTGTGGTCGCGCAGCCACTCGCGCCCCAGATGGTGCGGCGCATGCTGACAGTAGGCCAAGGCGTTGTACTCATGGTTGCCCATGACGATATGCGCCTCGCCCTCCTCCACCATGCGCCGGGCGATGTTCACTGCCAGGCGAATCCGCGGTCCGCGATCGATCAGGTCGCCCAGAAAGATGACCCGCCGCCGCGGATGACGATACACACCCCCGCGCTGATGATAGCCGAGCCGCTCCAGCAGGGCCGCCAGGGTCGCCCCGCAGCCATGCACGTCGCCGATCAGATCGTAACCTTCCACTGCCGCCTGCTTCACATCAATTCCCCAGCCGGTTGCTCCAGCCCAGCTTGCTACGCAGGACCTCATAGAAGTTATGACCCAGAGGATGGACCAATTGCACCCGCTGCGGCTTGCGTTTCACGATCAGCACGTCGTCGGGCTTGGCCACGGCGCGGGTCTGCCCATCACAGCTGATGTGCGGGTAGGTCTGGTTGGTCTCGCCGATGTGCACGCGAATCTCGCTGGCCGCGTCGATGACGATGGGCCGGCTGGACAAGGTGTGAGGGAACATCGGCACCAGCTCGATCACGTCCAGCTTGGGATGCATGATGGAACCGCCCCCGGACAGCGCGTAGGCGGTGGAACCGGTGGGCGTGGCCATGATCAGGCCATCGCTGCGCTGGCTGTAGACGAACTGGTTGTCGATGAACAGCTCGAACTCGATCATGCGCACCGCCTTGCCGGGGTGCAGCACCACCTCGTTCAAGGCGTCCCCGCTGCCCACCTGGGTGCCGTCGCGATAGAGTTCGGCATCGAGCAGAAAGCGCTCCTCGACTTCGAAGCGACCGGCCAGCACCTCGCCCACGCGCTCCTCGAGCTCATCGGGCGAGATATCGGTGAGAAAGCCTAGCCGTCCGCGATTGACCCCCAGAACCAGGGTACCGCTATGACACAGCGTGCGCGCCGCGCCCAGCAGGCTGCCGTCGCCCCCCACCACGATCACCAAGTCGCAGAGTTCGCCCAGGGTGCGCCGGCTGGCCTCGGGATGGCCATGGTCGAGCAGCACGGTCGCGGTGCGATCCTCGACGATGACGTGATACCCGCCATCATCGAGAAAACGCATCAGCCGCTTGAGCGTGTCGACCACCTTGGAACTGCCCAGGCGACCGATCAGACCGATATTCTTGAACCCGCCGTGCTGCTTTTGCATGCCCTCGCCTCTCGGATCATGGCCGCTCATTATGGAGGCTGGCCGCAAGCCGGGCAAACCGCTCAGGCAGCGGCGGGCTGGCGGCGACGCAGCCACCATTCGTTGAGCACGAGCGAACCGACGATGATCGCGCCGCCCAGCGCCAGCCGCACCAGGTCGGCGTCGCGGTTCCAGATCACCAGATTGACCGCGAGCCCGGCCGGGATCAGCGCGTTGTTCATGATCGCCAGGGCACCGGCATCGACGCGGGTCGCCCCCAGGTTCCAAAGGAAGTAGCCGAGCCCCGAGGCCACCAGCCCCAGCCAGGCGAGCACACCCCATTGCACACCGGTGCTCGGCAGCGCGGCGGCATTGCCGAGCAGGGCGAAAGCCGGCAGGGCCACGACCAGAGCGCCCAGATAGAACCAGGCGAAGACGCTATGGCGCGGCAGCGAGGCCGGCAGCGACGCGGATAGGCGACGATAGCCTACCTGCCCCAGCGCGAAGCAGAGATTGGCCCCTTGCACCACCAGGAAACCGAGCCAGAAGCCGCTATCGACACCGTTGTAGCGGATCACGGCGGCTCCCAGCACGGCCAGGGCGGCGGTGAGCAGGTAGAACGGCGTGAAGCGACCGAACAGCGCATCGTCGAGCAGCGTCACGTAGAGCGGCGTAAAAATGGTGAACAGCAGCACTTCCGGCACCGTCAGCAGCAGGAAGGACTGATAGAAGAAGATGTACATCATGCCCAACTGCACCGCCCCCAGCCCCATCAGGGCCAGGCGCTGGCGCCCGACCAGTAGCGAGGGCCGCAGGAACGGCAGGAATACCAGCGCCGCCAGCGAAACGCGCACCAGGACCGCAAAGTAGCTGTCGACCTGGCCCGCCAGGTAGACGCCGATCAACGAGAACGAGAAGGCCCAGAGCGCGGTGACGCCGATGAGATAGCCCACGGTTAACCTCTTGGATCATGAAAGTTGACGGGGCATTATACGCACATGCTGCTCCGCTTCAACGCGCTGATGCGGTGCGGCTCGCCTCAAACCCGTGGCGTTGCGGAGCCTAGCGCTTCGCCGGACGCATCGATGGCGTTCTCGCCGCGCTCGCGTCTCGTGGTGGCGAAGTACTCTTCGAGTCGGGCATCGGCCTGGTCGCCGAACAGGATGGTGCAGGCCTCGCGCAGCCCCGGCGAGCGACGCATGGTGTCCTCGTGTACCACCAGCGCGATCTTCGAGCGACGCCGCAGGAAATCCTCGAGCCGTGTGACCATCTCGCGCCGCTTGGCATGGCGCAGCTCACAGCGCAGGTACTCGGTGCCTTCGATCAGCACCTCGGCCTGGCGTGGGTCCTCGCGAATCTCCTCGAGCATGCCGAGGGCATGAATGCCGTAGCGTCGCCATAGCCGAGTCGACAACGGTTCCGACGCCTCCGCCACTGTCAGTGCATCGAGCCGCATCAGCCGGGCCTGATGCAGGAACTCGCGGCGCACCTCGGCGGGCGGCTCGCCGTACCAACGATGCTTCGCATGGGGCACGCGCACTCCCATGCGCTCGACGGCGGCGACGATCTCCTCGCCCACGTTGAGACAATCGGTGAGCTTGCCGCCGAAGATGCTCAGGTGAGCATCGGCCCGGTTGATGTCGATGGCGTGCTTGCGCGAGAGCTGTAGGAAGTCGCGGTCGCCGCCGCCGCTGGCCTTGACCGCCAGGGGACGCACACCGCAGCGAATGGAGATGATGTCCTCGTTGCCCAGCGGCTCGTCGAGCCGCAGCCGTTTGTTGATGTTGTCGAGGACGAAGCGGATGTCGGCGTCGGTAGCCGTCACCTCGGGGCGCTCGACGCGGGTGTCGGTGGTGCCGATGCAGGTCCTCGGCCCCATGGGAATGACGAAGAACAGTCGACCGTCGTCGGCGAAGAACGCCAGCACGCGCCGGCTGTCGGTCAGCCGCGGCACGATCAGGTGTATGCCCTTGGAGTAGACATGGCGATGATCCGTGGCCTGGCCGGTCAATCCGTTGTGCTCGTCGACCCAGGGGCCGGCGGCATTGATCAGCACCTTCGAACGGATTTCGACCTCGTTGCCGTCGATCACGTCGCGCGCCCTGGTGACCCAGACGTTCCCCTGGCGCCGGGCTCCCCGCGACTCGACGTAATTCACCGCCACGCCGCCGTAGTTGAGCGCACCGCGAACGAAGTTGAAGACGAATCGCGCGTCGTTGTCGTGCAGGTAGGCATCGGAGTATTCGAAGCCTCCCACGGCGTCGCGGATGTCGATGATCGCCTCGCTGTCGCGGATCGCCCGCGGCGAGAGGAAGCGCGGTATGCGGGTGAAACCGTTGCCGATCAGCCAGTAGAGCCAGGCGCCTGCCCAGAGATAGCGCGGGTGGTAGCGAAAGCCCTGCGCGATGGTGGTAAGGAAACGGATCTCCTGCACCGTAGCGGGATAGCTCTTGATAAGGTGATTGCGACTCTTGCACAGCTTTCTCACCAGGGCGAAGTCACGGCTTTCCATGTACTTGATGCCGCCCCAGACCAGATTGGAGGAGTGCATGCTGGTGCTGCCGGCGAAATCGCCGCGGTCGATCAGCGCGACCCGCACGCCCTTGCCGGCCAGGGCGGCCGCCGAGGCTGCCCCGTTGATGCCGCCGCCCACGATGAGGACGTCGAACTCCTCGCCGTCGAGTCTGTCGATGTTGCTGCTACGCAGTTCCATGTGCGGACCTTCTGCAAGCAAAAGCCCCGCTCGGCGAGCGCCGAACGGGGCCTGGGATGACCCGGACGGGCTACCGGAAACACGTATTTCGATGCGGCCCGGCAATGTGCCGGGCCTGAGCCGAGTCGGACGCTCTGCCCGACGCCGGCTTTTTTATTGACGTGTACCGGCGGCCATCCACTCCTCCATCATCTCGTCATAGGGAACGGTGGTCCCCTGCGGCATCTCGTCATCCAGCTTCGCTTTGGGCGAACCTTCCTGGGAGAGCCACTCCTCCGGGTCGCGCTCCTCGTTCAACACCGGGGGATAGGATTCGAACACGTTGGCTCGTGCCAGGCGCGCCATGATGCTGTCGAGCTCTCCCGCCAGATTGTCGAGCGCCTCCTGGGGCGTGACCTCGCCGCTGACGGCGGGTGCCAGGTTCTGCCACCACAGCGGTGCCATGCGCGGATAGTCAGGCACGTTGGTGGAAGACGGCGTCCAGTTGGACTCGTTGGGGCTGCGATAGAACTCGACCAGTCCGCCCAGCTTGGGTGCCAGCTCGGTCATCTGGTCGGAGAAGATGTCGGACTCGCGGATCGGCGTGAGGCCGGCCATGAGTTTCTCCAGCGAGACTGTCTTGGCGGTGGTGAACTGGGCGAACAGCCACGCCGCGGTGCGCCGGTCTTCGGGAGTGGAGTCGAAGAAGGTCCAGGAGCCCACGTCCTGGTAACCGACCTTCATGCCCTCCTCCCAGTACGGTCCGGTGGGTGATGGCGCCATGCGCCACTTGGGATTGCCCTCCTCGTCGGTAACGGGAAGGCCCGGGTCGGTCATGTCGGCGGTGAAGGCGGTGTACCAGAAGATCTGCTGGGCGATATTGCCCTGGGCAGGCACCGGCCCGGCCTCGCCGAAGGTCATGCCCTGCGCCTCGGGCGGCGCATACTTGTCGAGCCATTCGACCATCTTGGTCACGGCGAACACCGAAGCCGGCGAGTTGGTCGCCCCGCCGCGGCTGACGCTGGCGCCGACCGGGCGGCTCTCCTCGTCGACGCGAATACCCCAGTCGTCCACCGGGTTGCCGAACGGCACGCCGGGGCTGCCCATGCCGGCCATGGAGAGCCAGGAGTCGTGGAAACGCCAGCCGAGCGAGGGGTCGCGACGGCCGTAGTCCATGTGGCCATAGACCTGCTCGCCGTCGATCTCGCCCACGTGCTCGGTGAAGAACTCGGCGATGTCCTCGTAGGCGGTCCAGTTGGTGGGGACGCCGAGGTCGTAGCCGTATATCTCACGGAACTGCTCCTGGAAGTCCTCGCGCTGGAACCAGTCGTAGCGGAACCAGTAGAGGTTGGCGAACTGCTGGTCGGGCAGCTGATAGAGGTTGCCGTCGGGTCCGGTGCCGTACTGCAGACCGATGAAGTCATCGAGGTCCAGCGTCGGCAGTGTGTAATCGGCCCACTCGTTCTCCATCGCCTCGCTCAGGTTGATGGTGACCCCGTAGCGGATGTGCGTGCCGATGGCGTCCGAGTCGTTGACGTAACCGTCGTAGATGTTGCGCCCGGTCTGCATCTGGGTCTGCATGTTGTCCACCACATCACCCTCGCCGATGATGTTATGGGTGACCCGGATGCCGGTCAGCTCCTCGAAGGCCGGCGCCAGCACGTCGCGCTCCCAGACATGAGTGGTCAGACCTTCGGCGACGGTGTTGATCTCCATGTCGCGGAACGGCTCGGCGGCCTTGGCGAACCACAGCAGCTCCTCGATCTGCTCCTCGCGCGAGAGCGTCGAGTTCTGGAAGTGCTCGTCGACCAGTCGTTCGGCGATCGCGCGCGCATCGTGGGAGTCGGCGTGCAGGGCACCGGAGGCAAGTAGAAGACTGCCCGCCAGCGCCGTCAGTTTGATCCTGTTGTTCTTCATGTTGACCTCGTTCTGCGTGTGGTCGTCATCCTTGACACGGTTATCGTCCGTACTGCCTTGGTTCAGCCCCAGCGCATCAGCACCAGCAACCAGAGGACGGAGATCCCCAGGGCAAACCAAATCGAGAGCTCGGTGAAGCCGACCGTCACCAGGTGGATATAGGCCGCTGAAAGTAAACCGATGAAGAGCCGGTCGCCGCGGGTGGTGGCGATCGGCAGGAAACCGCGCCGCTCCACTGTCGGAGAGACCAGCTCCCAAGCCGTCATGCCGAGCAGAATGGCGGCGATGACTGAGAAGAAGATTGCCGTGGGCAGGGTCCAGACCATCCATTCCATTGTGGCTTCCTCCCCTTCAGGTACGGCCCAGGGCGAAGCCCTTGGCGATATGATTGCGCACGAAATAGACCACCACGATACCCGGAAGAATGGTCAGCACGCCGGCGGCGGCCAGGGTGCCCCAGTCGATCCCCGAGGCGGTCGAGGTTCGCGTCATGATCGAGGCGATCGGCTGCGCATTGGTGGCGGTCAGGGTGCGGGAGAGCAGCAGCTCGACCCAGGAGAACATGAACAGGAAGAACAGCGTCACCCCGATTCCCGAGCGGATCATGGGAATGAAGATCTTCACGAAGAATGCTGGGAAGCTGTAGCCGTCGATATAGGCGGTCTCGTCGACCTCCTTGGGCACGCTGCTCATGAACCCCTCCAGGATCCACACCGCCAGTGGAATATTGAACAGGCAGTGAGCCAGCGCCACGGCGATGTGGGTATCGAACAGGCCCACCGAGTAGTAGAGCTGGAAATAGGGCAGCAAGAACACCGCCGGAGGCGCCATCAGGTTGGTCAGCAGCCAGAAGAACAGGTGCTTGTCGCCGATGAACTGGAAGCGGCTGAAGGCATAGGCGGCCGGCAGCGCCACCGAGATGCTGATCAGCATGTTCATGAGCACGTAGGCCAGAGAATTCACGTAGCCCATGTACCAGTTGGGGTCGGTGAAGATGCCGACGTAGTTGCCCAGGGTGAACTGCTGGGGCCAGAAGGAGAAACTGCCGAGAATTTCGCTATTCGACTGGAACGACAGGTTGAGCAGCCAGTAGATCGGCAGCATCACGAACACGAGATAGAGCGCCAGCAGCGTGCGGCGGCGCCAGCGAGTACCGGTGGAACGCGCCCGCTTGCGACGCTTGGCGGCCGCCGCCGCGGCCTGCTGGCGTACGCTCGCGGGTGTGGTCGGCAAGGAACCGGTCATGTCAGGCCTCTCCTTGGGTCGTGGTGTCTTTCTGGCTGTTCATGATCGCGGTGTAGAACACCCAGCAGACCAGCAGGATGATAAGGAAGTAGATCAGCGAGAATGCTGCTGAGGGGCCCAGGTCCTGCTGCGCGATGGCCATGGTAGTCAGCGACTGGCTGAGGAAGGTGGTGGAACTGCCCGGTCCTCCGCCGGTGAGCACGAACGGTTCGGCATAGATCATGAAGGAGTGCATGAAGCGCAGCAGCACGCCGATCACCAGCACGTTGGTGAGCTTGGGCAGCTGGATATAGCGGAAGACGGCCCAGCGCGAGGCGCGGTCGATACGCGCCGCCTGGTAATAGGCATCCGGGATAGAGCGCAGGCCGCTGTAGCACAGCAGCGCGATCAACGGCGTCCAGTGCCACACGTCCATGAGGATGATCGTGGCCCAGGCATCGGTGGGGTTGCGAGTGATGTTGTAGGCGTAGCCCAGTTCGCGGATGCCCACGCCCATCAGGCCGATATCGCCACGAGTGAAGAGCTGCCAGATACTGCCCACCACGTTCCACGGAATCAGCAGCGGCAGCGTGATCAGGATCAGCACCGCGGAAGCCTGCCAGCCACGCTTGGGCATCAGCAGCGCGATGCCGATGCCGAGCGGCACCTCGATCGCCAGAATGGTGAAGGAGAAGGCGAACTGGCGCAGCAGCGCCGCCTGCAGGGAGCGGTCGTTGAGAGTGGCCTCGAACCACTCGGTGCCGGTGAAGAAGCGCGTGTGGGCGTCGAAAACGTCCTGCACCGAGTAGTTGACCACCGTCATCAGCGGCACGATGGCCGAGAAGGCCACCAGCAACAGCATGGGCAGGATAAGGAACCACGCCCGATTGTTCTGGACCTTGTTCATTGCCCCACCTCCACGCGGCACTCGTCGATGTACAGGTTCAGCCACGCCTCGGGAAAACGAACGTGGGCGATGCGCCCCGGCGGAGGCTGGTCTTCTCCCAGGCGGGCGCGAAACGTCTCGCCGGCGAAGGTAAACGACACGATTCGATAGGTACCGAGATCCTGCGTCATGCCGACTTCCACTTCGTAGGTGTCGTCTCCGGGTACATTCGTCACCTCGACGAACTCGGGACGAATGCCCAGCTTGAGATTGCGCGAGCGGGTCTGGCGAATGATATCGAGCATGGCCGGCGGCAGGGTGAGGTCGACGGTGCCGGTGCGCGCACCGCTGTCGGTGCGCGCGATCTCGGCGAAGTTCATGCCGGGACTGCCGATGAAGTAACCGACGAAGGTATGAGCCGGTGTCTCGAAGAGTTCGCGCGGAGTACCGAACTGGACCACCTGTCCGTCGTACATGACCGCAATCTTGTCGGCGAAGGTGGAAGCCTCGAGCTGGTCGTGGGTCACGTAGATCATGGTGATGTTGAAGCGCTCGTGGATCTCCTTGAGCTTGCGCCGCAGCTTCCACTTCAACTGCGGATCGATCACGGTGAGCGGCTCGTCGAAGAGAATCGCCGAGACGTCGTCGCGCACCAGGCCACGTCCCATGGAGACCTTCTGCTTCTCGTCGGCGGTGAGGTTGCGCGCCTTGCGCTTGAGCAGCGAGGTGAGGTCGAGGATGGCGGCCACTTCATTGACACGCTCGCGAACTTTCGCCTCTGGCTTGCCTACATTGCGCAACGGGAAAGCCAGGTTGTCGTATACGGTCATGGTGTCGTAGACCACCGGGAACTGGAACACCTGGGCAATGTTGCGCGCTTCGGGCGGCAGCTCGTTGACCACCTGCTCGTCGAACATCACCTGGCCGTCCGAGGGCGTGAGCAGGCCCGAGATGATGTTGAGCAGGGTCGACTTGCCGCAACCGGACGGCCCCAGGAGTGCATAGGCACCCCCCTGCTGCCAGACATGATCCATCTCGCGAATGGCGTAGTCCTCGGGACCGGTGGGATGGGGCGCATAGCTGTGCGCCAGCGACTTGAGAGTGATCTGGGCCATCAGTGCGCTCCTGGGCGTGCGGGAATATGCACGACGTCGCCATGCCGGTCGAAGGCGTAGATCTTGTGGGTCGGGAAATAGACCTTGATCTCTTGATCGACGGCGAATGGATGGATACCGCTCAGGTGCAGCACCAGGTGGCAGAGATCGTTGTGCACGTGCAGGAAGGTTTCCGACCCGCTGATCTCGGCGATATCGACCTTCATTGTCAGCTCAAGGTCATCCTCCCCCTGCGGCGCGAGCCCGATATGGGAGGCGCGCACGCCGAACTGGTAATGACCGGGGGCCAGGCTCGCCAGGTCCCGATTGAGCGGAAAATGGACGTCGCGATCGAAGGTGACCTCCGAGTCCGAGACCATCGCCGGGACGACGTTGATCGGCGGCTCGGAGAACATCTCGGCGGTGAGGACGTCGCGCGGACGATGATAGACATCCTCGGTCGGGCCGTATTGCAGCAGTCGCCCCTCGTGAAGCACAGCGGTATGGCCTCCCAGCGCCAACGCCTCGTTGGGCTCGGTGGTCGCATAAACGGCGATGCAGTTGCGCGCCTTGAACAGCTCTCGCAACTCCTCGCGGAACTCCTCGCGCAGTTTGTAATCGAGGTTGACCAGCGGCTCGTCGAACAGGATCAGATCGGCATCCTTGACCAGCGCCCGGCCCATGGCGGTACGCTGCTGCTGACCGCCGGAGAGTTCCGCGGGATAGCGATCGAGAAGGTGCTCGATGTGCAGCATGCTGGCCGTCTCGTGGACGCGCTGGCGAATCTCCTCGCGAGCCACCCGCGCCAGCTTGAGCGGCGAGGCGATGTTGTCGAAGACCGTGAGCCCCGGATAGTTGATGAACTGCTGATAGACCATCGAGACGTTACGCTTGCGTACCGAGGTTCGCGTCACGTCCTCGCCATGCATCAGGACTTTGCCCCTGGTCGGCGTCTCGAGGCCGGCCATGATGCGCATCAGCGTCGTCTTGCCGGCCAGAGTCCGGCCTAGCAGCACGTTGAAGGAGCCAGGCGCCAGTTCGAGGCTGATACCCTCGATGTGGGTGGCTCCATTGACCACATGGTCGATGTTTTCAAGTCTCAGTGACATGCTGAACTCTTTGTCATCGTTGTTGAGGCGTTGCGGGAACCATCGGCATGCATGGCGTCGCGCCCTGTCACAGCGCGGCCAGCTCGCCGAGTGAGCGATACCAGCCCACTCCCAACGCCTCCAGGTAGGCGGCGCCCAGCGCCGTCGTTTCGAGCACGGTGGGTCGGTCGACCTCCTGACCGAGCATGTCTGCCGGAAACGGCATCAGCCAGCCACTGCCCACCATGCCGCCATCGACCCGCAGCCGACCATTGCTCACCCCGACGTCCTCGACCATGCAGCGGTAGAGGTCGCGGGACCGGAAACATACCGACTGCAGCCCCCCCGCCACGAGTTCGGCAATACCGGTATCACGCGTGAAGCCGAAGATGGCACCGCGAGCTCGCGGGTCCCAGTGGGATGCTCCCAGGCCGGTGAAGGCGGGAACCGGATAGACGCTATGCCCCGCCCGGGCCTGATCGGCCAGGCGCTCCGTCTCGGCGGCGTCGGCAAACAGCTTGAGCCCATCGCGCCGGGAAAGGGCTGGGCGAGCTCACGCTGCGTGACAGCCACCGACCGCAGCGAGCGGTCGAATACGATGGCTCGGGAACTGGTCGTGCCCTGATCGATTGAAAAGAGGTAAGACATGCGCCTCGCCCGGATTGTTGTTGTCGGTGAGTGAAGCGGCGCCGCAAGCAACGAACTGGAACTCCCGAATGTTCGTTTGCAATCATTTCACACACCAAATGTTCGTTTCCGATAGCGAGACTAGCCCAAGCCTGCGCCGATGAGCAACGCCAATGTTCGAAACGAACCCTATACCTTGGTATAAGCAAGCCCCGTCACGTCAACTGACGGCCTTCCATCAGCATAGCGACTCTTCGGCGAGGTCCGCTTACGCTTCACCGCTAATTTTTCGGTTGCGAATATGTTTCGCTACAGGTCGGGGGGAGGTATTGCCCCAGGTAGAGGCCGGCGAGATGACCGACCCGGACAAGCAGAAAGAAGGAATCAAGGGAAGATACTCAGCGTAGAGCACGCCCGAGCCACCGCCAGGCGTGCACGATACCGGGCACCCAACCCAGTAGCGTAAGAAGGAGATTGAGGGCGACACGTTGCCCGCCACCCCGTGAGAGTCCCACGGCCAAGGGTGGCATAAGGACGGCCAGTGCCTTGAGAGACAGCCGCAGCGACGGCGACGCGGCCCAAGCCTCTTCGGCCGTGCTCCTCCCCACCGCGGGAGGCGCTTGGGATGCTTGCACGGCGGGTTCGGCGGCCGGTTCGTAGTGCTGAACCGGCTTGTCCGCTGCCCGCTCCTGCTCGGTGCGCTCCAGTTCGTGACGATGCGCCTCGCGATCGATTTTCTGCTCGATGGTTTCGGCATCTTCGGCCAGCTCGTCGTGGTAGCGCTCCCAATCCTCCCAGTCGTAGGGCGTGCCGGCATGCGGTCGGTGTTCCCCCGATTGGCGAGCTCGCTCCCAGGCTTTCTCCTCAAGCGTGTTGGGGCGCTCTTCATCGCGCTTGCCGTCGAGCCCTTTTCTCGCCAAATACTCGCGCGCGTCCATACGTTCTCCTTTGCTGCGTGACGAAAATCGCTTCGAGACGAAAACCGCTACCTGCCCCTCGATGCAACGCTTTGTCTTTGGAACCAGCGGAACCAGGCCAGGTTCCGACCGGCGGCGCCAGTTCATAGCGTTAGTTGCCAGTTTAGCGTCATCCGCTGCATCGCTGACGGCTCGACTATGCTGGAATTGTCCCGCCAAGGCGATCGAACAAGGAGATGCGCCATGCTCAATAGGGCCCCGACCGTCGTTCGTGAAATCATGTCCCGCGACTGCTATCGAGTGACCGGTACCACTTCGATCATCACCCTGGCCGAGGGGTTGGCACTGCATCGCCTGCCCGGCGTCCCGGTCGTCGACCATCACGACCGGTTGATCGGCTTCATTTCCGAGCAGGACGTGATGGGCAAGTTGCTGCAGAGCGCCTACCTCAACGACGAGGCGCCTCTGGTCAAGGAACTCATGCGCAACGAAGTGCTGTCGGTTTCCCCGACCAAGAGCATCACCGACCTGGCCCAGGAGATGCTCAGCGGCAACAAGCCAAAGGTGTATCCGGTTACCGAGCAGGGGTGCCTTTGCGGCATCGTCACGCGCCGGGATGTGCTCACCGCCATCCTGCGCATGCGCTATCTCTGAGCCTCTCCGAAGCTTTCGAACGGCAACCGATAGCACCCGGTCCGCGCCGGGTGCAGCACCTGCTGCTCTACCGCGGACGAAAAGAAGCCGCCACATGCAGGGCATGGGCGGCAAGATCGAAACTGCGAGCCAGAACAACAGTGTTAGCGACTGCCATCGCGCTGTTGCCTGTATCAGATAAGACAGCATCAAGCAAAAAAGTTCGCCAGTACTTCAGAAATTTTTTCGCATCGCCATGGTGGCGCACCGCCACAGCATTGAACGTCACGGATGGCGCGCCGGCGAGGCTTGCCGACGCGCCATCACATCATGGCCAAGGCCGAAGAAAAACATGGCCAAGGCCGAAGAAACAAGGTGTTATGAGCATTCGGACGGAAAATGCTCAAGCCGGCTTGCAAAGCCCAAACCCTTGGTTTTACTATCGAAACCGCCTCGCGGGTGTAGCTCAATGGTAGAGCAGAAGCTTCCCAAGCTTAAGACGAGGGTTCGATTCCCTTCACCCGCTCCACTTCGCGGTCGGCACGATCCGGCATTCGGCAACGCCTTCGCGCCCACCTCCCAGGCTTTCGCATGGCGCTCTATCTGCTCATCTTCGCTGTCTGCCTGCTCGTCGTCGGCGGAACGGTGCTCATCCTGCTGTTCTCACGCACGCCGCGCTATCGCACCGAGCCTGAGCAACTGCTGGCGCTGTTCGACAAGGCGTTGAGAAACGAGGTCACTCCGACCGAGTGGAACATCGTCATGAACTACCCGATCCGCCACGACGACTATCTGGAAGGCGTGAGACGCCGCGCCCAGCATGTGATGCAGGAGTATGGACGCCATTGGCAGATTGCCCAGGGCAAACCGCTGCTCAACGACACCGGACGCAAGGAACTAACGGCACTGCGCGATCATCTGGATGCGCACCATCGCCTGCGCCAGCGTCGGCGCGGCTCGGGCGACCCCTGACGACGCGGCGAATATGATATCCTCGCCGAGTCGGATAGCCAGGCGGGAGAGGCCCATGCCCAGCGTCATACGTCAGATTCCCCTCGACACTGCCACCCAGCATCACGCCCACGACTTCCATCAGATCGTGATCGGCCTGCAGGGACAGGCGGAGTTCGAGATAGAGGGTCTGGGAGGTGCCATTTCCGCTCTCTCGGGCTGCATCGTGCCGGCCAACCACGTGCACTACTACGTCGGCCAAGGTGAGAATCGCCAGCTCATTCTCGACCTACCTTCCGATGCGCCTTCCCTCACCGGCTATCACCACGAGTTGTCGCGTCTCTTCGATGCTCCCCGCTTCTTCGCCCTGGACAAGCCTCTCGAGCAGTATCTCGACTTCCTGCTGCTCGAAGCGGATAGCCAGCAGAGCCTCAGCGCCGCCCAGAGCGACCGCCTGGCCGCCACTTTCCTGGGCTGCCTGCATGCCAGGCTCGGCGGCCCTACCCCGCCCCCGACGCGCCGGCTTGACCTGACCCGACTCGACCGCTTCATCGACCAACACCTGGCCAGCCCGATCGCGGTAGCCGACCTGGCACGACAGGCCTGCCTCAGCGAAGCGCATTTCCGCAGCCGCTTTCGCCACCAAACCGGTCTCTCGCCCTGGCAGTACGTTCGACGACGTCGCCTGGAGGCGGCTCGGCGCCTGCTCGAGGAGAGCCACCTGCCTCTCTCGCAGATCGCTGTGACGACCGGCTTCGCTCACCAGAGCGCGCTGTCGCATGCCTTCCGCAGCGCCTTCGGCTGCCCACCCAGCCAACTGCGCCGCGCGGCACTGAGCGCTCCACGTCTTTGTCAAACCGATTAGAGCATACGACTTAAGTCTAATCTTCAAGGCTTTCACTGCCATCTACCGCGAAATCGACAAGGCAAACCTCGGTTTTCGCAAGCACCCCCCATTATCCCGCCCTACAGTTTAGGAACATATCCATGCTCAGGCAGCCCGCCCTGAGCATGGCGATTCGCCGTTTCGGGACGTGTGACATCCGGGGGACTCCCATGCTCAACGCCAATACAATGCTGGATGCTGCTACCTGGCAGCAGGATCTCGATACGCTCTTCGCGCGTATCAGCGAGCACTATGTGGTCGAGGAAGATGCCTTTGTCCAAGAGCTGGTCAACGTGCTGAGCGCCGACCCCGGCGACTTCCGCCGCATCGCGGACAAGACCGCCGAGCTGGTGCGCGAAGTGCGCGAGATGGATACCGCAGTCGATACCATCGATGAGTTGCTGCAGCAGTACAGCCTCGATACCCACGAGGGCCTGATGCTGATGTGCCTGGCCGAGGCGATGCTACGCATCCCCGACAAGGCCACCGCCGACGCGCTGATCGAGGACAAGTTGGGCCCCGCTGACTGGAAGGCCCACATGGGCCAGAGCGAATCCTGGCTGGTCAACGCCTCGACCTGGGGCCTGCTGATGACCGGTCGCGTCGTCACTCTCGACAAGCCGCGCGACGGCAAGCCCACCACCTTCATCAATCGCCTGGTCAACCGTATGGGTGAGCCGGTTATCCGCCGCGCCATGTACGAGGCGATGAAGATCATGGGCAGGCAGTTCGTGCTTGGCCGCGACATCGACGAGGCGCTGAAGCGCTCCAGGCCGCTGTTCGACAAGGGCTATACGTACTCCTACGACATGCTCGGCGAAGCGGCGCGCACCCGCGACGATGCCAAGCGCTATTTCGACGACTATGCCCGCGCCATCGAGCGGGTGGGCAACACCAGCCGCACGTTGACCGAGCGGACGCCAGCCCCTTCCGTATCGATCAAGCTCTCGGCCCTGCATCCGCGCTACGAATTCGGCCGTCGCGAGCAGGTGCTGCGTGAGCTGGTCGGCAGCGTGCGCGAGCTAGCCGCCATGGCGCGCGAGCGCGGCGTGGCGCTGACCATCGACGCCGAGGAGGTCGATCGCCTGGAGCTGTCGATCGAGGTCTTCCGCGCCATCTACGAAAGCGACACCTGCAAGGGCTGGGGCCATTTCGGCCTGGTGGTGCAGGCCTACTCCAAGCGCGCGCTGCCGGTGCTGCACTATCTCAATCGCTTGGCCGAGCGTCAGGGCGACGAGATTCCCCTGCGCCTGGTCAAGGGCGCCTATTGGGACAGCGAGATCAAAGAGTCGCAGCAGCTCGGCGTCGAGGGCTACCCGGTTTTTACCCGCAAGGCCTGCACCGACGTCGCCTACCTGGTCTGCGCACGCTTCCTGCTCTCGGACCAGACGCGTGGCCGCATCTTTCCTCAGTTCGCCACTCACAACGCGCACACCATCACTACCATCCTCGAGATGGCCAACGAAGCGACGCGGCCGTTCGAATTCCAGCGTCTGCACGGCATGGGCGAGGCGCTCTACGATGCGGCACTGAAGCGGGCCCCCAATGGGACGTACTGCCGCATTTATGCCCCCGTGGGGGCCCACAAGGACCTGCTCCCCTATCTTGTACGCCGCCTGCTGGAGAATGGTGCCAACTCTTCATTCGTGCACCAGCTGGTGGACCCCAAGGTGCCGGTGGAGTCGCTCTGCGTGCATCCGGTCGAGACACTGGCGCAGTACCGCACCTTCTCCAACCCGCGCATTCCCCTGCCTCGCGATATCTACGGCGAGAAACGCCTCAACTCCAAGGGCGTTAACCTCAACGTGCGCAGCCACTACGACCCGTTGATGAAAGCCATGGCGGGCTTCATGGAACGCAGCTACGACGTCGGCCCGCTGCTCGCCTTCGAGGTGGAGCGTGACACGGCGAACATCCATGAAGTGTTCAACCCCTACGACCGTCGGCAGCGTGTCGGCAGCGTCCAGTGGACCACCCGCGACCAGGCCTCACGCGCGCTGGATGCCGCCTGGGCCGCCTTCCCCCGCTGGGAAGCCACGCCCGTGGCCGAGCGCGCCGCCATACTGCGCCGCCTGGGCGACCTGATGGAAGAGAACATGGCGGAGCTGATGACGCTCTGCTCGCGCGAAGGCGGCAAACTGCTCACCGACGGCGTCGATGAGATCCGCGAGGCGGTGGATTTCTGCCGCTACTATGCCATGCGCGCCGAGGAGATCTTCGGTGAGCCGACCCAGTTGCCCGGCCCCACCGGCGAGTCGAACCAACTGATGCACAACGGCAAGGGCGTGTTCGCGGCGATCAGCCCATGGAACTTCCCGGTCGCGATCTTCTGCGGTCAGATGGTGGCGGCCGCGGTCGCGGGCAATACCGTGCTGGCCAAGCCCGCCGAGCAGACTTCCATCGTCGCCCATCGGGTGGTCGAGCTGTTGCATGAAGCCGGCATGCCCCGTGACGTGGTCCAGCTGTTGCCGGGCGACGGACCCACCGTGGGCAGCGTGCTCAGCTCCGATCCGCGCATCACCGGGGTCGCCTTCACCGGCGGCACCGATACCGCCCAGATCATCAACCGCGCCCTGGCGGCACGCGACAACGCTCCGCTCCCCGCTCTGATCGCCGAAACGGGCGGCATGAATGCGTTGATCGTCGACTCCACCGCCTTGCCCGAGCAGGTGGTCGCCGATGTGATCCAATCGGCATTCCAGAGCGCCGGCCAGCGCTGCAGTGCCCTGCGCGTGCTCTATCTGCAGGACGACGTGGCCGACCGGGTCATCGAAATACTGCGTGGCGCCATGGATGAGCTGCACGTGGGTGATCCCCGCGACCTCGGCACCGACGTCGGCCCGGTGATCGACGAAGACGCGCGCCAGAGCCTGATGGCCCACATCGAACGACTCAAGGGCGAAGGGCGACTGCTTGCCGAAGCAAGTCTGGATCCGGCGCATACCGCGTCGGGTACCTTCGTGCCACCGGTGGCCTTCCGTATCGATGGGATCGATGCCCTGGAACGGGAGCAGTTCGGCCCCGTGCTGCATATCGTGCGCTACAAGGCCAGCGAGATCGAGCGAGTCTTAGAATCCATCAATGCCAAGGGCTACGGGCTGACATTCGGCGTCCACAGCCGCAATGAATCCTTTGCCCAACTGGTCGCACAGAAGATTCGAGTTGGTAATGTGTATATAAACCGGAATATCATCGGCGCCGTCGTGGGCGTACAGCCGTTCGGCGGGCAGGGACTATCCGGTACCGGCCCCAAGGCTGGCGGGCCGCATTACCTGCTGCGCTTCGCCACGGAAAAAACGGTGACCGTCAATACCGCCGCACTGGGCGGCAATGCGTCACTGCTTGCGCTGGGAGACGAGTGATAGGGCTCGTCTGTTACCACAACAACATTGAAGGAACCCCCAATGGTTCAAAATAACATGGCTATCGGCTTCACCTTTGTGGTGTATCTCATAGTGATGCTGGGCATCGGTATCGTTGCCTACAAGCGCACCACCAACCTGTCCGACTACATCCTCGGCGGGCGCACGCTTGGCCCGTGGACTTCGGCGATTTCCGCCGGGGCGTCGGATATGTCGGGCTGGCTGCTGCTGGGCCTGCCAGGCGCCGCCTATGTCAGCGGTATCTCGGCAAGTTGGATCGCCGTGGGCCTGCTGATCGGGACCTGGCTCAACTGGCTGGTCGTGGCACGCCGCCTGCGACTCTACAGCTTCAAGGTGAGTGACGCCCTGACGCTGCCGGAATACTTCGCCAACCGCTTCCGCGACAAGTCGCAGTTGCTGCGAGTGATCTCGGCAGTTTTCATCCTGCTCTTCTTCCTTTTCTATACCAGTTCCGGCCTGGTCGCGGGCGGCCGGCTGTTCGAGACGGTGTTCGGCTACGACTACAGTGTAGCGGTGACCATCGGCACCATCGCAGTCATCTCCTACACCTTCTTCGGTGGCTTCCTGGCCGTTTCCTGGACCGACCTGATCCAGGGTCTGATGATGGCGGCGGCGCTGGCTATCGTGCCGATCGTCGCCTTCGGCGACCTGGGGGGCATGGACGGTACGACTGCGGCACTGGCTGCCGAGAGCGAATACATGCTCTCCTGGTTCCGCGACGCCTCCACCGGTGAGGCGCTGACCGCCATCGGCATCATCAGTTCACTGGCATGGGGCCTGGGCTACTTCGGCCAGCCGCACATCCTGGCGCGTTTCGCTGCCATCCGCAGCGATCGCGACATTCCCGCCGCCCGCCGCATCGCGGTTAGCTGGACCGCCCTCGCACTGGTCTGCTCGGTGGCAGTGGGTCTGCTCGGGGTAGGCTTCGTACAGCGCGACTTGGCCGACGGCGAGACCGTGTTCATGGTCATGGTCAACCTGATCTTCCATCCGGTGATCGCCGGCATTCTGCTCGCTGCGATCCTGGCGGCTATCATGTCCACTGCGGATTCACAGCTGCTGGTCTCATCCTCGGCGCTGACCGACGACTTCTACAAGGCGATCTTCCGCAAGGATGCCAGCCAGACCGAGCTGGTTTGGGTCGGCCGTTTCGCCGTCATAGCCATTGCCATCTTTGCCTATCTACTGGCGCTCAATCCCGATTCCACCGTACTCGACCTGGTCGCCTATGCGTGGGCCGGCTTCGGTGCCGCCTTTGGCCCGGCGCTGATCATGTCGCTCTACTGGCGTCGCATGAACAAGTGGGGCGCCCTGGCCGGTATCGTGGTGGGCGGCGTGACCGTGGTGGTCTGGGCAGAGCTGTCCGGTGGCATCTTCGATCTCTACGAGATCGTCCCGGGCGTCATCCTGGCCTACATCGCCATCGTCGTGGCAAGCCTGGCTACCGAGGAACCCGACCTCAAGGTGACCGCCGACTTCGATACTTTCGAAGAGGCGTAACCCGACGCCCCCTTACCTGCCATACGGCAGCCTGCCACAGAAGCCGCCCATTCGGGCGGCTTCTGCATTACGGACTCAGGCCAGCCAGAGCGCACGAACTATCAGCAATAGCGTGAACGCGCCCAGCGCCATCAAGCTGAAAGGCGGTGTGGTGAGACGTCGCTGCCAGCGACGTCGCAGCTCGAGCCCCAGCGGCTGCATAAAAGCGGCTCCCAGCGCCCAGACCCCCAATGCGATCGCCGGCAGGCGCAACGGTAACGGCAATCCACTGATCAACCCGGGTTTTGCCAACAGCCATAACGCCAGCGCCGCTGCCAGCAGCATGGCCGCCAAAGTCAGCCACACCGGCTCTCTGCGCAACTCTGCCATCATCGTCTCGTCTCCTGTCGCCTGTCGCCTGTCGCCTGTCGCCTGTCGCCTGTCGCCTGTCGCCTGTCGCCTGTCGCCTGTCGCCTGTCGCCTGTCGCCTGTCGCTTAGACAAGACTTAGCGCTTCCCTTCGTCCCATGCCAATGCTGCATAACGGAAATAGTTGTACACCTTGTAGCCTTACGCTCCGCATATGCAAGGCAAAAAAATTAGCCACGAGCGAAATTATTCCCACTGAACAGCACGATGCGGCAATAACAAAATTAAACAGGACTTTTAGAAACAGTGTTCCTATACTCTCTACATCCAAGTCACCGGAATCACCCGGCGCTAGCAAAACCAGGAGGACGCTGTGATGAAAACGACTCGTCTGCTATCTGTGGTGGCCATCGCTGCCGGCTTCACCCTCGCGAGCCAGGCGGCCCTGGCTTATGGCGCTGGTGATGCCTTCGTACGCGGCGGTTTCGCCCAGTCCGAACCGAGTTCCGATAATGGCCAGGTGGCCGGCCAGGATCTTTCAATCGACGATGCTCGCGGCTTTACCTTCGGTGCCGGTTACCTTTTTCACGACAAGGTCGGCGTCGAGCTGAACAGCTCGGAGAAGATCGAGCACGATCTCGCCCTCGGTGGCACCGGCATTGGCTCCATTGACCGCATGCCAGTCAATCTGCTGGTGAACTACTATCCGCTGGGCGGGCTGGACTCCAAGGTACAGCCGTACGTCGGCGCAGGGGTCAACTACACCCGCTTCTCCGGCGAGCCGGATGGCATCAACGCAGATAATAGCTACGGTGCTGCCGGCCAGGTCGGAATCGACCTTGCCATCACCGACAATCTCATGCTCAACGGCTTCGCCAATTATGCCGAAGTCCACTCTGATGTCTCCGCGGGTGGCAGCGAAGTTGAAGTTAAAGTGGACCCGGTAACCATCGGCGGCGGGGTGACCTTCCGCTTCTGATTAGAAAGCAGTTGCCATATCACGCCGGGCTTATGCCCGGCGTTTTTTTCGTTCTGGGCTCGGTGAGCATCGATCCCTGGGTCTTCATGGCCGGCGTCAGCTATCGCTTCTGACAGGCCAGGCAACCAGCACGACGAGGCCCGCCGGTTGGCGGCCTCGTTCGTCATGCTCCGGCCGGATCAACGTGGGCTGTGTCGGGACAGGCCGAGCTGTTCCAGAGCGCCGTCATCGAGGCCGCTAACCGCGTCCACCCTGGTCAGCCGACGGTGATAATCGGCACTGAGGAAGGGCTTGCCCGCCAATAGGTGCGCCAGGTATTCGCTGGCGGGCCTCAACGCATCAGCGGTGGTGCCGGGAGCCGCGATATAGACCCAAGCCTCGATCGCCCCCTCGGCGGTGACGATCGCACGACGCTGCCTCTGGTAGTCGTGAGGGTAGCCTTCGTAAGGATCCATCCGTTCGATCTGCTCAGGATGCAACAGTTCGAACAGCGCGCCCTCGACCCGCTCACCCGAAGCGGGTACTACGTTGGCATGAGCCAGGCCGGCGATACGCGAGGCCTTGTCGAAGCGCAGTGCATGACCGTGCAGCACACCGGCCAGGGCACGCCGAACGACACCGATGCGCGCCTCGACCCGAGCCACGTTCATGTTGCTGCCATAGGCGAAATAATACGGCATGCGGTCCTGCCACCTCCCGCCAGTCAGTTCTCGGTCACCAGACGGTCGATCTCCTCCACGGCCTTGCACATCAACAGACGATCCTGAGTGCGAGCTCCTTCCTGAATCAGATAAGCCGCCACGGCCGGCGCCACGTCGCATTTTTCCGGCATCGGGGCTTCGGCCTCGATCAGTGCATCCAACCGGGCAATGAAGACGAATCGCAGCCACTGGGGCAACGCCATGGTATCGATGCAGAAGGGCTGCTGACTCTCGAACGCCTCGGTGTCGGGCGCTGACATGCGCCACATGTTGGTGGCCTTCATGGTGGCCTCGAGGCGGCGAAGCGCTACGTCGAGTTCCTCGTGGACTGTCATGGGATCTCCTGGTCGTTGAGGCGACCATTATCGCATAACACAGCCCCCCATCGTCCCCGTGACCCTCCTCGTGTCTCAAGACACCGCCGCAGACGGCTGGCCTCCAAGTATCTTGCGCAGGAAATCCTGCGTACGTGGATCGCGCGGCGCGTTGAACAGCTGCGAGGGCGGCCCCTGCTCGACGATGCGCCCCCCCTCCATGAACACCACTCGATCCGCCACGTCCCGCGCGAAGCTCATTTCGTGGGTAACCACCAGCATGGTCTGGCGCTCGCGCGCCAGCTGCTTCATCAACGCCAGCACCTCTTCCACCCATTCGGGATCCAACGACGAGGTCGGCTCGTCGAACAGTATCACCTCGGCCTGGGCTGCCATGGCACGGCCGATGCCGACGCGCTGCTGCTGACCGCCGGAGAGCGAAGCCGGATAGGCATCCGCGCGATCGGCCAAGCCGATGCGCTGAAGGATCTCCCTGGCTCGCGCATGAGCCTTGGCTTTGGACCAGCGATTCACCACGATCAATCCCTCGGCGATGTTTTCGAGAGCCGTCTTGTGAGCGAACAGAGCATAGTTCTGGAAGACGAAAGCCGTGCGCCGTCGCGCCGCCAGGATATCGGCACGGCTGGCTCGCGTGACGTCGACGTCGAGATCGCCGATGACCAGGCGGCCTGCGTCCGGGCGCTCGAGGAAATTGATACAGCGCAGCAGCGTAGATTTGCCGGTCCCCGAAGGACCGATGACCACGATGATCTCGCCCTGCTCGATTTCCAGATCGATGCCATCGAGCACGGTATTGTCGCCGAAGCGTTTGACGAGGTTGGCGATCCTGATCATCTGCGATATGCCCTGTTGAGTCGCCCCTCCAGCCATCTCTGGAACCAGGCCAGCAGCTCGACAATGATCCAGTACATGACCGCCACCGTGATGAAGGCTTCGAAATAGAGAAAGCTTCCGGCCGCCTCTTTCTGTGTCGCCCCCATCAACTCCGTGACGCCCAGCGTAAAGGCCAACGACGTCGCCTTGATCATGTCGATGAAGTAATTCATCAGAGTCGGAACGGCGACGCGTGTCGCCTGAGGCAGCACGATGCGTCGCATCAGCTGACTGTTGGTCATGCCGATCGACAGGGCAGCCTCGGTCTGGCTACGGTCGACGCCAACGATGGCGGCGCGAATCGACTCCGCCATGTAGGCAGAGAAATGCAGCGTGAGCCCCATGATGGTCGCGGTGATGCCGTTTATCTGGGTCAGGAAGGCCAGCACTTGCGGCAGACCATAGTAGAACAGGAACAGCTGCACCAGCAGCGGTGTGCCACGAAAGAAAGAGATGAACAGCATCGTGGCGGCGTTCAATCCCGGTATTCTCAACACGCGGATCACGGCCAGACCGCAGGACAGGACGAGGGCCAGGGCCATGCCCGCCGCGGCCATCTGCAGCGTCAGCGGCAGATAGCGCAGCAGAATGGGCACCAGCCCCAGCATGTAATCGAAATCGAGGATTCGCACGTTGGGACGCTCGGATCACGGACGTGTGATATCGGTACCGAACCAGCGCTCGGAGATCGCCGTCAGCGTGCCGTCCTCGCGCAGTGCAGCGAGCGCCTCGTCGACCCGGTCACGCAGTGCGCGATCCGCTTCGGTGTCACGGAACGGCAAGGCATTGCGTATGCTCGAGAACGGTTCGCCGGCAAGCTGCAGAGGCAGCGGCTTCTCCTGAATCACCTGGCTGGCGCTCACTCGGTCCATGACAAACGCATCGACACGCCCCAGGGCGGTGTCCTGTTCTATATTGCTGTCATAAGTGCGGATATCGATCTCATCGGCGAAAGGCAGCTCGCGCAGCAATTGCTCGTAGTTCGAGCCGAGGTTGACGGCGACACGCTTGCCCCTGAGATCCTCGACCCCGGAGATCTCGTCGTTACCGGCCCTGACCACCACTTGCGCGCCGTCATAGACGTACGGTTCAGTGAAGAGATACTTGGCCTGACGCTCCTCGGTGATCGTGATCTGGTTGGCGATGGTATCGATACGGCCGGACTCGAGCATGCCGAACAGGCCGGAGAAGTTGGCGGTCTCGAACTGAACCTCCACGCCCAACTCCTCGCCTACGGCACGCATGACATCCACTTCGAAGCCCTTGAGCGTGTCCTGCTCGACGAAAGTGAAAGGAAAGTAGCTGCCCGACATGCCCACCTTGAGCACGTCATCGGCAGCCTGAGCGAGACCGCCAACCAGGCCCAGAACACCGGATAGCATCACCGCGGCAAAAGAGCGCTTCATATGACCCACCTCCACAATATTTATTTGGAATATTAAAGCTGAAATTTATTCCATCCAAGCAGTTACAGTAGAAAATAACACTGCGCAACTCCAATAGCCCTTGGTTATGTCAGCCATAGCGTAGCTGCGCGGGAGGGTAATGCACAGATTCGCTGCAAGAGGCTGTGGATAAGCTATGGAAACTCGTCGCAGTAGCAGAGAAACCGGGGGATCGCCAGGCATGATCATTTCTTGATCAATCCAGGCGGCCAGCCCCGCAGGGTGGCTGACAAGCCCCCGGCCGGCACGGTAGAGTTCACGCTCAAATGGGAGCCGACATGCAGCCAATCCACACGCTTCACGATTTCTTTGCACGCACCGGCGCCGAGGTCAGCCTCTACCATATGGGCCGTCGAGTAGAGCCGTGCGCCCTGGACACCCTGTCGCGCTTCGAGGAAGGCACAATCCCCTGGCCGCTTCCCTGGCAGGGTCAGGCACGCCTTGGCATCGTCTTCCGTCTGGGCGACCTGGTCGATCCGTTGATCTGGTTCCTCGCCCTTCCCCTCGATGAACAGGGCCAGCTGGTACCGGCTCCCCGGGATGCCTTCCTGGAGCGGCTGCTGGTCACCTTGGGTCGCAATGTAACGCGCATCGGGAGCACTGCAGAGAATGACGAGGCGGAGGCGGTGGACAACCTGATGCAGGACAATCCGCTTGCCTTCACCCCCTCGCTGCCTTTCCAGGCCATGCTGCACGCTCGTGCAACGCAGAGCATGGGCAAGCCGGCCAGCCCCCACCTGGAACCGGTGGAGGCCTATCTCAGCGGCCAGCAGGAAGTCGACTGGCAGTTTCTGGGACTGCAGGGCCTAGCCGATTTCATCGTGCGTCTGGACGACGACGGCGCCCGTGAGCTGGCTGCAAGGCTGCCGACGCTGCCGCGCGAAGTACTGGTCTCGCTATGCTACTGTCTGGAGCATGTGGCGGCACCGGATGCGCTTGCGCGGACACTGCGCGAGCGCGGGGAACGGGCTGCAACCCAGGGCGACCTGGAAGTTCTGTGCGCCTGCGTGCGGGCAGTCGGTGGTGCTTCCGAGACGGTCGCCGGCGCCTGGTTCGACACGCTGCTCGACGACAACGCAGCCTGCGGCCCCGACCTGCTGGCTGCCATCGCCGGGCGCGGCTGGATGCATCTCGAAGACGCCGAACGCCTGCCGCGATTCCTGTTGCGGCTGGCGGAACAGCCTCGAGCCAATTTCGCCTCTGCCGCTCGCGACCTGGCACTGATTCCCCGCCTGCGCCTGCCGGTGCTTATGATCCTGCGTGAAGCGTCGCGGGACTCCGCCATCGGTCGGCGTCTCGTCGGCCTCGGCCAATAAGCATGAGCAGTTGGAAAGGAATGCAATGAAGGAACTTCCCTACACGCCCAAGGCTGTCATCGGTCGCCGTGAGATGGTCACGCTGCCCGAAATCGGCATGACGGTGTGCGCCAAGGCGGATACCGGCGCGCGCACCTCCGCCTTGCACGCCGAGGACATCGAAATCTTCGAGGATGAAGGCCACCTTTGGGTCAGCTTCACGACTCGCAGCGGCGGCAGGGAAACACCGCCTCACGTATTCCGCACCCACCTCCACGATCGTCGACGCGTTACCAGTTCCAACGGTCAAAGAGAGTGGCGCTATGTCATTCGCACCCCGCTGCAGATGGGCAAACTGGAAATGATGGTCGAGCTGACGCTGGCCGATCGTCGCGACATGAGCCATCCCATGCTGCTCGGCCGCCGTGCCTTACGCCGCCTACTCGTGGCCCCAGGGGCCACTTTCCTGCATGGCGAACCCTGATCCACCGGCTTTTCCGCTCCGGAGCCTCCGATGCATATCGCGCTGTTGTCCCGCAACCGCAATCTCTACTCCACTCGCCGCCTGATGGAGGCCGCCGAGCAGCGTGGCCACACCATACGGGTGGTCGACACCCTGCGCTGCTACATGAGCATCGCCGCCCATCACCCTTCGATTCATCTCAAGGGCGTGGAACTCGAACCCTTCGATGCCGTGATTCCGCGCATCGGTGCCTCAGTGACGTTCTACGGCTGCGCCGTATTGCGTCAGTTCGAGATGATGGGCACCTACGTGCTCAACGACTCGGTGTCGATTACCCGCTCTCGCGACAAGCTGCGCTCACTGCAGTTGCTGTCGCGCAAGGGATTGGGGCTGCCGATCACCGGTTTCGCCCACTCGCCGGATGACATTCCCGACCTGATCACCATGGTCAAGGGCGCCCCACTGGTGATCAAGCTGCTGGAAGGCACTCAGGGCATCGGTGTGGTACTGGCCGAGACCAATCAGGCGGCGGAATCGGTAATTCAGGCCTTCATGGGCATGAAGGCCAATATCATGGTGCAGGAGTACATCAAGGAGGCCCGCGGCGCCGATATCCGCTGCCTGGTGGTCGGTGACAAGGTGGTGGCCTCGATGAAACGACAGGCCGCCGAGGGCGAGTTCCGCTCCAACCTGCATCGCGGCGGGACGGCCAGCCTCATTCGCATCACACCCGAGGAACGCTCCACGGCGATTCGTGCCGCCAAGGCGATGGGCCTGCGGGTCGCGGGGGTCGATCTGCTGCGTGCCAACCACGGTCCGGTGATCATGGAAGTCAATTCCTCGCCGGGGCTGCAAGGCATCGAAACCGCGACCGGCAAGGACATTGCCGGCCTGATCATCGAGCATATCGAAAAGAATGCTTCTTCCGAGCGCAAGGTCAAGGCGCCGCCTAAGCCCAAGGGGTAATTGCGAGAAAAGCGCCCGAATTTGTAGAAAGGGACATATTTTGGCTGCGGGGGGTAGCAAAACAGTGTTTCCCCCGCCACAATCTGCGTCACCGGAGGAGGTGACCGCTCATGTTTCTCGATAATCGCCAAGTGGCGATGGACGGCGTGTTGGAAGCGCTGGCTGACAGCATCGATTACTTTCAGGACAATCTCGAGCGCCTGCGTCCCTCGCTGCGCGAGGCCCTGAAGCCCCATTACGAAGCCAGGGCCAAGGCAATGCGCAAGCTGCAGGAACTGGCCCGCCGTCACCTCGACCTGCTACCCCGGGATGCCGACGTCGAACGCGACGATTACATGTGGCTATGGAGCCGTCTGAAAAGCTTCGTAGGCAACGAGAGCCAGGTCGTCATTGGCGAACTGCTCGAGCAGGAGCGCGTGCTGATGCAAGCGCTGTCCACCCTTTACACCCATCCCCTTCCCGCTCCCCTGGAGCCGGTCGTGGAACAGTGCTGGAAGGATTGCCGCGCCTTGATCCGTGAGCTCTACCGCCTGCAGAAGCAGCGTCGCCGCTAATTCGTTCGGTATCGGCTAGTTGGCGTACTCCGGCTCCAACTCAAGCTCCAGCCACTGCTGCCAAGTGGGCGGGGCGATCTGCAGCGGCTCCAGCGGTCCCAGGAAGTAGGGTTCCCGTCCCCACAAGTAAAGATCCCCCACCGTGGCTGCCCGTGCCACCCATTCCCTCGCTCTCAGCCGCCATAGCCCGGTCACCGGACGCTCCGGCGCGGCGCATCCATTCACCTCGAGACCGAGCGCATCGGCAATGAACAAGGCCCGTGGCAGGTGCCAAGCCTGGGTCACCAAGAGTGCCCGCTCGACACCGAACACGTCCCGCGCCCGCGCCAAGGTATCGAAAGTACTGAAACCGGCGTAATCGAGGGTCATGTCCTGGTCGCGTACGGATTGGGCACGCAGGTCACGCCACATGGTAATGGGCTCGTTGTAGTAACGCGTCCGATTGTCGCCGGAGAGTAGCAGATGCTCGATTCGACCGAGGCGAATCAAGCGCGAGGCGGCATGGATACGCGCGTCGAAATGGGGGTTGCGACGCCCGCTGCGAGTCCAGTGCGAGGTGCCGAACACGATGCCGACCCGATCGGGGCCGCACAGCGGCAGCTCAAGCTCGATCCGCGAGTGGGTCTGGCCCAGCACCCAGAGATTGGCGCCGACAAACAGCAGCGCCGCCAGCAGCAGCACGCTCCCCAGCGACATCAGTACTAATTTGAAGGAGTTCCATACCACCGCGCGCATCGATGTCCCGAACCAGGAAAAGGTACCGCAAGCACAGACTCGTATCGAAAGCGAAGCTCCAAGCCTAGCCATCACGGAGCGGGGCCACATGCCAGCCGACTCGATGGGTGGCGGCGCCTCGCAGCGGATTGTGAGCGCAGCCGCGGTTCTGGCTTGCAGTCAGAACATGCCGAGCTCGAGCTTCGCCTCGTCGCTCATCATCTCACGGCTCCAGGGCGGATCGAAGACGATTTCGGTGTGCACACGGCTGATCTGAGGAGCCCCCAGAATCTTGTTGCGCGCATCGGCGGCGATAACGTCGCCCATGCCGCAGCCCGGCGCCGTGAGCGTCATGCGGATGGTGACGATGCGCTCGCCGCTGATCAGGCGCTCGATACGGCAGCCATAGACCAGCCCCAGGTCCACGATATTGACCGGTATCTCGGGATCGAAACAGGTGCGAAGCTGGTCCCAGACGAACTGCTCGATCTCCTCGTCGCCGGCATCCTCGGGCAGGGTCGGCCGGGGCAGCGGTTCAAGCCCCAGGGCGTCCAGATTGCTGCCCTCGATGAGATAGAGGCGCCCCTCGTAGCCGACGCTGACCGAGCTGCCCTTGGCCTGCATTACGCTGACCACGCTGTCTTCCGGCAGGGTCACCGTCTTGCCGAAGGGAATGGAAATGGCATCGACATCGCGCTGCAGCGGTAACGTCTGCCCTTTCTCGAGGCTGGCGATCTGTTCGATGGTCGACATGCTTAGCGCACCATTCCAATGACACGTTCGAGGGACTCGGCGAAGACCTCGACCTCTTCCAGGGTGTTGTAGACGGCGAATGATGCTCGGCAGGTCGCCGTCACGCCGAAGTGCGCCAGCAATGGCTGGGCGCAATGGTTGCCGGTGCGAATCGCCACGCCCAGCTGGTCGATCAGCAGGGCGATGTCCTGCGAGTGCGCCCCCTCGACCACGAAGGAGAGCACGCCGGCCTTGTCCGGCGCCGTTCCCAGCAGGCGCAGCCCGTCGATATGCGATACGGCTGTGGTGGCACGCTCCAGCAGCGTCGCTTCCCAGGCGCCGATGCGCTCGATTCCCACACCGCTGACCCAGTCGAGCGCCACGCCCAAGGCAATTACCTCGGCGATGGCCGGCGTACCCGCCTCGAACTTGTGCGGAACGTCGGCGAAGGTGGTAGGCACGTCGAACGAGACGCTCTTGATCATCTCGCCGCCACCCTGCCACGGCGGCATCGCCTCGAGCAGCTCGGCCTTGCCGTAGAGCACCCCGGCGCCGGTGGGTCCGTAGACCTTGTGACCCGAGAAGGCGTAGAAGTCGGCATCGACCTCACGCACGTCGACCTTCTGGTGCGGCACTGCCTGGGCGCCGTCGACCAGGATTCGGGCACCGTTCTGGTGCGCAATGGCCGCCAGCTCGCGCACCGGATTGACGGTGCCGAAGGCGTTGGAGACGTGATTCACCGCCACCAGCCGGGTGCGCTCGGTGAAAAGCCGACGGTAGGTATCGAGGTCGAGCACACCACGCTCGTCCACCGGGATCACCTTGACCACGATGCCGAGCTGGTCGGCCAGCAGCTGCCACGGCACGATATTGGAATGGTGCTCGAGCAGTGAGACCAGCACCTCGTCTCCCGCCTTCAGATTGGCGCGCCCCCAGCTATTGGCCACCAGGTTGATTGCCTCGGTGGTGCCGCGGGTGAAGACGATCTCGCGCCGGTCCGCGGCATTGACAAAGCCACGAACCGTTTCGCGAGTCGCCTCGTATGCCGCAGTCGCCTCATCGGCCAGGGTATGCAGGCCGCGATGAATGTTGGCGTTGTAACGGCTGTAGTAATCGCGAAAGGCGTCGATTACCGCCAGCGGCGTCTGGCTGGTCGCCGCGTTGTCCAGGTAGACCAGCGGACGGCCGTGCACCTGCCGTTCGAGGATCGGAAACTGGGCGCGAATCCCGGCCACGTCGAGGGCCGGGACGTCGAGCGCGCGCTCGGTGGCCAGGTGGTTCATCGCGTTCTCCTCGCTCACTCGTCGTGCAGGGCCATGGCGGCTTCCACCAGCCCGGCCAGGTTGAAGCGCTCCGGCAGCTTGCCGGCCACGGCCAGCTCCACGCGCTCGGCGATGGCATCCAGGCTCACCTGCTCCATCACCTCGCCGGCGAAGGCCAGGGTCAGCAGGCCGCGAGCGGTCTGCTCATCGATACCGCGGGTACGCAGGGCGAACACGGCTTCCTCGTCGAGCTGCCCCGTGGTAGTGCCGTGGGAGCACTTGACGTCATCGGCATAGATCTCGAGTTCCGGCTTGGCGTCGATCTCGGCACGGTCGGAGAGCAGCAGGTTGGCGTTGCTCTGGAAGCCTTCGATCTTCTGGCTGTCGCGCTTGACCACCACCTTGCCGTTGAACACACCGCGGGCGCGGTCGTCGAGAATGCCCTTGTAGTTCTCGTTGGAGAAGGTGCGCGGAGCGTTGTGATTGGCCAGGGTATGGTTGTCGATATGCTGACGTCCCTGACCATAGAACAGTCCGTAGAAGTTGGCCTCGGCCCCCTCGCCGTTGAGTTCGCTTATCAGGTCGTTGCGCACCAGGCCACCGCCCAGGTTCAGGTTGAACGAGGTGTAGCGACTGTCGCGGCCCTGCTCAACGTGAATGCTGGCCACGTGCAAATCGCCGAGCGGTGCCTCCTGCAGCTTGTAGTGGGTCAGGATGGCACCCCGGTCGAGCAGCAGCTCAGCCACCAGGTTGGTGAAGTTGGCCGCCTCGCTCTCACCGACGTGGTGTTCGATCAGCGTCGCCTGACTGCGTGCGCCGGCCTCGACCAGTATGCGCGGATGGCTCATCACCGGCTTGGCGTTGGCCCGCGACAGAAACTGCAGCACGATGGGCTTCTCCACCACGCTACCCGGTGCCAGGCGCACCACGGCGCCTTCCTCCATGAAGGCGGTATTGAGCGCCGAGAAGGGCGAGAACTCGACCCCGGTGAGCCGCCCCAGCGGGCCACCGACGGCCTCGTGGTTCTCGGCCAGCGCCTGGGACAGCGGCAGTACCGCCACTCCGCTCGGCAAATCGCCCAGATCGGAGAGCGCCCCCGAATACACGCCGTCGACGAAGGTAAGACGATAGGCCTCGACGGGCAGCGTGATCGCCGCCGCCGACGCGGGCGAGAACTCGGCGCTATCGGTCAGCTCGAAGTCGCCGCGAGCAATGGCGCGCACGTCGGTATACTTCCACGCCTCGTTGCGACGGGTGGGAAAGCCGAGCGCCTCGAAGCGTGCAGCCCCCGCCTGGCGCCGTGCGGCGATCCAGGTCGGCTCTGGCCCTTGCGATTCGGCACGGCTCGCGTTGCGCTCGACGAGACGGTCGAGAAAGGTCTTCACCTCGCTTGACTGCTGTTCGACATCGCTCATGCGGCAGTTTCCTCCACTACCCAGTCGTAACCGCGGGCTTCGAGTTCGCGCGCCAGTTCGGCATCACCGCTCTTGGCGATACGGCCTTCGACCAGCACATGGACCCGGTCGGGTACGATGTAATCGAGCAGGCGCTGGTAATGGGTCACCAGTAGAATGCCGCGATCCTCGGCGCGCAGACTGTTGACGCCATCGGCCACCACGCGCATGGCGTCGATATCCAACCCGGAGTCGATTTCGTCGAGCATGGCGAGCCTGGGCTGCAATACCAGCATCTGCAGGATCTCGTTGCGCTTCTTCTCACCGCCGGAGAAACCCTCGTTGACGGCGCGTTGCAGAAAGCTGGCGTCCATCTTCATCTGCGCCAGCTTCTCCTTGACCAGTTTCAGGAACTCGGGAGCGGGGATCTCGTCCTCGCCGCGCGCCTCGCGCTGGGCATTGAGCGCCGCCTTGAGCAGGTAGATGTTCTTGACCCCCGGGATCTCCACGGGATACTGGAAGCCCAGCAGCAGCCCGGCCTGGGCACGCTCCTCGATTTCCATTTCCAGCACGTCCTGACCCTCGAAGGTGATCGTGCCTCCGGTGACCTCGTAGCCCTCCTTGCCCGCGATCACCGCCGACAGGGTCGACTTGCCGGCCCCGTTGGGCCCCATGATGGCGTGCACTTCCCCGGCGTTGATGGTCAGGTTGAGACCCTTGAGGATTTCCTTGCCTTCCACCGTGACGTGCAGATCCTTGACTTCGAGCATCTTGAATACCTTTTCGATTCTGCGAGCCGTCATCGCGACTCGGTAAATGATGTCCTTCAGCGAACCCAGCGAAACGGGCGAGCGGCGCCTGGACAAGGCGAGCGCGGTAAAGAAAAGCGGAGTTTACGACTGTAAACTTGCACTCCCGAATCCGCGCTCAACGCCGTACAGGTCGCGCAGCCGTTTCCTTAGCCCACAGCTCCTTCGAGGGTGACGTTCAGCAGGGCTTCCGCCTCCACCGCGAACTCCATCGGCAACTCCTGGAACACGTCCTTGCAGAAGCCGTTGACGATCATGCTCACCGCATCCTCCTCCGAAATACCGCGGCTTTGGCAGTAGAACAGCTGGTCCTCGCCGATCTTGGAGGTGGTCGCCTCGTGCTCGATGGTCGCGGTGCTGTTGCCGATCTCCTGGTACGGAAAGGTGTGTGCGCCGCACTGGTCGCCGATCAGCAGCGAGTCGCACTGGGTGAAGTTGCGCGCTCCCTTGGCCCGCGGGCCGATCTTGACCAATCCCCGGTAGGACTGGTTGCTGCGGCCGGCGGAGATGCCTTTGGAAACGATATAGGAGCGCGACCCCTCGCCGATGTGAATCATCTTGGTACCGGTATCGGCCTGCTGGCGACCGTTGGTCACCGCCACCGAGTAGAACTCGCCGATGCTGTCCTTCCCGCGCAGCACGCAGGAGGGGTACTTCCAGGTGATGGCGGAGCCGGTCTCGACCTGGGTCCAGCTGATGCGCGAACGGTCGCCGCGGCAGTCGCCACGCTTGGTGACGAAGTTGTAGATGCCGCCCTTGCCGTCTTCATCGCCGGGATACCAGTTCTGCACCGTGGAGTACTTGATATAGGCGTCGTCCAATGCCACCAGCTCGACCACAGCGGCGTGGAGCTGGTTCTCGTCGCGCATCGGCGCGGTGCAGCCCTCCAGGTACGATACCTGGGCACCCTCTTCGCAGATGATCAGGGTGCGCTCGAACTGACCGGTGTTGGCGGCGTTGATACGGAAGTAGGTGGAAAGCTCCATTGGGCAGGTCACGCCCTTGGGCACGAAGACGAAGGAACCGTCGGTAAACACCGCCGAGTTGAGCGCGGCGAAGAAGTTGTCCGCCACCGGCACCACCGTGCCCAGGTATTGCTTGATCAGCTCCGGGTAGTCGCGGATCGCCTCGGAGATCGAGCTGAAGATCACGCCCGCCTCGTGCAGCTTCTCCTTGAAGGTGGTGGTCACCGAAACGGAATCGAACACCGCATCCACCGCCACGCCAGCCAGCGCGGCACGCTCGTGCAGCGGAATGCCCAGCTTCTCATAGGTCTCGAGCAGCTTGGGGTCGACCTCGTCGAGGCTCTGGGGACGGTCCTCGGGCCGCTTGGGCGCGCTGTAGTAGGAGATCCCCTGGTAGTCGATAGGCGGATAGTCCAGGTGCGCCCACGAGGGTGGCGTCATCTTGAGCCACTGGTGGTAGGCCTTGAGACGCCATTCGAGCATCCACTCGGGTTCGCCCTTCTTGTTGGAGATGAAGGCGATGACGCTCTCATCGAGCCCCGGCGGGACCGTATCGCTCTCGATGTCCGTCACGAACCCTTCTTTGTATTCGCGACGAACCAGCTGTTCCATTTCCTGACTTGCCATGGTCTCTCCCCTCCCGGGCGGTTGGGCCGGCGAGCGAACTCGCCTCGGGTAATGAATCCGGTTCGGTGGCTCAGGCCGTGTCGACGGCCAGGCTCACGCTCTGTATGGGTAGCTGCACCGGCAGCTTGATCGGCGCAGTATCGGCCAAGTGGGCCAGGGTCACGCTGTCGAGCAGGGTGCGAACGGCCAGCGACACGCGCTGCCAGTTGTCGGAAACGCCGCAAGTGGCCAGCAGGTCGCAGTCCCCCTCGGCGTGGCTACATTCGGTCATCGCCACCGGCCCTTCGATCGCTGTGATGATGTCGATCGCCGTTATCCTCGATGCCGGCCGAGCCAGGGAATAGCCACCTTGTGCCCCGCGGCGCGATTCAAGCAGCCCCGCCCGAACCAGCATCTTCAGTGTCTTGCTGACCGTTGGATGCGGCAGTTGCACGGCCTCGGCCAGCTCCGCCGCAGCATGGGACTGCTCCGGATGGCGAGCAATCTGCGCCATGATCACGGCGGCATAGTCGGTCAGGCGGGAAAGCTTCAGCATGCCTGTCTCCTGGGGTTCCGCGGCGAGAGCCGATACCCTGATCTCCATTTCGGACCATTTTAGTCCTGTATGAATTCGATGTGAAGACCCAGACAGAAATGCGGCACGTTGCAGGCACGTTCGCTGCCGTTTCCATCAAAAACGACAATCATTCTCATAAATAGGAATCATCGTTGCCTCTGCCCACGGCAGATGGCGCGCCGATAGCGCGACGACGGCACGTGAGTGATGGAGAGGGAGAAAACGGAACGCCTAGCTACCCGCCTCAACGAAATGAGGCGGGCCGCTGATGTCGAGCGGGTACCAGCGGATCACCCTGGCGCAAGCGCCGTTCGCGCTCGCGGCACCAATGGAGCAGGTCATCGGCCGGCATGGCCTTGGCGTAGAGAAACCCCTGGGCCTGATCGCAGCCCAGTTCGCGCAAAATGTGATGCTGCGGTTCCGTCTCGACGCCTTCGGCGGTGACTTCCAGGTCCAGGGCGTGTCCCACTTCGATCAGGCACGCCATTAACTTGCGCGCCCGGGCATCTTGCTCGAGCCCGCTGACGAAGGCGCGATCGATCTTGAGCCCGGTGATCGGCAAGTGACGCAGGTACTCGAAGGAGGAAAAGCCGGTGCCGAAGTCATCGACGCTAACATGAATGCCAAAGCCGCACATTCGCTCCAGCGCCAGCTTGGCGGCAAACAGATCGTGCATCAACGCGCTTTCGGTAATCTCGATCTCGAGCAGGGAGGGATCCAGCCCGGACTCTTGAACGCGCTGTCTGAGTTCCTCCACCAGCACGTCGTCCATCAGGTTGCGCACCGAGAAGTTGATACTGACGCGGTTACCGTAGCGCAAGGCAAAATCGCAGGCTTCGTTCAATACGAAACGCGTCACCGGGGCAATCAATGTGGTGTTCTCGACCTTGGGCATGAACAGCCCGGGCGACACCAGGGACCCGCTTTCGTCGCGCCAGCGAATCAGCCCTTCGCAGCCGTTGATCCGGCCATCCCCCAGACGCACCTTGGGCTGGTAATGCAGTTCGAATTCGCCTTGTTCGAGCCCGCGCCGTACCCGGGCGATCAACTTCACGTTTTGCACGCTGCGCCGCGCGAAGGAGGGTTGAAAATGGCAATGCGAGCGATGCTTCTCCGAGGCCGCCAGCATGGCAATCCGCGCCTCGCGGATCAGACTCCCCGGCGTATCCTGCTCGCGCTGCTGAAGGGTGCTGCCGAGCACCAGTTGAACTCGTAGCGGCACGCCAAGCACCACCAGGTTGTCCTCCCCCAGCTCCACCACACGCAGGGCAAGGCGTTCGAGTTCCTCGCGCTCGACTGGCCAGAACAGCAACATCAGTTCGCCGTCGCTGAGACGATAGCAACCGGCCAGATTAGGGCCGAGGCGCGAAAAGCGTTCGCTCATCGCCACCGCCAGCGCGTCGGAAGCGTCGGCGCCCAGCGCCTCGATAACGTCATCGAGATCGTCGAGGCGTACCAGCACCAGACCGACCTTGCGACCGTCCTGTCGGGGATGGCGCCGCAACCAGCAGGCCAGGTCCGATTCAAGGGCGATATCGTTGGGCAGCCCGGCGCGCGGGTCGGTGCGTGCCGCCAGTTCCATGTTGATTCGGCTCTGCTGCAGGCGTTCGAACAGACCTCCGGCAAAGCCGCCGATAATCAGATACAGACCCAGTCGGATCAACCAGTTGAGCACCGTCTGCGCTTCGCCGGTTGCCGCCGAGAGCGGCATCATCGCCATCAGCAATCCCGCAGCGAACGCGACCGCCAGGGAGCCCTTCCAGGTATACCAGGCCCCGGCCAGCAGCACCGGGATCAGCATCAGGTAAGGGTAGGCATAACGCGTCCCCCCCGTGACATAGACAAGGGCCGTGCCCAGCGCCAGCAGTGCTGCCAGCATCAGGCCTCGCAGCAAGTGGCGCAGCGCAGCGGGGCAAGCCTGCCACCGGCTCTCCAGGGCCAGCCAGACCCCAGAACTCGTTCCCTTGCGTATCATGCTCCCCCCATCCCTGATGACAGGTTTCGTTATGGTTTTTATCATCCTGAAGATTATACAAGAATGCCTCGCCCCACCTATCCGGGCCTCAACGCTTCCCTAAGCGGTGCAGAGGGACGCGGCGAAATCGGAGCCATCTGCCCGAACGGCGCGAGGCTCGTCGTACGTCAACCTTCTCTGGCATGCGTAGCGATGGATTGACTGGCGAGTGCGGCTCGCATTCGCCAGACTTGAGGGAAGGTTTAGCGGTATCAGCCAAGGAATATCGAAACGCCACATTGACGAGGCACCGCCATGCGCAATCTGAAACTCGACCGCATCGACCGCATGCTGCTTGAAGCTCTGCAGCAAGATGCCCGTCTGACGACCGCCGAGTTGGCCGAGCTGGTCAACCTGTCGCCCTCCCCCTGCGCACGCCGCATACGCCGACTCGAGCAAGCCGGCTTGATCACCCGCTACCGCGCCGAGTTGGACAAGGACATGCTGGAACTGTCGCTGACAGCCTTCGTCCGGGTGCGGCTCGACCATCAGGCTCACGCAAGCGAAGCGTTCGAGTCGGCCATACGCGACCAGCCGGAAGTGATTCACTGTCATGCCTTGTCCGGCGCCTTCGACTACCAGCTACAGGTGATCACGGGGGATTTCCGCAGCTTCGAGGCCTGGCTGCGCTGGCTCCAGCAGCTTTCCATGGTGGTCTCGGTTGACAGCAGTTTTGCACTTCGCACGGTCAAGGAGAATGGCCCCCTGCCGCTGTCAGGGCTTGGCACGACACCTTAGCCTGAAACGACAACGGACGGAGGCAGCATGTCGCAGGCGCTTATCGCCGTATTCGGTGGGACCGGCTTTCTCGGTGGCCATGTGGTGAAGGAGCTGGTGGAAGCGGGCCATGCGGTGCGCATCGCAGCGCGGAACCCACGCCTGCCCGCATGGGCCGAGACCACCGATCCGCTCGAGAGGGTAACGGTCGACATTCGCTGCGAGGAGGATGTGGCGAAAGCGCTCGAGGGAGCCGATGGCGTGGTCAACGCCGTCAGCCTCTACGTGGAGCACAAGCAACTGCGCTTCGAGGATATCCATGTCCAGGGTGCCGCACGGCTCGCCAGGCTCGCCCAGCAGGCCGGAATACGCTCACTGATACAGCTCTCGGGCATCGGTGCCGACCCCGCCTCGCGTTCCCGCTACGTCAGTGCCAGGGGACGTGGGGAGGCGGCTGTCATCGACGCCTACTCCAAGGCGATCATCCTGCGACCGAGCGTCATGTTCGGTCCCCACGACGCCTTTCTCAACCGCCTGGCGGAACTGACCCGGTTACCGCTCGTCCCGCTGTTCGGGCGCGGCGAGACACGACTGCAGCCGGTACACGTTATCGACGTCGCACGATCGATCTCGCGGCTGCTGGGCTCAGTGCCCTTCGAGCGTCGTCTATTCGAACTCGGAGGGCCCGACATCCTCGCCTACCGGGAAGTACTGGAGCAGGTCATGGCTTACCTGGAACGCGAACGACCGCTGCTGCCGGTTCCGTTTGCCCTGTGGCATGCCATCGCCCTGCTCGCCTCGCCATTGCCCGGACCGCCGTTGACTCGCGACCAGGTCATCATGATGGCCGAGGACAACGTGGTCGCACCTGGCGTGGGCGGCTTCGATGATCTCGATATCCTTCCCCGCTCACTACGAGACAGTTTGCCTGCATGCCTCGGGCCTGCAGGCTGAACGAGGCACCCCGGGAGCACCATAGTCGGCCATGGCTCACTCGCCGATATCCTCGTGCCATAGTTGCGGTGCGCTTTCGATGAAGTTTCTCATCAGCTCGATGCACTCCGGCAGCTGCAGTACCTCGACCGTGACACCCCTCGTCCTGAGCAATGCCTCCTCGCCGCGAAAGGTCCGGTTTTCTCCCACCACCACCCGGGGAATGCCATAAAGCAGAATTGCCCCGCTGCACATGGCGCACGGCGACAGCGTTGTGTAGAGCGTGCATTCGCGATAGACCGATGCCGGCTGGCGCCCTGCACGCTCCAGCGCGTCCATTTCGCCGTGCAGTACCGTACTGCCGGCCTGCACTCGGCGGTTATGGCCCCGTCCCAGAATGCGGTCACGGTGCACCAGCACCGAACCGATGGGAATCCCCCCTTCCGCCAAGCCATCACGGGCTTCCTCCAGCGCCGCCTGCATATGAATGTCCATTTCCTCTCCTTGTCCTGGTGGGGTGTCGGTCGTCATGAACTTAGCAACTCCACAGCACAGTTACCTCTATTCTCGGCACCCTGGACTTTGGCACTCCTCGTTAGCAAAGGAATATATTTAATTTAATTAATGCTTATATGCCTTAAATACACTTGGTCTAGGCCAAATAATGCACTTCAAGCTGTCAATATCGGTTTTTTTGTGACTTGGCTTTTTACGGTTAGAATGAAGCTCTCCCTAGCGAGCGCAGGAGCATGGGAACATATGAATCTTGGCGGAACGCTCAAGCAACTCAGGCTCGAGCGGGGCATGACCCTTGCCCAACTGGCCAGACAGGTGGGGTCTCATGTGGGTAATCTTTCGCGCATCGAACGTGGTGCGGCCAAGCCTAGCCTGGAGTTGTTGTACCGAATCGCCGCGGCACTTGACTACCATCTTGCGGATATCTTTTCGCTGGGCGATGAGCAGCACTTCGTCGATGCCCGCCAAGCGACACTCAACATGACGTTCCTGGGCCTGCCCGAAGAGGACCAGCACCTCCTGCTGGAATTCGCCCGCTTGCTGAAAACCCGTGCCGTGCGGCGGCGACCGCTGCCGAGCCTATCGGGTGAGCCACCATGCAGCACTCCAGGAAAGGTTTCCGTCGTCGAGACCTAGTGCCAAGTAGCGCCAGGCGATCCGCACCGTCCTTGCTTCTCTTCGAACTCGGGCTATTCCCAGTGCCAGCCATGTCGCTGCCACCAAGCCAAGGCTATATCCCGGTTCTCCTCGTTGGCACTCTCGTCCAGCACCGCGCCAAGGCGTACATAGTCACCGCCGGTCTGGGCCAGGACACGGGGATCCTGCGTGGCCAGCTGCAACGCATAGAGCACCAGCATCAGCTCGTAGGGGTCCTGACTGTCGATGAGGCCGAAGAGGAGCGGAATGGCCGGTTCCCCGATCTGCCCTAGGCGTTCCGCCGCGATATACCAGACTCGCGGGTGCTCTTCGCCCCCGTACACATCGACGAAGCGACGATCGGCCAGACGGCTTAGATAGTAGTGCGCCTCGTCCGCTTCCGTAACGAAGAGCGGCGGTGTCCAGAAACGATCTTCCCTCGAGGTGGCGATCGGCGTCACATCCTGCCGTGTCGTCTCGCTTACGGCTGGCGGTGTTGCAGGCGCGTCGCTCGGCGGCGCTGACGGCCGGCCGCTGCAAGCGCCAACGAATATGACAAGCAGCAACCCACCGGCAATTCGCGTCAATGTCATTGCTCTTCGCTCCTGTCCGACGACTCTTTTATGCTGCGTGTTGTACGCTTTCGCACACGCTCTGGCCAGTCCCGGGCCCACCGGGGCTTTCATCGCGGCACAAGGCGCCGGTTATCTCCACAGTGGTCAGTCGGATTCGAGCAGGGGAGACAGCGCGTCCGCCAGAGCCGGTGCCATGCCGACCGCATTACTGGCATGAACGATGCAATCCGTACTCCAGACCTCGCCCACCCCGGCACGCCGAATGACCTCGAGTGCATCCCCGGCGAACAAGGCGTGGGTAACGGCGACATCCACGGAAACGGCACCCGCGGCCACTACTCGCCGGGCGGCCTCGGCCAGAGTATGTCCCGAACTGGCGATGTCATCCATGAGCACGATTCGCCGCCCATAGACGTCGATATCGGGCAGGGTGATATCGACCTGGCGATCACCACGGCGCGTCTTGGTGCAGACGCCGTGATCGAGACCGGAGACCCGGGCAGCGCTTTCGACCCACTGGGCCGATTCGCTGTCGGGCCCCAGCAGCAACGCCTCGGGCCGCTTCTCGGCGATCAGCTCGGCCAGGCGCGGGGCGCCGGAAAGTACAAGAGCGTGTTGCAAGGGAATGGCTTGATCGAGTCGCTCGATGCGATGCAAGTGCGGATCGACGGTCAACACGGCATCGAACAGTTCACTCAGAAAACCGCCCACGAGCCGCTGACTGACCAACTCGCCGGGGTGAAAGGCGATGTCCTGGCGCATGTAAGCCAGATAGGGCGCCACCAGAATCAGACGTCTCACCCCACGCTGGCGAGCATGACGAGCAAGCAACATCAGCTCGACGAGCTTCTCGTTGGGATGATCGAGGCTACGGTAGATGACCAGCGGATCCGGCAGATCGACATCCTCGCCGAACGGTAACCGCAGACACAGCTCCTTGTCGGGGAAGCGGTGACGTGCCACGCAGTGGTCCGTCATGGACGTCGCCGCAGCCAGGTGCAAGGCGGGGGTGTGTTCGTCTTCGAAATAAAGCAGGCCTGCCCTCATCACAGCTCCCGTCACAACTCCAGTTTTCATCCTTGAGGTGATCTCTTCACCGATACTGTAACCGTTCTTACGCTCGCTGCCCTTCCGATGCCACTCTCGTTACGTAAGGCGGCGTAACACGACCCACGGGCGACGGCTTCGAGCTCGGTAGTCGCCGCCCCGACGCCTCCCGGATTGATCCGCCTCATCAGAGCGTCTCGCCTCCATTTCTGCCACTATTGCTTCCAATAGAGCAAGATCCGAAGGAGGTAATATGAAATTCGTCATCATGGGTAGCGGTGGCGTGGGCGGGTATTTCGGCGCACGCCTTGCCGAGGCTGGCGAGGATGTAACCTTCGTCGCACGTGGTGAACATCTGACAACGATGCAGCGCGACGGTCTGAGAGTCTCGAGCATCAAGGGCGATGTCCACTTGGCATCCGTAAAAGCCACGGATGATCCGGCTTCGGTGGGCGTGGCGGACTGCGTGATAGTGGCCGTCAAGGCCTGGCAGGTGCGTGAAGCGGCGGAAGCGATTCGGCCCATGGTCGGCCCCGATACCATGGTCTTGCCACTGGAAAATGGCGTGGAGGCCGCCGACATCCTTGCCGAAGTGCTGGGTCCAGGCCCGGTGCTCGAGGGCCTGTGCGGCATCCTGGCCTGGCGCGAGGCGCCCGGCCACATACGTCATGCCGGCGTGGATCCCTTCGTGCGCCTCGGCGAGCGAGACAGTCGGAGCAGCGAGCGCACTGCCCGGCTCAAGGCCGCCTTCGACCACGCCCATGGGGTCAGCGCCGAGATCCCCGACGACATCCAGGTCGCCCTGTGGAGCAAGTTCCTGTTCATCTGCGCCATGAGCGGTATCGGCAGCATCACCCGGGCGCCCATCGGCATTACGCGTCAGCTTCCTGAAACCCGCGCCATGATCGAGGCGATGCTCGAAGAGATCGATGCCGTCGCACGCGGGCTCGGAGTCGCCTTCCCCGACGACGCCGTCGCCCGCGCCATGCAATTCATCGATGCCATGCCGGCCGACAGTATCTCCTCCATGCAGCGCAACATCATGGCAGGAGAGCCCTCCGAACTGGAGTCTCAAAACGGCGCAGTGGTACGGCTGGGGCGCACAATCGGCGTGGCAACCCCTACCCATGCGGTGATATACGCGGCGTTGATGCCGCAGGAACTGGCAGCCCGGGGAGAGGGCCCCAGCGTCGCCTGAAAAAATGTCTTACCTGGCCCAGTGGTCGGAGGCCAGGAATGCGATATTCTGGTACCGGTTGCCCTGCCCCTTGAACCGCCGGAGCCCGTTCATCATGACCCAGTTGCCTCACACCGCCCCTGGCCAGCGCTGGAATGCCACGAGCTATGCCCATCATGCCGACTTCGTGGCCGAGCTAGGTGAAGACGTGGCCCGCCTGCTCGCTCCCCAGCCGGGCGAGCGCATCCTCGACCTGGGTTGCGGCGACGGCGCGCTGACCGAGAAAATCGCCAAATCCGGCGCCAACGTGATTGGCGTGGACGCTTCCGCCGACATGGTCGAGGCCGCGCGTAAGCGTGGGCTCGATGCCAGAACCATGGATGCTCACCACCTCTCCTTCGAACATGAATTCGATGCTGTCTTCAGCAACGCCGCCTTGCACTGGATGCTGAATCACGAAGCGGTGATCGCCGGTATCCATCGTTCACTCAAACCGGGTGGTCGCTTCGTCGCCGAATTCGGCGGACACGGCAACGTGGCTGCCATCTGCACCGCCCTGCTGGCGGCGCTGCAGGCGCGCGGGATCAGTGGCAAGGCCCGCTTTCCTTGGTATTTTCCTACTCCGGGAGAGTACCGCGAAGCCCTCGAGGCAGCCGACTTCAGGATCGATTCGATCGAACTGTTTCCTCGACCAACGCCGCTGCCCACCGGCATGGCCGGCTGGTTGGCAACCTTCGCCAGTCCTTTCCTGCACGGTCTCGAGGAGGAAGTTCGTGAAGCGGTACTAAACGATGCGGTCTCCCTGCTCGCCTATAGCCTGAGCGACAGTCACGGCAACTGGACGGCCGATTACGTACGCTTGCGGGTTGTCGCCCATCGTCTGTGAAGTCCTGTCTTCCACGAGGGCATAGCCAACTGCGCTTTCGTGGGGCGGGAATGAAATGAGGCGCCGAATACGGCGCCTCCATGTTCGTCACGAAAATCGATACCGCTCAGCGCACCGGCTTCAGCGGGCTCCAGTCCTTTCTATTGGCGAGAAATTCAGGCCGTGGGCGATTGCCGCAAAAAGGATTGACCAAGCCATTCTCGACGCTGTTGTAAACGAAGAACAGGTTGCTGCGTGGCCAGCATGACATGTTTATGTTCGAGCCGTGCATGGTGTTGCACTCGAACATCACCAGCGAGCCGGCTTGCCCCTTGGGCGCCTCGATATCTCCTCTGATCATCAGCTCACGCAGGCTGGCATTGTCGGGCACACCCACTTCCTGGCTCTTGAGCGACTCCTTGTAGTTGTCCGTTGGCGTCCGGCCCACGCAGGGCACGAACATCTTATGCGACCCCGGGATCAGCATCAGCGGACCGTTGAATTCGCCGTTGTCGGTCAGGATGATGGAACAGCTCAACGAGCGCATGCGCGGCATGCCGTCCTCACTGTGCCAGGTCTCGAAATCGGAATGCCAGTCGAAACCCTTGCCCTTGAAACCGGGCTTGTAATTGATACGCGACTGATGAATGTAGACATCGCTGCCCAGCAGTTGCTGGACCATTGCCAGTAGCTTTGGGTCGCGGGTCAGACGGCTGAAGCGCTCCGATATCTCATGGATGCCGAAGATCGAGCGGATCTCTTCGCGCCCCGGCTCCAGAATGGTGCCTTCGGAGAGCTTGAGATCCTCATCTTCCTCGTAGTCACGCAGCTCCTGAATGAAAGCATCCATTTCATCCTTGTCGAAGTAATTCTCGAACGAGAGAAACCCTTTCTCCTCGTACTCGCGCAGTTGCTCTTCGCTTAGCGGCCCATCTCGACGCTGAGCACCTTCGCTGTACACGACCGGGTCGAAGCGCTCGAACATTCCCAACTTTCGCTCCAACCGGGTAGGAAAGAGATCTTGGGTGTCGTTCATGCCATCCTCCTTGATTCGATACAGAACTTGCCATTCGTTGGCAGGTAGTTCATCACCCTAGCTTTTGTATACTCCGGCTGCAAAACGATTTTGTATCTCGATATTGCAGCCGTGGATGGCGATGATCTGCTGCCGCTCCCTTTTCACCGGCCACGCGTGAGCGGATCCAGGACATCGGACCGATTCAGCAAATCGACCTGGCGACACAACCAGCGACGCTGACGTCGCGATGCCAACCGCTTGGTATCCCAAGTCGCCGGAACCAAGCCGTGACTCGGCTCGTGTTCGATGTAGTCGAAACGACGCTCCGCTCCAATCGGCAAATCCTCGGAGCCGTAGATGCAAATCAAGCGTACGGTGATGGAGTGGAATACCACATCACCGACCGGCCTTAACGCCTGCATCTCGATGCCGCCTTCATGAGCCAGCCGCAACGTCAGCTCGCCAAAGCTGTCGATATGCACGAAGCCCCCTGGTTCCAGGGGGCCCTGGTGTGAGCCGTCCTTGACGATCGGCGCGTGATCGGGGCGTTGGGTCGCTCCCTGGCGTTGCCTCGCCTCCCCTTCGGCCTGTTCATCATAGGTATCCTTGCGATCCGTCACATCGACGGTAATCACGCCGCGTGAGGTCCTCAGTTCAGCGATGATATGTTGGAGGAAAATAGGCTCCGCACTCATGTTGCTGATGATGCAAAGCGCATCGATGCCGCTTTTCCTGCCGCGGTTGATGAGCAGGCGAGGTCGCCGCTGACGGCGAAAGCCGAGATAGAGCAGCTGCGCATAGACCAACCAGATCAACAACGTGCCGATATTGGTCAGCACGGTGATCGGGTCGACGTGCTGGGACAGCCACTCGAACATTGCAATCCTCCCTGATTGCACCGTAGCGAAACTAGCCCCGCTTGTAGGTCCCCACGAGCCGGTTCATACCCAGGAGATGAGGTTCGAGCTGCTTCAGCAGCTCCACGATATCCAGGCCCTCGGGCAGGTCGGTCGGCTTGTCGAGCGCCAGCACCCAGAAATAGTAGTGGTGCACGCCGTGCCCCTCCGGCGGCATCGGGCCGCCATAGCCGAGCTTTCCGAAGTCGTTCTTGCCTGCCGTTCCTTCAGCGCAACCCTCGGTCAGCGACGTGGTGGAGCCCGGCAGGTTGTAAAGCAGCCAGTGAACGAAGCCGTAGCCACCTTTCTGCACCAGCGGCGCATCGGGATCGTGGCAGATCACGGCGTACCCCTTGGTCCCCTCCGGTGCGTCGCTCCAGCTCAATGCTGGTGAGACATCGTCGCCATCGCCGGCGTGGCGGGTGGGAATGGCGCCATGTGCCTGGAAGGCGGAACTCTCCAACTGCATGTTCGAAAGGGCAAAGGCCATGGGTGGTCTCCTCCTGTCGTAGCGAACGAAAAAGGCGGAAGGTGCCGAAACAGCGTCGGAAAAAGCCGTTAGACTGTCAAACATGAAGCGACTGTTGATCGTGGCCCATGCGCCCTCGTCCAATACCCAGGCCCTGCGTGACGCTGCCAAGCGCGGCGCCAGCCACCCTGACATCGAAGATATTGAAGTGGTGACCAAGCCTCCTCTCGACGCCGGGCCGGAGGACGTGCTGAGGTGTGACGCCATCCTCCTGGGCACCACCGAGAATCTCGGCTATATGAGCGGAGCGCTGAAGGACTTCTTCGACCGCAGCTACTACGCGGTACTGGAGGAGAAGCAGGGGCTGCCATGCGCCCTGTATGTCCGCGCCGGACACGACGGTACCGGCACGCGCCGGGCGGTGGAAAGCATCGTCACCGGGCTGCGCTGGCGCTGGGCACAGGAACCGTTAGTGCTGCGCGGGGAATGGCAGGATGGCTTCGTTGATCAGGTTGAGGAGCTCGGCCTCTATCTGGCAGCAGGGCTCGAAGCGGGCGTGCTCTAGCGCGCCGGCCAGGCCTTGGAAGCATCCCCGGGTATGCCGAGTATGACTTACCCGCAATGAATCTTATTGTTCGTCTACCAGAACGTTAACGCCACAAATGAAAACGGCCCCGCACGTAAGTACGAGGCCGCCGGCGACGAAAGTGCTTACTTCAGCCGTTCGAAGACCGTCGCCACCCCCTGCCCCATGCCAATGCACATGGTGGCGAGCCCCAGTGTGGTGTCCTGCTGCTGCATCACGTTGAGCAGCGTGGTGCAGATACGCGCCCCCGAGCAGCCCAGAGGATGCCCCAGGGCAATGGCGCCACCGTTCAGGTTGACCTTCTCGTCCATGGCGTCGAGAAAGCCAAGGTCCTTGAGCACCGGGATCGCCTGCGCGGCGAAGGCCTCGTTGAGCTCTACGGTCTCGATATCGGCGGATGACAGACCGGCCGCCTTGAGTGCCTTCTTCGAGGCGGGCACCGGACCGTAGCCCATGATCGAGGCATCGCAGCCGGCTACGCCGGTAGAGAGTACGCGGGCCATCGGCGTGAGGCCCAGCGCCTTGGCACGCTCGTAGCTCATCACCGCCATGGCCGAGGCACCCACCGACAATGCCGAGGAAGTCCCCGCCGATACGGTGCCACCGCGCGGGTCGAAGACCGGCTTGAGCTTGGCCATCTCCTCCAGGCTGGCATCGATGCGCACCACCTCGTCATGCTTGAACAGCGTGCGGAACCCACGCTCGTCATGCCCCTCGACGCCGACGATCTCGTTATCGAAATAACCCTGCTGATTCGCGGCATAGGCGCGCTGGTGCGAACGCACGCCGAACTTGTCCTGCTCCTCGCGGGTGACGCCGTGCATCTTGCCCAGTAGCTCGGCGGTCAGGCCCATCATCATGGCCGCCTTCGCGGCGTACTTGCTGGCCGCCGGGTTGACGTCGACACCGTGTGCCATGGGCACGTGCTCCATGTGCTCCACGCCGCCGATGACATAGAAGTCGCCCATCCCGGCCTTGATGTTGGCGGCGGCGATATGCAACGCGGTCATGGAGGAACCGCACAGGCGATTGACCGTCTGTGCCGGCACGCTGCGGGGGATACCGGTCATGATTGCCGCGTTTCGGGCAATGTTCATCGCCTGCTCCAGGGTCTGGTTCACGCAACCCCAGATCACGTCGTCGACTTCCGCCGGATCAAGCCCCGCGTTGCGGTCGAACAGTGCCTGCATCACCGAGGCGGAAAGGTTCTCGGCACGCACGTGACGGAAGGCGCCGTTCTTGGCCTTGGCCATGGCGGTGCGGACGCCGTCGACCACCACGATATCTCTCGGATTCAAACTCATATCAACTCACCTCCTGATCGTGGTGGGTTCAGCCCCGGGCCTGGTTGGAATAGAAACGCTCGCCGGAATCGGCCATCTGGCGCAGCTTGTCGGTGGGCGCATACAGCGGCCCCAGTTCTTCGGCGAGGCCGTCAGCCAATTTGACGAACTCGGCCACGCCCATGGCATCGATGTAGCGCAGCGCGCCGCCCCGGAACGGCGGAAAGCCGATGCCGTAGATCAGCGCCATGTCGGCCTCGGCGGGCGTGGCGACGATACCATCCTCCAGGCAGCGCACGGTCTCCAGGCACAGCGGCACCATCATGCGCGCGACGATGTCCTCGTCGGAAAATTCCTTTTCTTCCTTCATGACCTGCTTGACCAGCGCATGAGCCGCCTCGTCGCTGACCTTCTTCGGCTTGCCTTTCTTGTCTTCTTCGTAGGCGTAGAAACCTTTTGCGTTCTTCTGCCCCAGGCGGTCGTTCTCGTACATCGCCTGGATCGCCGTCTTGCCGCCACTCTTACCCCCCTGGGCCATGCGATCGGGGAAACCTTCGGCCATCACCTCGTTGGCGTGCACGGCGGTGTCCATTCCCACCACGTCGAGCAGGTAAGCGGGCCCCATGGGCCAGCCGAACTTCTCCATTACCTTGTCGACGCGCTGAAAGTCGGCGCCCTGCTCGACCAGCAGGCTGAAGCCGCCGAAATAGGGAAACAGCACGCGATTGACCAAAAAGCCGGGACAGTCGTTGACCACGATCGGCGTCTTGCCCATGGCGCGGGCGTAGGCCACGGTGGCGGCCACGGCGGCGTCACCGGTCTTCTCGCCGCGGATGACCTCCACCAGCGGCATGCGGTGCACGGGGTTGAAGAAATGCATGCCGCAGAAGTTTTCGGGACGCTTGAGGTTCTGGGCCAGGCGCGTGATCGAGATGGTGGAGGTGTTGGAAGTGAGGATGGTGTCCTCGCCAACCAGCCCTTCCACCTCGCTCAGCACTGCGTCCTTGACCTTGGGGTTCTCGACCACCGCCTCGACCACCAGGTCGACATGGCCGAAATCGCCGTAGGAGAGGGTGGGACGGATATGGGTCAGCTTCTCGGCCATCTGCTCGGTGGAGAGCTTGCCGCGTTCCACCTGCTTGGCGAACAGCTTGCGCGACTCCTTCAGGCCCAGCTCGATGGCTTCTTCCTTGATGTCCTTCATCAGGATCGGCGTGCCCTTGGAGGCGCTCTGGTAGGCGATGCCGCCACCCATGATGCCGGCACCCAGCACCGCCGTCTGCTTCACTGCCTTGGCCTGCTTCTCGTACTTGCCAGCCTTCTTCTTGACGACCTGGTCGTTGAGGAACAGCCCCACCAGGTTGTAGCAGACATCGGTCAGCGCCAGCTTGGCGAAGGCCTTGGCCTCGATGGCCTGGGCGCGGGCTCGCTCTTCGCCGGCGCCCTTCTGTATCACCTTGATCGCCTCGATCGGCGCCGGGTAGTGCGGCCCCGCTTTGCCGGCCACGTAGCCCTTGGCGGTCTCGAAGGCCATCATCTGCTCGATGGCATTGAGCTTGAGCGGCCCGGTCTTCTCGGCGCGCCGCGCCTGATAGTCGAGTTCGCCGGCGCTGGCCCGCGCCAGGATGTCCAGCGCTGCTGCCTCGAGCTGCTCACGCGACACCACGGCGTCCACGGCTCCCACCTTGAGTGCTGCGTCGGCGCGATTCTCGGTACCGCCCGCGATCCATTCGACGGCGTTGTCGGAGCCGATCAAGCGTGGCAAACGCACACAGCCCCCCCAGCCGGGAAGAATACCGAGCTTGGTCTCGGGCAGACCGATCTTGGCGTTGTCGCTCATGATGCGGAAATCGGTGGTCAGCGTCACTTCGCAGCCGCCACCCAGTGCCAGACCATTGATCGCCGTCACGGTGGGGAACGGCAGATCCTCGATAGCATTGAAGATATCGTGAACCTTGAGGTTCATCTCGACCAGGTACTCTTCACCCTTCTCGAACAGCCCATGAAACTCCGTGATGTCGGCGCCGACGATGAAGACATCCTTGCCGCTGCCGATGACGAGCCCCTTGAGGCCACTCTCGGCCCGAATCGCCTGCACGGCCTCATCCAGCTCGGCCACCACCGCGCTGGATAGCTTGTTGATGGATTCGTCCTTGAGGTCGAAGGTGAGCATGGCGACGTCATCGCCGTTGCGTGCCACCGTGATGGCGTTGCCTTGATAGATCATCCACGAATCTCCACACAGAGAAGTTGGCGTTGGAGGAGTGCCCAAGATTCATACGGCCGTTTGATTTCGGAAAGCTTGGTGCACTCCGGGCAGCACGTCAAGCCCAAGATGCGACTTACCGCGACGGATAAAGGCAATCAAGGGCATGGCAATCGGAGTGGATCGACATGTGCGTCAGACTCTCGCCGAAGCATAGACCCTCGAGCGAACCTCTCGGCCCCAGCGCATCCCCAGACTCACCGTGTTACCGGGAACACGTCTGAGGCAGGTCAAGACGGCGAGCCGCACGTGTTGCATTACACGCAAGGGGTCCGGACAATTCGGCTAATTCAACGCTTTCCTTGCGGAGCCCCATGCACCAGAACATCGGATTTCGTCTCTCCCGTCTGCCACGTCTATGGCGGGCCGTGATCGACCGGCGGCTGGCCCCTCTGGGCCTGACCCAGACTCGCTGGATCACGCTTTATCACCTGTGGCGGCTCGGCGACGGCCAGCCCCAGTGCGACTTGGCGCGCGCCATCGGCGTGGAGGCTCCTTCACTGGTGCGAACCCTGGACCAGCTTTCGGAGCAGGGCCTTATCGAGCGGCGCCCCTGCGAGCAGGATCGCCGTACCAAGCGGGTCTTCCTGACTCCCGAGGCAACCCCACTGCTCGAGCGGATCGACGAGGTAGTGACCCAGGCGAGACGCGAAATGCTGGCCGGCCTCAGCGAGGATGATGTCCGGCAGCTAGACGCTCTGCTGGCCCATATCGAGAACAACGGCTTGGAGATTCAAGCCAGGGAGAGCGAGGCATGAGCGCAACTTATTCCTCGTCAGGCTTCGGAGTCTCGCCGGGCTCTTGAGATAAAAAGCGGCTCGGCTGAGGGCGGTCGGCATGCCCCGCCAAGGCATCGCGCAACCGTCGGAAATCGGCTTCGTAGGTCAGAAAACGTTCGGCACCCTGCGACTCCCACCACCAGAGAGTAAGGGCCGCCTCGCTGGATTCCACTACCAAGGCGTCCTGAGGCAGTCGACTCAGCAGCGATGCGAGCGTCTCCCGGGCTTCTGCGGGCAGCAGCCTCAATGGCTCGATGCGCCAGCGCCAGTCACCTTGGTAGAACTTCAATACTTCACTGGCCTCGCTATCGCGGACCAGCACGAACCGTGGTCCGGGCGCCTCGGCCGGAAAGTACCAGCGATAAGCCGGCATGGCCGTGTTCGTGTCATGCAGCGGCGGCTTCTCCAGCGCCACCTTGACTCCCGCCTTGTTCGCCGCATTGCGCAGCGGCACGATGCGTCGCTGACGCGGACCGGGCCGCAACCACATGACCGGCCCCACCATCAGCATCAGCACCAGCAGTATCATCAACCAGACCATCAGTATCTCCTGATTCTTGACGCAAGTCGTTGTCTTGACACGACAGGCGTCCTAGAGTGAAGACATGACAAATACATCGTGCCGTTTCGCAGGAGTCTGCCATGAGCAATGAGTATCGCCATATCCTGGTCGCCGTCGACCTGACCAAGGATTCTCACAGAATCCTTGAGCGCGCCATGCAGATCGCCGAGCGCAACCAGGCGAAGCTGTCGATCATGCACACGCTGGAGCCGCTGGGCTTCGCCTACGGCGGTGACATCCCCATGGATCTGACCAGTATCCAGGATCAACTCGACGAGCATGCCAAGCAGCGCCTGGCCGAGATCGCCGATCCTCACGTGGCGAAGGAGAACCAGCACGTTGTCGTGGGCATGCCCGATACCGAGATCCATCGTTTCGCCGACGAGAACGATGTCGATTTAATCGTGGTAGGCTCCCATGGCCGCCATGGCTTCGCCCTGCTGCTCGGCTCCACCTCCACCGGCGTGCTGCACGGCGCCCAGTGCGACGTGCTCGCGGTGCGGGTGGGCAAGAAAGGCGAACAGAGCGCCGAATAATCCCTGCCGATATCACACTGGCCGCCGAGGTACCCGGCGGCCAGCGTATCCCAACTAGAGCCCGCGCAAAGCAAGCTTGCTTCTCGGCTTGCGGCGTTACTCTCCCGCCGCCAGTGCCTCGAGCTCCATCCAGCGTTCCATGGCGGCGTCGAGCTCCGTCTGTCTGTCGCTCATGGCTTGAAGCGTCTCCGCCACGCTGTCGGCATCCTGTTGGTAGAACGCCGGATCGGCGACCCTCGCTTCAAGTGCCGCCACCTCGGCTTCGAGCCTTTCGATCTCGGTCGGCAGCGCGTCCAGCTCACGCTGCAGCTTGTAGGAGAGTTTGGCGGGCTTTTTCGCCGACGACGATACCGATACGGACGCCTTGGCCGTTGCTTGAGGCTCAGCGGTCGGTTCCACCTGCTGACGCGCCGCCCCCTCCCAAGGCGCCGGCGGCAGCTTGCCGCCCTGGCGCACCCAGTCGCTGTAGCCGCCGACGTATTCGCGCACCACGCCGTCGCCCTCGAAGGCGAGAACTCCGGTGACCACGTTGTCCATGAAAGCGCGATCGTGGGAAACCAGCAGCAGCGTGCCATCGAAGTCGAGCAACAGCTCCTCGAGCAGCTCCAGCGTCTCGACGTCGAGATCGTTGGTGGGCTCGTCGAGCACCAGCACGTTGGCGGGCTGGGTGAACAACCGCGCCAGCAAAAGCCGGTTCGACTCGCCACCGGAGAGTGCCTTGACCGGTTGACGCGCCCGCTCGGGAGTGAACAGGAAGTCCTGCAGATAGCTGATGACGTGCCGATCCTTGCCGCCGACGGTGATTCGGTCACTGCCCTGGGCAACGTTGTCGTAGACGCTCTTCTCCGGCTCGAGACCCGCTCGCAGCTGGTCGAAGTAGGCCACCTTGATATTGGTGCCCAGGCGCACCTTGCCCTCGCTGGGCTCCAGCTCACCCAGCAGGATCTTGAGCAGCGTGGTCTTGCCGGCACCGTTGCGCCCGATCAGGCCGATGCGGTCGCCGCGCTGAATCTCCAGCGAGAGGTCGCGAATAATCGTCTCGTCGCCGAAACGATGGGTCACATCGATCAGCTCGACCACGCGTTTGCCGCTGCGCTCGCCGCTGTCGACACCGAAGCTGGCCCGCCCCTGGACCTCGCGCCGCTGACTGCGTTCGCGTCGCAGCTGCTCCAGTGCGCGAACGCGGCCTTCGTTGCGGGTTCGCCGGGCCTTGATGCCTTGGCGTATCCACGCCTCTTCCTGGGCGAGCTTCTTGTCGAATTCCGCGCTTTCACGCGCTTCGATTTCCAATTCGTGGGTTTTCTGCCGCTGGTACGCCGCATAGTCGCCGGGGTAACGTCCCAGCCGACCGCGGTCGAGCTCGAGGATCGTCGTCGCCAGCTTCGACAGGAAGGCACGGTCATGGGTGATGAACAGCACCGCCCCGTTGAAGTCGAGCAGCTGCTCCTCCAGCCAGGCAATGGTATCCAGATCCAGATGGTTGGTGGGCTCGTCGAGCAGCAGCAGGTCGGGCTCGGCCACCAGCGCCCGAGCCAGCGCCACTCGCCGCCGCCAGCCGCCGGACAGCGAACTCATCAGATCGTCGGCCGGCAATCCCAAGCGGGTCAGCACCACGTCGATGCGCTGATGGAAGGACCAGCCGTCGATAGCCTCGAGTCGACTCTGCAGCGTTGCCATGCGCTTCATATCGGGATCGGTGGACTGGACGAGATGGTGATATTCGGCGAGCAGCTCGCCGGCCTGGGGCAACCCTTGGGCAACCACGTCGAAGATGGTCTCGCCGGAGGCGGTGGGCAGGTCCTGCTCCAGCACCCCGATCTTCAACCCAGGGGCGCGCCAGATGCTGCCATCGTCGGGGAGGATCTCGCCAGCCACCAGCTTGAGCAAGGTCGACTTGCCGGTGCCGTTGCGCCCCACCAGCGCCAGCCGTTCCCCTTTTTCCAGCACCAGGTCGGCCCCATTGAGCAAAACATGGTTGCCATAGGCCAGTTGCAACCGTTCCAGACGTAGCAGGGTCACGCGTTCACCTCGTTAGTCATACAGGCGCCTAGTGTAACGCATGGCCGAGCCGGCGTGGTGGCGGCTACAATGCGCATCAGACAGACAAAGGAGCTCCGTTTTGGCCGACCCGACCGCGCCCTTCGATGATTTTCTCCCCGAGGCGCTGCAGTTTCGCTCTCCCGCCCCGCTGGCGGATATCGGCGCCAACCTGACTCATGCCAGCTTCGACCGGGATTTCGATGCCGTGCTGGGTCGCGCACGAGCCGCCAATGTCACCACGCTGATCGTTACCGGCACCGACCTCGCCCATGCCGAGCAGGCGGTTGAGCTGGCGCGTCGCGTTACGGGACTCTACGCCACCGCCGGCGTGCATCCGCACGATGCCAGCGGCTGGGATAGCGCGCTGGCCTCGGCCATGCGCGAATTGCATCGACTCCCCGAGGTGGTGGCCGTGGGCGAATGCGGTCTCGACTTCAACCGCAACTTCTCGACTCCGGCCGAGCAGGAGCGTGCCTTCGAAGCTCAACTGGGGCTCGCGGCCGAGAGCGGCAAGCCCCTGTTCCTGCATGAACGCGATGCCGGTCGACGCATGAACGAGATGCTGCGCGCCTGGCGCGACGATATCGTCGACGCGGTCATCCATTGCTTCACCGCCGACCGCGAGACGCTCTTCAGCTATCTCGACATGGACCTGCACATCGGTCTGACCGGCTGGATCTGCGACGAACGGCGCGGACATCACCTGCGCGAGCTGGTCGGGGAGATTCCGCTTGAGCGGATGATGGTGGAAACCGACTCCCCCTACCTGCTGCCGCGCAATTTGCCTGCCAAACTCAAGGGCAGACGCAACGAGCCGTCGCTCCTGCCCTGGATCGTACGCGAGATCGCCCACTGGCGCGGCGATGACGACGCCACCCTTGCCCGCGCCACCCACGACACCGCCCGGGCCTTCTTTCGCCTGCCGGCAGGCGACGGCGCGATTAACCCTGGCCATGCCCAGCAGAAGGAGTCCTGATATGGCCGACATTCCCGGATTCATCGCCGTGGAGACCGGTAACGATAACGACCTGCCTCTGGCGATCGCCTGGGTACTGCCCGATGGTCGCATCAAGCACACGCTGATCCAGCCGGACGACGACTGGCTCGACGATGAGTTCAATGAACTCAACGGCTACAGCATGGAGGAGCTGCACAGCTTCGGGGCCAGCCCTCTGGACGTGATCCGAGAACTGGAGAGCGATCACTTCAACGCCACCCTGTTCACCGCCGGCGTCAGCGCGGACGAAGCGGCGCTGGGGCGACTCTTCGATACTTACGGCATCGATCCCTTCGTCGAGCTGGCCCCGGCCGACAGTCTGTATCCCGACCTCACCGTCGGCGAATGGAGCCGCGCACGCAACGAGCTGTTCGGCGAGATGGGGCTCGAGCCACTGCGGCCCGAGCACGAGGTGGAGGTCATGCTCCGTCTTCACGAGCGTCTGGGGGATATCTGACCTCAACAGCGCCACCTGGCCCTGCCCGGCCGCACTCAGACGTCGAGCGGCATCGGCTCGGTGTCGCGGACGAGTCGCTCGCGCTGCTCGGGAATGCCCATGCACAGCAATACCGGATCCCGCGCCTGCTGCGCCTGGAAACTCGCCTTGCTGTCCAGCCCCCGCCAGCCGAGCTGGATCAAGGCTTGAGCCGTGGCACCACCCAGCGTCGCTCCCGGGCCGGGTATCACGATGCGATCCGGTGCAAATTCGCGCACTCCAACCTTGATTGCCGCGGTGAAGTCGTATGGCGCCACCAGTTGCTCGCCCAATGTGTAGTCCCAAAGACGCTCAGGATCGCTGCTCCAGGGCGTCCAGACATGACCGCGACCGTCGATCAAGGGCACTTCGGGGGCACGGAACGGCTCGGCGGAAAGCTGTCTGCGCGCCGTCTGCCTGACACCGAACTGCAGGGGCGTGTGGAAAGCGGCATGCTGATGCAGCCGCAGGGGAAAGCGGTCGCGCGGCGCCAGCGCCTTCGTCAGCCGCGCCAGGCCGGCCTCATTGCCGCCGAACACCAGCATCCCCCCAAGGTCGATGGACAGGTACAGCTCGGCATCCTCGTTGCCGTGAATGCGCTCGATCAGTCCGAGCAACTCCCGCCGTAGCAGCCAGTCCGGCCGCCACGCTTCGTCGACCCAGGGGTAGATCACCTGACCGCCTGCCAGCGTCTCCTGCATCAATCGCCCCATGGTACCGATCAGCTGCAGCGTCTCGTCGGGATCCAGGGCGCCCGACGCCGCCAGGGCAATGTACCAGCCCATGGAATTGCCCGTCACCGCGGCGATCTCGTAGCGCTCGCGGTCGATGGCGAGTAAATCGGCCCAGGCACAGGCGTAGATCAGCGGCGACGCATGCTCACCTCGACCGTGAAGACTCTGGCGGAAGGGAATCTCACCGTCCAACTCGGTCAGACTCGGCAGGTCGGCTTCGCGACGCTGGCCGTCGAAGCGCGCCAGCCAGTCGCAGCCACCGGCATGGCGGCCCAGCGTGCCCCACTCGGCGGCGTTGTAGGTTCCGCGACCGGGACATACGATCAACAGACGCTCGCGGACCGAGGAGGAACGGGAAACATCACGGATCGGATTCATGCTTCGTTGCTCCCTGCCGATACCTTGTCGGCCGTCTTCACGGCTGCTTCGTTGCGCTTCATGCTGGGTGACGCGAGGCGTAAACCCTGCTCGACGATGGCGGCAACCGAAGGCAGCGTGACCGTGGCCGCCCGTCCCAGTGGAATGAAGCTGTCCTCGGCGGTCAGCCGATGCAGGCGCTCGCCGGCCACGCCGCGCTCCACCAGCGCGGTGACAAGCTCCTCGCTGGGCGAGCCGCTGCGGCGGCATTCGTCCACCACCAGGATCTGTTCGCAGCCTTCGACTCGACGATACACCTCGTCGTGATCGATGCCGGTCAGCCAGCGCAAGTCGACGATTCTCGCTTCCACCCCCTCGGCTTCGAGTCGTGCCGCGGCTTGGCGGGAGAGATAGACACCATTGCCGTAGGTGAGAATGGCCAGCTGTCGCCCCTCGCCCCACTGGCCGGGCTCGCCCATCGGCAGACGATGCTCCGGCCCGGGATCGGCGAAGCACCACTGCTGATCCCCCTCCTCGTGCAGGTCGCGAGCGTGGTAGAGCGCGATCGGCTCGAGCACCACCACCACGCGCTGCTCCTCCTCGGCGAGGCGCACCGCCTCCTGCAGCAACCCCACCGCGTCGGCGGCGTTCGAGGGACAGGCCACCAGCAAGCCGGGAATGTCGCGCAGCACGGCGATGGCGTTGTCGTTATGAAAATGGCCCCCGAAGCCCTTCTGGTAGCCGAGCCCGGCGATGCGAACCACCATGGGATTCGTGTACTGCCCATTGGAGAAGAAACTTAAGGTCGCCGCTTCACCGCGCAACTGGTCCTCGGCGTTGTGCAGATAGGCCAGGAACTGGATCTCCAGAATCGGCACCAGGCCGTTCTGCCCCAGTCCGATACCGAGACCGAGAATGCTCTGCTCGTCGAGCAGGGTGTCGATCACTCGATGCGGCCCGAACTGGGCCTGCAGACGCTGAGTGACGCCGTACACCCCACCCTTGCGTCCGATGTCCTCGCCGGCCATCACCAGGTGGGGATATCGAGCCATCAAGCGTATGAGGGCCTGGTTGAGCAGCTTGGCCATGGGCGCGGGGGTGGCATCCACTTCGCCCTGCCAGGAACGTGCACGACTTGCGCGAATCGGCGGAACGATGCTGGTCATGACCTGCTCGGCCGTTTCCAGCTTGGGACGACGGATGGCCTCTTCGGCGACATAGGCCACCCGCTCGGCCACCGAGTGATAAAGCGCGCCGATGGCGTCTGTGTCGAGCACGCCGTGACGCTGCAGCAGGCCGGCACTGACCAGTAGCGGATCGCGAGCCTCGTCGGCCTTGATGCGCGCGGGGGCCAGGTAGGCCTGCTGGGCATCGGAGCCGGCATGCCCGAAGAGACGTACGCAGCGCATGTGCAGGAACACCGGCTGCCGATGACGCCGCGCGATGCGCTCCGCCTCGCGAGCGGCGTGCCAAGTGTCGAGCAGATCGAGGCCGTCGCAGCTCAGGTAGTGAAAGCCGGGACGGGCACGCATACTGGCCTCGATCCAGCCCTTCGGGGTTGGCGTGGAGATGCCGATGCCATTGTCCTCGCAAACCATCACCAGCGGCATGGGGATGCCTTGATAGGCCGCCCAGCCGGCGGCATTGAGTGCCCCCTGGGCGGTAGAGTGATTGAACGAGGCATCGCCGAAGCTGCAGATCACCACGCTGTCGGCCGGCCACTCCCCGCCGCCACCCAATCGCCGCCACAGCCCGATCCCGTAGCTAGCCCCCATGGCCTTAGGCAGGTGGGAAGCGATGGTGCTCGTCTGTGGCGGTACGTGCAGAGCCTTCGAGCCCAGCACCTTGTGTCGACCGCCGGAAATGGGATCTTCCGCCGAGGCGGCGAAACTCAGCAGCAGATCCCATAGCGGAGTCTGGCCCGGCACGCTACGGCTACGCTGCAGCAAGAAGGCGGCATCGCGATAGTGCAGAAAGGCGGGATCCGTGTGGCGAAAAGCGCGCGCAATGGCAGCATTACCCTCGTGACCGGCACTACCGATGGTGTAGAAGGCCTCGCCCCTCGCCTGCAAGCGCCGTGCGTGAAGATCGAGATGTCGGCTCATCAACTGTGTCTCAAACAGCTCAATCAATTCAGCCGGAGTGAGGTCGACCTCGTCGATTCGCCAAGCCCGTTCCGACGCGGGCCAATCACCGGTACGCAACGCGGAAAGAAAGCGCTGCTCCTGGGATAAGGGTTCGAGCACGTGGAACTCCAAGGCTGCCATGACTTGGGTTACAGCCTAGCGCGCCCTAAAGCCAAAGAGATAATATCGATATCCTGCCCCAGCTATAGGCCAATCTTATGGATGTGCGAAGCCTGCGCTATTTCATCGCTGCCTACGAGTGCGGCTCGATCAGTGCCGCTTCCCGGCGCTGCCACGTGGCCCAACCGTCGATCTCCACGGCGCTAGTCCAACTCGAGGAGCGGCTGGGCACCCCCCTCTTCGAGCGCCATCGCCGTGGCATTACCCCCACCGAGGAGGGACATCGTCTCTATCCGCTGGCCCGCCGGGTCAGTGAGGGCCTCAGTGCCATCACGCGGCTTTTCCGCACGCCCGCGCCGCCGACTCCGGTGCGGCTGGGATTGATGCGCTCGCTGGGCGCAAACCGCATGACCTCTCTGCTCAAGGAGTTCATCGGACAGGGCGACAACCTGGCATTGACCTTGGTCAACCCAGAGGAGCGCTGTGACGCACGCATTATCGGCGAGCAGGATCTGTCACCGGGTGAGGCCTTTCAGCCGATCTGGCATGACAACTATTGCCTGGCACTGCCCAGCGGACATCCGTTGGGCCTGAAGAGTACCGTGGCCTTGGTCGATCTCGAGGGGCTCCCGTTCATCTGGCGCCAGCCTTGTGCTGCCATGGAGCAGTTGGCCACCGCACTGAATGCCGCCGGCTTGCGCTGCCAGGTGCGTGCGCGTCTGCGCACTATCGAATACACCCTGGGACTGGTGGCCGCCGGGGTAGGCGCCTCGCTGGTGCCGGCCTGGCCGGATATCCTGGACCGCCCCGACGTGCAGTGTCGGTCGCTGGAAGGGCTCGATATACATCAGACGATCGGCGTGGCCTACCCGGCTCGACAAGCCATGCCGGCGCTGGCCCCGCTGCTTCAGCTTGGCAGCGAGGCCTGGGCCGCCGAGGGATATGCCTGATCCAGGTGTCGCAGGCCGATGCTCACGGCACGGGAGAGTGGCTCGCCCTCCGCGTAGAAGGCCAGGAGGGCGGCACGGAAGGCGGCGGCCCTGAGCGGTAGCCCCTCTCGCTCGTAACGGGCGGCACGCTCTTCGACGCGAGCGCTGAAGGCCTCACGGTCCACCTCGACATTGCCGCCCAGGTTATCGACACTGACATGGAAGCGCAGCCCGCAGGCCCGGGAGAACAGCAGTTCGAGCGCCTGTGGCGCCACTTCGGCGGCCTCGAAGCGACGTTGTTGCTCGGCATCTCGACCGTCGGGTAGATACCAGTAGCCATAGTCCTCGAGCTGGCGGCGACGCTCGCCGGCAATGCACCAGTGGCTGATCTCGTGCAGTGCACTGGCATAGTAACCCCGCGCAAAAATGACCCGATGGTAAGGGCAGCCGGCATCGGCCGGACGATACAGCGGCTCGTCGCCGCCACGCACGAGATGCGTGTTGAAGCGCGCCTGGAAGAGCCTGTCGAACAGGGCAATCACGTCTTCGAGTCGATGGCTCACGGACATCCCATGGTTAGCTGACATGCGCCCAGTATAAGGAAGTCACTCGCGCGGCGAAATTCACCGGATATTGCTAACATAACCGGTTCCTCTCGGCGCTTCGCTGAGGTGTCCTGTCTTATGGAGCATAACCCTTGGCATCGTTCCTTACCGACCTGCTGAGCGTCAGCCGCACGGAAACGCGGCCATTGATTCGTCTGACGCTGCCGATCTGTGGCGCCCAGCTGGCCCAGGCCGGCATGAGCGTCGTCGACATCATGATGACCGGGCGAGTCAGCGCCACCGACCTGGCCGCCGTCTCGGTGGGCTCCAGCCTGTGGTTGCCGCTGATGCTCTTCATGACCGGCACCTTGATGGGGCTCACGCCCATCGTGGCCCACTTGCTGGGCGCAGGCGCGACCGAGCGAATTCGTCCCAACGTGCATCAGGCGCTATGGGTGGCCTTGGCGCTCGGAGTCGTCGCCGCCTTGCTGCTGTGGGTGCTGGTGGCGCCCATCTTTCGCTTGATGGAGGTACCCGCCGAGGTCGCAACACGCTCCGCCGCCTACCTCTCGACAGTGGCCTTCGGCATGCCGGGCGTGGCCTTGTTCCAGGCGCTACGCGCCTTTTCCGACGGCATGAATCACACTCGACCGGCGCTATGGATCAGCCTGGTGGGGCTTGGGGTAAACATTCCCAGCAATTTCGTACTGATCTATGGAGGTGCGGGATTGAGCGGGGTGTTCGGTGACTCGTTGCCGACCTGGGCGCAGTCCCTTCCGGCCCTGGGAGCCTTTGGCTGTGGCATCGCCACTGCGCTCTCCATGTGGTCCATGTGTCTGGCCATGGCCCTCTATACCCGCCGCTCCCGAGCCTACGGCGACGTGATTCTATGGCGCTCTCCCACGCCGCCCCGCTGGCGCATCATCGGTGAGCTGCTCTATGTCGGCGTACCGATCGGCGTGGCAATCTTCGTCGAGGTCACCCTCTTCACCCTGATCTCGCTGTTCATCGCCAGCCTCGGCGAGGTGACGGTGGCGGCGCACCAGGTCGCCCTGAACTACACCTCGATCCTGTTCATGCTGCCGCTGGCCCTGAGCATGGCGCTGACCGTACGGGTCGGCAACACGCTGGGCCAGGGCCACACGGCACGGGCACGATTGGTGGCATGGAACGGCATCCTGCTCTCGCTTGTCATCGCTCTGTTCAACAGCGCCCTGCTCTGGCTGACCGCCGAGCCGGTCATCGGCCTCTACACGCACAATGCGGATGTCCAGCGGCTGGCGCTCTCGCTGGTGCTGCTGGCAATGCTCTATCAAGTCTCGGATTCGCTGCAGGTCAACCTGGCGGGTGCCCTGCGAGGCTACAAGGATACCCGGATCATCATGATAATCACCATGTTCGCCTATTGGCTGGTCGGCCTGGGCGGTGGACACTGGCTGGGCACACAGGGGCTGGCCGGGCTGAGCGCGCCGATGGGGGTGCATGGATACTGGATCGGTCTGATCGGCGGCCTCACCGTGGCGGCCGTGCTACTCAGCGAACGCCTTCGGCGCAGGGCCAAGGGAGTCGCCTATGACACACGGGACGCATCCCAGAGCTGAAACGCTTCGAGGCTTCGCCCTCGTGCTGTTCCTGGTCCTTTTCACGGGTTGCAGCGATGTCAACGAAGGCGAAGCCAGGTTGAACGACTATCAGCATGAACTGGCCATGGCGCTGGATCTACCGATCCCCGAAAGGGGCGAGCCGGGCAATATCGGGGCTTTCCCCGAGCGAAAGGAGCGTCTTTTCCCCATCCCCGAGACCCGCGAAAGCCTTCTCAACGTCTATGCACTGCGCGAGTGTCGTATCACCTCGCTGATCGCCGCTCGTAACAACCAGCTTGGTCGCGTGGCCCCACCCAGCCAACGTTGGATCTACGAACTCAAACTTTGGCGCCGCCTGCATGCCTGCAGTAACAGCGAAGTCCCCAACACCCTCTCCGAGCCACATCGCGAGCGGCTCGAGCGGCTCATCCAGACCAAGACCGAGCAGCTACCGCGAGTCAGCTGGAACAGTCAGTTCGACTCTGAGGAATGGGTAGGCAGTTTCTCTCGGGCGAGCTCGCCTCTGTCGCCAGGCGAGACCCAAGCGCTCGACGCGCAGCTCGAAGCCGTCGCCTGGCTGCGCGAAGCTACGCTTAACCAGTTCAATCCCCACTGGTCCCCCGACTCCGCCACGCTCGAGGGCCATCTCGGTACGCTGCGCAATCGTCCATTCACTGCCGAACTCCTGCGTGCCCTGCTTCTTGCCGAGCAGCGATTGAGTGAGGCCAACACGCTGTTGAACGATACCCTCGCCAAAGGCACGAGCTGCCCGATACAGGCTACGTCCTCTCCCGATCTGGCACGCGAATTGTCCGAACTGCCGGCCTTTGATTGGCTGGATCGGCTCGAAGCGGCCGCCGAGCGCTGGCTGCAAGCTGTCGATGCTCTGTTCGACAGCCACGTCCCGCCACCCGATGCGGTTGCCGCCTATCGGCGGCGCTGGCTCTCCTTGGAGAACCCTGAAGCCCCTCTGCCCGCCTTGCGCCGGGCGCGCGAGGAACATCGTCGCCAGTGGCAGGTGTTACGCGATCGGTGCGAGTAAAAACGACGGCAGGCTTAACTTGCACATCGACTCTATGATATTGGTGTGTGAAAGGTAGGAGTCGATCCCGTCAGCCGTGCCGCAGCCGTGACAACCGCTCGGCCATGCAGAATCTGGAGGGAGGATCATGGGTATGACACCGTCACCCCGCCCTGCCCGGGTCATCGACCTGGAAACGATGCGCCGAAAGCTCCAGGCCAAGCAGCGCCTGGTTCGCCTTTCCCCCGAGCTCGATGGCCTCGAGATGGTCTACAGCCTGGCCTCGGACCCCGACTCCCTCTACGGCATGCCCATCCTCGCCTGGGGGCTGCGCGAGGATGGCGAAGTGGTTGGCCTGGTTCCGTGGATGGAGGCGCTAACCGCCTGCCATCGGCTGGACGACTCCGAACATGGCTGCTTCGTCGGCTATCGTGACCCCGAGACTGAGGAACTGCTCGATGTCGCGCCCCCTCACAAGGCCTGCGAGCTTGAGCATGCCGCCGCCTACTTCGATTACGAGGAGACGCGGGAAATCACCCTTATCCAGCAGATCCCCGACACCCAGGGCACCCACGCCCTGTGCATCGACGACGAAGATTGCCCTTGGCAGTTGAAGCAGGTCTTCGGCTGGCGCCTCTACAGCGACGGCAACATCGAGGCCCTTCTGGCGGATGAAGCGCTCGTCGAGTCGACACCGATTCTTCCTGGTGATCCTTGTCTCTACCCTGGCCGTAGCCGCCATCGCGTGGTCTATTTCTTCCAGCGCAGCATTGCCAATCGCATTCGCGAGCAGGACCCTTGCACCCTGGAAGCGCTGGCCTTGATGGTCGTTCCCGATGGGTCCAGCGACTGACATTTCAGGTCGACTGGCATTACATCAGCCTAAACGGATAAAGTAGAGATATTGTCCGTCCGACTCCTGCTGGGATAGCAACTCGTGCCCCAGGAAGCTGCAAAACTTGGGCACGTCGCGAGTGGTGGCCGGATCGGTCGCCACCACTTTGAGGATTTCGCCGGCGCTCATGTCACGCACTTTGTTATGCATGAGCATGATGGGCTCCGGACAATAGAGGCCGCGAGTGTCCAGTTCGGCCTGAAAGTCGGGCAGCGAGTCGGCGCTATTCGTCATCGATGACCTCGGCGTAGGAAGCTGCTAGATGATCAAGATCATTATCGAACGTCGTATCATGCCTGGCCTGGAGGAGGAATACGAGGAGGCGGCACGCGAAGCGATGCGCTGGTCCCTCGGCGCCAGGGGCTTTTTCGGCGGCGAGACTCTCGCCGAACTGGGCCATAGCGACCGCCGCCTGATGATCGTGAAGTGGCGTGATCTGAGCGCATGGAACGAATGGTACACCAGCGAGGAACGTGCCCGTGTCATGCAGCGCATCCTCCCTCTGCTGACCGAGGAAGAGTCGATTCGCATCTACGAACCCTCTTACTGAATACCCTTCGACTGCCCTTAATCGAGCAGCCGCACGTGCACCGTGACCTCTTCGCGATCGTGGTAGAGGTGGCGGCAATGCAGTTCGCTCCGAACGCCGGCTTCAAGCAACGCCGTTTCGAGGCCATTGAGGCAACGCTGTACCTCCTCCCAGCGGCGCCTCATCGGTAGCTTGAGATTGAAGACCGCTTCTCGACACCAGCGCCGCGTCAGCCAGCGCTGAACCATTGCCGTCACACGCGCCGGTTTGTCCACGATGTCGCAAACCAGCCAGTCCAGGCGATACGGCGGCTCCCAGACAAAGCCGTCCTCACGCAAGTGATCGACCATGCCCGATGCCATCAGGCTTCGTTCCATCGGGCCATTGTCGATGGCGAAGACATGCATGCCGCGCTGGACCAGTTGCCAAGTCCAGCCACCCGGAGCCGCACCCAGATCGGCGGCTTGCATCCCTTCCGCCAGCCGAGCATCCCATTCGTCCCGCGGCACGAACTCGTGCCAGGCCTCCTCCAGCTTCAACGTCGAACGGCTGGGTGCCGCCTGGGGAGAGCGTAGGCGTCTGATGCCTCCAGGGAGCTCGCTGCGGTTGCCGGGGAAACTCATGCCAAGCTGCACCCGGTCACCATCCGTCCAGAACAGATGCAGACGACGGCCGCCGGCCTTGCGGCGCAGGGCGTCACGCTTGCGCAGCGTCGACTCGAGGGGACGCGTCAGCGCCTTGATCAGACCTGCCAACGCCTTGCCCTCGTTGGTATCGGGCGTTTCATGCCAGATCGCATCGAAGCTCCAGCCACTCGCGACTATCTGCTCCACGATGGGGGATAGCCTGTCATCTCGGGACAGTTTCAATGGCGGCAGCGCTACCAGGCTCTGCCGAGCAAAGACGAGCCGCTTGAAATCAAGTTCGCGGTGAAGCTCATTGGCCGGCCGCTCATCATCCACGACGAGGCGCACATACCCCCCTTGAGGCGTGAACTCCGCATTGCCCTGCCAACCCAGCTGGTCAACGTAGGCCGCCACCTCCGCAGAGGCATCGTGCTCGAACCCGGGACGGCAGTAGAAGAGCAGTTGGTCGGGCGTAATATGCTTCGCCAAGCGGGACATTCAAACCTCTTTATGCCAGATGTTGGATGCCCGCGAATGTTACCAGGCCGGACAACGGCTGTCGGCAGGCACGGTGGCTCCGAGGCTCACCCTTGATGCCGCAACTACTGAAACGCATGGTCCCGGCAAAGAAAAGCCCCGCGTTCCTTCGAACACGGGGCTTTCTTGGAGGAAGGGCCGGGGCCGTTGGCCGGCCTTCGACGGGCGGCGCTCCGCGATGCTCCCTGGAGGCCCTAAAACGGCGAA
>NZ_PJRN01000019.1 GCF_002930105.1 Billgrantia saliphila | reverse complement strand
TGCCTGGGGTGGGATAGTACCGCGGCGCTGCTGTTGGAAGCCGCCGAGCGGCTGCGCTGAGCTTGGCCTCGAAGGGCGGGCCTGTACTCGCTGTGACGATGCCGGGATAATCCCTCGCATTCTCGCTGCAACAGGAGCCCGCCACATGCCGTTCACCTTTGAGCATCACGACCCCGAGACCTATCGACGCAAGGCCAGGATCATCAGCGTGGTCATGGCCGCGCAGTTAATTGTCTTCGGCGTGCTGTTCGCCCAACTGCTGACCGCGACCTTCGGCTCCAGCCTGTGGCTCAATGCGCTGGGCGTGCTGCTGGGGCTGTTCGCCACCAGCATGATCTTCGCCGTGCTGCGTGAGCGCCCGTGGATGAGCGAGATGCGCTATGTCTGGCAGCTCAAGCACCATCTCTCGCGGGTGAGTGGTTACCTCGCGACCCTGCGCCGCGAGGTGGAGCAGGACAATCCCGTGGCGCTGCACCTGCTTACCTTCTATCACCAGGGCATGGCCCAACTCGCCGAACTCAACGGCCGGACCCTTGACGATGACGGCGAACTGCTCGCCGAGCGCCTGCGTCTGCACCAGTTGCGCGAGGAGAAGGGATTGCCCGAGCAGATCGACGGCTTCGATCCCAACGATCTCGACGCCTTTCGCAAGCGTTGAGGCCCACGCTTTCGCGCAGCGGGGTCAGGCCTTGGCGGCGTAGGCATAGAGCAGCGTCTCCTGGGCGCTGATCGCGTCGCTCCCGCACGGCTGCTGCTTGAGGTAGCTGCCGTCCGGCTGCAGTAACCAGCTCTGGCAGTTGTCCACCAGGTAGGTCTCGAGATCCTTGCGTACCCGTTCGGCGAGCTTGCGGTCGAGCAGCGGGAAAGCGGTCTCGACCCGATGAAACATATTGCGGGCCATGAAGTCGGCGCTGGAGCACCAAGTCTCCGGCTTGCCGTCGTTATGAAAGTGGAACACACGGGTATGTTCGAGGAAGCGCCCAATGATCGAGCGGACGCGGATGGTCTCGGAGATGCCCGGTACGCCGGGGCGTAGGGAGCACATTCCGCGAATGATCAGGTCGCATTCGACGCCGGCCTGGGACGCACGATAGAGCGCCTGGATCAGTTTCGGTTCGGTTAGCGAATTGCACTTCACGATCAGGTGCGCGCGGCGTCCGCGGCGGGCGTGTTCGGCTTCGCGCTCGATCATCGCCAACAGACGGTCGTGCAGGGTGAAGGGGGCATGCAGCAGGGTGTCGATATGCTGTGCCCGGCCCATGCCTGAGAGCTGCTGGAACACCTTGTGCACGTCGGCGCATAGCGTTGCATTGGCGGTGAGCAGGCTGTAGTCGGTATACAGCTTGGCGGTGCGGGCGTGATAGTTGCCGGTGCCCAGGTGGGCGTAGTGGCGCAGCCGGCCGCGTTCGCGGCGTACGATGTGCATCATCTTGGCGTGGGTCTTGTAGGCCATCACCCCGTAGATGACGATGGCGCCAGCCTCCTGCAGACGCGAGGCCAGCGCCAGGTTGTCGGCCTCGTCGAAGCGTGCGCGCAGCTCGATCACCACCGTGACCTCCTTGCCGTTGGAGGCCGCCTCGACCAGTGCATTGACGATGCCGGAATCGGCGCCGGTACGGTAGAGCGTCTGCTTGATGGCCAGCACGCTGGGGTCACGCGCCGCCTCGCGCAGCAGATCCTCCACCGGCGAAAAAGCCTGGAAGGGGTGGTGCAGCAGGATATCGCCTGCGGCGATGGCGTCGAACAGGCTTTCCTTCTTGCGCAGGAGCTTGGGCAGCCCCGGGGTGAAGGGGCGATATTGCAGGTCGGGGCGGTCCAGCTCGCCGAGCGCCGAGATCATGCGCGTCAGGTTGACCGGTCCGTCGACCCGGTAGAGGTCGGCTTCGTCGAGCTCGAACTGCTTGAGCAGGAACGCCGAAAGGCGATCGGGACAGTTGTCGGCGACCTCCAGACGCACGCCGCTGCCGTAGCGCCGGGCCAGCAGTTCGCCGCGCAGCGCCGAAGCCAGGTCGGAAATCTCGTCGGGATCCACCGCGAGATCGGCGTTACGGGTCAGGCGGAACTGATAGCAGCCGCGCACCGCCATGCCGGGGAATACCTCGCCGGCATGGGCGTGAATCATCGACGAAAGGAAGACGTATTCGCTGAAACCCGACTCGCACAGTTCGGGGGGCAAGGCGATGACGCGGGGCAGCGATCGCGGTGCCGGCAGGATCGCGAGCCCTCCCTGGCGTCCGAAGGCGTCCTTGCCCTCCAGTTCGACGATGAAGTTGAGGCTCTTGTTGACCAGGCGTGGAAAAGGGTGGGAAGGATCCAGCCCGATGGGGCTGATCACCGGCATGATCTCGGCCGAGAAGAACTCCTGTATCCAGGCTTGCTGAGCCGCGGTCCAGTCGTCACGACGACGAAAGCGCAGCCCCTGAACGTGCAGCGCGGGGATCAAGACGTCGTTGAGGATCTGATATTGGCGCGCCACCTGCTCATGGGCGACCTGGGAAATCTCGGCGAGTAGCGCCCGCGGTGAGCGACCGTCGGGGCCGGTGGAGAAATCGCCCAGGGCGATCTGGTGTTTCAGGCCGGCGACGCGAATCTCGAAGAACTCGTCCATGTTGGACGAGAATATCAGCAGAAACATCAGGCGGTTGAGCAGCGGGTGCGCCTCGTCGAGGGTCTGCTCGAGCACGCGGACGTTGAACTGCAGATTCGACAGCTCGCGGTTGAAATAGAGCCGTGGGTCGCTCAGGTCGGCGTCGAGGTCGGGCGGTGCCTTGGGCTTGACGCCGGCCCGCGTCTGATTGAGGCGCGGCGAGGTGGGTTCAACGGCCTCGCCGGGCGGTGTGGTGGTCCCGGGCTGGAACGGATCTGCGGGGGTGGGCACGTCTGCCATCGTCTCTCTCTTGGCTCAACCGACAGCCCCCGCCGACACGCGACCGGACCGCTGTCGTCATGATGCGAGCAGTGTCGCCGCTCGCTTGGCGAAGTAAGTGAGAATCCCGTCGGCCCCGGCGCGCTTGAAGCATGTCAAGGATTCGAGAATGATCTCGTCGGGATCCAGCCAGCCCTGATCGAAGGCGGCCATGTGCATGGCGTACTCGCCGCTCACCTGGTAAGCATAGGTGGGCACCCTGAGCTCGTCCTTGATGCGCCGGACCACGTCCAGATAAGGCATGCCGGGCTTGACCATCACCATGTCGGCACCCTCGGTCAGGTCCAGCGCCACTTCGTGCAGCGCCTCGTCGCTGTTGGCCGGGTCCATCTGATAGGTGCGCTTGTCGGCCTTGCCCAGGTTGGCGGCAGAGCCCACCGCATCGCGGAACGGTCCGTAGTAGCGCGATGCGTATTTGGCGCTATATGCCATGATGCGCACGTTGGGCAGATGTTCCTGCTCGAGCACCTGGCGGATCTCGCCGATGCGCCCGTCCATCATGTCCGACGGCGCGACCACGTCGGCACCGGCCTCGGCGTGGGACAGCGCCTGCTTGAGCAGGGTCTCCACGGTGCGATCGTTGAGCACGTAGCCGCTGGCATCGATGATGCCGTCCTGACCATGGATGGTATAAGGATCGAGCGCCACGTCGGTGATGATGCCGAGCTCCGGTACCGCATCCTTCAGCGCACGCACGCTGCGCTGGACCAGGCCGCTGGCATTGTAGGCCTCCTCGGCCAGTTCGCTCTTCAGCGCCTGGTCCACCACCGGGAACAGCGCCAGCGCGGGGATTCCCAGCGCTGCGGCCTCACGTGCCTCCTCGATGAGCAGGTCCAGCGACAGCCGCTCCACCCCGGGCATCGAGGGTACCGGCTCACGTCGCTTCTCGCCGTCGAGCACGAACACCGGCCAGATCAGGTCGGCGGCCGTCAGGTGGGTTTCTCGCATCAGGCGGCGCGAAAAATCGTCGCGCCGCATTCGGCGCATGCGCGTGGCGGGAAACTGGCGCGTGGTCATGAAACTCAAGGCTCTCTACTCCGACTGTGGGGCCACGTTCGCCGCTCGCGACAGTGTGCCCGGTATGGATGACGGTTCGATGACAGTGGCATCGACATGCCATCGAGTATATCAGCGCGGTCGGGAGCGGAAAGCTGCGCCTTGTCGCACCCGGCGCGACTCTCTACAGTGTGGGCTTCGGGATTCGAGGCTGACCCTTCTTTCGAGGCGCCTGACTACAAGGAGAAGAGCATGAGCAAACAGGTGGCGGTCATCCTGTCGGGCTGTGGCGTACAGGATGGATCGGAGATCTACGAGACCACCCTGACCCTGCTGCGGCTGGATCAGTTGGGCATCAGCTATCGCTGCTTTGCGCCGGACATCGCGCAGCATCATGTGATCGATCATCGTAGCGGAGAGACAGTGGAGGGTGAATCTCGCAACGTACTGATGGAGTCGGCACGGCTGGCGCGTGGCGACATCTCGGCGCTCGACGAGCTCGAGGCCGAGGAGTTCGACGCGGTGATCCTGCCGGGGGGCTTCGGGGCGGCCAAGAACCTGTCGAACTTCGCCGAAGCCGGCAGCGACATGGAACCGCTCGAGTCGCTGGTGGAGGCGTTGGCGCCGTTCCACGAGGCGCGCAAGCCGATCGGACTGATGTGCATAGCGCCGGCTCTGGTGCCGAAGCTGCTGGGGCCTGGTATCGCCGTGACGATCGGCCACGACCCGAGCGTGTCCGGGGCGATCAGTTCGATGGGCGGTCTGCATCGCAGCTGTGGGGTCGAGGAGATCGTAGTCGATTTCGAGAATCGGGTGGTTACCACGCCGGCCTATATGCTGGCCACCCGCATCAGTGAGGCCGCCACCGGTATCTTCAAGCTGGTCGATCGTATCGACGAGCTGATGGACCTGTAGCCCTCGACGTTTCATCTATGGACCAGCGCCCCCCGCTCGGCGACGAGCGGGGGGCGCTTGCGTTGGCGCGGCAAAGTCGTCAGGCGTCGTCGCGCTCGCCCGTCTGTTCCGGCACGGAAGCCTTGCGCTGCCGCCGCCGAACCAGGCGGCCGAACAGGATGCCCACTTCGTAGAGCAGGTACATGGGGATCGCCAGCAGGCTCTGGGAGATCACGTCGGGCGGGGTGAGCAGCATGCCGATCACGAAGCAGCCGAGAATGATGTATGGGCGCTTTTTCGTCAGGCTCTCCACCGTGGTGGCGCCGGAGGCGATCAGTAGAAAGGTGGCGATGGGAATCTCGAAGGCCACGCCAAAGGCGAAGAACAGCTTGAGGACGAAATTGAGATATTGGTTGATATCGGTCATCACCGCCACGTCCTCCGGCCCGGTCTGGGTGAAGAACTCGAACAGCAGCGGGAAGACGATATAGTAGGCGAAGGCGGCACCGGCGTAGAACAGCCCGACGCTCGATGCCAGCAGCGGCAGGGCCAGCGCTTTTTCGTTTTCGTACAGCCCCGGCGCCACGAAGGCCCAGGCCTGGTGCAGCACGTAGGGAATGGCCGCGAACACCGCCACGACCAGGGTCAGCTTGAAGGGCGCCAGAAACGGCGAGGCGACCTCGGTGGCGATCATCTGCGAGCCTTCCGGCAACATCCCCATCAGTGGCTGAGCCACGAAGGTGTAGATCTCGTTGGCGAAGGGGTAGAGCCCGAGGAAGATCACGAAGATCGCCACCACGGCCCGCAGCAGCCGCGAGCGCAGCTCGATGAGGTGCTCGATCAGGGGGGCCTGGCCAAGTTCCTGCTTGTCGTCGGAGTCGCTCATCGGGAAGCGGCGTCCTTGTCGTCATCTGGGGAGGATGGGGTGTCGGCCGCCTCGTCGTCGGGCTCCCTGGCATGCGTCAGAGCCGCGTCGAGGCGCGCGGAGGCGGGTGGAGCAGCCGATGCCTTGGCTTCGTTGCTCCCGGAGGCGTCGCTCTTGCCCTGACGTGACGAGGAACCCGGCTCGGCGATGCTCTCGACGTCGCGCTTGGCCTTGTCGAGGCTCTCGTCGAGCTTGGTTTGCTGCTCCTTGAGCTTCTGGCGCAGCTCTTCCGCCTCCAACTGGGCGTTGATCTCGCGCTGCATGCCCGACACGGTGCGCTTGATCTTGCCGACCCAGAGGCCAACGGTGCGCGCCGCCTTGGGCAGGCGCTCCGGGCCGAGCACGAGCAGGCCCACGACCCCGATAATCAGCAGTTCCAGGAAGCCGATATCGAACATGGAGGCTTACTTGCGCTCTTCCCGTTCCTCGACCCCGTCCGCCGCCTTCTTCTCTTCGGCACGGACGTCATAGGTGTTGGGCTCCTCCTCGTGGGCCACCTTGGCCTGCGGCTTGTCCTTTCCTTCCTTGTCTTCCTCGTTGACAGCCTGCTTGAAGCCCTTCACCGCGCCGCCCAGGTCGGAGCCGACATTGCGCAGCTTCTTGGTTCCGAAGACCAGGATGATGATGCCGAGTACGATCAGCAGCTGCCAGATACTGATGCCACCTAACATGAAGGTTACCTCTGAGTCGGGTTTCCGGCGGATCCGGAAGACGTGTTCACTTTGACCTTGCGGCCTTCTCTTCGTGCCCCGAAATGCCGAAGCGACGGGCCAACTCGTCGAGCACATCCTGATGGTCGAGGCCGAGATGCGACAGCATCACCAGGCTATGAAACCACAGGTCGGCGGTCTCGGCGACCAGCGCTTGGCGTTCGGCGTCGCCGCCGGCCTCGGCGTCCTTGGCCGCCAGCAGGGTCTCGGTAGCTTCCTCGCCGACCTTTTCGAGTATCTTGTTAAGCCCCTTTCGATGCAAGGCGGCCACGTAGGATTCGTCGGGGTCGGCGTTGCGGCGCTGGCTCAGCACGTCGAAGAGTTCATCGAGAATATCACGCATGCATGGGCCTCGGGTTGCGATGGATCAAGTTCATTGCCAGGCCAGCAGCAGCAGGCCGAGGGTGGCGGCGGCGAGCACCGGCCAGGGTTGGCCTGCGGCCCACTCGAACAGCGGCTGCCAGACCAGCGCCAGCCCGCCGAGCAGCAGCCCCAGGCGCAGGCGACGGGCGCTGCGTCGGTTCTCGCGCAGCTGTTGCTGGATGCCGCTCATGGCCTGTACCTGGCGCCGGCGCTGGCGGTGTTCGTGCTCGATGCGGCTGAGCGCCTGGTGGGCCACGGAAGGCAGTTCCGGCAACTGGCGGGAGAGCTCCGGCGCCTGGCGCTTGAGCGACTCCCAGAACCCCGTTACCCCGGCGCGTTCCTTCATCCAGCGTTCCAGGTAGGGCTTGGCGGTGGTCCACAGGTCGAGATCGGGATAGAGCTGGCGCCCCAGACCCTCGATGTTGAGCAGGGTCTTCTGCAGCAGCACCAATTGCGGCTGCACTTCCATGTTGAAGCGGCGCGCGGTCTGAAACAGCCCCAGCAGCACTTGGCCGAAGGAGATGTCCTTGAGCGGCTTTTCGAGGATCGGCTCGCACACGGTGCGAATGGCGGCGGCGAACTCGTTGGCGCGCGTCTCCTCGCCGACCCAGCCCGACTCGATGTGCAGGGCGGCGACCTCGTAATAGTCCTGGTGAAAGAAGGCCAGCAGGTTGCGTGCCAGGTAGTCCTGGTCTTCGCGGGTCAGGCTGCCGACGATGCCGCAGTCGATGGCGATGTATTGCGGGTCGTGCGGGTTCTCGCGTGCGACGAAGATATTGCCCGGGTGCATGTCGGCGTGAAAGAAATTGTCGCGAAACACCTGGGTGAAGAAGATTTCCACGCCGCGCTCGGCGAGGCGCTTGAGATCGGTGCCCTGGGTGCGCAGTGCGGCGATATCAGCCACCGGCACCCCGTGGATGCGCTCCTGCACCATGACTCTGCGGCGGGTATGCGACCAGTGGATCGTCGGCACGTAGAGCAGTGGCGAATCCTTGAAGTTGCGCTTGAGCTGCGAGGTGTTGGCCGCCTCCTTGTGCAGATCGAGCTCGTCGAACAGGGTTGACTCGTAGTCGCGCACCACTTCCACCGGGCGCAGGCGGCGCGCCTCGGGGATCAGCGTCAATAGCCCGGCGACACGATACATCAGTGCCATGTCCTGACGCATCACGCTATCAATGCCGGGACGAATGATCTTGACGACGACGTCCTCGCCGCTGTGCAGGCGAGCGGCATGCACCTGGGCGATCGAGGCCGAGGCCAGCGGCTCGGGCTCGAAGTGAGCAAAGGCCGCATCGATCGGCAGATGCAATTCGGCTTCCACCAGAGCGCGCGCCTCACGGCCGGGGAAGGGCGGCACCTGATCCTGCAGGCGACGCAGCTCGTCGGCGATCTCCTCGGGCAGCAAGTCGCGGCGGGTGGAAAGGAGCTGGCCGAACTTGACGAAGATGGGGCCGAGCGACTCCAGAGCCAGGCGCAGGCGTTCGCCGCCGGAGCGTCGCCCCACGGGCACCAGGCGCAGCGGCGAGAGCAGAAAGGCCAGACGCAGCCACCATGGCAAGCGCGCCAGCGGTAGCAGGGTGTCGAGGCGATAGCGAGTGATCACCCAGATGATGCGCAGCAGGCGGAGCCCCATCATGCCGTTGCCTCGCGTTCCAGCTGGCGCCGCAGTCGCGTCAGCCGCGCTTCGAGGCGGTCGGTGGCCATTTCCAGCTCGGTGAGGTGATCGCGCAGGTTCTCAAGCTGCTGTCGCCCCGGCAGCAGGCGGGCTTCCTCGAACACGTACTCGGCGATATCGGCACGCATCTCCTGCTGGGCGCGCAGTCCCCAGCGGGCCATGCGACGAACGCCCTCGGCCAGGCTATGGGCAGGCACGTCACCCAACCACTGGGCGAGTTCGCCCTCCCAGTCGATATCGAGATCGAGAAACAGGTCGCGAACCTCCTCGAGCAGATGTACCCGCCCGCGTACCGCCAGTCGGCCCTGGAACATCAGGCGCTCCATCGCCTCCCCACCGAGCAGGTCGCCGAGAGCCTCGGCATCGAGCTCGATCACCGCATCGGCCCCCGTCTCGTCGGCTGCGTCCTGACGCAGCAGGTCGACGCCATGAGGGTGAAAACTCAGCAGCAGTGCGAGGGCGGGGCGTTCGAGGCGCAGCAGCACCCGCTGGCCAGCGAGCCTCGACAAGCGCCCCGGTGCGGCGAGGTCGCGGGCGAGCAAGGCGTTGAGGGAACGTTCGATGCCAGCCAGCAGCAGGGTCGGGGTCAGCGTCATCACGGCCTCAAAGCTTGATGCCGCGGTGCAGGGCGACGATGCCACCGGTGAGATTGGTGTACTCGACGCGCTCCAGGCCGGCGGCTTCCATCATCTCCTTGAGCGTTTCCTGGTCGGGGTGCATGCGGATCGACTCGGCGAGGTAGCGGTAGCTCTCGGCGTCGTTCGCCACCATCTGGCCCATGAGCGGCAGCAGGCGAAACGAATACTCGTCGTAGGCTCGGGTCAGCACGGGGTTGTTGGGCTTGGAGAACTCCAGCACCAGCAGACGGCCACCGGGCTTGAGCACGCGGGCCATCGAGCGCAGCGCGGCGTCCTTGTCGGTGACGTTGCGCAGGCCGAAGGCGATGGTGATGCAGTCGAAGCTGTTGTCGGGAAACGGCAGGCACTCGGCATTGGCCTGCACGTACTCGACGTTACCGCCGACGCCGTTGTCGATCAGCTTGTCGCGCCCGACGCGCAGCATCGACGGATTGATATCGGCCAGTACCACCCGGCCGCGGGGGCCGACCATGCGCGAGAACTTGAGCGTAAGGTCGCCGGTGCCGCCGGCGATGTCGAGCACGCTATGGCCCGGCCGAACGCCGCTGCGCTCGATGGTGAGGCGCTTCCACAGGCGATGAATGCCCAGCGACATCAGGTCGTTCATGACGTCGTAGCGTGCCGCCACGGAGTGGAAGACGTCGGCCACGCGCGAGGCCTTTTCCTCGACCGGCACTTCTTGGTAGCCGAAGTGGGCGGTGCGCTGGTCCCCGGGGGTGGAGTGAGGGCTCATGCGGAAAGGGCTCCCGAATCGCTGCGGAAAGGTGAGGAAGCTTGATGCGACATTGGCGAGCGTAGCCAGTTATCGAGCCAGCTTAGGCCTCAATTTGCGGCCTATTGTAGCCTTCCCTCGGCTCCCTTGTCTTTGACCCGCTACAGTTGCTTGATCTCGATACCCAAGGGTTCCCGGCTGGCGCCGGCCTTTTCCAGGCGGTGCAGGTAGTCGGCCCAGTAGGCATCCTGATTGACGGCGAGCTCGTGCAGGTATTCCCAGCTGTACAGGCCGCTGTCATGGCCGTCGTCGAAAGCCAGCTTGACGGCGTAGCGACCCACCGGCTCGATGTTCTTCAGTCCGACATCCTTTTTGCCTACCTGCAGCACGGCCTGGCTGGGATGATGGCCACGCACCTCGGCGGAGGGAGAATAGACGCGCAGGTACTCGACCGGCAGCCGGTAGCTCTTGCCGCCGGCATAACCGAGTTCCAGCTCGCGAGCCTTCTTGTGATAGTGGATCCTGGTGGGAGTGGGGGCGGTCATGGGGCACCTCCGGTGAGATGTAAGACAGAAGAGCGGCGCTGCGCGCCTGGAAGAGGGAAGAGCATGGCACTGCTTCCCTCTTCATTCTTCCCTCTCTTCTCTTCGCGCGGTGTAGCCGCGCTTTAAAGAATATACCGAGACAGATCCTCGTCCATGGCCAGCTCGCCGAGCTGGGAGTCGACGTAGGCGGCATCGATGGTGAGGGGGCTGCCGAAATCGGCGCCCTTGAACGAGGCATCTTCCAAGAGCCGTTCCATCACCGTATGCAACCGCCGCGCGCCGATGTTCTCGGTGCCTTCGTTGACTCGCCAGGCGATCTCGGCGATGCGCCCGATACCGTCCTCGGTGAAGTCGACTTCAAGCCCCTCGGTCGCCAGCAGTGCCTTGTACTGCTTGGTCAGCGATGCGGAGGGCTCGGTGAGGATGCGCTTGAAGTCCTCGGGGGTCAGCGCCTCGAGCTCGACCCGGATCGGCAGGCGACCCTGCAGCTCTGGAATCAGGTCCGAGGGGCGCGACAGGTGGAAGGCGCCGGAAGCGATGAACAGGATGTGGTCGGTCTTGACCATGCCGTACTTGGTCGAGACGGTGGAGCCTTCGATCAGCGGCAGCAGGTCGCGCTGCACGCCCTCGCGCGAGACCTCACCGCCGCTGGACTGCCCGCTGCCCTTGGCCACCTTGTCGATCTCGTCGAGAAAGACGATGCCGTTCTGCTCCACGGCATCGATGGCGCGGTGCTTGATCTCCTCCTCGTTGACCAGCTTGGCGGCCTCCTCGTCGCGCAGCAGGGCGAAGGCATCCTTGACCTTGACCCGGCGGGTCTCGGTCTTCTGGCGGCCCATGTTGGAGAACAGACTCTGCAGCTGGCTGGTCATCTCCTCCATGCCGGGCGGGGTCATGATGTCGATGCCCGGCCCCTGCGGCGTAATCTCGACATCGATCTCCTTGTCGTCGAGGTCGCCCTCGCGCAGCTTCTTGCGAAAGATCTGGCGCGTCGAACTGTCGGTGCGGGGGTTGTCTTCCTGGCCGCGCGGCGGCGGCAGCAGGGCGTCGAGGATACGATCCTCGGCGGCATCCTCGGCGCGGTGGCGGACCTCATCCTTGGCCTGCTCGCGGACCAGCTTGATGGCGGCCTCGGTGAGGTCGCGGATGATCGACTCCACGTCACGGCCCACGTAGCCCACCTCGGTGAACTTGGTCGCCTCCACCTTGATGAAGGGCGCGCGAGCGAGCTTGGCCAGGCGCCGGGCGATTTCGGTCTTGCCCACCCCGGTGGGGCCGATCATCAGAATGTTCTTGGGGGTAACCTCGGGGCGCAGGTCGTCGTCGAGCTGCATGCGCCGCCAGCGGTTGCGCAGGGCGATGGCGACGGCGCGCTTGGCGTCCTGCTGACCGACGATGTACTGATCCAGAGCGTGGACGATCTCGCGGGGGGTCATCTGGGACATGGTGGCAGCCCTTAGAGCGTTTCGAGAGTGACGTGGTGGTTGGTGAACACGCAGATGTCGGCAGCGATATCCAACGATTTCTCGGTGATTTCCGTGGCCGAGAGTTCGGTGTTCTCGAGCATGGCGCGGGCTGCGGCCAGGGCGAAGTTGCCACCCGAGCCGATGGCGATGATGCCGCGCTCGGGTTCCACCACGTCGCCGTTGCCGGTAATGATCAACGAGGCGCTCTTGTCGGCCACCGCCAGCAACGCCTCGAGGCGGCGCAGGGCGCGGTCGGTGCGCCAATCCTTGGCCAGCTCGACGGCGGCCTTGACCAGGTTACCCTGGTACTTCTCCAACTGCGCCTCGAAGCGCTCGAAGAGAGTGAAAGCGTCGGCAGTGCCGCCGGCGAAGCCCGCCAGCACCTGGCCGCGATAGAGACGACGCACCTTGCTGGCATTGCCCTTCATCACGGTGTTGCCCAGCGATACCTGGCCGTCGCCGGCCAGAGCGACCTGCTCGCCGCGGCGTACGGAAACGATCGTGGTCATGGAGAAGACTCCGTAACGGGGAGCGTGGACTCCCGGTGACTTTCGGCCTCCGGTGAAGCAGGAGGCCGTGAAAGAGCTTCAAGGTAGGTGCGGGCAGTGGACGACGAATTCAAGCGACAAAGGGAAGCGTCGGCAAACCGCGCTCAATTGGTGGCGCGATGCCGCAATGGCTTGATCCCCTGGGTCGTCATCAGGTCCTCGGCGCGATTGAGCTCTCGCGTGTCGTCATAGGGGCCGACCATGACCCGGTGCCAGGTTTCGCCGTCGGCCGCCTGGACCTGGCTGACCTGGGCCACCAGGCTCAAGTTGCGCAGCCTCTGGCGCAACTGCTCGGCATCCTGCGGCTGGCGGAAGGACGCCGCCTGCAGCATGTAACGGGTGCCGTCCGGTGCCGCGGCTTCACTGGCAGGAGTGGCGGCGACCTCTTCGCGCAGGTTGGCGGCGATTACCTGCGCGATGGGGTCGTCTGCCGCCGGGTCGTCGCCTGTAGCATTGGACGTGGCGGCAGACGCCGTGGCGGAGTCGGCGTCGAGCGGTGGTGGGACCTCGACCGTGGGCTCGGGGGGCGAGGCCGTGGAGGCCACGTCACGCGGAGCGACGACCTCCTCGGGTAGCAGCGTATAGAACTCGAAGGTCGGCATGCGCGGTTCGCTGGGCTCGACGCTCGGCGGCGGCTCGGTCTCTGTCGACGGCGTGCGCGGCAGCAGGTTGGCCAGGGGCCACTCCTGGCCCGGCTGCCACGGCGCGGTGCCATGCTGATGCTGGGCCATCAGGAAGCCGGCGATCACGCCGCCGATTCCCCATACCCAGCCGGGCAGGCGGAACCCCTGGCGGCGCGCGGGAGCCCGGCGGCGGCTGGTCGTGGCGCCGCGCTTCTTGGGCGGTGGGCGACGGGTGGCCATGCGTTACATCTCCTCGGGGGCGCTCACGCCCATCAAATCGAGGCCGTTGCGCAGAACCTGGCGTGCGGCGAGGCCCAGGGCCAGGCGCGCATTGCGCAGCGTATCGTCCTCGACCATCACCTTCACCGCGTTGTAGCAGGAGTGAAATTCGGCGGCCAGATCGAGCAGGTACTGGGCTACCTGCTGCGGTTCGCGGCTGGTGGCGGCGTGGTCGACTACCTCGGGGAAGCGGGCCAGACGATTCATCACCGTCTTTTCCTGGTCGGCATCGAGCCGGGCCAGGTTGGCCATCGCCAGGTCGTGGTCGAAGGGCTGGCCGTCGGCCTGGGCCTTGCGCAGCATGCTGCACACCCGGGCGTGGGCGTATTGCACGTAGTAGACCGGGTTGTCGTTGGACTGCGAGCGGGCCAGGTCGATGTCGAAGGTCAGCTGCGAGTCGGCGCGCCGTGCGGCGAGGAAGAAGCGGGTGGCGTCGCGGCCCACCTCGTCGATCAGGTCGCGTACGGTCACGTAGCTGCCGGCCCGCTTGGAGAGCTTCACCTCGACCCCCGAGCGGGTCACCATCACCATCTGGTGCAGCACGTAGTCGGGCCAGCCCTCGGGAATGCCGATCTCAAGTGCCTGCAGCCCGGCGCGCACCCGGGTCACCGTGGAGTGGTGGTCGGCGCCCTGTTCGTTGATCACGGTGGTGAAGCCGCGCTGCCATTTGTTCAGGTGGTAGGCCACGTCGGGCAGAAAGTAGGTGAAGCTGCCGTCGGACTTGCGCATCACCCGATCCTTGTCGTCACCGAAATCGGTAGTGCGCAGCCACAGGGCGCCGTCCTTCTCGTAGGTGTGGCCGCCGGCGATCAGCCGCTGAACCACGTCCTCGACCTTGCCTTTCTCGTACAGGGAGGATTCCAGGAAATAGACATCGAACTCAACGCCGAAGGCCTTGAGGTCGAGATCCTGCTCGCGGCGCAGCCAGGCCACGGCGAATTCGCGGATGGCGTCGAGATCGTCCGGGTCGCCCTTGGCGGTGACGTGCCGGTCGTCGGCGCGCACCGTCTCGCCCGCAAGATAGCCGTTGGCAACCTCGACGATATAGTCGCCGCGATAGCCGTCGGCGGGCCAAGCGTCGTCATCGGGCGCCACGCCCTTGGCGCGGGCCTGTACCGACAGCGCCAGGTTGGCGATCTGGGCACCGGCATCGTTGTAGTAGAACTCGCGCGTCACATCAAAGCCGGTCGCCTCGAGCAGGCGGGCGATGCAGTCGCCGATGGCGGCGCCGCGACCATGACCCACGTGCAGCGGTCCGGTAGGGTTGGCAGAAACGAACTCCACCTGCACCTTCCGGCCGTGCCCGACCAGGCTACGACCGAAGGCGTCGCCCGCATCGAGCACCTGACGCACGATCTGCGCGGCGGCGTCGGTAGCGGCGAAGAAGTTGACGAAGCCCGGGCCGGCGATCTCGACCTTTTCCACGGCGTCGCTGGGCGGCAGCGCGGCGATCAACGCTTCGGCCAGCTCACGAGGTTTGCGGCCGGCGGGCTTGGCGAGCATCAGCGCCAGGTTGGTGGCGTAATCGCCGTGAGCCTTGTCCTTGGTCGGGTCGACCTTGATGACCGGGGCGATGTCAGCGGGCAGTGTGCCCTGCTGCTTGAGGGTCTCGAGGGCGCCCTCGAGCAGGGTGATGATCGTCTCTTTCATGAAACTCGTCTGTCCTGTAGCGCTGGGCGCGAGCGAATGACGGTCGCGAGGCGTGCGCGCGTGGCACGGCCACGGAAGGGAAAAAGGGGCCCGAAGCGCAGCAATGATGCCGTGATCCCGGATGGGTCTGGTCGGCCATTATCGGCAATTGTGTCGCGGCTTTAAACCCTGCCAGCATCGCTTCGGGCTTCGACTAAGCCAGCGTCTGCGGGTCGACGTCCAGCGACCAGCGCACCCGGCGCGCCTCAGGCGAAGCCTCCAGCCAAGCGGTGAGCTGCGCGCAGGCGGCATGCAGCTGGCTGCGTCGCGCGCTGCTCAACATCAGCTGCAGGTGATAGCGATTCTGACGCCGTTCCATGGGCGCCGGCACGGGGCCCAGGCAACTGACGTCGGGAGCATGCGCGGCGATCCATTGGCGCAGCATCGCCGCCGCCTCGCCGACCAGGGCGCTGGCGGCTTCCTCCTTGGGGCTCTCCAGCCGCAACAGGGCGAGAAAGCGATAGGGCGGCAGGGCGGCGGCGCGGCGCTCGGCCAACAGCTGCTCGGCCAGCGTATCGTAGCCTTGTTGAGCCAGCATGCGCAGATGAGGGTCGTCGGTATGCAGGGTCTGCACCAGCACGCGGCCGGGATGGCTGGCGCGGCCCGCACGTCCGGCAACCTGGATAAGCAACTGGGCGCTGTGCTCCAGGGCGCGAAAATCGCTGGCGTAGAGACCGCCGTCGGCATTGACCACGACCACCAGGGTGACATGGGGCAGATGGTGGCCCTTGGCCAGCATCTGGGTGCCCACCAGCAGGCAGGGCTCGCCGCGGCGCACCTGGCCGAGCATGTGCTCGAAGGCGTCTCGTCGACGGGTGCTGTCGCGGTCGATGCGATGGACAGGCACCTTGGGGAACAGTGCTGCCAGGGTCTCCTCTGTGCGCTCGGTGCCGCTGCCCAGCGGACGCAGATCGGCGCTGCCGCAACTGGGGCAGGCGTCCGGCACCGGGCGTCGCTTGTCGCAATGGTGGCAGGCCAGCATGGGGGGCTGTCGGTGCAGGGTCATGCGCGCGTCACAGTGGTCGCAGTCGGCCAGCCAGCCGCAGGCATGGCAGGCCAGGGTCGGAGCGAAGCCGCGTCGATTGATGAAGACGAGCACCTGGTGTCCGGCCGTCAAGGTTTCGCGAATCGCCTCGATGGCTGGTGGAATCAGCCCGCCCTGGCGCGGCCGCCCGCGCAGGTCGATGAGCTCGAGCCGGGCCGGCGCATGACGACTGGCGCGACGGGTCAGTCGCAGATGGCGGTAGTTGCCGCGTTCGGCGTGGTAGAGGCTTTCTAGCGATGGCGTGGCGCTGCCCAGCAGCAGCGGGATGGCGTGGTGCTTGGCACGGGTCACGGCCAGGTCGCGGGCATGGTAGCGAAGCCCCTCCTGCTGCTTGAACGAGCCGTCGTGCTCCTCGTCGACGATGATCACACCGGGGCGGGCCAGTGGCGTGAATATCGCCGAGCGGGTACCGATAACGATCGGTGCGCGGCCGCTGGCTGCTGCCTCCCAGGCGTCCAGGCGCTCGTGATCGGTGAGCCCCGAGTGCAGGGCCACCACCGGCACGCGGAAGCGTTGCCGGAAGCGTGACAGGGTCTGCGGTGTCAGGCCGATCTCCGGCACCAGCAGCAGCGCCTGGCGATCGTGGGCGACCACTGCCTCGATCAGCTGCAGGTAGACCTCGGTCTTGCCGCTGCCGGTCACGCCGTGCAGCAAGCAGGGGTGGAAGGCGTCGAGACGTTCATGGACGGCGGCGAGCGCCTGGGCCTGCTCCCGGTTCAGCGGCAGCGCCGGTTCGGCCAGCAGACGGCCGGCATCGGTCTCTGCGGCAGTCAATGGGTCTTCGTGGCGCTCGGCCAGCCCTTTGTCGACCAGCGCCAGGAGCTGGTCGCGCGAAAAGTTCTGTGCCAGGACGGCCTGGGTCGGCAAGCCATGGGGATGCTGGCGCAGCATGCCCAGCAGTTCGGCCTGTCGTGGTGCGCGAGCCAGACGCGCTTCAGCGTCCGGAAACTGGGGCAAGGCCTGCCAGCGTTCGCGTATGCGGCCGGCCAGGGGGCGCCCCTGCCGCAACAGCACGGGCAGCGCCTGGTGCAGGGTATCGCCGAGCGAATGCTGATAGTAGCGAGCGGTGAAGCGGCACAGCCACAGCCAGTCTTCAGGCAGCGGGGTGGCGTCCAGGCAGGCTTCCACCGGCTTGAGCCGCTCCAGGGGCAGGTCGCTCGAGTCGGTACAATCCATCACCACACCGACCATCTGGCGGCGTCCGAACGGTACGCGTACGCGCAGGCCGGGCTGCCAGCCGCAGGCAGGCGGCTCGCGCGACGGACGATAATCGAACAGCCGTCTCAGCGGCGTGGGCAGCGCCACGCGCAGGATGCGTGGTGGATGGCGAAGAACGGAATCGGGCAATTTGCCTCCGGCGTCGACTCTGCTAGAATATCCGGCCGTCGTGGCGCCTGGTGCCTTTGGTATCGGGCCGGCGGCTACCGGTTGGTTAACGACGAGTACTGACGACAGACAACCCGTATGCGGTGCCTGGCAACGGATCAGGTGGCGGCATACCGCTCATGAGGCTCAAGATGAAACAAGGTATTCACCCGGATTACAAGAAGGTCACCGCGACCTGCTCCTGCGGCGCGACCTTCGAGGTCGGCTCCACTGTCGGCCATGACCTGTCACTGGACGTTTGCTCTCAGTGCCATCCCTTCTACACCGGCAAGCAGAAGCAGGCGACCACCGGTGGTCGCGTCGAGCGCTTCAACAAGCGCTTCGGGGCCGCCATCAAGCGCGGTTGAACCACACCGCGGCAGCGAACCCGCACGAGAAAACCCGCCTTCATGGCGGGTTTTCTTTTATCGGTGGGGTGGGCGAACGGGACTGCGGCGCAGCAGTATGCCGTCAGCGATAAGGTAAGGGTTATACCAGCGGAGGTAAGCATAAGTTGCAGCAAATGGCTGCGATTGTTCGCGAACAAGGGTTCAAGTTCGCAAAAAAGAGCTTTCATTGAGATGTGGAAGCTTTTTCTATAATCTTGTGGTTCCTCTTCAAGATGGTAACCGGATCTCAGCATGACAGACGCCAAGAAGCAGGCCGCGCTGGACTATCACGCCAAGCCCATCCCCGGAAAGCTCTCGGTGGAGCTGACCAAGCCCACCGCGACCGCTCGTGACCTCTCCCTGGCTTACAGTCCTGGTGTTGCCGAGCCGGTGCGCGAGATCGCACGCGATCCGGAGAATGCCTACCGCTATACCGGCAAGGGCAATCTGGTGGCGGTGATCTCCGACGGCAGCGCTATCCTGGGTCTGGGCAATCTGGGACCGCTGGCAAGCAAACCGGTCATGGAAGGCAAAGGGGTGCTGTTCAAGTGCTTCGCCGGCATCAATTCGGTGGATGTCGAGGTCAACGCCGAAAGTCCGCAGGCATTCATCGACACCGTGGCTCGCATCGCCGATACCTGGGGTGGCATCAACCTCGAGGACATCAAGGCGCCCGAGTGCTTCGAGATCGAGCAGGCGCTGGTCGAGCAGTGCAGCGTCCCGGTATTCCATGACGACCAGCATGGCACTGCCATCGTGACCGCCGCGGGAATGCTCAACGCGCTGGAAATCGCCGGCAAGCGCCTGGAGGAGGCTCGGATCGTCTGCCTGGGCGCCGGGGCGGCCGCCATTGCCTGCATGAAGCTGCTGGTGGCCTGCGGCGCGCGCTCGGAGAATCTGGTGATGCTGGATCGTCGCGGCGTCATTCATGCCGGCCGCGAGGGGCTCAACCCCTACAAGGCGATGTTCGCCGTGGAAACCGACAAGCGCACCCTCGATGACGCTATCGACGGCGCCGACGTGTTCATCGGTCTTTCGGGGCCGAACCTGATGACGGCGGAACACATGCGCAAGATGGCGAAGAACCCGATCGTCTTTGCCTGCACCAATCCCGATCCCGAAATTCACCCCGACGTGGCGCGAGAAGCGCGCCCGGACGTGATCATGGCCACCGGGCGTTCCGATTATCCCAACCAGGTCAACAACGTGCTGGGCTTCCCCTTCATCTTCCGGGGTGCGCTGGACGTCCGGGCGACGCGCATCAATGAGGAAATGAAGGTGGCCGCGGTGCATGCGCTCAAGGACCTGGCGCGCGAGCCCGTGCCCCAGGCGGTGCTCGAAGCGTACGAGCGCGAGCAGATGGAATTCGGCCCCGAATACATCATCCCCACGCCGGTCGACGTGCGTCTTCTGGAGCGGATTCCGGCCGCGGTGGCCCAGGCCGCGGTGGATTCCGGCGTGGCGCGTCGCCCCTACCCGGCCCATTACCCGCTGAAGACAGTGGATGACGTCTACGGCGGTTGATGTCGGTGTCAGGCGATCAAGCACCGTGCAGTGCGCCGGCCCAAGGGCCGGCGCACTGCGTTCGGGATTGCCAAGTGCTGCCGGGCTACCAGGTGTAGAGCAGGGTCGCGTTGGTGGTTTGGTCGGTGTTCGCGTCCGCCGTCTCGGGCGGGTCGGAGTTGTGCTTGATCTCATGGGAGAGGCGCAGAGAAAGACGCGAATTGAGGCGGGCGGTGAGCGACGACACCGAGCGCGAGGTGGTGTTCGCGTCGGTGGCTTCTACCGACATCTCCTGCCGCACATAGGAGGAGTCGGAGAGTGTCCACTGGTAGTCGAGCGCGCTGTAGACGACGCCCAGGTTGTTGTTCTCCTCATCCTCGATCCGATCATGCCGATACCCCGGGCCGGCCTCGAGCGACAGCCGATGGGACTCGCGATCGATCACGTGGCGGCCATAGCCGCCAATGGTGGTGAACTGCTGGTCGTAGCCGCTGAAGCGATCCTTTTCCCAGCGGGCGAAGCCGAACAGGTAGTGGGGGCCGTCGAAGTCATAGCGCTCACGGCCGGAAATCAGGTACTGCTCGGCACTGGTGTCGCCGTCACGAGTGACGTGGCGCACCTCGCCGCGCAGAGTGTGCGTCCAGTAGCGGCTGGTCAGCCAGGTCAGCCGGCTCTTGCCAAGCAGGGTCTGGCTATCGGTATTGCCGGTGAGTTGGGTATAGCCGAGTTCGGCTTCACCGCTGAAGGTGGGGGAATTTTCCTCGGGTGGCGGTGGGGCATAGAAAATGCCGGCTGCCGAAGCGATGCTCGGCAGCAGCGATAACCCCAAGGCGTTCCAGGACAATAGGCGTGGCATGGCGAACGAACCTGTGTTGCCGAAGTGACGAAGCCGCCGGTGGCGGCAGGCACGGTTGGCAAGACGAAGGGCGGCCTCCCTGCCGCCCGGTACGGCGCTCTAGAAGATCGCCTCATAGCTTCCCGTCCCCTGCGAGCCGCTGCGCTGCTCAACCTCCTGCTCGACGCGGTGCGGCTCCATGTCCGGCAGATAGTCGGGGTGGAAAATCTCGGAAATCCCCCCGGACTGCCCATCGCTCAGGCGGCGTCCGGTCTGTTCGTCGACGCGTGCCGTCACCAGCGCTTCGGGTGGTTCCGGCATGGCTTCGGGCCTTCCCTCGAGCGCGTTGCGCATGAATTCGATCCAGATGGGCAGGGCCGCATTGCCGCCATACTCGGCGATCGACTCGTTGTTGTCCTTGCCGACCCAGACGGTGGCCACCAGTTCGTCGTTGTAGCCGGCGAACCAGCCGTCTCGCTGATCGTTGGTGGTGCCTGTCTTGCCGACCACGTCGTTGCGCTCGAGCGACAGGGCGGCGCGGCCGGTGCCGCTCTCGATCACGTCGCGCAACATGTCGCGCAGGATATAGACAGCGGTGGGGTCGGCCACTCGCGGTGCGATCTCGTAGCGCTTGCCGTCGATCACGACCTCGGTCTGCTCTTCGCGACACTCGCGGCAGGCAACCATCGGGTGCGCTTCGTCGATGAGTTCCTCGTCGTTGCCGCGGGTGACACGTTCGATGAACCAGGGCGAGACGCGGAAGCCGCCGTTGGCCAGCACCGCGTAGGCGTTGGTCATCTCCAGCGGCGTCAGGTCGGCGCTGCCGAGGGCGAGTGAGAGGCCGCGCGGTAGCCGGTTCGGGGAGAAGCCGAAGCCTTCCAGGTATTCGATGGTGTTGTCGAGCCCCAGCGTCTGAAGGATGCGGATCGTCACCAGGTTGCGCGAGCGGGCCAACGCTACGCGAAGCCGGGTCGGACCGAGGAAGTCGCCACTGGAATTCACCGGCCGCCACAAGCTGCTGCCATCATGCATGACCACCGGCGCATCGTTGACGACCGTGGAGGCGGTCATCAGGCCGGTATCGAGAGCGGCAAGGAAGACGAAGGGCTTGAAGATCGAGCCAGACTGACGCTGTGCCTGCACCGCACGATTGAACTTGCTGGCATTGAAGCTGAAGCCGCCCTGCAGGGCGAGGATGGCGCCTGTTCGAGGGGCCATCACGACGATCGAGCCCTCGGCGTCGGGACGCTGCGAGAGCCGCCAGCTGCCGTCGTCGCGCTGCAGGATGCGTACCAGGTCGCCGGTGGTGGCGATCTCTGCGGCGGAAGAGGGCTCCGCGCCGCGCGCCCGCGGGCTGCGATATTCGCGTGCCCAGCTCAGGCCATCCCAGTCGAGGGTGGCGAGTTCGCCGTCGCGTGTCAGCACGCGCATCTCACGCTCACCGCTCTCGACCACGATGGCGGGCTGCAGCGGGCCGAAGCCCGGCGTGCGTTCCAGCACGCGCAGCCAGTTGCTGACGTCGCCCTCGATTCCCTCGACCCGTGTCTGGCTGCGCTCGGCGGCCTGGCGGGCGGTCTCCATGATCTCGGGCGACTCGTCCAGTTCCTCTTCCAGGCCGCGTCGCTCGGTACGGGCCTGAGCCTCGGCGAGACTGGCGGGGATGTCCCGCTCCTCCGGTCCGCGCCAGCCGTGACGGGTATCGTAATCGATCAGACCGTTGGCCAGGGCCTGGCGGGCGTAGGGTTGCAGCTCGCTATCCAGCGTGGTGTGGATGCGATACCCGCCGGTGTAGGCATCGTCGCCGAAACGATCAATGGCGTACTGGCGCGCCATCTCGGCCACGTAGTCGGCATCCACCTCGACCTGCGCCACGTAGCGACGCGCGGTGGTCGGCTCCTTGACGGTGGCTTCGTAGGTGGCCTGGTCGATGTAGCCGAGCTCGCGCATGCGATAGAGGATCCAGTTGCGACGGATCAGCGAGCGCTCGGGGTTGGCCAGCGGGTTGAAGGATGAAGGAGCCTTGGGCAGCCCGGCGATCATGGCCTTCTGCGCCAGGGTGAGCTCGTCAAGCGGCTTGTTGTAGTAGACCTCGGCGGCTGCCGCGATGCCATAGGCGCGGTTGCCGAGGAATATCTTGTTGACGTAGAGCTCGAGGATCTCCTCCTTGTTCAGGATGCGTTCCATCTGCAGCGCGAGCAGGATCTCGCGGATCTTGCGGGTGAAGGTCCGGTCGAGGGTCAACAGATAGTTGCGCGCCACCTGCATGGTGATGGTGGAGCCGCCGGACTGGATGTCGCCGCTGGAAGCCAGCTCCAGGGCGGCGCGCGCCAGGCCCTTGGGATCGACGCCGCGGTGGTCGAAGAAGGCGGCGTCTTCGGCGGCCAGCAGGGCTTGGAGGAAGTCCTCGGGAATCTCGTCGAAGGTGACCGGCATGCGCCGCTCCTCGCCGTACTCGCCGATCAGCTTGCCGTCACGGGTGAAAATGCGTAGTGGAGTATGCAGCTCGAAGTCCTGCAGCTGGCGCACATCGGGCAGCCCTGGCGCAAAGTACAGGGCCGCTCCCGCCACGCTGAGCAGGGCCGCAGCGGAAAGCGATACCAGCAGCCAGAAGGCCGAAAAAAGCAGGGTCTTGATCCATTTCATGAAAAGGCGTTATCCGTGTGAGGACAGGAAGGGAACGGCGATGAAAATAGCGCCTTCACTGGCGTGGCCATTATAGGAACCCAAGCCGCTCGCCACCAGCGTTGAGGGGAAGTCCCTGCAACTTTGTATGGGCTTATGCATTCTCTTGTAACCTCATCCTTGGAGAGCGAGTATGATCTTTCTCAGTCTTGGCGCCTTGTTGGCCTAAGGCGTAACGATAACAAGCAACACCGCATGCATGACGCAAGGGCCATGAATTGATGCGACTCAGACCCGCCAAAAAGGGGTTGATCGGTGTCGATATCACCTCGGCAACGGTCAAGCTGATCGAACTCAGGCAGGTGGGAGCCCAGTACCAGATCGAGAGCTACGCCGTCAGGCCGCTGCGCGAAGGCGCCGTGGTTGAGCGACGCATCCGCGACATGGGCGAGGTGGCCGATGCGCTGCGTCGCGCCGTGGAGAGCGCCAGGCCCGCCTCGCGGCTGGCCGTGGCCGCGGTACCGGCAAGCGCTGCCATTACCAAGACCCTGACGTTCCCCGCCTCGCTCAATGACGACGAGATCGAGGCGCGCATACAACTCGAATCCGACAAGCACATCCCGTTTCCGTTCAGTGAGGTGGCTCTCGACTTCCAGCGCCTGGGGCTCAACGCCCGCTATGGCGATCAGCAGGACGTGCTGCTGGTGGCCTGCCGCCAGCAGGACGTCAACCAGCTCACCGATGCTCTGCGGCAGGCCGGTCTGACTCCGGCGGCGGTCGATGTCGAGACCTTCGCCATGGAGCGCGCCTTCAACGAGCTGCGCCATCAACTGCCGCCTGCCGCCGGTGACGATGACTGCGTGGCGCTGGTCGACATCGGTGCGACCATGAACGCCTTCCACGTGCTGCGCGGGGGGCGGATCATCTACAGTCGCGATACCGTGTTCGGCGGGCGCCAGCTCACCGAAGAGATACGTATGCGCTACGGCCTTACCCTGGAGGAGGCCGGTCTGGCCAAGAAGCGCGGCGGCTTGCCCGAGGACTACCGAACCAGCGTGCTCGCTCCCTTCATCGAAACCCTGGTGCAGCAGGTGGGGCGTTCGCTGCAGCTCTACTATACGGCGGGCCGCAAGCACGAGGTGCGGCGCATGGTGCTGGCCGGGGGATCGAGCGTGATCCCGGGGCTGGCCGAGCGGCTCGCCCAGGAGAGTGCCATGCAAGTGGTCATCGCCAACCCCTTCCTGCGCATGAGGATCAATCCTCGCATCGACGTGCAGACCCTGGCCAGCGACGCGCCGGCGATGCTCACCGCTTGCGGCCTGGCCATGAGGTCGCCGGCATGAGCATCGAGATCAATCTGCTGCCCTGGCGTGAGCGTCAGCGCGCACGACGCAGTCGGCGTTTCTATCTGGCCCTGGCGGCGATGGCGCTGCTCGGGGTGTCGGGCGGCCTGGGGGTGGCGCGCTACTACGAGGCCTCCGTCGACGCCCAGCAGCAGCGCAACGCGCACATCCAGCAACGCATGCGTCAGCTTGACGGCGACATCCGTTCGATTGACGAATACGAAGAGATCCGTGAGCGCATGATCGGCCAGGTCGAGGTCTTCAGCGCCCTGCAGCAGGGCCGCGCACAGACCGTTCTGGTGTTTCGCGATCTTACCCGCAGCTTGGTCGATGGCGTTCACTACACCCAGCTCAGCCGCCAGGGAGACCAACTGCGGCTGACCGGGCGCGCCGAGAGCAACCATCGTGTTTCCGAGCAGATGCGCGCCCTTGATGCCGCTTCCGTCTTCTCCGAGCCGGTACTTTCCGAAGTGGAGTCCGACGGCGGGGCGCGACGCCGTTTCAGTCTTGGCGTGGTACAGCTGGGCGGAAGCGGTCCGACGGCGGATCAGGCCGCTCGTGAAGGGGAGGAGACGCCATGAACCTGCAGGCCGAATGGCGCCGTCTTCGCGAACTCGATTGGCGCGAGCTGGACATCAAGGAGTCGGGCACCTGGCCGGTGCTGCTGCAATGGCTCTGCTGCCTGCTGGTGCTGGGCCTGACCTTTGCCGGTACCCACTTCTATCTGGCGGGTCCCCGCGCCGAAGCGTTGCAGCAGGCCGAGGCGGAGGAGAGCCGGCTGCTGCTCGATTATCGCAACCGTGCCGCCCAGGCCGCGCGCCTGCCGGACATGCTCGAGCAGATGGCGAGGCTCGAGACGCGCATGAGCGAGCTGATGGCCATGCTGCCGTCGGGGGCGGAGATTCCCTCGCTCATCGACAGCATCAGCGAGAGCGCGATCGATCATCAACTGACGATCGATTTCATCCGTCTGCGCAGCACCGTCGAGCGCGACTTTTATATCGAGCGCCCCTTCGATCTTCAGGTGGAGGGCGAATTCCACTATATCGCCGGTTTTCTGGCCAGCGTTGCGGCGCTGCCGCGTATCGTGACGCTGCACGATTTTGTGCTGGCGCCAGTGGAGGGCAGCGATCGCTTACGGCTGTCGATGCTGGCACGCACCTACAGCTATCGCCCTCAGGCCGAGGAGGAGATGCCATGAGATGGCTGGCCTTGGCCACGGGATGCCTGCTGCTTGGAGGTTGCGTGGATCCCGAGCTGGGTGAGCTCGATCGCCGACTCAGCGATATCCGCAACGATCCGGGCACCCCGCCGCCGCTGGAGATGCCCGAGGTGCCGCGGTATGAGACGGTGCCCTACCGCGAGAGCGATCGCCGCAGCCCGTTCCGTCCCGAACTGCCGGAGCCGGAGGAGGGGCCCACGGGCAACAGCGACCTGGCGCCCGACCCCGAGCGACCGCGCGAGCCGCTCGAGGCCTTTGAGCTGGAGTCGCTGGATCTGGTGGGCGTGCTGACCATGAGCGGCGAGTCCCATGCACTGATCGAGGCGCCGGATGGCCAGGTGCATCGTCTGCGGACGGGTAATTATCTGGGTCGCAACCATGGCCGCATCGTCAGCATCGCCGGTGCGTCGATCCAGTTGGTGGAACTGGTCTCGACGGGAGGCGGTGGCTGGGTGGAGCGCACCACACGCATGGCGCTGGAAAACGACTAGCCGGCAACGCCGGCGGGCAAGACGGCAGAATCAGGCGAGGGGAAGGGGAACGATGAAGCATGCGATACGAAGACTGGCAGCGCTCTGCCTGGCCCTGGTCACCATGCCTGTCCTGGCGGCCACGACATTGACCGACCTCGATTTTCGTCAGGGCGAGCGTGGCGAGCTGCTGATCGACCTGAGCTTCAGCGACGGTGTGCCCGAAGTGCGCGGCTATCGGCTCGACGATCCGGCGAGGCTGACTATCGATCTGGTGAACACAGCCAACGCGCTGGATCGCCGGCATATCGACCTGGGCATCGGTGGCGTCGAGCAGGTCACGGCCCTCGAGGCGGGATCGCGGACGCGGCTGGTATTCAACCTGAATGGCGCGCTTCCCTACGACACACAGCAGCAGGGTGACCGGCTGCGGCTCGCCATCGGCGGCCCCTTGCCGGCCGCTCCGGCCGCCGAAAGCGGTGGGTCGGCGACATCGGGCGCGGTGCCGGCTCCCTCAGCAACGCGCGGCATGCCCGCGATCGCCGATATCGATTTCCGCCGCGGTGAAGGCGGAGCCGGGCGTTTGATCGTTACCTTCGACCGGGCCGGCGTCGACGCAAGGGTCAGCGAGGCGGGGCGCAATCGCATCGTTGCCGAGCTCAGCGGGGTCGAACTGCCTGAATCCCACAACCAGGTCCTCGACGTCAGCGACTTCGGCACACCGCTGCGTCGCATCACGCCGCGCGTCGGTCGCGACGGCGTGACGCTGGACATCGAGGGTAGCGGCGACTTCGCCATGCTCTCGACCCAGAGCGGTCGCCAACTGACCATCGAAGCGCAACCGATCGATCAGCAGGAGCGCGACGAGCGCACGCGCCGCCAATTTCCCTATTCCGGCGAGCGCATCACGCTCAACTTCCAGGACATCGAGGTGCGTTCGGTACTGGCGATCATCGCCGACTTCACCGGGCTCAACCTAGTGGCCAGCGACAGTGTGACCGGTCAGGTCACCCTCAATCTGCGTGACGTGCCCTGGGACCAGGCGCTGGACCTGGTGCTCAAAAGCCATGGCCTGGCCAGTCGCCAGGAGGGCAATGTGATCGTCGTCGCGCCCGCCAGCGAGCTGGCCAACCTCGAGCGCCAGGAGCTTGAGGCGCGCGAGCAGGCCGAGACCCTGGCGCCGCTGGTATCGGAATACGTCCAGGTCAAGTATGCCCGGGCCGAGGATCTCGCCCAGCTGTTGCGCGGCGCAGAGGGTTTCGGGTTGCTCACCGAGCGCGGCCGGGTGGCCGTCGATCAGCGCACCAACATGCTGCTGATCCAGGACACCGCCGATCAGATCCAGGACATCCTGAATACGCTGGAGCAGCTCGACGTGGCGGTGCGCCAGGTACAGATTGAGGCGCGTATCGTCATCGCTCGCGACGGTGTGACCCAGGAGCTGGGGGTGAACTGGGGGGCATCCGGCGGGGGCAGCCGCTTCAACCTGGGCGGCGCCTCGAGCGGTACGCCGATCTCCGCCTACGGCGACGGCTTCACCGGCCAGCGCGATTCGCGGGGCCAGTTCACCGGTGAGTTCGACGATCCCACCGGCAGCCGCTTCCAGCGCGGCGGCCTGGCGGTCGACCTGGGCGGGGCCAACCCCATGACCAGCTTCGGTTTCGGTTACCTCTCGGGTGATATTCTGCTCGACCTCGAGCTGCGCGCGCTGGAGAGCGAGAACAAGAGCCAGACGATCTCCCAGCCGCGGGTCATTACCGCCAACCAGCGTACGGCCATCATTCGCCAGGGTGAGGAGCGCGCCTACCAGTCCATCGGCGAGGGCAACGTGCCCCAGACCGAGTTCAAGGAGGCGGTGCTGTCACTGGAAGTAACCCCTCAGATCACGCCGGACAATCGCATCATCATGGACCTGGTGATCACCAACGACAGCTTCCGCGACGTCGCAACGGGAGAGCCGCCGATCGATACCAACAGCATCGAGACCCAGGTACTGGTCGACAACGGCGAGACCGTGGTGCTGGGTGGTATCCTGACCACCGAACAGCTCAGCCGCCTGGCCAAGACACCCTTCTTCGGCGACCTGCCTGTGCTGGGGAGGCTTTTCCGGTACAATGAGAGCAGTAATCAAAAGGTGGAGCTGCTGGTATTCATCACTCCACGGATACTCGAAGACGGTCTGGCGATTCGTTGATGCAGGACTTGCCCAATCTGATACTGGTCGGTCCCATGGGGGCCGGCAAGAGTACTATCGGCCGCCTTCTGGCGGCCGAGCTGTCACGCGACTTCCATGATAGCGATCATGAGATACAGGCGCGCTGTGGCGCCGATATCCCGTGGATTTTCGACGTCGAGGGCGAGTCGGGCTTTCGCCAGCGCGAAGCACAGATGATTGAAGAGCTGACCGCGCTCGAGAAAGTGGTGCTCGCCACCGGGGGAGGCGCCGTGCTGCGTGAGGAGAATCGGCGCCGGCTGCGCGAGCGGGGTACCGTTATCTACCTGTTCACGACCGTCGAGCAGCAGCTGCGGCGGGTGGCCAAGGATCGCAACCGTCCGCTGCTCCAGCGCCCCGACCGCGAGCAGGTGCTGCGCGAGATGTTCGACCTGCGCGACCCCCTCTATCGTGCCACGGCCGATATCGTGGTGCGCACCGACCGGCGCAGCCCGCGTGCGGTGGTCAACGATATCGTGCGCCGCGTGCAGCGGCTCGTCGATCCCCTACAGGCCAAGGCGTGAACATGTCCATGAGCGAATCCACGGCGACCCGGCGCAGCCTCGAGGTGGCGCTCGGCGAGCGCAGCTACCCCATCCATATCGGTCCCGCGCTGATCGGCGATCCCGCCTGGCTGACGCCTCACCTGGCCGGTCGCCAGGTCATGATCGTCACCAACGAGACAGTGGCACCTCACTACCTGGCGCGGCTGCGCAAGGGGCTCCCTGCGGAACTGACGGTGCATGAGCTGATCCTGCCCGACGGTGAAGCGACCAAGACATTCGCCAGCGTGACCCGCATCTGGGATGCCCTGCTCGAGGCCGGATTCAATCGCCGCTGCACGCTCATCGCCCTGGGTGGCGGCGTGATCGGTGACATGGTCGGGTTCGCCGCCGCCTGCTATCAGCGCGGCGTCGCCTTCGTTCAGGTGCCGACCACGCTGCTCGCCCAGGTCGACTCCTCGGTGGGTGGGAAGACGGGCGTCAACCATCCGCTGGGCAAGAACATGATCGGCGCCTTCTGGCAGCCCCGGGCGGTACTGATCGACACCGATACGCTCAGGACCCTGCCGGAGCGGGAGCTCTCGGCAGGCCTGGCCGAGGTCATCAAGTACGGGCTGATCCGCGACGCGGCGTTTCTCGATTGGCTGGAGGCAGAGCTGCCGGCGCTGCGCCGGCTCGAGCCGGCGGCGCTGACGCGAGCCATCGAGCGTAGCTGCGAACTCAAGGCCGAGATCGTCGCCGAGGACGAGACCGAACAGGGCGTGCGGGCGCTGCTCAACCTGGGCCACACCTTCGGCCATGCCATCGAGGCGCACCAGGGCTATGGCAACTGGTTGCACGGCGAAGCGGTAGGTGCCGGCATGGCGATGGCCGCCGAGCTGTCCCGCCGGCTCGGTTGGCTCTCGACGGCCGAGGTCGAGCGCGCCGCCGCGATCATCGAGGCGGCCGGTCTGCCGCTCGCGGCGCCTGCCGACATGGGAGTCGACGATTTTCTGACGCGGATGCGGCTGGACAAGAAGAACGTCGACGACCGTCTGCGCCTGGTCCTGCTTCACGCTCTCGGGGAGGCGGTCATCCACGACGAAACCCCGCGCGAACTGCTCGAAGATCTGCTGGCTTCCTACCCGCGACGCTGACGGCGTCGCTCTCTCTCGCCTCGTTATCGCCATTCTGGTACTGCCGCTTCTCGCCGCGTGCTCCTGGCGCGCGGCGAGAGCCGTTTGCGGGTCGGTCGAGCGCTTGGGTAGGCATATATCCGCATGCCTTATGCGCTATCGGTATGGGCAAAAAAGCGCCATTTAGACTAAAGTCTAATGCTTTTTGGGCAACGTTTGCGAATCGTTAATGCCTGCCGCAAGTCTTTGAACTCATGGTTTTTTTTGCAAGGAGCTGGATGGCAAGTTGCGGATTTGGCGGGAATTTCTGGATACCAATAACCTTGGGCGATTGCACGATACAAGGGGGGGTGTCTATGCTGGGCGTCCTTTTCTCGCGACAGTGGCTGATCGCTAAAAGCGATGAGAATTAAAAGAAAAACCAACCATAATATTTCAACGCCACTGCCATGTCAATTGACCTTTTCGAGGCACGCCCATGAACCGAGGCCTTCACCATCCAGGCGAGTTCCGTGACAACTGTGGATTCGGCCTGATCGCGCATATGGAAGGGCAGGCCAGTCACGATCTGCTCCGCACCGCCATCGAGTCGCTCACCTGCATGACTCACCGTGGCGGCATCGCCGCCGACGGCAAGACCGGTGACGGCTGCGGTCTGCTGCTGAAGATGCCCGAGGCATTCATGCGCGTGGCCGCCGCCGAGTCGCTCGATCTCGAACTCGGCGAGCAGTTCGCGGTCGGCGCGGTATTCCTGCCCGACGACGACGACAAGGAAGCACGTGCCCGCGGCATTCTCGAGGGCGAGCTGCGCGCCTGCGGTCTGGTTATCCGCGGCTGGCGTGACGTGCCGGTGGACCCCACCTACTGCGGCGAGATCGCCCGCGCCTGCCTGCCGCGCATCCGGCACCTGTTCGTCGAGCCTGGCAAGCTCAGCGACCCCGAGCGCTTCGACGTCGAGCTGTTCATGGCGCGCCGTCGTGCCGAGCAGATGCTGCGCGACGAAGAAGACTTCTACGTCTGCTCGCTGTCTTCCAAGGTCCTCTCCTACAAGGGCCTGATGATGCCGGTGGATCTTCCCACCTTTTATAGCGACCTGGGCGACGAGCGCCTGCAGACGGCAATCTGCGTATTCCACCAGCGCTTCTCGACCAATACCGCACCGCGCTGGCCGCTGGCCCAGCCGTTTCGCCTGCTGGCGCACAATGGCGAGATCAACACCATCGAGGCCAACCGCGGCTGGGCCAACTCGCGCAAGGAAAATTTCGTCAACGAGCGCCTGCCCGACATCGCCGAGCTCGACGAGATCGTCAATACCGTGGGGTCCGATTCGTCGAGCATGGACAACATGCTCGAAGTGTTGCTGATGGGCGGTATGGAGCTGCACCGCGCGGTGCGCATGATGGTGCCGCCGGCATGGCAGAACGTCGAAACCATGAGTGGCGAACTGCGGGCCTTCTACGAGTACAACTCCATGCACATGGAGCCGTGGGACGGTCCCGCCGGCGTGGTCATGACCGACGGTCGCCAGGCGATCTGCATGCTCGATCGCAACGGCCTGCGTCCGGCGCGCTGGGTGATCACCAAGAACGGCTACATCACCCTGGCCTCGGAGATCGGCACCTACGACTACAAGCCCGACGACGTCGTGGCCAAGGGGCGTGTAGGCCCGGGCCAGATCCTCGCGGTGGACACCCATACCGGCGAGGTGCTGCATACCGAGGACATCGACGAGCGCCTGCAGTCCAGCTATCCCTACAAGCGCTGGTTGAAGGAGGAGGCGCACTACCTGGAGTCGGCGCTCACTGAGCTCGCCAGCTTCCAGAACATGGACGCCGACGAGGTCAAGACCTGGCAGAAGATGTTCCAGGTCAGCTTCGAGGAGCGCGACCAGGTGCTGCGGCCGCTGGCCGAGAGCGGCCAGGAGGCGGTGGGGTCCATGGGTGACGATACTCCCATGGCGGTGCTGTCGCGCAAGCAGCGCCTCCTCTCCGACTACTTCCGCCAGAAGTTCGCTCAGGTCACCAACCCTCCGATCGACCCGCTGCGCGAGTCGATCGTGATGTCGCTGGAAACCTGCATCGGGGCCGAGCTCAACGTGTTCAAGGCCACGCCCGAGCATGCGCACCGCATCATCCTCACCACCCCGGTGCTGTCGCCGCGCAAGTTTACCGCGCTGCTCGAACAGGACGACCCGGCTTTTTCCCATCAGCGCCTGAGCCTGGGCTACGACCCGGAGCAGATGGGGCTCAAGGCGGCCATTCTCGAGCTGTGCCGCCAGGCCGAGGCCGCGGTGCACGAGGGCAAGGTGATCCTGGTGCTGTCGGACGCCAATCTCGAGAAGGGCCAACTGCCGATCCACGCCGCGCTGGCGGTGGGCGCGGTGCACCATCACCTGGGCAAGCTGGCGCTGCGTCCGCGCGCCAATATCGTGATCGAGACCGGCTACGCCCGCGATGCGCACCAGATGGCGGTGCTGTTCGGCGTCGGCGCCACCGCGGTGTTCCCGTGGCTGGCGTACCAGGTCATGGCTGACATGCATCGCACCGGCGAGCTCACCGGCAACCCGGCGGACGCGCGCGAGAACTATCGCAAGGGCATGCAGAAGGGGCTGTACAAGATCCTCTCCAAGATGGGGATCTCGACGCTGGCCTCCTATCGCGGCTCGCAGCTGTTCGAGGCGGTGGGGCTGGGCTCCGAGGTGATCGACCTGTGCTTTTCCGGCATGGCGTCGCGTATCGAGGGCACAGGCTTTGCCGAGCTGCAGCTGCAGCAGGAGCTGCTGGCGCGCGAGGCGTGGACGCCGCGCAAGGGCATCAACCAGGGCGGCCTGCTGAAGTACGTGCACGACCACGAGTATCACGCCTACAACCCGGACGTGATCAAGGCGCTGCAGGAAGCCGTGCAGGAGGGCGACTACGCCAAGTGGAAGCGCTTCGCTCAACTGGTCAACGAGCGTCCGGCCGCCACCCTGCGCGACCTGCTGGGGCTCAAGGTCGCCGAGACGCCGCTTGCGCTCGAGGAAGTTGAGTCCGTCGACGAGCTGATCCCGCGCTTCGACAGCGCCGGGATGTCGCTCGGAGCGCTGTCGCCGGAGGCCCATGAGGCGCTGGCCCAGGCCATGAACGAGGCCGGCGGTCGCTCCAACTCCGGCGAAGGCGGCGAGGATCCGTCGCGCTATGGCACCATCCGCAGCTCAAAGATCAAGCAGATCGCCTCCGGCCGCTTCGGTGTGACCCCGGCCTATCTGGTCAACGCCGAAGTGCTGCAGATCAAGGTGGCCCAGGGCGCCAAGCCCGGCGAAGGCGGCCAGCTGCCCGGCGGCAAGGTCAACGAGCTGATTGCGCGTCTGCGCTATTCGGTGCCCGGCGTGACGCTGATCTCGCCGCCGCCGCACCACGACATCTATTCCATCGAGGACCTGGCGCAGCTGATCTTCGACCTCAAGCAGGTCAATCCGGAGGCGCAGGTCTCGGTCAAGCTGGTCTCCGAGCCCGGCATCGGCACCATCGCCACCGGCGTGGCCAAGGCCTACGCCGATCTGATCACCGTGTCCGGCTACGACGGCGGCACTGCGGCGAGTCCGCTGACCTCGATCAAGCACGCCGGCAGCCCGTGGGAGCTGGGCCTGCCCGAGGTGCATCAGGCGCTGCGCATCAATGGACTGCGTGACAAGATCCGCCTGCAGACCGACGGCGGCCTGAAGACCGGCCTCGATGTGGTCAAGGCGGCGATTCTGGGCGCCGAGAGCTTCGGCTTCGGCACCGCGCCGATGGTGGCGCTGGGCTGCAAGTACCTGCGCATCTGTCACCTGAACAACTGCGCCACCGGTGTGGCCACCCAGCACCAGTACCTGCGCGACGAGCACTTCCGCGGCACCGTGGACATGGTAAAGAACTACTTCCGCTTCATCGCCGAGGAGGTGCGTGAACTGCTGGCCATGCTGGGCGTGCGCAAGCTGACCGACCTGATCGGCCGCACCGACCTGCTCGAGGTGCTGGAGGGCGGCACCGCCTCACAGCGCAAGCTGGACCTGACGCCGCTGTTGGCCAACGACTTCGTGCCGGCCGACGCACCGCAGTTCTGCCAGGTCAGCCGCAACGTGCCGCACGATCCGGGCACAAAGAATCAGGAGGTGTTAGCGACCATTGAGCAGGCCATCGCCAGCAAGAGCGGCGGCGAGTTCACCTTCACCATCACCAACTGCGACCGCTCGGTGCCGGCGCTCTCCTCGGGAGCCGTGGCCAAGCATTATGGCGAGGCCGGGCTCGAGGATGCCCCCATCACGCTGCGTTTCGAGGGGGTGGCCGGGCAGAGCTTTGGCGTATGGAACGCCCGCGGCCTCAACCTCTATCTTGAGGGCGACGCCAACGACTACGTCGGCAAGGGCATGAACGGTGGCAAGGTGGTCATCGTGCCGCCGCGGGGCAGCCGCTTCGAAAGCCACAAAACGGCCATTATCGGCAATACCTGCCTGTACGGCGCCACCGGCGGCAGGCTGTTCGCTGCCGGCACCGCCGGTGAGCGCTTCGCCGTGCGCAACTCCGGCGCCCATGCGGTGATCGAAGGGGCCGGTGACCATTGCTGCGAGTACATGACCGGCGGTCTCATCTGCGTGCTCGGCGAAACCGGCGTCAACTTCGGTGCCGGCATGACCGGCGGCTTCGCCTATGTGCTCGACGAGGATCGCTCCTTCGTCGATCGTTACAACCATGAGCTGGTGGAGATTCACCGGGTCAATACCGAGGCCATGGAGGCCTACCGGCGTCACCTGCGGGAGATCATCGAGGAGTTCGTGGCCGAGACCGACTCGGCGCGCGGGCGCGAGATTCTCGACGACTTCAGCGATTTCGTGCGGCATTTCTGGCTGGTCAAGCCCAAGGCGGCGAGTCTGAACAGCCTGCTCGACGAATCTCGCAGACGTCCCGAGTGAGCCGGATTCCAGGAGACACGAATATGGCCAACCGTTTGACCAGAAACGATTTCCAGTTTATCGACGTGGGTCGCCAGGACCCGCAGAAGAAAGATGCACGCAAGCGCTCGCGGGAATTCGGCGAGATCTACGAGCCGTTCAAGCCGCAGGAGGCAGCCAGCCAGTCGCACCGTTGCCTGCATTGCGGCAACCCATACTGCGAATGGAAGTGCCCCGTGCACAACTACATTCCCAACTGGCTGCAGCTGGTGACCGAGGGCAATATCCTCGAAGCCGCCGAGCTGTCGCACAAGACCAACTCGCTGCCCGAGGTTTGCGGCCGGGTATGTCCCCAGGATCGCCTGTGCGAAGGCGCTTGTACGCTCAATGACGGCTTCGGTGCGGTGACCATCGGCTCGGTGGAGAAGTACATCACCGATACCGCCTTCGCCATGGGCTGGCGCCCGGACATGTCCCAGGTGACCTGGACCGACAAGAAGGTCGCCGTCATCGGCGCCGGTCCGGCAGGGCTCGGTTGCGCCGACATCCTGGTGCGCAACGGCGTGCGGCCGGTGGTTTACGACCGCTATCCCGAGATCGGTGGTCTGCTCACCTTCGGCATTCCCGAGTTCAAGCTCGACAAGACGGTAATGGAGCGTCGCCGCGCGGTGTTCGAGGAGATGGGGATCGAATTTCGCCTCAACATCGAGATCGGCAAGGACGTGACCATCGATGCCCTGCTCGAGGAGTACGATGCGGTATTCATGGGCATGGGCACCTACAAGTACATGACCGGCGGCTTCCCCGGCGAGGACCTGCCCGGCGTGCACAAGGCGCTCGACTATCTGATCGCCAACGTCAACCACTGCCTGGGCTTCGAGAAGGAGCCAGCCGACTACGTTTCGCTCGAAGGACAGAAGGTGGTGGTGCTGGGCGGCGGCGATACCGCCATGGACTGCAACCGTACGGCGATTCGCCAGGGCGCGGCCACAGTGACCTGCGCCTATCGCCGTGACGAGGAAAACATGCCCGGCTCCAAGCGCGAGGTGGCCAACGCCCGCGAGGAAGGCGTCGAGTTCCTGTTCAATCGCCAGCCGGTGGCGGTGGTCGGCGAGGGCAAGGTCGAGGGGGTGAAGGTCGTGCGCACGCGCATGGGCGAGCCCGACGAGAATGGCCGTCGTCGCCCCGAGGTGGTGCCGGGCTCCGAGGAGATCCTGCCGGCGGATGCCGTGGTCATCGCCTTCGGCTTCCAGCCGAGCCCTGCGCCGTGGTTCGATCGCTTCGGCATCGAGCTCGACGAGCGCGGACGCGTGCTGGCACCGGAGCATGGCACCTATGCCTTCCAGACCACCAACGGGAAAATCTTTGCGGGCGGCGACATGGTGCGCGGCTCCGATCTGGTGGTCACCGCCGTCTTCGAGGGGCGCCAGGCCGGCGAGGGTATCCTCGACTATCTCGGCGTGTAATCCCTTTTCCCAGACGCGCTTCGCCCCGGCCTGCCGGGGCTTTTTCTTTCCTTTCGATCTTCTTCTAGACTCCATGGCGACGGAAACCAAGCGCTGGAGGAGACGATCATGGACGATAGGCTGGCAGCACTGGGGTTGGCGGAGAGCGATGGGCGTACCGTCGAACCCGAGCGGATGGTCTTCCACGATGATGGCCGCATCCCCAACACGCCGTTGGCGACGCTGGCGTTCCGTTCGCGGGGAGTCGATCCGGCACTCGATCGCGAGGCCATAGCGTCTCGCTTCGAGCGTATCTTCACCGCCAGCGGCTGGCCGCCGAGCTGGCGTGGCGGCGTCTACGATTACCACCATTACCACTCCATTGCCCACGAGGCTTTCGGCGTGCTCTCGGGGCGCGGGCGGTTGCGGCTGGGCGGCGAGCAGGGTCAGGATGTCGAGCTCAACGTCGGGGATGCCCTGGTGCTGCCGGCGGGAACCGGTCACTGCAGCTTATGGGCCAGCGACGATTTCCTGCTGCTGGCCGCCTATCCCGAGGACCAACACGAACTCGATCTGATCCGCGCCGACCCTGATGCCCACGATGCCGCGGTGGCACGAATCGCCGAAGTATCGCGCCCGGCGTACGATCCGCTGGGTGGGGATCTGGCGCGCTGGTGGTCGTGAGTCTCGGGGGCGGGCAGCGAAATTGAGCCATTGGTCGTAATCTGCTACGCTGTCGACCCATCCTGGCGCGGCTTTCCTGCCGCTCCTCACGATCACGTTTCGACAGGTTCTCCATGACACGATATATCTTCGTGACCGGCGGCGTTGTGTCCTCACTTGGCAAGGGCATCGCGTCGGCCTCGCTGGCGGCGATTCTCGAGGCGCGCGGCCTCAAGGTCACCATGCTCAAGCTCGATCCCTACATCAACGTGGATCCGGGCACCATGAGCCCCTTCCAGCACGGCGAGGTGTTCGTCACCGAAGATGGCGCCGAGACCGACCTCGACTTGGGCCACTACGAGCGCTTCATCCGCACCAAGATGACCCAAGGCAACAACTTCACCACCGGCCGTGTCTACGAGCACGTGCTGCGTCGTGAACGTCGCGGCGACTACCTGGGCGGCACCGTGCAGGTGATCCCGCACATCACCGACGAGATCAAGCGGCGCGTCTATGCCGGCGGTGAGGGCTTCGACGTGGCGCTGGTGGAAATCGGCGGTACTGTGGGCGACATCGAGTCGCTGCCGTTCCTCGAGTCGATCCGCCAGATCAGGAGCGAGCAGGGCGCGAGCCGGGCGCTCTTCATGCACCTCACCCTGGTGCCCTACATCAAGACCGCTGGCGAGACCAAGACCAAGCCGACCCAGCACAGCGTCAAGGAGCTGCGCTCGATCGGTATCCAGCCCGACATCCTGATCTGTCGCAGCGAGGTGGAGCTGGAGGAGACCGAGCGGCGCAAGATCGCGCTGTTCACCAACGTCGAGGAGCGCGCCGTCATCCCGCTGCAGGATGCCGACACCATCTATCGCATCCCGCTGATGCTCCATGAGCACGGGCTCGACGAGATCGTCTGCGACAAGCTGCGCCTCGAGGCCGAGCCGGCCGATCTGACCGAGTGGATCCATGTGCTTGACGCCAAGCTCAACCCGCTGAAGTCGATCAACATCGCCATGGTCGGCAAGTACATGGAGCTGCTCGACGCCTACAAGTCGCTCAACGAGGCGCTGATTCACGCCGGCATCCAGACTCGGGTCAAGGTCAACGTCGACTACATCGACTCCGAGATCATCGAGCGCCAAGGCACCGAACGGCTGGCCGGCAAGGATGCGATCCTGGTGCCGGGCGGTTTCGGCGAGCGCGGCGTGGAAGGCAAGATCGAGACCGCCCGTTACGCGCGTGAGAACGGCATTCCCTATCTCGGCATCTGCCTCGGCATGCAGGTTGCGGTGATCGAGTACGCTCGCCACGTGGCCGGTTGGGAGGATGCTAACTCCACCGAATTCACCCACAACACCCAGCACCCCGTGGTCGGCCTGATCACCGAGTGGATCAATGCCGAAGGCAAGATTGAATTGCGCGACGAGGCGTCCGATCTCGGCGGCACCATGCGCCTGGGCGGCCAGGTCTGTCGTCTCGAAGCGGGCACCAAGGCGCGCGAGGCCTACGGCAGCGAGGAGATCGTCGAGCGTCACCGTCATCGCTTCGAGGTCAACAACCAGTTCGTCGAGGCGCTCGAGCAGGCCGGCCTGGTGGTCTCGGGCAAGAGCGTCGACAATTCGCTGGTGGAGATGGTTGAGCTGCCCGACCACCCCTGGTTCGTGGCCTGCCAGTTCCATCCCGAATTCACCTCCACGCCGCGCGACGGTCATCCGCTATTCACCGGTTTCGTCAACGCGGCGCTGGAGCACAAGGCGGCGCGCACCCGCGCCCAGACCTCGCACCAGGAGTGACGACGATGTCCATACCTGAACGCGATATTTCCTTTGCCGGCCTGACAGCCGGCAATTCTTTGCCGCTGATGCTGCTTGGCGGCATGAACGTGCTGGAATCCCGCGAGCTGGCTCTCGAAGTCGCCGAAACCTATGTCGACGTCACGCGCCGACTCGGTATCCCTTACGTGTTCAAGGCGAGTTTCGACAAGGCCAACCGCAGCTCCATCCACTCGTTTCGCGGCCCCGGCCTGGAGCGCGGGCTGGAGATACTCGCCGAGGTGAAGTCCCGTTTCGGCGTGCCGGTCATTACCGACGTGCACGAGCCCTGGCAGGCCGAGCCCGTCGCCGAGGTCGCCGACATCATCCAGCTGCCGGCCTTTCTGGCGCGCCAGACCGACCTGGTGGTGGCCATGGCCCGGACCGGTGCCGTGATCAACATCAAGAAACCGCAATTCCTGGCGCCCCACGAGATGCGCCACATCATCCGCAAGTGCGAGGAAGCCGGCAACGATCGCGTATTGCTCTGCGAGCGCGGTTCGAGCTTCGGATACAATAACCTGGTGGTCGACATGCTCGGCTTCGGTGACATGAAGCAAACGGGGTATCCGGTCTTCTTCGATGTCACGCACTCTCTGCAACGGCCGGGTGGCCGTGCCGACAGCGCCGGCGGGCGCCGGCAGCAGGTCGCCGAGCTGGCGCGTGCCGGTGTCGCCGTAGGATTGGCGGGGCTGTTCCTCGAGGCCCATCCGGACCCCGACAGTGCCCTGTGCGACGGCCCCTGCGCACTGCCGCTGGACCGGCTCGAGCCCTTCCTCGCGCAGCTCAAGGCGCTCGACGAACTGGTCAAGGGCTTCCCGACCCTGTCCATCGAGTAAGCCGATCCATAGGACGTGACAAAGCGATACCCAACGACTCAATCAACGCTGACCCATAAAAGGACGACAGAGATGACCAAGATTGTCGAACTCCACGCCCTCGAGGTGCTCGACTCCCGCGGCAACCCCACCGTGCAGGCCGAGGTGCGCCTGGAAAGCGGTGCCGTGGGCGTGGCTTGCGCCCCGAGCGGTGCCTCGACCGGTTCCCGGGAAGCGCTGGAGCTGCGCGACGGCGACAAGTCGCGCTACCTGGGCAAGGGTGTGCTGAAGGCGGTGGAGGCAGTCAACGGCGCCATCCGTGAGCGGCTCGTCGGCATGGATGCCCGCGACCAGCGTGGTCTCGACAATGCCATGATCGAACTCGACGGTACCGAGAACAAGGCCAGCCTGGGCGCCAACGCTATCCTCGCCGTATCGCTGGCTGCCGCGAAGGCCGCCGCCAATGCCAAGGGCGTGCCGCTCTACGCTCATATCGCCGAGCTCTACGGTCAACCGGGCCGATACAGCATGCCGGTACCGATGATGAACATCCTCAACGGCGGCGAACATGCCGACAACAACGTCGACATTCAGGAGTTCATGGTCCAGCCGGTGGGCGCGCCGAATTTCCGCGAAGGCCTGCGCATGGGCGCCGAGATCTTCCATGCGCTGAAGAAAGTGCTCGCCGGGCGCGGCCTGGCCACCGCCGTGGGTGACGAGGGCGGTTTCGCGCCGAACCTCGAATCCAACGCCGAAGCGCTGGCGGTCATCAAGCAGGCCGTGGCCGATGCCGGCTATACGCTTGGCCGCGATGTCACCCTGGCGCTCGATTGCGCTTCCTCGGAGTTTTACCGGGACGGCCAGTACCGACTTTCCGGCGAAGGCAAAGCCTTCGATGCCGCGGGTTTCGTCGACTATCTGGCCGAGCTGTGCGACCAGTACCCCATCGTCTCCATCGAAGACGGCATGGACGAGTCCGACTGGGACGGCTGGAAAGCGCTGACCGACAAGCTCGGTGACAAGGTGCAGCTGGTCGGCGACGACCTGTTCGTGACCAATACGCGTATTCTCAAGCGCGGCATCGACGAGCAGATCGGCAATTCCATCCTGATCAAGTTCAACCAGATCGGCTCGCTGTCGGAGACTCTGGATGCGATCAAGATGGCGCAGGACGCCGGTTTCACCGCCGTGATCTCGCACCGTAGCGGCGAGACCGAGGACACCACAATCGCCGACTTGGCCGTGGGCACCTCGGCCGGACAGATCAAGACCGGTTCGCTGTGCCGCTCCGACCGGGTGGCCAAGTACAACCGGTTGCTGGTCATCGAGCAGCAGCTTGGCGAGCGTGTCGATTATCCGGGGCGCAGCGCGATCAAGGGGCAATGAGGGTCCGGAGCCGTACGGCCGTGAATAGGACCATTGGCCGTCGAAATCGCTGACCGTTTTGTAGGAAATCGCCTACACGATGGCGACGAACTAAGCTTAGTAAGGCCGCAAAAGACCGACATCTTGGGTGTCGGTCTTTTTTTAATCCTTTGAAGAAAAAGAGAAATTTTTTTCATCACGCCTCGTGGTCGAGGCCGGGAAAGCGGTTTGGCGGGTTTTGCGTCCAGTTCCATAGCTGCCAGAATACCCATGGGACAAGGCAGAGCGGGAGAGCTCTCCAGCAGGATGCAACGGGATGCTGATTATGTGGCACGCCCGGTGCGACAGGATGTTGCCTCCGGGCAGGGACGTTTGCCACTGGAGTCAGGACGGAGGGACCCGTCCAAGGATATGCTGGGAGCCGGGCGGCCTAAGAGGCCGCCTTTTTTGTGCCTCGCCTTCCTGCCGCTGGCTATATATACCCAAATTTCCTTTCTTGGCGGCTCATGGATGCGCCGACATCGACGCGCTCGGTCACCACCCAAGCGCGGCAGGGCCATCCACCTGAAGCCCGATACAGCATCGAGGTTAGCGCCCGCTATCCGGCAAGGCGCTAGCCGAGTAGGAGGCTCAGCGCTCCAGGTACTGTAGCTTGCCGGTTTTACCGTCCCACTCCTCCGCATCTGCGGGCGGATCCTGCTTCTCGGTGATGTTGGGCCACACCTCGGACAGCTCGGCGTTGATGGCGATGAACTCCTCCTGGCCCTCGGGCAGCTCGTCCTCCGAGAAGATCGCCTCGGCGGGGCACTCCGGCTCGCAAAGGGCGCAGTCGATGCACTCGTCCGGATGAATCACCAGGAAGTTAGGGCCTTCGTAGAAGCAATCCACCGGGCAGACCTCGACGCAGTCGGTGTACTTGCATTTGATGCAGTTTTCGGTGACGACAAAGGTCATTGCCTGTCTCCCTCCTCGCGGCCGGGCGTGGGGTGCGATTCCCGGGGCGGTGTTGATGGTATCAGCCTTAGGCCTAAGTGTTATAAAGAGCGGCTTTCTTATGAATAGGACTGCGCTAAACGCATCATTCTAGTCATGCCTCCGCGCCGGAGCAAGCCGCGTGGCGCCTACAGTTGCTCGCGCCAGGCATAGATCAGTTCCAACGCCTGGCGCGGTGTCAGCTCGTCCGGATTCAATCCGCCCAAGGCGTCGAGCAGCGGATGGGGCGCGGTGGCGAACAGATCGTTCTGCAAGGGGGCAGGGCTGCTGTCGTGCCGGGGCCCGCCGCGGCTGCTCTGATCGATCTCCTGCTGTTCCAGTTGGGACAGCTTGTCGCGTGCCCGGGTGATGACCGATTGCGGAACGCCGGCCAGCTGTGCCACCTGCAGGCCATAGCTCTGGCTGGCGGGACCCTCTTCCACGCGGTGCATGAAGACGATGCCGTCGCGGTGCTCGGCGGCGGTGAGGTGCACGTTGGCCACTCCCTCGGCCTGATCGGCCAAGGCCGTCATCTCGAAGTAATGCGTCGCGAATAGCGTGAACGCCCGCGTGCGGGTCAGGTGTTCGGCACTGGCCCAGGCCAGTGACAGGCCGTCGAAGGTGCTGGTGCCACGACCGATCTCGTCCATCAGCACCAGGCTATGGTCGGTGGCGTTGTGCAGAATGTTGGCGGTTTCGGTCATCTCCACCATGAAGGTGGAGCGTCCGCCGGCCAGGTCGTCCGACGAGCCGATGCGGGTGAAGATGCGATCCACCGGACCGATGCAGGCCTCGTCGGCCGGCACGAAGCTGCCGGTATGGGCGAGCAGGGTGATCAGCGCCGCCTGTCGCATGTAGGTGGATTTACCGCCCATGTTGGGGCCGGTGATGACCAGCATGCGACGCTTGTCGTCGAGCACCAGGTCATTGGGAACGAAGGGGCCGTCGCTGACGTGCTCCACCACCGGGTGACGTCCGCCGCGAATCTCGATTCCAGGTGCCTCGAGCAGCTGCGGCCGCGTGAAGCCGAGTGCCTGGGCGCGCTCGGCGAAGGTCGTCAGCACGTCCAGCGCGGCCAACGCCCGGCCGGTGCTCTGCAGCGGGCCGAGTTCGACATTGAGCGAATCGAGCAGGCCATCGTAGAGCAGCTTCTCGCGGGCCAGGGCGCGCGACTTGGCCGACAGCGCCTTGTCCTCGAACTCCTTGAGCTCGGGAATGATGAAGCGCTCGGCATTCTTCAGGGTCTGGCGACGGATGTAATCGGCCGGCGCCTCGCGGGCCTGGGCCCGGGGTATTTCGATGTAATAGCCGTGAACGCGGTTGTAGCCCACCTTGAGTCCGGCCAGCCCGGTGCGCTCGCGCTCCCGTGTCTCCAGCTGCACAAGATAGTCGCCGGCATGCTCGGCGAGCCCGCGGTAGTCGTCCAGCTCGGCGTCGAAGCCTTCGCGAATCACGCCGCCGTCGCGGATCACCACCGGCGGATTGTCTATCAGGCCCCGCGCGAGCATGTCGGCAAGCGCCGGGTAGAGGCGGATATGATGAGCCAACTCGTCCAGCGCGGTTCCTTCACCGTAGTCGGCGAGCTCACGTTGCAGTTCCGGCAGCGCCAACAGGGCGTCGCGCAGGCGCGCGAGATCGCGAGGGCGAGCGCTGTAGAGCGCCACCCGCGCGAGGATGCGCTCGACGTCGCCGATCGCCTTGAGCAGCTCGCGCAGCGCCACGAAGCCTTCCCGCTCGAGTAGCAGGGCGACTGCCGCCTGGCGCCCCTGCACCTGGCTGCGGTCACGCAGCGGGCGGTTAAGCCAGCGCTTGAGCAGTCGCGACCCCATGGCGGTGGCGGTGGTATCGAGCACGCTGGCCAACGTGTTGTCGCCACCGCCGCCCAGGTTGATGTCGATCTCCAGGTTGCGACGGCTGGCGGCGTCGATGACTACGGCGTCGTCGCGGCTCTCCACGCCCAGCGCGGTGACATGGGGCAGGCGCGAACGCTGGGTGTCGCGCGCATACTCCACCAGGACGCCGGCCGCGGTGAGGGCGGCCTCGAGATGGGCACAGCCGAAACCGCGCAGGTCCTGCACCTGGAACTGGTCGCACAAGAGGCGCGTGGCGCTATCGAGATCGAACAGCCAGTCGCTCTGTCGGCGCAGCCCCTGGCGCCCCTCCAGGCTGGGTGGCAACGAGAGGCTGTCGGGCACCAGCAGCTCGGCCGGGTCAAGGCGCTGGAGCTCGGCGAGCATGTCGCCTTCGCCTTCCACCTCGAGCACGCTGAAGCGGCCGCTGGAAAGCTCCAGCCAGGCGATGCCCCAGCACTCGCCGGCGGGGTGCACGGCCACCAGCAGATTGTCGCGGCGGGCGTCGAGCAGCGCCTCGTCATAGAGCGTGCCCGGCGTGACGATGCGTACCACGCGACGCTCCACCGGACCCTTGCTCGCTGCCGGGTCGCCGAACTGTTCGCAGATTGCCACCGACTCGCCTGCCTTCACCAGGCGGGCCAAGTAACCTTCGGCACTGTGATAGGGCACGCCGGCCATGGGAATCGGCTTGCCCGCGGACTGGCCGCGCTGGGTCAGGGTGATGTCGAGCAGGGCGGCGGCGCGCTTGGCGTCGTCGAAGAACAGCTCGTAGAAATCGCCCATCCGATAGAACAGCAGCACGCCGGGGTGCTCGCGCTTGATCTTGAGATACTGGGCCATCATCGGCGTATGGGCCGGCATGGCCGTCTTGACCGCGTCGTTCATGCGTTCGTGGCTGGCTCGTCGGTTGCGTGAGGCATCGGAGGGACAAGATTATCACGGTCTGCCACCGGGCTTCATGCCTGCGCGGCGGAACTCTCCATGCAGTTTTTATTGAATTGTCCATACTGACTGGCGCTGTCGAGTCACTCGGGAGGCATTATGGAAAGGGAACTTTGGTACGACTGGCTGAACCAGCCGGCCCCGATCATGTTCCTGGCGATAGTGGGCATCACCACCGTCAGCTACATCGTGCTGCGCCTGGCGCTGCGCATGCTCGTGGCGCGTATCATCGACTGGTCTTCCCACGGCAGGCGGCGCTGGCGGCGCTACGCCGCCCATGTCTTCGAGCACACCAGCCGCCTGCTCGTGGCCGTACTGGCGCTCCAGATCGCGCTGGCCGTGGTAGAGCTGGATCCCGTCTGGGAGGCGCGCATCAGTCACTTCTGGTTCCTGGTGCTGGCGTTCCAGTTCGGCCTGTGGGTCGATGCCGCGCTGGCCTTGTGGAAAGAGGACACCATCCACAGTGAGGCGGGGCGCGACAACCAACTGACGGTGACCATGGTCGCCCTGATGTTCCGGGTCGCCCTGTGGGCCGTGGTGCTACTCTCCGTGCTGGCCAACTTGGGTGTGAACATCACCGCCTTTGTGGCAAGCCTGGGGATCGGCGGTATCGCCATTGCCCTGGCGGTCCAGACGCTGCTTGGCGACTTGTTCGCCTCCGCTTCCATCGGCGTCGACAAACCGTTCAAGACCGGTCATTTCATCGTCTTCGGCGATATTGCCGGCACTATCGAGTACATCGGTCTCAAGACGACCCGCGTGCGCAGCCTGAGCGGCGAGCAGATCATCATCTCCAATACCCGCCTGCTGCAGCAGACTATCCATAACTACAACCGCATGGACGAGAGACGCGTGGCGTTCAACGTGGCGCTCTCTTTCCGCACGCCGCTGGACAAGGTGCGCGACGTGCCGGAACTGATTCGGGAAGTCATCGAACCGATCGAGAAGACCCGCTTCGACCGGGCGCACCTGCGTTTCTTCGACGACTATGCCTTGAAGTACGAGGTCGTCTATTACGTGCTGAGTTCGGACTTCAACCTCTATATGGATGTTCAGCAGGCGATCAACTTCGGTCTGTTGGAAGCGTTCGAGGCGCGCGACATCAAGTTCGCCATGCCGGTGCGCTCGATCGAGTTCCTCGACGAAGTCCCGCTGGCGCCGCGCGAGGCCGCCTCCGTAGCGTCGCGGCAATGAGTCTCGCACCCAGGGATCGGCCGGCCGCGGGGCGTATGCAGCCGACAGGGCTGCTAGGGATGGCGCGCATGCGCTATGGTGGCAATACTTTCCTGACCACGCGGCCGGCGCCCTGTCGGCTCGCCACCACCGAGGAGCGATACGATGCCCCACAGCGCGTCCAGTCTGGCCAATCTCGATCTCGCTACCCTGGCCGAGCGTCTCGGGCGGCGCTGCCGCGAGCGCGGCGTCAGCGTCACGACCGCCGAGTCTTGTACCGGCGGAGGAGTGGCCAGTGCGATCACTTCGGTCGCCGGCAGCTCGGACTATTTCGAGACCGGCTACGTGACCTACTCCAATGCGGCCAAGGTGCGACTGCTTGAGGTGCCGGAAGCGACGATCGCCGAGCACGGGGCGGTTAGTCGCGAGGTGGTCGAGGCCATGGTGGCCGGCGCCTGCCGCGACAGCGGGGCGAAGCTGGGCGTGGCGATCAGTGGCGTGGCCGGCCCCGACGGCGGCACGCCGGAGAAACCGGTAGGAACGGTGTGGCTGGCCTGGGGAGATGCGGCGCGCCAACAGGCCGAGCGTTATCACTTTCCCGGCGACCGCCGTGCGGTGCGCGAACGCGCGGTGCGCGAAGCCATCGTGGGGTTGATCCGCTATCTGGAAGCCGAATAGCCATCGCATTCCTCGGGTGGCTAGCCGCGCGGCATTTTTTTCGCCATACTACTGTCCAACCATACAGTGTCCAGGCGAGCTCCCCGTCGGTAGCCCGCCGCTTCAATTACCGCGATTGCACCTGCGATCGTTTGCGAGTTCTGCGAGGAGAGCCTCATGGCACAGGATGAAAACCGCTCCAAGGCATTGAATGCCGCCCTTTCCCAGATCGAGCGCCAGTTCGGCAAGGGTACCGTGATGCGCCTGGGCGATGCACCGCGGGTCGTGATGCCCTCGGTGTCCACCGGGTCGCTGGGGCTCGATATCGCGCTGGGCATCGGTGGCCTGCCCTTCGGCCGGGTGGTGGAGATCTTCGGGCCCGAGTCGTCGGGCAAGACCACCCTGACCCTGTCGGTGATCGCCCAGGCCCAGCGCCAGGGCAAGATCTGCGCCTTCATCGATGCCGAGCATGCCCTCGACCCCAGCTATGCTGAGAAGCTCGGCGTCAATCTTGACGACCTGCTGGTCTCGCAGCCGGATACCGGAGAGCAGGCCCTGGAGATCTGCGACATGCTGGTGCGCTCCGGCGGCGTCGACGTGATCATCATCGACTCGGTGGCCGCGCTCACCCCGCGCGCCGAGATCGAGGGCGAGATGGGCGACTCCCATGTCGGCCTGCAGGCGCGCCTGATGTCCCAGGCGCTGCGCAAGATCACAGGTCACATCAAGAACGCCAACTGTCTGGTGGTGTTCATCAACCAGATCCGCATGAAGATCGGCGTGATGTTCGGCAGCCCCGAGACCACAACCGGCGGCAACGCGCTCAAGTTCTACGCCAGCGTGCGCCTGGACATCCGGCGTACCGGCTCGGTCAAGCAGGGCGACGAGGTGACCGGTAACGAGACACGCGTCAAGGTGGTCAAGAACAAGGTGGCGCCGCCGTTCCGCCAGGCCGAGTTCCAGATCCTCTACGGCAAGGGCATCTACCATGCCGGTGAGGTCATCGACCTGGGCGTGCAGTGCAACCTGGTCGACAAGGCCGGTGCCTGGTACAGCTACCAGGGCAACAAGATCGGCCAGGGCAAGGCCAACGCGGCGCAGTTCCTCGAGGACAACCCGGCAGTGATGGAGGAGATCGAGAGCCAGATTCGCGCCCAACTGCTGGCCACCGCCGCGCCCCGTGAGGAGGAAACCGAAGAGCCGGTGGCCGCCGACGCCGAGCATGGGGACGATCTGCTCTAAGCGTGCGGGTCCAAACGAGCTGTCCTGAACCATGTCGTTCGAGCCCGGCGCCCCACGCACCGCGTCCCCACGGGACGATGCCGTTCGCCTGCTGGCTCGGCGCGAGTATTCTCGCGCCGAGCTGGTGGCGCGCCTGTCGGCTCGCTCCCATTCTTCCGAAGCGATCGATACTTGCCTTGACGAGCTGATCGAGCAGGGTCTGCAATCCGACGCCCGCTTCGCTGAAAGTTTCCTGCGTTCGCGGGTGGCGCGCGGCCAGGGACCGCTGAAGGTCCGCGTCGAGCTCGAGCGGCGTGGCATCGAGCGTACTCAGGCCGCGGCGGCGCTGGCCGCTGCCGAACAGGCAGGCGAGGTCGACTGGTTCGAACTGGCCGCCGAGGCGTTGTCCAGGCGCTTCACCCACCCCGGCGACTCCCCCCGCGAGCGTGCCCGGCGCGAGCGCTTCCTGGCTGGACGCGGCTTCGATTTCGAACAGATCCGCTATGCTCTGGAGCGGCTCGGTCACGTCGACTAAGGCACAGGTATGAGCGACTACCCTTTAGTCGCTTGACAACTACGTTATAATGCTCCCCTTTGCGAACGCCCCGGGTGGCGCTCCTGACACGTTGCGGCTCACGTTTCTCGACCAGAAATGGCGGTCCGAAGCGCGCCTGCACGTCGGGTCACCACGCTCATCGCCACGGATACCCCATGAAAAGCGCAGACATCAGACAGGCCTTTCTGAGTTACTTCGAGGAGCACGGCCATACCGTCGTGCCATCGAGCCCCCTGGTGCCGGGCAACGACCCGACGCTGCTGTTCACCAATGCCGGCATGGTGCCATTCAAGGACGTCTTCCTGGGCCGCGACCCGCGCCCCTACGTGCGTGCCACCTCGTCCCAGCGCTGCGTGCGCGCCGGCGGCAAGCACAATGACCTGGACAATGTCGGCTACACGGCGCGTCACCACACCTTCTTCGAAATGCTGGGCAATTTCAGCTTCGGCGACTATTTCAAGCGCGACGCCATTCGTTTCGCCTGGACCTTCCTGACCGAACGCTTGGGTCTGCCGGCCGAGAAGCTGTGGGTCACGGTGCACGTCAGCGACGACGAGGCGGAGAAGATCTGGAAGGAGGAGATCGGCGTCGATCCGGCACGCTTCTCCAAGCTCGACGAGGACAACTTCTGGCAGATGGGCGACACCGGCCCCTGCGGGCCGAGCTCCGAGATCTTCTACGATCACGGTCCCGAGGTGTGGGGCGGGCCACCCGGTAGCCCCGAAGAGGACGGCGACCGCTACATCGAGATCTGGAACCTGGTCTTCATGCAGTTTGATCGCGATGCGGCCGGCAACCTCAATCCGCTGCCCAAGCCCTCGATCGATACCGGCATGGGCCTCGAGCGGGTCTCCGCGGTGATGCAGGGCGTGCATTCGAACTACGAGATCGATCTGTTCCAGAATCTGCTCGAGGCGGCAGCCCGGGCCACGGGGCGCCAGGATACCACGACGCCCTCGCTGCGCGTGATCGCCGACCATATTCGCTCCTGTGCCTTCCTCATCGCCGACGGAGTGCTGCCCTCCAACGAGGGGCGTGGCTACGTGCTGCGCCGGATCATCCGTCGCGCCATTCGCCACGGTCACAAGCTGGGCGCCAGCGAGCCGTTCTTTCACCAACTGGTCGGGGCGCTCGATGACGAGATGGGCGACGCCTATCCGGAGCTGCGCGAAGCACGCAGTCAGATCGAGCGCATCCTGCTCAAGGAGGAGGAGCAGTTCGCGCGCACGCTCGAGCACGGCATGAGCCTGCTGGAGGAGGCGCTGGGGGGGCTCGACGGCGAGGTGCTGCCGGGCGCGACGGTGTTCAAGCTCTACGACACCTACGGTTTCCCCTTCGATCTGACCGCCGACGTCTGCCGCGAGCGCGGCGTAACGCTCGACGCCGAGGGCTTCGAGCGCGAGCTGGAGGCACAGCGCGAGCGCGCTCGGGCCGCGAGCCAGTTCGGTGCCGACTACGGCGCCGCGCTGGAACTCGATGGCGAAACCGCCTTCACTGGCTACGATACGCTCGAAGATCGCGCCACGGTCACAGCCATCGTCGACCGCGAAGGCAATGCCCTGGCGGCGCTCGAGCCCGAGCAGCGTGGCATTGTGGTGCTCGACCGCACGCCGTTCTACGGCGAATCGGGCGGCCAGGTGGGCGACACCGGCTACCTGCACATTGAAAGTGGCCGCTTCCTGGTGACCGACACCCAGAAGCAGGGCGGTCATCACCTGCACCACGGCGTACTGCTCGAGGGCAGTCTTGCCGTGGGTGCCGAGGTACGTCCCCAGGTCGACGCCGGCCTGCGCGCGGCTACCGTGCGCAACCACTCCGCCACCCACCTGATGCACAAGGCGCTGCGTCTGGTGCTGGGCGATCACGTGCAGCAGAAGGGCTCGCTGGTCACGCCCGAGCGGCTGCGCTTCGACTTTAGCCACTTCGAGGCGATGACCCCCGAGCAACTGGCGGAAGTCGAGCGTCTGGTCAACGATCAGATACTCGCCAACGCACCGACGCGCATCGAGCAGATGACCCTGGACCAGGCCAAGGCCAAGGGGGCCGCCGCATTGTTCGAGGCCAAGTACGCCGACAACGTGCGGGTGCTGACCATCGGCGCCGACGACTTCTCCATCGAGCTGTGCGGTGGCACTCACGTAGCGCGCAGCGGCGACATCGGCTGCTTCCATATCGTCGCCGAGCAGGGCATCGCCTCCGGCGTACGCCGCATCGAGGCCATTACCGGCGAAGGGGCGCTGGCTCACTTCCGCGAGCAGGAGGCGCGTCTCGTGCGCATCGGCGAGCGCCTCAAGGCCAAGCCGGAGCAGGTCGAGGAACGCGTCGAGTCGCTGCTCGAGCGCAATCGCAGCCTGGAGAAGGAGCTCGAACGGCTCAAGGCCAAGCTGGCCAGCGCCGCCGGCAGCGACATGCTGAGCCAGGCGCGCGAGATCCGCGGCGTCAAGGTGCTGGCCACACAGCTCGAGGGCGTCTCCGGCAAGGAGCTGCGCAGCGTGCTCGACCAGCTCAAGAACAAGCTCGGCTCCGGTATCGTGGTGCTGGGAGTGGCCGACGAAGCTGCCGGCAAGGTGAACCTGATCGCCGGCGTTACCGACGACCTGACGGGACGCGTCAAGGCCGGCGAGCTGGTCAACCACGTGGCGTCGCAGGTCGGCGGCAAGGGGGGCGGTCGCGCCGACATGGCCCAGGCCGGGGGCAGCGATGTCGCCGGCCTGCCGGCGGCGATCGATAGCGTACCCGCCTGGCTGGAGTCTAAGCTGAACTGATCGCCGGGCCGGTGGCAGCGATGCCCCGGCCTTTGTGTTGAACGACTTTTCACTCTTCCGAGCGCGACCCGCTCGACAAGCGAGGGAAAACCGCAGATGGCATTGTACGTACAGAAGTTCGGCGGCACCTCGGTGGGCTCCGTGGAGCGCATCAAGGCCGTGGCCGAGAAGGTCAAGGGGTTTCGTGACGACGGCCACCAGGTCGTGGTCGTGGTTTCCGCCATGAGCGGCGAGACCAACCGCTTGATCGGCATGGCCAACGAGATCAACGACGAGCCTACGCCGCGGGAAATGGACATGCTGGTTTCCACCGGCGAGCAGGTCACCATCTCGTTGCTGGCCCTGGCCCTGCACAAGCTGGGCGTGCCTGCGACCTCCTACACCGGCTCGCAGGTGGGCATTCTCACCGACAGCGCTCACACCAAGGCGCGTATCCAGCGCATCGAGACCGACGAGATGCGCGAGGACCTCGACGAAGGCAAGGTGGTCGTGGTGGCCGGCTTCCAAGGCGTCGACGAGGAGGGCAACATCACGACGCTTGGCCGTGGCGGTTCCGATACCACCGGGGTGGCGCTGGCCGCCGCGCTGGGTGCCGACGAGTGCCAGATCTATACCGACGTGGATGGCGTCTACACCACCGACCCGCGCGTCTGTTCAAAGGCCCAGCGCCTCGACTCGATCACCGTCGAGGAGATGCTCGAGCTGGCCAGTCTTGGCTCCAAGGTGCTGCAGATCCGCTCCGTCGAGTTCGCCGGCAAATACAATGTCCCGCTGCGCGTGCTGTCCAGTTTCCAGGATGGCCCCGGTACCCTGATCGTTGCTGAATCCGACCAAGATGAGGACTCCATGGAAGAACCGCTGATTTCAGGTATCGCCTTCACCTCCAACGAGGCCAAGCTGACCCTGCTCAATACGCCCGACGTACCGGGTGTGGCGTCCCGCATTCTGGGGCCGATCGCCGATGCCAATATCGAAGTCGACATGATCGTGCAGAACGTGGCGCCGGCCGGCGACTATACCGACTTCACCTTCACCGTGGCCAAGGGCGATTACAAGAAGACGCTGAAGATTCTGCAGGAGCAGGTCATCCCCGATCTGGGTGGCGGTGAAATCAATGGCGACGACAACATCGCCAAGGTGTCCCTGGTCGGCGTAGGCATGCGCTCACATGCCGGTGTCGCCTCCAAGATGTTCCGCGTGCTGGCCGACGAGAACATCAATATCCGCATGGTTTCCACTTCGGAGATCAAGATCTCGGTTGTCATCGACGAGAAGCAGATGGAACTCGCCGTTCGTGCCCTGCATACTGCTTTCGGATTGGACAAGAGCGATATCGAAAGCGAATAGGAAGTTACCAGAAAACTAACAAGGTAGAGGCGACCGCAACGGGAAGTTTCTTCTACGCTAGGGAAGGCTGCGCCTCATGGGAGGTGGCATGAATGTTTCATTCAACGTGCCTCCCTGGCATGGTGTAATCGGTGGTAATGCACAGTAAACTCCGTGTCACTTAAAAGTCGTAGCAGCCTGGCGTCGAATGGATCGACGCGCATCCCGTTGCTAGTCGTCTGAGAAGGAGATCAGTCATGCTCATCCTGACCCGTCGTGTCGGAGAAACCTTGATGATTGGTGATGACATCACCGTCACAGTCCTTGGCGTCAAGGGCAATCAGGTCCGCATCGGTGTCAACGCGCCCAAGGATGTCGCCGTACATCGCGAGGAAATCTATCAGCGCATTCAGCGCGAGAAAAACGACGGTGAGGGAGGTGGCGGTACGTCCTCTTAAGATTACTGCATCGCCCATACGTTCAGTTACGAGAAACAAATAGCTGAATAAGCTGGACAAAGGCGGGCGGAAACGATAGGATATGCGCCGTGTCGTTGAGGGAGAGGTGGCCGAGTGGCTGAAGGCGCTCCCCTGCTAAGGGAGTATGGGGTTTATAGCCCCATCGAGGGTTCGAATCCCTCCCTCTCCGCCATGCGACATGTGCCATTGTCAGAAGCGTAACGATGCGCCCGTAGCTCAGCTGGATAGAGTACCTGACTACGAATCAGGTGGTCGGAGGTTCGAATCCTCCCGGGCGCGCCATGGCAGCGGAGATCAACGTCTGAACCGAAGACGTTCCGCCATGCCATTGAATCATCGCAGTGCAAACCGTGAGTTTCGCTGCACGTAATGGCAGCAGCATGCGGTATACCGTCAGCGCCCGTAGCTCAGCTGGATAGAGTACCTGACTACGAATCAGGTGGTCGGAGGTTCGAATCCTCCCGGGCGCGCCAGATTCCGACCCGTCCTCGCCTCGAGGGCGGGTTTTGCGTTCTATAGAGGTCCGAAAGCACGCCCGGATTTCCTCGATTCTACTGGCGGCATCGACCTGCCTCGGCAGCGTCGATCGCGCGATCGTTTGGTGCCCTCGTCATCGATGGCACCCTTTTTTTGCCCGGTTTTCCCCTTCTCTGCCTTGACCCGTCTGTGCCGCACGATGGTCCAGATAGCCCTCATGCCGCTGGCACGCGCTCAGGCGGGGGTGAGGGTCGTGCCGGTCCCGACAGTGGCGTCTCGGTCGAGGGCGGAAAGCAGGGTGTCGAGATCGGTTAGCCGCTTCACCTCCTGGAAGCGGAGAGCCGCTTCGGTGTCGCGCTGGCGCATGTGGTTGAGCCATTGCTTGATCAGCGACGTGACAAGACGGTCCGGTAATATGCTACGCTGCAACGCAGCAAAATCGGTGAGGATATCGGCACGTGCCTGCCAGGGCGTCGTCGGCAGCCGCTCGCCAGTGGTGAGCCAATGGCGGATGCGTGGGGCCAGCCAGGGGTCGGCCAGCGCGCCGCGGCCCAGCATGACGTCGCGACAGCCGGACAGCGTTCGTGCCTTCCAGTAGTCCTCCAAGGTCCAGATGTCGCCATTGGCGACAACCGGTATGGCGAGGTGGAGGCGAATGCGGCCGATCCACTCCC